>NZ_JBICKY010000056.1:0-709516 GCF_043104705.1 Delftia sp. WSY_10 | reverse complement strand
AAGCAGTCCTGTCCTTCGGCAGGACTGCAACCCCGCAACCACCACGCCGCAGGCGCTGACATACGGGGGAGTTTTTCGGGCCGTCGCTGCGCTCGGCCCCGGTTTGAAGCCGAGCGGAGCGATGGCGCCGGCTGTTGGCTGTTGGCTGCTGGCTGTTGGCTGTTGGCTGTTGGCTGTTGGCTGCTGGCTGTTGGCTGTTGGCTGTTGGCTGTTGGCTGTTCCCCAGCCTCCCCCTTCTGCCCACGCCTGCGTTGGGCGGGATGCGGGGTGGCAGCCCTGCCGAAGGACAGGGCTGCTTCGTTGTCTAGCTTGCCGCAGTTGTTTGAACGGATTGCGCCGCAGGCGCAAGGAGTGAGTTCTGCGGCACACCCCGCATCCCGCCCAACGCAGGTCGCCCGCAGCGAAGCGAAGGGTCGTGGGCAGTTCGGGGCGCGCTTCTTTGCCCCGCTTTCTTGTCGCGCGACAAGAAAGCGGGTCGGCTGCCGGGCCGAACCCCGGCCTCGAAAAACAACCACCCGGCAGGGTCAAAAAAAGACCCACCAGCAAACCAGCAAAAAAGGCGCCACCAGCATCCCTGCCAGCAGCGCCTTCCTCAGTCAATCATCAGACCAAAATCAGCGAACGGTATCGCCCAGAACAAGCCCTTCACGGCGCGGATCAGCCCCACCTTCCAGCTGCGCCTGCCCATTGCGCTGCACCCGCAAGATGGTGCCAATACCGCTGGACTGCGCACTGATGGACACCACATGGCCCAGGGCACGCAGGCCGCTGACCAGCGGATCGTCGTTGCCGCCATTGGCCGTGTTGATGTTGGGGTGCTCGCCGCCCACGTTGGTGGTCGGGCTGTTGGCCGCGCCGAAGTCCACCATCGACGTGGCCTGCTGCGCATCCAGACCCCAGTCCAGCGCGCCGACCAGGGTCTTGGTCACGTACTGGATGATGGTGCTGCCGCCCGGCGAGCCCGTGGCCATCTTGAAGTCGCCGGCGGTGCCGTCGGTCTTCAGGTCGAACACCAGCGTGGGCGCCATGGAGCTGCGCGGGCGCTTGCCCGGCTGCACGCGGTTGGCGACCGGGCCGTCGGCGGTGCTGGGGATGGCCGCGAAGTCGGTCAGCTGGTTGTTGAGCACGAAGCCGCGCGTGACGTGAAAGGACCCCATGCTGGACTCCACCGTGGTCGTCATGCTCAGCGCGTTGCCCTTGGCATCGACGATGCTCATGTGCGTGGTGCCGGCCTCCTTGACATCGACCACGCCCTGCGAAGGCGTGCCGAAGTTGCCTGCCTGGGCCGTGCCCATGCTCTTGGTGGTGGAGATGAGGGCGGCGCGCTGGCGCAGGTAGCTCTTGTCCAGCATCAGGGCCGGCGAGCCGCCGGGCAGGGACACGAAGTCGGTGTCGGCCACGTACTTGTCACGGTCGGCATAGGCCAGGCGCAGGGCTTCGCTGACCAGGTGCACGCCCATCACCGAGGGCTTGCCGCCCTCGCCATCGATGGCCGTGGGCGCATAGGCCTTGAGGTCGAAGTTCTCCAGAATGCCCATGGCCTGGGCCACGGCAATGCCGCCGGACGACGGCGGCGGCATGCTGCAGACCATGTAGCGCGCGCGGTAGGTGGTGCAGACGGCTTCGCGGCGCTTGGCCTCGTAGCTGGCCAGGTCCTGCAGCGTGGTCTTGCCGGGGGTGATGGGCGCACCGTCCGAGACGGTCTGCGTCACGCCCACCTTGCTGACGATGGCCTGGGCCAGGTCGCCACGGTAGAAGGCATCGGCACCGCCCGTGGCGATGCTGCGCAGCGTGTCGGCATAGGGCTGGTTGACGAACTTGGCGCCCAGCGCCAGCGGCTTGCCCTGGGCATCGAAGTACAGCTTGGCGGCATCGGCATCGCGCGCCAGCTCCGTCTTGGAGCCCTCCAGCGCGGCGGCCATGCGGCCGCTGATGGGAAAGCCCTTGCTGGCCAGGTCGATGCCCGAATTGAACAGCTGGGGCCACGCGGTCTTGCCGTAGTCCTTGTGCGCGAGTTCCAGCATGCGCACCACGCCCGGCGTGCCGATGGAGCGGCCGCTGGAGCGCGCCGAAGGCTTGGGCGCGGTCTGGTCGGTGGCATCGTCCACGTAGCGCAGGTAGTTTTCCGTGGCGGCAGCCGGAGCAGTCTCGCGGCCGTCATAGGCCACGACCTTGCCCGTGGCCGCATCGCGGTAGAGCATGAAGGCGCCACCGCCGATGCCGCTGGACTGCGGCTCCACCAGGCCCAGCACCATCTGCACGGCCACGGCCGCATCCACGGCCGAGCCGCCGGACTTGAGCACCTCGCAACCGGCCTTGGACGCCAGCGGGTTGGCCGTGACCACCATGTACTTGGAGGTGTGCAGGGCCTTCTTGCCGAGGCGGTAGCCCGACGAGGGTTCGGGTGCAGCCGGATCACCGGGCAGGCCCGAGCCCACGACCACGCTGCCATCGCCCGAGGTGATGGCGCAGGCCGCCAGGTCGTCCTGGCCCAATCCGCCATTGCCACCACCACCGCCGCACGATGCGAGGAACAGCGGCGTGGCGGCCGCAAGGCCGATCCACTGCCATGCAGGCAGGCGTTGCCTGGAAGGGGGTTGCTTCATGAAATGTCTCCTTGTGGTGCGTGGAATGCGTTGATCTTGTTCACCTGGGGCAGCACCCGCCCGCAGGCTTGCCGCGAGCTTACATCCGTTCCACCACCACTTCGCGCAGATGCAGCCACCCCGTCAGACCGGGGCTGAAGGACCCCGCTCGCGGATGGCCGGCCCTGCATGCAAGGTCCGTGCCCGGACCGGGACGGCACCAGGACCAGGAATATCTGGCGGAAAATCCGAACCCGAGCACACCCCAAGGCTGTGCGGCCCGCAGCCTGTGCGGTCGCCCACTTTGGCTTACCATCGCCGGCCCTCTGCTTGATAGGTACAAGCCATGATCCGCGTCTCTGAACTGAAACTGCCCCTGTCGGCGGTGCAATACCACCCCGACAGCCACACCGAATATCTGCCCCTGGAGCCGCTGCGCGCCCTGGCCGCGCGCCAGCTGGGCATTGCCGAGGAGGCCATTGCCTCCGTGCATGTGCACAAGCGCAGCTTCGATGCGCGCAAGTCCGAGCTGCTGGCCGTCTACATCGTCGACCTGACGCTGGCCGACGAAAGCCAGGAAGCCGCGCTGCTGGAGCAGTTCTCCAGCCATGCCCATGTGAACCCCACGCCCGACATGCGCTGGCATGCCGTGGGCCAGGCGCCTGCCGACCTGCAGCGCCGGCCTGTGGTGGTGGGCTTCGGGCCCTGCGGCATTTTTGCGGCCCTGGTGCTGGCGCAGATGGGCTTCAGGCCCATCGTGATCGAGCGCGGCCGCTCGGTGCGCGAGCGCACCCAGGACACCTGGGGCCTGTGGCGCAAGCGCGAGCTGGTGCCCGAGTCCAATGTGCAGTTCGGCGAAGGCGGCGCAGGCACCTTCTCCGACGGCAAGCTCTACAGCCAGATCAAGGACCCGCGCCACCTGGGCCGCAAGGTGATGCAGGAATTCGTCACCCACGGCGCGCCGCCCGAGATCCTCTATGCCGCGCATCCGCACATCGGCACCTTCAAGCTGGTGAAGGTGGTCGAGGGAATACGCGAGGAGATCATCCGCCTGGGCGGCGAGATCCGCTTCGGCCAGCGCGTGTGTGACATGCGCATCGAGGGCGAGGGCAAGGACCGCCGTCTCACCGCCCTGGAAGTGCTGGACCAGGACAGCGGCGAGCGCCAGTGGCTGGAGACCGACCATGCCGTGATGGCCCTGGGCCACAGCTCGCGCGACACCTTCGCCATGTTCTACGAGCGCGGCGTGCACATGGAGGCCAAGCCGTTCTCGGTGGGCTTTCGCATCGAGCATCCGCAAAGCGTGATCGACCGCGCGCGCTGGGGCAGGCATGCCGGCCACCCGCTGCTGGGTGCGGCCGACTACAAGCTGGTGCACCACGCCAGCAACGGGCGCGCGGTCTACAGCTTTTGCATGTGCCCGGGCGGCACCGTGGTGGCGGCCACCAGCGAGCCCGAGCGCGTGGTCACCAACGGCATGAGCCAGTACTCGCGCGCCGAGCGCAATGCCAACGCCGGCATGGTCTGCGCCATCGACCCCTCCGACTACCCGCGCGATGCCAAAAGCTTTGCCTGGGCCTTCGACGGCAAGACCCATGGCGTGGAAAACCTCAAGGACGGCGAGCTGCACCCGCTGTCGGGCATCGTGCTGCAGCGCCAGCTGGAGACCAAGGCCTACCTGCTGGGCGGGCGCAACTACAACGCGCCGGGCCAGCTGGTGGGCGACTTCATCGCGGGCAAGGAATCGGCCGCGCTGGGCGAGGTCGAGCCCTCCTACAAGCCCGGCATCACGCTGACCAACCTGCACCACGTGCTGCCGGCCTACGCCATCGAGGCCATGCGCGAGGCGCTGCCCGCCTTCGGCAAGAAGATCCGCGGCTACGACATGCACGATGCCGTGCTCACCGGCGTGGAAACGCGCACCTCCTCGCCCGTGAAGATCGAGCGCGGCGCGGACTTCCACAGCCTGAACACGCGCGGCCTGTACCCGGCCGGCGAAGGCGCCAGCTACGCGGGCGGCATTCTGTCGGCCGGCGTGGATGGCGTCAAGGTGGGCGAGGCCGTGGCCTGCGCCATCCTCGGGCTGCCCCTGCCCTCGTCGGGGGCACGCGGCTCCGGTGGCGCAGCATGACACCGCGTCCGCCCCGTTTCGCCGCCCCCTCGCGCACCCAGCTGCTGGCCGCCATCGCGGCCATGGGCGTGGTGGTGCTGTCGTCCAACATCCTGGTGCAGTACGCCATCAACGACTGGCTGACCTGGGGCGCCATCACCTATCCGTTCGCCTTCCTGGTGAGCGAGCTGGTCAACCGCAGCTTCGGCCCGCAGCAGGCCCGGCGCGTGGCCTGGGTGGGCTTTGCCGTGGCCGTGGCCGCCTCGCTGGTGCTGGCGCCGCCGCGCATCGCGCTGGCCTCGGGCGCGGCCTTCATTGCCTCGCAGTGGCTGGACATCGGCGTGTTCCACCGCCTGCGTGCAGGCCGCTGGTGGCGTGCCCCCCTGGTGGCCACGCTGCTGGCCGCCTGCCTGGACACCTTCCTGTTCTGGAGCATCGCCTTCGCAGGCTCCGCCGAGCCCTGGATGACCTGGGCCCTGGGCGACCTGGGCGTGAAGCTGGTGCTGGGCGTGGCGCTGCTGCTGCCGTTCCGCCTTGCCATCGCCCGGTGGTGGAAAGGCCCATCGGCAATCGCCAGCGCCAAATAAAGCCGACGCGGTTCGCACGGACTCGATCTCAAGCCAGGGGCACCGAGCAAGGGCCTACGCCGGCCGCGCCGCCCCGCAGCGCGGGTGCCGTCCCCCTCCCGCGTAGCGAGAGAGGGGGCGCCGTGCAACGGGAAGCGGCGTCCGCCGCTCAGGGGGAGTCCAATAACTATGGGTTGCGCTGCAGATAGTCCACGGCCAGCGCGGCCAGTGAGCGCGCGCCCGTGGGCAGTTGCTTCTCGTCGATGTCGAACAGCGGCGAGTGGTTGGACGGCGCCTTGGCAAAGTCCTGGCCGGCCGGCGGCGCGCCCAGGAAGTAGAAGAAGCCCGGAACCACCTTCTGGAACTCCGAGAAATCCTCGGAGCCGCTGACCTTGGGAATCACCATGGCCTTGCCGCCCATGGCCAGCTTGAGCGCGGGCAGCGAGGCCTCGGTCAGTGCTGCGGGGTTGGTGGTCACCGGATAGGCCACGGGACCGAAGCGCACCTTGGCCTTGGCGCCGCTGGAGGCCGCGATCTGCTCGGCCGTGGCGGTGATGCGCTTGTGCGCCTCCTGGCGCATGTCCTCGTCGAAGGTGCGCAGCGTGCCTTGCATCTCCACGTTGTCCGGGATGATGTTGTAGCGCGTGCCGCCCTGGATGGAGCCGATCGTCAGCACGGCAGGCTCCAGGCTGATGTTGAGCTGGCGGCTGACCACGGTCTGCAGGCCCAGCACCACCTGGCTGGCCGCGACGATGGGATCGACCGCATTCCACGGCGACGAGCCATGGCCGCCCCGGCCCTCGACCTGGATGCTGAGGCTGTCCGAACCCGCCATCAGCGGCCCGCTGCGGTAGCCCACCATGCCCGAGGGCAGGTTGGCCGTGATGTGCAGGCCGTAGATGGCCTGCACGTCCTTGAGCACGCCGGCCTCCACCATGGCCTTGGCGCCGAAGCTGGGCACATGGCCGTGGGCATCGGCCTCCACGGGAGCGCCTTCCTCGGCGGGCTGGAAGATGAACTTCACCGTGCCGGGCAGCTTGGCGCGCATGCCGGCCAGCGCCTCGGCCGCGCCCATGAGCATGGCCACGTGGGCATCGTGCCCGCAGGCATGCATGACCGAAACTTCCTTGCCCATGTACTGGGCCTTGGCCTTGGAGGCAAAGGGCAGGCCGGTCTTCTCGGCCACGGGCAGCGCATCCATGTCGGCACGCAGCGCCACGGTCTTGCCCGGCTGGCCGCCGCGCAGCACGCCCACCACGCCCGTGCCGCCCACGCCGGTCTGCACCTCCATGCCCAGGCGGCGCAGGTGATCGGCCACCACCTTGGCCGTGCGTTCTTCCTGCCCCGACAGTTCGGGGTGCTGGTGGATGTCGCGGCGCCACTCCACCATCTTGGGCGCCAGCGGCTGGATAGCGGCATCCAGGGCCGCCAGGCCCTGTGCATCGAGCCCCTGGGCGCTGGCCGCCAGTGGCAGGCCGCAGGTCAGCAGCCCGGCCAGGGCGATGGAGCGCAGGCCTGTGCGCGGGAAGGAGGAAGGCTTTGTCTCGGCGCTGGTGTGGAGCATCTTCGTGGTCCTGGAAAGTGGCACAAGCAGCCATGCTAAAAGTGAAGCACGTATGACGGGCACGTCAAAATCGCCATTCGAGGAGCCAGAACCGCCATGCCCCGGACCTTTGTCATCGAGCTGCCCTGCCTGGAGCACAGCGCCATCGGCCACGCCGCGCACCTGGTGGAGATGCTGCGCAGCGCCAACCTGGTCGCCAGCCTGCGCCTGGGCCGGCGCGCACCGCGCTTTGGCTGGCGCTGGGCCGACGGCCAGGGCCGGCCCCTGCCCACCATGCCGCACGCGGACGAAGGCGCGGCAGCCGAAGGGCCCGCGCAGGCCGTCTTCGTGAGCGCGCTGCACTGCCCTGACATTCCCTCCATCCGCGACATCGTCGCCGCGCATCCGGCCCTCGTGCGCCGCATCACCACGGCCTTCGACCAGGGCCTGGCCGTCTGCACGCTGGGCAGCGCCGCCTGGTTTGCGGCAGCGGGCGGCCGCTGCCAGGGCCGGCTTGTGGCCCTGCCCTGGTATTTCATGGGCGGCTTCGGCCTGGACTTCCCGGGCATCGAACTGGCCGAGGGCCAGCCCTTCGTGGACGACAGGCCCTGGCTCAGCGCCTCCCACCCCGAGGCCCTGGCACCCATGGCCGTCGCGCTCACACGCCATGCCTTCGGCGACGACCTGGCCGCAGCGCTGGCCGCCGTGCTGCAGCCCGATGCCCAGCGCGAACGCGCCACCCGGGCCGCCCTGCAGGACCGCCGCATTCCCGCCACGCGCAACAGCGTGCTGGCCCATGCCATCGCCTGGCTGGAGGCGCGCGTGGAGCAGCCCTATGACCTGCAGGCCCTCGCGCACGCGGCATCCACCAGCCCGCGCACCCTGCTGCGCCACTTCCAGCAGGAACTGGGCCACAGCCCGCTGGACCACCTGCACCGCCTGCGCTGCGCACGGGCCCGGGTGCTGCTGGAGATCACGCTGGAGAGCGTGCCGTCCGTGGCGCTGGCCTGCGGGTATGGGGATGCCTCGGCGTTTCGGCGGGTGTTCTTGCGGTATGTGGGGATGGCGCCTGCTGCCTATCGGGAAAGGCATGCGTTGAGGGCGCCCAGGAGGCGGTGGAGGGTGGGGGCTGCCTGATTGTTTGTGCCCCTGCCGGGTCAAAAAACAGACCCGAGAACAAGAAAGACTCAGTCCACCGTCACCTTCGCCTCCCGAATCACCCTCCCCCACTTCTCCGTCTCGGCAGCAATGAACCGATCGCACTCCTCAGGCGTGGACCCCTCCGCAAACGTCCCCATCACCTGCTCCAGCCGCTGCGACACCTCGGCACTGCGGATGATGCGCGACACCTCGGCGGACATGCGCTGCACGATCTCGCGCGGCACGCCGGCCGGCGCGATCATGGCCGCCCAGGTGCTGCCCAGCAGGCCGTCGTAGCCCTGCTCCACGAAGGTGGGCACGTCGGGCAGCGCGGCCAGGCGCTTGTCGCTGGCCACGCCGATGAGGCGGATGCGGCCGGCCTTGGCGGGCTGGATGAGGTTGGGCGGCGGGTCCAGGAACAGCGGGATCTGGCCGCCCATGAGGTCGGCCAGCGCGGGCGCGGCGCCCTTGTAGGGCACGTGGACCATGTCCGTCTTGGTGAGCAGCTTCATCAGCTCGGTGGTCAGGTGGGCGCTGGAGCCGCTGCCCGAGGAGCCGAAGCCCACCTTGCCGGGATTGGCCTTGGCATAGGCGATCAGCTCGGGCGTGGTCTTGAACGGCGCGTTCATGGCCACGGCAGCGACCAGGGGCGAGACGCCCATGAGCGAGACGCCGACCAGGTCCTTCTTCGGGTTGTAGGGCAGCTTGGGATAGAGCGTGGTGTTGGCCGCATAGGCCGCGATGACCACGCCGAAGGTGTGCCCGTCCGGCGCGGCCTTGGCGATCTGGTCCACGCCGATGATGCTGTTGGCACCAGGCTTGTTCTCCACGATGACGGGCTGGCCCAGGGCCTTTTGCAGGCCGACCTGCAGCAGGCGCGCCATCTGGTCGGTGAAACCGCCTGCCGTGTACGGAACGATGATGCGGATGGGCTTGGAGGGCCAGGGGCTCTGGGCCCAGGCCAAGGGGGCCAGCACGGTGGTGGCTGCTGCAGCGGCGGCAGCGGTAGATTGCAAAAAGCCGCGGCGGGAAGTCGAAGGCATGGTGTCTCTGGATTCTTCTAAGTTGAAAAATGGCCCCCACGCTACCCTTGCTGCGCAAGGTCCGCTGCCCCCCAAGGGGGCCGCTTTTCATCTTGGGGCGGCCCGGCGATGAAAAAACGCCACGCAACAGCGCAGCGTCGGATGGAAAAAGGGCTCAGTACCCCCGCGCCACATCCACAAGGTTGAGCAGCGGCTCGCCCGCGCGCAGGCGGCGCAGGTTCTCCAGGCACTGGCGCGCCACGGTGTCGGCCGAGGCCTGGGCCGCGATGTGCGGCGTGACAAAGGCCTTGGGATGGGCCCAGACCTTGTTGCCGGGCTGGGGCGGCTCGTCGCGCAGCACGTCCAGCGCGGCGCCTGCCAGGTGGTCTTCGTCGAGCAGGGCCAGCAGGTCGTCTTCCACCACCTGTTCGCCGCGCCCCACGTTGATGAAGTAGGCACCACGCGGCAGCAGGGACAGGGTGCGGCGGTCCAGCAGGTCGCGCGTCTCGGGCGTGAGCGGCAAGGCGCAGACCAGGATGTCGCTGGTGGACAGCAGCTGCTTCAGACCTTCGGCACCGCTGTGCGTGGCCAGGCCTGCAATGCTCTTGGCGCTGCGGCTCCAGCCTGCGACGGGGTAGCCGATGGCCTGCATGGCGCCGGCCACGAAGCGGCCGACCTCGCCCAGGCCCAGGATGCCCACGCGGCAGTCTGCGCTGGCGCGCACGGGGCGGCGCAGCCAGTCGCCGGCCTGCTGCTGGCGCGCGAACAGGTCCAGCTCGCGCGTGTGGCGCAGCGCGGTGCCCACCACGTACTGGGCGATCTCCACATGCTGCTGCGGATCGACGGTGCGCGCCACGGGCAGGCCGGCCGGCAGGTCGGGCACGGCCAGCAGCTTGTCCACGCCCGCGCTGGGCGCGCACAGCAGCTTCAGGCCCGGATAGGCCGGCAGCACGCCCGGCTTGAGGCTCCAGGCGAGCATGGCCTCGACCGCATCGGCCGGCGCCTCCTCGCGGTGGCCCCAGACCTGCACGCCGGGCGCCAGCGCGCGCAGCGAGTCGACGATGGGCGCGCCCATGCTCGGGTGGATATTGACCAGAATTCCCATGGTTTCCTTCAGTCCTTGTAAGAAGGGTCTATGCGGTCCAGGCGGCGCAGCAGGCCGGGCCAGGCCAGGCCTGCGCCCTTGCCCTTGGTGACCTGGCGCGACTGGTTGACCGCGTCGGCAATGATGTCCTGCGGGATGCGCGTGAGCTCGCCGCCGCCCGACTGCGCCAGGATCTGGATGCGGCAGGCCGACTCCAGCGTGTACATGGCCAGCACGGCCTCGGCCACGTTGCGGCCGCAGGTCAGCAGGCCGTGGTTGCGCAGGATGAGGAAGTTGCTGGCGCCCAGGTCATCGACCAGGCGCGGCTTCTCGTCGTCGCGCAGGGCCACGCCTTCGTAGTCGTGGTAGGCCAGGCGCGCCAGCGGGAAGATGGACTGCTGCGAGATGGGCAGCAGCCCTTCCTTCTGCGCCGAGACGGCCACGCCATAGCGCGTGTGCGTGTGCAGCACGCACTGCACCTCGGGGCGGCCGTCGTGGATGGCGCTGTGGATGACGAAGCCGGCCGGGTTGACGTCGTATTCGGTCTCCATCAGCGGCCGGCCCTCGTGGTCCACCTTGACCAGGCTGGACGCGGTGATCTCGTCGAACAGCATGCCGTAGGGGTTGATCAGGAACTGGTCGGGCTGGCCCGGCACGCGCGCCGAGATGTGGGTGAAGATCAGGTCGTCCCAGCCGAAGTGGGCGACCAGCCGGTAGGCGGCGGCCAGCTCGATGCGGGTCTGCCATTCCTCGGCCGTCACCTGGCGGCGGACCTCGGACATCGTGGTGTCGTTGCTCATGGGGTGTACCTCTTGGTGGACATCGTGGTGGACATCGTTTGGAGAAAGCCTCCGCCGGTTCAGCGCCCCGTCGCGTACTGGTCGCGCAGCTCGCGCTTGAGCACCTTGCCGATGGCGCTGCGCGGCAGCTCGGCAATGAAGCGCAGGTCCGCCAGGCGCTGGGTCTTGCCGGCCCGCTGGTTGTACCAGCCCATGATGTCCTCGGGCAGGGCCGGCTGCCCCGCGCGCGACACCACGTAGGCCACGGGCGTCTCGCCCCATTGCTCGGAAGGCACGCCGACCACGGCCACGTCGTCCACGGCCGGGTGGGCGCGCAGCTGGGTTTCCAGGTCGCTGGGGTAGATGTTGAAGCCGCCGCTGATGATCATGTCCTTGCGGCGGTCGAACAGGGTGAGGAATCCATCGGCATCGAAGCGGCCCACGTCGCCCGTGCGGATGAAGCGCTTGCCCGTGGGGTCGAACCATTCGGCTTCGCGCGTCTTGGCGGGCTGGCCGTGGTAGCCGGTCATCATGCTGGCAGAGTGGCCCACGACCTCGCCATCCTCGCCCGGGGCGACCTCGCGGCCGTCCTCGTCGATGAGGCGGATGTCATGGCCCTCGGCGGGCTTGCCCACGGTGTGCAGCTTGTCCGGGTGCAGATGGGCTTCGAGGATGCAGGTGCCGCCGCCTTCGGTCATGCCGTAGAACTCGGTCAGGCTGCCGGGCCAGCGCGCCACCACGTCGGCCTTGAGCTCGGCCCGGAACGGCGCGCTGGTGCAGAACTTGGCGCGGAAGCTGGACAGGTCATGCTCGCCGAACTGCGGCAGCGCCATGATGCGCTGGTACTGCACGGGCACCAGCATGGTGTGGGTGACGCGGTGCTGCTGGGCCAGCTGCAGGTAGCGGGCCGCGTCGAACTTGGGCATCAGTACCACGCAGCCGCCGCTGCCCAGCGTGGGGAAGAACACCACCAGCGTGGTGTTGGAGTACAGCGGCGTGGCCAGCAGCGTCGTGCCCTCGGGGCCGTAGCCGTAGACGCTGCCCCGGTTGATGTGGGCCCAGCGCATGCCGTGCGACTGCACGATGCCCTTGGGGGTGCCCGTGGTGCCCGAGGAATAGATGATGTTGAACGGCGCGGCCGGCTCCACGCTCACGGGCGCGGGCTGCGCGCCTTCGGGCGCCAGCCAGTCGTCAAAGGCCCGGCCGGGCGCGGCGCTGTCCAGCGAGATGCATTGCAGGGCGCCGTCGGCAGGCACCAGGTCCTGGGCCGCCTTGTCGAGGAACAGGTGGCGCGCCTGGGCATCGCGCAGCATGGAGGCCAGGCTGTCGGCCGTGGAGGACGGCGCCAGCGGCGCAACCACCACGCCCGCGCGCAAGGCGCCCAGGAACAGCGCGGCATAGCGCACCGAGTTCAACGCGCAGATGGCAATCGCCTGGCCAGGCTGCACGCCGTCGCGCTGCAGCGCGGTGGCCACGCGGTCCATGAGGGCGTCAAGCTGCGCGTAGCTCAGCGTCTGCTGGTCGTCGCGCAGCGCGGCATGGGCCGGCTGCTGGCGCGCGTGGCTGCGGATCAGCTCGGCCAGCGTGGTGAAGGGCGCATCGGGCGAAGGCAGGGTAACAGTCATGAGGGGCTCCGTTCCAGGAATTCACGAATCTCAAGCGGACTGCGCCCGCCAGCCCCCTGGCCCTGCGGGCGCGTTGGAGGACAGGCCTACTTGGCGGCCAGGCCCAGGCGGTCGATCAGGACCTTGTCCTTGGCATAGGCCTCGCGCACCCACTGCGCATAGTCGGCGCCGGAGCGGTACCAGGCGTCCTGGTTCAGCTGCTTGAGCACCTCGATGTGGCGCGGGTCATCCATGGCTTTCTTGAAGGCGTCGTGCAGCTTGCGCACCACGGCCGGGTCCATGCCCTTGGGGCCGGCCAGTCCGTAGGGCGAGGTGGAGACCACGCCATAGCCCAGCTCCTTGGCCGTGGGCACGTCGGGCCAGCGCTGGGTGCGCTTTTCGCCGAAGGTCATGAGCAGGCGCATCTGGCCGCCATCCACATAGGTGTCCCAGCCCGAGGCATCGCTTTGCGCGGCCACGTGGCCGCCCAGCAGGGCCTGCTGCAGGTCGGCGTTGCCCTTGAAGGGCACGTGGTTGAGCGTGACCTTGGCGTTCTCGGCCAGCTCCTCCATCAGCAGGTGGGGCGAGGAGCCTATGCCGGTGGAGCCGTACTCGATCTTGCCGGGGCTCTTGCGCGCGGCGGCAATGTATTCGTTGAAGCTCTTGTAGGGCGAGTCCGAGCGCACCGTGAAGCCGAAGGTGTAGCCCGAGACGCCGATGATGTAGGTGAAGTCCGTGACCGGGTTCCAGGCCGTCTTCTGCATGTGCGCCATGCGCAGCATGGACATGGGGAACTGGGTGATGGTGTAGCCATCGGGCTTGGCCGTGCGGGACATGTTGCCCGGGCCCAGCGTGCCGCCCGCGCCGGGCTTGTTCTCCACGATGATGGCCTGGCCCAGCTGCTTGCCCGCGATGTCGGCCAGGGTGCGCATGTGGCGGTCGGTGGAGCCGCCTGCGGGGAAGGGCACGATCAGCGTGATCGGGCGCGTGGGAAAGTCGCTGGCCTGGGCCCATGCCGGCGCGCTGGCGCCCGTGGTGGCCACAAAGACAACAGCCGCAAGCGCAAGGCTGCGGCGGCCAATGGAAATCTGCATGTCTGTCTCCTGCATCTCTGAACCAGGTGGGGCCGGGGCACATGCCTTGTGTGCCGCTCTGGCCAGGGCCCGGATACTTCACCCGGGCCCGTTGGCACCGCCTCCCGGTGCGGCGCCTTGCATTCTTACAGCGACTGCACCAGCTCGGGCACGGCCTGGAACAGGTCGGCTTCCAGGCCGTAGTCGGCCACCGAGAAGATCGGTGCCTCGGGGTCCTTGTTGATCGCCACGATCACCTTGGAGTCCTTCATGCCGGCCAAGTGCTGGATGGCGCCGGAAATACCGGCCGCAATGTACAGCTGGGGCGCCACGATCTTGCCGGTCTGGCCGACCTGCAGGTCATTGGGCGCATAGCCTGCGTCCACCGCTGCGCGGCTGGCGCCGATGGCGGCGCCCAGCTTGTCGGCCAGCGGGGTCATGACCTCGTTGAACTTCTCGCTGCTGCCCAGCGCGCGGCCGCCGGAGACGATGATCTTGGCGGCCGTCAGCTCGGGGCGGTCGCTCTTGGTCACTTCACGGCCCACGAAGCTGCTCTTGCCGCTGTCGCCAGCGGCGGCCAGCTGCTCCACCTGGGCGCTGCCGCCCGTGGTGGCCGCTGCGTCAAAGCCCGTGCCACGCACGGTGATGACCTTGATCTTGTCGCTGCTTTGCACCGTGGCAATGGCGTTGCCCGCGTAGATGGGGCGCTCGAAGGTGTCGGCGCTGTCCACCTTGGTGATGTCGCTGATCTGGGCCACGTCCAGCTTGGCGGCCACGCGCGGCGCGGCGTTCTTGCCGCTGGCGGTGGCGGGGAACAGGATGTGGCTGTAGTTCGAGGCAATCGCCAGCACTTGCGCCGCGATGTTCTCGGCCAGGCCGTCCTTCAGGCTGGCGCCATCGGCGTGGATGACCTTGGCAACGCCAGCGATCTGGGCCGCGGCCTGCGCGGCGGCGCCGGCATTCTCGCCCGCCACCAGCACATGCACGTCGCCGCCGCAGGCCAGGGCCGCAGTGACGGTGTTGAGCGTGGCGCTCTTGATGGAAGCGTTGTCGTGTTCTGCAATAACGAGGGATGTCATGTCTGCGAATTCCTTTAGATGACCTTGGCTTCGTTCTTGAGCTTGCTGACCAGGGTCGCCACATCGGGCACCTTCACGCCAGCGCCGCGCTTGGCGGGCTCGGCCACCTTGAGCGTCTTCAGGCGCGGGGCGACATCGACGCCCAGCTCTTCAGGCTTGACCGTGTCCAGCTGCTTTTTCTTGGCCTTCATGATGTTGGGCAGCGTGACGTAGCGCGGCTCGTTCAGGCGCAGGTCGGTGGTGATGACGGCCGGCAGGCTCAGGGCCAGGGTTTCCAGGCCGCCGTCCACTTCACGCGTGACATTCACCTTGTCGCCAGCGACTTCGACCTTGGAGGCGAAGGTGGCTTGCGGCAGGTCGGCCAGGGCCGCCAGCATCTGGCCGGTCTGGTTGGCATCGTCGTCGATGGCCTGCTTGCCCAGGATGATCAGGCCGGGCTGCTCCTTGTCCACCAGGGCCTTGAGCAGCTTGGCGACGGCCAGGGGCTGCAGCTCCTCGGTGGTCTCCACCAGGATGCCGCGGTCGGCACCGATGGCCATGGCCGTGCGCAGGGTTTCCTGGCACTGGGCCACGCCGCAGGAGACGGCGATGACTTCGGTGACCACGCCCTTTTCCTTGAGGCGAACGGCTTCTTCGACGGCGATTTCGTCAAAGGGGTTCATGCTCATCTTGACGTTGGCGATGTCCACGCCCGTGCCGTCCGACTTCACGCGGACCTTCACGTTGTAGTCCACGACACGTTTGACGGGTACAAGGATTTTCATGAGAAAGCTCTTTCCTGGTTTTTGAAGTACGACCTACGCAAGAAGGAACAAGGCAAGCGGCTTGCCATGGGGCGCAGCACGTTGTCGCATCCTGTTTGCGTAAGTCCTGTGAAGATGGGCGGTCAGCGGGCCAGGCCGGCCAACCGCTCGTTGATCAGTGCATGGGCCTGGTCCATGATGCCGGAGATCAGCTGCTGGACCGTGGGCACGTCGTTGATCAGGCCGGCCACCATGCCACAGGACCAGACGCCTGCGTCCATGTCGCCGTCATGCATGATGCGCGGATAGACGCCGGCCACCTCGGGCGCGATGTCGGCAAAGGTGATGGCCGCGCCCAGCTCGCGCTCCTTTTGCAGCAGGCGCTCGGTGGCCGGGTTGGTCAGCACGCGCTCGGTGTTGCGCAGCGGGCGCATGACCAGGCGCGTGTCCAGCTCGCTGGCCGCGACGATGGCCTGCTTGACGTTGTCGTGCACGGGCGCTTCCTGGGTGGCGATGAAGCGCGTGCCCATGTTGATGCCCTCGGCGCCCAGCGCCAGCGCAGCCACCAGCGAGCGGCCGTCGGCCATGCCGCCCGAGGCGACAAAGGGAATCTTCAGTTCTTCGGCCGCGCGCGGCAGCAGGATGAAATTGGGAATGTCGTCCTCGCCCGGATGGCCGCCGCATTCGAAGCCGTCCACGCTGATGGCGTCGCAGCCGATGGCCTCGGCCTTGAGCGCATGGCGCACCGAGGTGCACTTGTGGATGACCTTGATGCCGGCTTCCTTGAGCGCGGGCAGCCATTTCTGCGGGTTGTTGCCCGCCGTCTCCACGACCTTGACGCCGCCTTCGATGATGGCCTTGACGTAGCCCGGGTAGTCGGGCGGGTTGACCGAGGGCAGGAAGGTCAGGTTGACGCCGAAGGGCTTGTCCGTCATCTCGCGGCAGCGCGCGATCTCGCGCGCCAGCAGTTCGGGCGTGCGCTGGGTCAGGCCCGTGATCAGCCCCAGCCCGCCCGCGTTGGAGACAGCGGCGGCCAGTTCGGCCAGGCCCACATGGTGCATGCCCCCCTGGATGATGGGGTGCTCTATGCCAAAGAGTTCGGTGATGCGTGTCTTCATGTCGATGTCACTCCACTGCAATGCCCTTGTCGCGGATCAGCTGGCCCCAGCGCGTGTAGTCCTGCTGGATGCGCTGGCCCAGCTGGGCGGGGTTCTGGTAGGCGGCGATGGCGCCTGCGTTGAGCAGCTTGTCCTGGATGTCCTTGTCGGCCAGGATCTGCTGAACTTCGCTGGCGATGCGGTCGACCACGGCCTTAGGCGTGCCCTGGGGCGCCAGCAGGCCGCCCCAGGAGACGGCGTCGTAGCCCTTGATGCCCTGCTCGGCAATGGTCTTGGTGTCGGGCAGCATGGCCACGCGCTGGGGCGATCCCACGGCGATGGCGCGCAGCTTGCCGGCCTGGATGTGGGGCAGCGCGGCCACGAGGTCGGCATACATGATGGGCACCTGGCCGCCGATGGTGTCGGTGATGGCGGGCACGCCGCCCTTGTAGGGCACGTGCTGCATGTCGAAGCCGGCCATCTGCTTGAGCAGCTCCATGCTCAGGTGGCCGAAGCTGCCTGCGCCCGAGCTGGTGTAGTTGAGCGCGACCTTCTGCGCCTTGGCGTGGGCGATCAGGCTCTTGAGGTCGGTGACATCGGGCAGCAGCGTGGGGTTGACCACGATGACGATGGGCAGGTCATAGACCGTGGCCACGGGCGTGAAGTCCTTGACGGTGTCGTAACCGGCCTTCTTGTACAGGTGCGGCGCCAGCAGCGTGGGCGTGGCCAGCATCATCAGCGTGTAGCCGTCGGCCGGGCTCTTGGCGACCTGCACGGCCGCGATGGAGCCGGAGGCGCCGGGGCGGTTTTCCACCACCACGGTCTGCTTCAGACGCTCGCCCAGCTTCTGGCCCACGATGCGCGATGCCGTGTCGGTGGGGCCGCCCGCCGGGAAGGGCACGACCAGCCGCAGCATCTTGCTGGGCCAGCCGGTCTCGGCCAGGGCGCCGCCGGCCATGCCGGCCAGCAGCGGGGCTGCGGCCAGGGCCAGAACGCTGCGCCGCGTGGGGCGTGCCGGGGATGCGGGATTGCGCGTGTACATGAAGTCTCCTCTCAAAGCTGTCTCAGCAGTCGTCGGTGGCGGCCCGCTGCTGCGGGCCGGAAAAATCAATCAAGCTTCGCGCCGGCTTCCTCCACCAGCGCCTTCCAGATCGGCATGTCGCGCTGGTAGTTCTCGCGGAAGGCCTGCGGGCTGTTCATCAGCGGCATGAAGCCTGCTCCCACGGTGCGCTCCAGCACCTTGGGGTCCTTGGCGATTTCGCGCAGGTGGCCGTAGAGCTGGTCCACGATCTCCTTGGGCACGCCGGCCGGTGCGCCCATGGCCACCCAGCCGTAGATGGCGTAGGCGTCGTCGGTGACGCCCTGTTCATGGATGGTGGGCAGCTTGGGCAGGATTTCCATGCGCTCCTTGCCGGTGACGCCGATGGCCTTGAGCTTGCCCGAGTCGATGAAGGGCTTGGTGTTGAGCGCGCTGGAAAAGCACATCTGCAGCTGGCCGCCGATCAGCTCCTGGATCATGGGTGCCTCGCCCTTGTAGGCGGCATGGGTCATGTCGGCGTCCATGGTCTTGCTCATGTAGGCACCGGCCAGATGGGCATACGAGCCCACGCCCCAGGAGCCGTACGAGAGCTTGCCCTTGTTGGCCTTCACGTAGGCCAGCAGTTCCTTCATGTTGTTGGCCGGCACCGAGGGATGGACCACCAGGGTGACGGGCGCCGCCGCGATCTGGGTGACCAGGGCGATGTCCTTTTGCGGGTTGTAGGGCAGCTTGGTGTAGAGGAACTGGTTGATCAGCATGGAGGTGCTGAGCGAGACCAGCAGGGTGTGGCCGTCGGCGGGCGCCTTGACCACGGCGTCCGTGCCCAGGATGCCGGCCGCGCCCGCGCGGTTGTCGATGACCACGGGCTGGCCCACGCGCCTGGCCAGGGCCTCGCCGATGGTGCGCGCAATGATGTCGGTGGCGCCGCCCGCGTTGAAGGGCACGACCACGCGGATGGGCTTGGTGGGCCACGCGGCCGGCTTGCCGGCCTGTGCGAGGGCGCTGGTGGCGCCCGTGGCCAGCAGGCTGGTGCCGCCGATGGCGGCCAGCCCTTGAAGAATGTCGCGGCGTGTGACTTGGTTGCTCATGGCTTTGTCTCCTGGGTGTTGCTGTCTATGGGTGCCGTCTTGGTGCGGCATGCAAACCTGGCGGGTCGGGAGCCGGGCATCAATGGCCCCCGTGCAATCAGTCGCGTGGTCGGTCCTCTTATCCCTGTTGCGCGGGGGTCTCGGGCAGGGTCAGCACGCCCTTGGACTGCAGCTGCTGCAGCTGCTCGTCGCTCATGCTCAGCAGCCGGTGCAGCACCTCGCGCGTGCCCTCGCCCAGCGTGGGCGGTGCATGGCGTATGGGCAGGCGCTGGCCGTCCAGGCGGTAGGGCGGCGCGAACACGGGCGTGGTGCCGACCACGGGGTGGGGCATGTCACGCAGCAGGCCGCCACGGCGCGTGCGCTCGCTGGTCAGGGCCTCGTGCAGGCCGGCCACACGGCCGCAGGGGATGCCGGCGGCCGTCAGGCGCTCCAGCAGCAGATCGCGCGGGAAGGAGCGGATCAGTTCCTTGAGCATGGGGCCCAGCTCCAGGCGGTTCTTGGCGCGGTTGACGTTGGTGGAGAAACGCTCGTCCTCGACGATGTCGGGGCGCATCACCACCTGGCGGCAGAACTTGTCGAACTGGGCGTTGTTGCCCACGGCGATGATCAGCGGGCCGTCGGCCGCCTCATACATGCCGTAGGGAACGATGGAGGGGTGGGCATTGCCGTAGCGCTCGGGGTCATGGCCGAGCTGCATGGCGTCCAGGCCGTAGTAGCCGGTGATCATGATGCCGCTGTCGTACAGCGCCATCTCGATGAGGCGGCCCTTGCCCGTGCGCTCGCGGCGGAACAGCGCGGCCAGGATGGCCTGGGCCGCGTACATGCCGGTCATGAGATCGACCACGGCCACGCCGAACTTGAGCGGCGGCGTGCCGGCCTCGCCGTTGAGCGCCATGAGGCCCGCCTCGCCCTGGATGACCAGGTCGTAGCCGGGGCGCTTGGCCTCGGGGCCGCTGCTGTCATAGCCGGCCACGGCGCAGTAGATGATGCCGGGCTTGATGGCCTTGAGCTGTTCGTAGCCCAGGCCCAGCTTCTCGGCGCCGCCGGTCTTGAAGTTGTGGATGACCACGTCGAACTGGGGCAGCAGGTCGTGGACGATCTTCACGCCCTCGGGGGTCTGCAGGTCCAGCGTGATGGACCGCTTGTTGCGGTTCATGCTGTTGTAGTAGGTGGTCTCGGTCTTGCCGATGCGCAGGCCCCAGTCGCGCGTGTCGTCGCCGCGGCCCGGGTGCTCGACCTTGACCACTTCGGCGCCGAAGTCGGCCAGCACCATGCCGCACAGCGGCCCCGCGAACACGCGCGAGAGGTCGAGCACGCGCACACCCTCCAGCGGGAAGTCGATGTCGCCCGATTTTTCCTTGCTTGCCATCTTGTCTCCTTGAGATTCCTCTATTCAACAACGTCCATACGGCTCATAACCCTTGCAACTGGCGTGGCCCAAACCCGGGGCGCCTAGCAAGGGCCGCCCCGCAGCGAGGGCGCCGTCCCCCTCCCGCGTAGCGAGAGAGGGGGAAGCGGCGCAGCCGCTCAGGGGGTGCTTCATTTCAGCCGCGCAGCTTGGTGAAGTCGGCAGCGCGCTTTTCGAGGAAGGCGCCAATGCCTTCGCGCGATTCCTCGCTCTCCTGCGAGCGCACCATGTACTGCGCCTCCAGCTCCAGCTGCTCTTCCAGCGTGTTGCGCGGCGCCTGGCGGCACAGGTCCTTGATCAGGGCCATGGCCTGGTCGGGGCCGGTGGCCACCTGGGCGGCCAGCGCCACGGCGTCGGCCTGGGCCTGGCCCGGTTCGGACAGGCGGTTGACGGGGCCCAGGGCGTGCAGGCGCTCGCCGCTGATGCGCTCGCCGGTCAGGCACAGCTCGGTCAGCACCTGGCGCGAGACGAACTCGGCCAGGAAGGCGGTGGCGCCGCCATCGGGCGTGAGGCCGACCTTGACGTAGGCGACCGAGAACACGGCGTTCTTCGCCGCCACCAGCATGTCGCAGGCCAGGGCCAGCGACAGGCCCGCGCCGGCCGCCGCGCCTTCGACGGCGGCGATCACGGGCTTGGGAAAGTCGCGCACGCTGCGGATCAGGTCATGCAGGCCTTCGAGCTTGGCACGTCGCTCCTGCACAGGCAGCTCGCGGCGCTTGGCCAGCTGGCGCAGGTCGCCGCCCGCGCAGAAGTGGCCGCCCTCGCCCGTGAGCACCACGGCGCCCACGGTAGGGTCGGTCGCCGCGCTCTTGAGCGCCGCCGAGACGGCCGCGTAGAACTCGGGCGACAGCGCATTGCGCGCGGCCACGTTGTTGTTGGACAGCACCAGCACGGCGCCTTCGCGGCGGGTCAGCAGGACTTGGTTCGCTTCGGTCATGGCGGCTTTCCTTGGCTCAGTGTTGCGAGCCGAGTGCGATGTAGCGGGAGAGGTGATGGTCCTCGTCGCCGAACTGGTGGTCGATCATGACCAGGCGCTTGGCGTAGTGGGCCAGGGGCAGCTCCCAGGTCATGCCGATACCGCCATGCATCTGGATGCTTTCCTCGGCCACCAGGGTGCCGATGCGGCCGATGCTGTACTTGGCGGCCGACAGGGCCTTCTCGCGCGCCACGCGGTCTTCGTCCGCAATGGCGGCGGCCGCGTTGATCACGGCCGAGCGCGCCTGCTCCACTTCCAGCAGCAGGTCGGCCATGCGGTGCTGCAGGGCCTGGAAGCTGCCGATGGGCACGCCGAACTGCTTGCGCGTGCGCAGGTACTCCAGCGTCTGGTCCTTGGCCACGTCCATGGCGCCCACGGCCTCGGCGGTCAGCGCCAGCACGGCGTAGCCGCTGATACGTTCCAGCAGGGACAGGCCCCGGCCTTCTTCGCCCAGCAGGGCGTCTGCGCCGACCTGCACCTTGTCCAGCACCAGCTCGGCCGCGCGGCCGCCTTCGATGCGGTTGTAGCCGCGCTTTTGGATGCCTGCGGCATTGCCGGGGACCAGGAACAGGCTGATGCCGGCCTCGTCGTACTGGCTGCCCGAGGTGCGGGCCGAGACCAGCAGCAGGTCGGCCTTCTCGCCGAAGGCGACCACGCCCTTGGCGCCGTTCAGCACCCAGCCGTCGCCGCTGCGCACGGCCGTGGTGGCGACGTTGTTGAGCTCGTAGTGGCTGCCAGGCTCGTCATGGGCCAGGGCCGCGATGGACGTGCCGCCGATGATGGCTGCCAGCTGTTCCTTTTGCGCATCGCTGCCGGCCGCGATCAGGGCCTGGCCCACGACCAGGGCGCCCAGCAGCGGCTCGGCCACCAGGCCACGGCCCAGGCATTCGAAGACCACGCTGATGTCGAAGCCCTGGCCGCCGAAGCCGCCAGCGTCTTCCGGGAACAGCGCGCCGATGGCGCCGATGTCCGCGAACTGCCCGTACAGCAGCGGGCTGTGGCCTTCCTCGCCATAGGCGACGTGGTTGCGCGCCTCGATGGCGTACTGCTCGGAGACGAAGCGGTTGAGGCTGTCCGCCAGCATGCGGCGGTCTTCGGTGTGTTCGAAGTTCATGTTCCGTTTTCCTTGCCGGATCAGAGGCCGAGGATCATCTTGGAGATGATGTTCTTCTGGATTTCGTTGGAGCCGCCGAAGATCGACAGCTTGCGGTAGTTGAAGTACGCGGCGGCGGCCGTGGCGGCAGCCGCGTCGCCGATGGCGGGCTGGTCGTAGCCGGCCTGCAGGGCCTCTTCGATGAAGGGCGCGGCGTACGGCCCCATGGCGCGGCGCACCAGGGACAGGATTTCCTGGCGGATCTCGGTGCCGCGGATCTTGAGCATGGAGCTTTCGGCGCCCGGCACGCCGCCGCCGGCCACGGCGGCGATCACGCGCAGGTTGGTGGTCTTCATGTTCTCCAGGTCGATCTCGACCTTGGCCAGGCGGGCCGCGAACAGCGGGTCCTGCGTCAGCGGCTTGCCGTTGCGCAGCATGCGGCCGGCGACGGCCTTGAGCTTTTCCAGGCCGGCCACCGAGAAGCCCACGCCCGCGATGTTGGTGCGCTCGTAGGTCAGCAGGTACTTGGCGTAGGTCCAGCCCTTGTTCTCCTCGCCGACCAGGTTCTCCACGGGCACCCTGACGTCGGTGAAGAAGACTTCGTTGACCTCGTGCTCGCCGTCCAGCGTGATGATGGGGCGCACTTCCACGCCGGGCGAGTTCATGTCCACCAGCAGGAAGCTGATGCCCTGCTGCGCCTTGGCCTCGCGGTTGGTGCGCACCAGGCAGAAGATCATGTTGGCGTGCTGGCCCAGCGTGGTCCAGGTCTTCTGCCCGTTGACGATGTAGTGATCTCCATCGCGCACGGCCGACGTCTTGACCGAGGCCAGGTCCGAGCCCGAACCCGGCTCCGAATAGCCCTGGCACCACCAGTCGGCGCCATTGAGGATGCGCGGCAGCCAGTGGGCCTTCTGCGCCTCGTTGCCGTACTTGATCAGGACGGGGCCCAGCATGCTCAGCCCGAAGGGCACGATGCGCGGCGTGCCCGCCAGTGCGCATTCATGCTCGAAGATGAATTTCTGCACCGCGCTCCAGCCCGGGCCGCCGTGCTGCTCGGGCCAGTGGTTGGCCAGCCAGCCGCGCTCGTTGAGGATGGCGTGCCAGCGCTCCATGTCCTGCTTGGTCAGCTGCAGGCCGTTCTTGACCTTGTGCGACAGGTCCTCGGGCAGCTTGTCCTTGAGGAAGCCGCGAACCTCGTCGCGGAAGGCCAGTTCTTCAGTCGTAAATTGCAAATCCATTGCTGTGTCCTCAATAAATTTCGAACAGGCCTGCGGCGCCCATGCCACCAGCGATGCACATGGTGACCACGCCCCACTTGACTGACGCGTCCCGGGCCTTGCGGCGCCGGCCTTCCAGCAGGATGTGGCCGGCCAGGCGCGCACCCGTCATGCCGAAGGGATGGCCGATGGAGATGGCGCCGCCGTTGACGTTCAGGCGCTCGTTGGGAATGCCCAGCTTGCGCTGGCAGTACAGGGCCTGGGAGGCGAAGGCCTCGTTGAGTTCCCACAGGTCGATGTCCTCGACCTTGAGGCCGTGGCGCGCCAGCAGCTTGGGGACCGCGAAGACGGGGCCGATGCCCATTTCGTCAGGCTCGCAGCCGGCCACGGCAAAGCCGCGGAAGGCGCCCAGCGGGGACAGGCCCAGGCGCTCGGCCTGCCTGGCTTCCATCAGCACGCAGGCCGACGATCCATCGGACAGCTGCGAGGCATTGCCGGCCGTGATGAACTGGTCCGGGCCCTTGACGGGTTCCAGCTTGGCCAGGCCTTCCAACGTGGTGGAGGCGCGGTTGCAGTTGTCCTTGGTGGCGACCACGTCGCGGTAGGTGATCTCGCCCGTGTCCTTGTTCTTCTCGGCCATGCGCGTGGCGCAGGCAATGATTTCGTCCTTGAACAGGTCGGCGGCCTGGGCGGCGGCCGTGCGCTGCTGGCTTTGCAGCGAGAAGGCGTCCTGGTCCTCGCGGCTGATGCCGTAGCGGCGCGCCACGATGTCGGCCGTGTCGATCATGGCCATGTACAGCGCGGGCTTGTGCTCGACCAGCCAGGGGTCCATGTCGGTGGGCAGGTTGTTGCCGGGGCGGATGCCCGAGATGGTCTCGACGCCGCCGGCCAGCATGGCGTCCACGCCCTCGGCCACGATGCGGCCCGCCGCGATGGCGATGGACTGCAGGCCCGAGGCGCAAAAGCGCGTGATGGTCGTGCCCGCGATGGACAGGGGCAGCTCGGCGCGCAGCACGGTCTGGCGGCCCAGGTTGCGGCCCTGGAAGCCGTCGGGGTTGCCGCAGCCCAGGATCAGGTCCTCGATCATGGCCGGGTCGATGCCCGAGCGCTCGACCGCGGCCTTGACCGAGAAGGCCGCCAGCTGGGCAGCGGGCGTGACGTTGAACTCGCCGCGGTGCGACTTGGTCAGGGGCGTGCGGGCAGTGGAAACGATGACGGCTTCGCGCATGGTCGGTCCTTGCTTGTCTCTGGAAAATTGTTGTGGTTGTGCATGGCCCTGCCCGCTCTGCGTTGGACGGAGCGGGTCAAGGGCATGGCGGGGAAACGCGGGGGCGGCTTACGCTGCCTTGTTCAGGCTTTCGAAATCGCGGCCTTCGGCGACCAGCTTTTCGAGCAGGGGAGCGGGCTTCCAGAACAGCGCGTCTTCCTTGGCGAATTCGCGGATGTCGGCCAGCACCTTGTCCAGACCTTGCATGTCGGCCCACTTCATGGGGCCGCCACGAAAGCGCGGGAAGCCGTAGCCGGACAGGAAGGTCACGTCCACGTCCAGCGGGCGCAGGGCAATGCCCTCTTCCACCACCTTGGCGCCTTCGTTGACCATGGCGGCCATGTAGCGGCGCATGATTTCCTCAGGGGTGAATTGGCGCGGCGTCACGCCCTTCTTGGCGCGCTCGGCATCGACGATGGCCAGCACTTCGGGGTCGGGCTGGCCGACGCGTGCGCCCTGCGGGTAGAGGTAGAAGCCACGGCCCGTCTTCTGGCCGAACCAGCCGCGCTCGCAGACGCGGTCGGCCACTTCGACGTAGCGGGCCTTGGGATCGCGCGTGGCCGCGCGCCGCTTGCGCGTGGCCCAGCCGATGTCGCCGCCGGCCAGGTCGGTGACCTGGAACGGGCCCATCGGGTAGCCGAAGCCGCGCACGGCCTCGTCGATCTCGTAGGGGCTGGCGCCGTCTTCCATGATGTAGTCGGCAGCCTGCTTGTAGACGGCCAGGATGCGGTTGCCGATGAAGCCGTCGCAGACGCCGGCACGCACGGGCACCTTCTTCATGCGCTTGGCCAGCTCGAAGGCCGTGGTCACCACGTCGGGCGCCACCTTGGCGGGCACCACGATCTCCAGCAGCTTCATGATGTTGGCGGGGCTGAAGAAGTGCAGGCCGATCACGTCCTGCGGGCGCGAGGTCGCGGCGGCAATGGCGTCGATGTCCAGGTAGGAGGTGTTGGTGGCCAGCACGGCGCCGGGCTTGCAGACGCGGTCCAGTTCCTTGAACACGGCCTTCTTGACTTCGAGGTCCTCGAACACGGCCTCGATCACCAGGTCCACATCCTTGATGTCGTCATAGGAGGTGCTGGGTGTGTAGCGCGCCATGACGGCGGCCTTGGCCTCCTCGGTCATGCGGCCCTTGGCGATCAGGCCGTTGTAGACCTTCTCCACATTGGCCTGGCCGCGCGCGATGGAGTCGGCGTCGCGCTCGATCATGGTCACCGTGAGGCCCGCGTCCAGCGCGGACACCGTGATACCGGCGCCCATGGTGCCGCCGCCGATGACGGCGATCTTGGCAAAGTGGCGCGGCGCAGCGGCCTTGGCTTCGGGAATCTTGGCGGTTTCGCGCTCGGCGAAGAAGGCGTGGATCAGGCCGGCGCGCTGCGGGCTGTTCAGACATTCCACGAACAGGGCACGCTCCTTGGCGATGCCTTCGTCGAAGGGCAGCTCCACGGCGGCGCGCACGCATTCCACGATCTTCAGCGGCGAGAACAGGCCGCGGCTCTTCTTGGCGGTCTCGGCGGCCAGCGCGTCGAGTTCGGCCAGGGCGGCGGCCTTGTCGGCAATCTCGATGTCACGCGTGCGGCGCGGCGCGGTATTGGATGCCAGCAGCTCGTTGGCGTAGACCAGGCCTGCGGCCGTGGCGTCGGTGCCGTCCACCAGCTTGTCCACCAGGCCGGCGGCCAGCGCGGCCTTGGCCGACAGGTGCTTGCCGCTGAGCATGAGGTCGGCGGCCGCCTTCACGCCCATCAGGCGCGGTGCGCGCTGCGTGCCGCCAGCGCCGGGCAGCAGGCCCAGGTTGACTTCGGGCAGGCCGAGCTTGGCAGCCGGCAAAGCCAGGCGGTAGTGGGCCGACATGGCCACTTCCAGGCCGCCGCCCAGGGCCGGGCCATGGATGGCGGCGACCACGATCTTGTCGGAGGCTTCGAGGCGATTGAGCACCTCGGGCAGCGAGGGCGGCATGGCGGGCTTGCCGAATTCGCGGATGTCTGCTCCGGCGATGAAGGCCTTGCCCTCACCCACGATGAGCACGGCCTTGACGGCGGCATCCGATTCGGCCTGCTCCACGGCAGCCAGCAGGCCGGCGCGCACGGCCTGGCCCAGGGCATTCACGGGGGGGTTGTTGATGCTGACCACCAGCACAGCACCATCAAGGCGGGTCTGGACCACGGAAGCCTGGGCTTGTTCGCTCATCTGCATGTCTCCGAACTTGGGTTTTCCACTCAAAACATCCATTCTTGCCACGACAATGGTTCTTTACAATCCCATGAATGATTGACAGACTGTAAAAACGTATTTGACAGTGTTGAACACCCCCTGAGGCGCTTGCGCGCCTTCCCCCTCTCTGCTTGCTTCGCAAGGGAGGGGGACGACAGCCTCGGTGCGGGGCGGCGCGGCCGGCGTAGGCCCTTCCTCGCTGCCCCTGGCTTTGGAGCGCGCCAGTTTCATAGGCTGTGGGCGAAGCAAAGTATCTGGACATACCTATGGATCTGAACTCGCTGACCCTGCTGGTGGAAATCATCGATAGCGGCAATCTGAGCCAGGCGGCGCGCAAGCTGAAGATGACGCGGGCCAATGTGAGCTATCACCTGACGCAGCTCGAAAAATCGGTGGGGGTGCAGCTGGTGCGGCGCACCACGCGGCGCGTGGAGCCTACCGAGGTGGGGCTGCGGATGTACGAGCATGGCCGCGCGATCCAGAACGAGATGATGTCGGCGCGCGAGACGATCACGTCGCTGGGCCAGGGGATGGCAGGGCGCGTGGGGCTGAGCGTGCCCAGCGGCTATGGACAGATCGTGATGAGCGACTGGCTGATCGAGTTCAAGCGGCTGTATCCGGCCATCGTGCTGGATGTGCTGTTCGAGAACCGGGCCGACCATTTGCGCGACGAGGTGGACATCGCCATCCGCGTGATCCAGGAGCCGCCGCTGTCGGTGATTGCGCGCAGCCTGGGCAATGTGCACTACGTGGCCTGCGCCTCACGCGAGTATGCGCAGCAGCACGGCCTGCCCGCCACGCTCTACGAGCTGCGCAACAGCCCGCTGATCACGGCCGGCGTGATGGGCCGCCAGCTGCGCCTGTCGGCCTACCAGGGAACGGACCGCCAGGAGGTGCTGCTGGCGCCGACCATGATCTCCGAGCACTTCCCCTTCCTGCGTCAGGGCATTCTGGCGGGCCTGGGCGTGGGCCTGGTGCCCGACTACGTGGTGCAGGACAAGGTGGCCAGCGGCGAGGTGGTGCTGACCCTGCAGGAGTACCGCCTGAGCATCTTCGGCACCCACATGTACCTGCTGTACCTGCCCGACCGCCACCAGACGCGGGCCGTGCGCACCTGCATCGACTTCCTGCTGGCCAAGGCCGGCCAGGGCGGCAGCGGCAGCGGCGACGCTGCTGCCACCTGAATCAGCGGCGGTACCAGCCGCCCGGACGCTGGTACCAGCCACGCGGGCCATGGTCCCAGCCGTGCGGACGCCAGGCATAGCCGGGATGCGGCGGCGCGGCCCAGTAGCCGGGGCGCCAGGCATAGCGGCCGCCACCCCAGCCCCAGGAGCCGCCGATCCAGACATGGACGGGCGAGGGAGCGACCGGAATGACCTCGGTCTGCAGGGGCGGCGGCGCCATGGGCGCGTAGACCACCTCGCCCGAAGGACCTACGGGATAGGCAGGCGCCACCACGCAGCCGGTCAATGCCACGGTGGCGGCAGCCAGGACCAGGGCCGGAACCAGGCGACGGCCCGGCGTTTGAATCGATACAGACTTCACGATGCACTCCTGGCCGCACTTCGGGCGGCCATGCAGATACAACGAAAAAGCCCCTGCCGGTTGTTGACAGGGGCTTGTGAAGCCTGGGTAAAGATCAAGTCTGGCTGTACGTGGGGTTGAGACGGGCCCTACATCCAAGGGTTCAAGACGCGCACTCCATGAACTTGGAACGGCTCGAAGTCCTTGATGTTGCGGGTGACCACGCACAAGCCATGCACCTTCGCCGTGGCCGCGATCAGGCTGTCGGCCAGCGGCCGCGGCGCAGGCACGTGGTAGGCCGCGTTTTCCATGGCCACCATCGCATCCACTGGCAGTACACGCCCCTGAAAGGCCGTGAACACGCGCTCCACCAGCCAGCGGCGCAGCACCTGCCCGGCAATCGGGTCTTGCCGGGCTTTCAACTGCACGCCTTTCTCCAGCTCCATCAGCGTGATCGCGCTGATGAAAAGGGACTCGGCCGCGACCGATTGCGCCCAGGCCACAACGCCATCGTTCGCGCGGCCCGACGATGCCTTGCGCAGTTCGGAAACGACGTTGGAGTCCACCAGATACATCAGGACAGGTCCACGGCGCGCGGCAAATCCTTCGCGCGCTCAATGTCAAAATCGATATCGGCGGCCTCGGGCATGGCCAGCAATTGAAGAATGTTCCGGGTCTGCCCCGACAGTTCACGGAATTTCTCAATGCTCATCAGCACGTGGGCAGGTTGCCCCCGGTCCAGGATGTAGACCACGTCGTCACCACTGGCCGCTTTCTTGGCAGCGGAAACATGCTGGTTGAATTCACGGCTGCTGAAGGTCGAAATCTGCATGACGCACCTCCGTCAAAGAAAATGCTTGTACGTTACTACATTCGCATAAATGCAGCACCGGACAAGCATTTCTGATGGGGCTTCGGAAAGCGGAGCCCAGTCGATGACCGGGCCCCACTGGACAGGCTCCAGCGTGTCGAACCTGATCCTGAATCAGAGGTTCTGCGCGTTTTGCAGCGCGGCAATGCGCTCTTCGATCGGCGGGTGGGTCGAGAACAGCTTGCCGATGCCACCGGCAATGCCCATGGCGGCCACGCTCTTGGGCAGCTCGCCGGGGTGCATGCCGCCCAGGCGGGCCAGGGCGTTCATCATGGGCTGCTTGCGGCCCATGAGCTGGGCGGCACCCGCGTCGGCGCGGAATTCGCGCTGGCGCGAGAACCAGGCCACGATGATGGCGGCCAGGAAGCCCAGTACGATGTCCAGCACGATGGTGGTCACGTAGTAGCCGATGCCGGGACCCGAGCTGCTTTCGTCGTTCTTGCGCAGGAAGCTGTCCACGGCATAGCCGATGACGCGCGACAGGAAGACCACGAAGGTGTTCATCACGCCCTGGATCAGGGTCATGGTCACCATGTCGCCATTGGCGATGTGGGCGACCTCGTGGCCGATCACGGCCTCCACCTCTTCGCGCGTCATGCCTTCCAGCAGGCCCGTGGACACGGCCACCAGGGCCGAGTTCTTGAAGGCGCCGGTGGCGAAGGCATTGGGCTCGCCCTCGTAGATGCCGACTTCGGGCATGCCGATGCCGGCACGGTCGGCGAAGCCGCGCACGGTGTTGACGATCCAGGCCTCATCGGCGTTGCGCGGCTCATTGATCACGTGCACGCCCGAGCTCCACTTGGCCAGCGGCTTGGAGATCAGCAGCGAGATGATGGCGCCGCCAAAGCCCATGATGAAGGCGAAGCCCAGCAGGGCCCCGAGGTTCAGGCCATTGGAGGTCAGGAAGCGGTTGACGCCCAGCAGGCTGGCGACGATGCCCAGCACCACCACGACGGCGACGTTGGTCAATAGAAAAAGTGCGATGCGTTTCATCAGTGGGTTCTCCACAAAGTGGGGAAAGGGGGAAGGATCTGGGCCCTGCAGCGTTGAAAAGTGAGGGCCGCACCGGCTGTTTTCAAGCCGGGTCCTGCGCCGTTGTCATTCCTTGTTGTGATGCTTGTACGGAACGGGGCGCCCGGAACACGAGAGAGTCATCATAGAAGGAAAAGTTCTCGTTTTCGCGCCACCAGCCGGGCACGCCCAGCACCGGCAAGGGCGCAAAAGGCTTGGCCGCCAGCGTGTCCGGCTCCAGCCAGGCGCTGGCGGCCAGCCAGGCGTCGATATCCGCTGCGCCAGAAGCCGGCGTGACGCCTGCACCATCCGTGTGCACGCACAGCACATGGGCCGTGATGGGCTTGCGCGGCTGCACCAGCTTTTCCAGCAGCGCATGGCCTATGGGCAGCAGCCTGGCCTGGCGCCATAGTGCGCGCTGCTCCACGAAGAGCTGGTGCCAGCGCCGGTGGCGCAGCGCCTCGCACAGCGCGGCCGGCGCCAGCAGCAGGGCGCCGTTCTCGTCCAGCACGGTGACGGCATCGCGCAGCGGCCCGCGCTGCGCGCCCACGCCCGCCTGGGCAATGGCGCCGGCCTGCAGGGCATTGCAGCGCTGCTTGAGCGCAGGCCAGCGCAGCCAGATCAGGCCGTTGAAGAAGTCATGCAGGTTGTCGCGCGTGGGAATGCAGTGCGTCTCGAAGATGAATTGCTCGTAGGCCATGCCTTCGGGCAGATCGTGCTGGGGCACAAAGCGCCAGGGCAGCGCCTGTGCGTCGGCCAGTGACTGCAAGGCCTGCCAGACCGGCCGGCCCTGCGCAACCTGCAGGCAGGCCGCCCTGCCCTGCGTTTGCAGCCCCTGCAGCCAGGGCGCATTCCAGTCGATGGGAAACGTCAATTGCCGGACGGCCTGGACTGCGCCTTGGCCAGGCGCTTGTCACGCACGGCCACGCGCGAGGTGCCTTCGTCGCGCATCTCGAAGGCCTGCGTGGCCGCCAGCAGCTTGGTGAGCGTGGCATAGCCGTAGTTGCGCGCATCGAACGAGGCCTTGTTGCCGATCTGCGCTCCCACGGCGCCCACATGGGCCCAGCCGCTTTCGTCCTGCGTGGCGTTGACGGCGCTGCGCAGCATGTTCAGCAGGCGCGTGTCCTGGCGCAGCTCCTGCGAAGGAACGCGCAGGCAGGGGCGCTGCGGCTCGGGAGCGGACAAGGAGGCAGGTGCCTGCTCGGCCTGGGCCGGCGCGCGTTCCTTGCCGGCACCGTTGGGCGGCTGGGGCGCGGCGGCGGCCGATGCAGCCACGGGCGGCACCGCCGCCTGGCCTGCCTCATGCGCGGCGTCCTGGCCATTGCCGTTGGCGGGCGCCGCCTCGCCCAGCGCTTCCAGGTACAGGAAGCGCGAGCAGGCATTGACGAAGGGTTGGGGTGTCTGCGCCATGCCGAAGCCGTAGACGGCCGCGCCCTTGGAGCGCAGGTGCATCACCAGCGGGGTGAAGTCGGCGTCGGAGGAGACGATGCCGAAGGCGTCGGGCCGCTCGGTGTAGAGCAGCTCCATGGCGTCCACGGTCATCGCCATGTCGGTGGCGTTCTTGTGCTTGGAGTAGTCGAACTGCTGCATGGGCCGCAGTGCGAAATCCAGCAGCTTGCGCTGCCAGCCGCTGAGCGAATGCTTGGTCCAGTTGCCGTAGGCGCGGCGGATGTCGATGACGCCGAAGGTCGACAGCTCGGTCAGGATCTCGTCGATCATCTCGGCCGGCGCGTTGTCGGCGTCGATCAGCAGGGCGATGCGCGGTTGCGGCTCAGGCATGGCAATCCTCTGGCGGGTGGCAGTCCCGCCAGCTTAAACCAGCTTCCAGGGCAGGGCTTCGCCGGAGCGCAGCGGCTTCAGTTGCGCCTCGCCGAAGGCGAAGCTGTCCGGCGGCGTCCAGCTCTCGCGCACCAGGGTGATCTTGCCGGTGTTGCGCGGCAGGCTGTAGAAGTCCGGGCCGTTGAAGCTGGCGAAGGCTTCGAGCTTGTCCAGCGCGCCGGCATTGTCGAAGGCCTCGGCATACATCTCGATGGCGGCATGGGCGCTGTAGCAGCCCGCGCAGCCCGTGGCGTGTTCCTTGAGATGGGCCGCGTGCGGCGCGCTGTCCGTGCCCAGGAAGAACTTGGGCAGGCCGCTGGTGGCTGCCTCGACCAGGGCCAGGCGGTGCGTCTCGCGCTTGAGCACGGGCAGGCAGTAGTAGTGGGGACGGATGCCGCCCGTGAAGATGGCGTTGCGGTTGAACAGCAGATGCTGGGGCGTGATGGTGGCGCCCACGAAGCGGTCGGCCTCGGTCACGTACTGGGCGGCTTCGCGCGTGGTGATGTGCTCGAAGACGATCTTGAGTTCGGGGAAGTCGCGGCGCAGCGGGATCAGGTGCTGGTCGATGAAGGCGGCTTCGCGGTCGAACAGGTCGATGTCGCTGCTGGTGACTTCGCCGTGCACCAGCAGCAGCAGGCCTTCGCGCTGCATGGCTTGCAGCGTGGGGTAGATCTTGCGCAGGTCGGTGACGCCGTGGTCGCTGTTGGTGGTGGCGCCTGCCGGGTAGAGCTTGCAGGCCACGACGCCGGCCGCCTTGGCGCGCACGATTTCCTCGGGCGGCAGGTTGTCGGTGAGGTACAGCGTCATCAGCGGCTCGAAGACCATGCCCTCGGGCACGGCCGAGAGAATGCGCTGCTTGTACTCCAGCGCCTGCTCGGCGGTGGTCACCGGCGGCTTGAGGTTGGGCATGATGATGGCGCGCGCAAACTGCGCGGCCGTATGCGGCACCACGCTGCGCATGGCTTCGCCATCGCGCACGTGCAGGTGCCAGTCATCGGGACGGGTGATCGTGAGGGTGTCGGTGGAGGCGGTCATGGTGCGCTATTGTCCCATTGCCGGGCCGGCTGCGGCCGCGCGCCCCAGGCCGGCAAGATCGACCAGCGTCAGCCGCCCATAGGCGGCCTGCAGCAGGCCGCGCTGCTCCAGCAGGCGCAGCTCCTTGTTGATGGTCTGGCGCGATACCGACAGCATGGCGGCCAGATCGCTCTGCGAGATGCGCAGCACCACGCCCTGCCCGTCGGGCGCGGGCTGGCCATGCGTGGGGGCCAGCCGCGCCAGCAGCTCGGCCACGCGGTTGTCAATGTTGCTGAAGGCGTGGCGCTGCTGGACGACGATCAGCTCGTGCATGCGTGCCAGCACCAGCAGGCAGATGTCCTTCCACAGCAGCGGATGGGCATCGAGCAGGGCCAGGAAAGACTCGCCGGGGATCTCCACCAGCACGGTGGGCTGGTGCGCGTGGTAGTCGTAGACGAATTGCGTGTGCTCCAGCAGCCGCGCCAGGCCGACGATGTCGCCCGCGCTGTGCATGGACAGCACGAAGCGCGAGCCCGTGGCGTCCACGCCGCCCACTTCCACGCAGCCCGAAGCCACCACCAGCACCTCGCGCCGCTTGGGGTCGGCGGCGCGCACCTGCTGGTGGCGCTCGTAGCGGCCCAGGCGGGACAGCGCCGTCAGCTCATCGAGCACCTCGGGCGGCCAGTTGCGCAGCATGCGGCACAGGCCCAGGGCGCGGCGGATCAGCGCCGAAGGGTCGGCCACGGGAGCAGGCTTGGAGCGCATGGTTCTCTCACGATGTCGAAGGCCCCGGGTTAGTCCGGTGCCCATGTACCGCCATTTGTCAATGGCTTGACAGAGTGCATCCCTGTCGCTCGGGATAGTAGCAAGCAAGCCACCGGGCAAAGCATCCGGGGCGCTACCAAGGAGACAAGTTCGTGAAGCACAAGCATTGGCTGGCCGCCGGCGGCATGGCGGCCCTGGGCATGTCCGCGTGGGCCCAGGGCAGCGTGGAGATGTTCGGCATCGTCGACGTCCACATCAACAGCGCAAGGTCGGGCGCCACGCGCCTGAGCCGGCTGGAGGACGGGGGCAGCGCGGCATCGCGCATCGGCTTTCGCGGCAGCGAGGACCTGGGCGGCGGCCTGCGTGCCCAGTTCATGCTGGAGGCCGGCGTGGCGCCGGACACGGGCCAGGGCACCCTTCCCGGCCCGGGCCTGGCCTTCACGCGCCAGGCCTGGGTGGGGCTGAACAGCGGCTGGGGCGCCGTGGAGATGGGCCGCATGTACACGCCCATGTTCGGCGCGCTGTTCCGGGCCGATCCGCTGGGCATGAACGCGCTGTTTTCCTCGCTGAACCTGGTGTCGGCCACCGATGCCCAGGCCGGCCTGCGGCCGTTTGCGGCGCGGGCCAACAACCTGGTGCGCTACCGCACGCCGGCAGGCCAGCCCTGGCTGGCGGACCTGGCCTATTCCTTTGGCGAAGTGGCTTCGCCGAACAGCAGCAACGGCCGCCTCTACGGCGCCACGCTGGGCTGGAACCAGAAGCCCTGGTTCCTGGCCTACAGCTTCCAGAAGTCCGTGGAAGGCAGCGCCGCCGCACCCGTGGCCGCGCCCGCCACCAGCCAGTACCAGGCGTTGTCGGCCAGCTGGGAAGCCCTGAATGGGCTGCGCCTGACGGGCAACTACGTCATCAACCGCGTGGACCGCGCCGGCACACCCAAGGCGAGGCTGGCCCAGTTGGGCGCCGATTGGAGCGTGGATGCGCGCTCCAAGCTGCTGGTCTCGGTGGCGCGGCGCGAGGTGGGCGGCACGGACCGCGCCCAGAACACCTGGACGCTGGGCTACGACTACGCGCTGAGCAAGCGCACCGTGCTCTACGCACGCTGGCTGCAGCTGGGCAACGCGGCCAATGCCTCGGCCGCCATCGCCAACGTGCCGGTGGCCGCCAACAGCGGCGACGGCGTGCGGTCCCTGGCGCTGGGCGTGCGCCACAACTTCTGAGGGACACACATGACCGACAGCCATTGCTTCGACACTTCCCGGCTCGACGCGCTGTTCGCGCCGCGCTCCATCGCCGTGGTCGGCGCCTCGGACCAGGCCAGCAAGATCGGCGGCATTCCGCTGGACTACCTGCTGCGCTTCGGCTACGGCGGCGCGCTGTATGCGGTGAACCCGCGCGCCAGCCGCGTGCAGGGCCTGCCCGCGCACGAGCGGCTGGCCGCCATCGGCGCGCCGGTGGACCTGGCCATCGTCGCCGTGCCACAGTCGCAGGTGGCCGGCGTGCTGGAGGATGCGGCCGCCGCGCGCGTGCAGTCCATGGTGCTGTTTTCCTCGGGCTATGCCGAGACCGGCTCCGACGGCACGGCCGCCCAGCAGGCGCTGGCGCGGCGCGCGCAGGAGGCGGGCATACGCCTCATCGGCCCGAACTGCCTGGGCTTCATGCGCCCCGGCCACCAGGTCTACGCCACGTTCTCGCCCGCGCCGGGCGGCGGCCTGGTGCGGCCCGGGCGCATCGGCATAGTCAGCCAGTCGGGCGCCTTCGGGGCCTATGCCTACAGCCTGGCGCGCGAGCGCGGGCTGGGCCTGTCGCTGTGGGCCACCACGGGCAACGAGGCCGATGTGCAGCTGGCCGATGGCCTGGCCTGGCTGGCCCAGGACCCCGAGACCGACGTGATCATGGCCTACATGGAGGGCTGCCGCGACGGCCCCCGGCTGCGCGCGGCCCTGGCCCTGGCGCAGGAGCGCGGCAAGCCCGTGGTCATGTGCAAGGTGGGCACCAGCGCCCTGGGCGCGGCCGCCGCCGCATCGCACACGGCCTCGCTGGCGGGCAACGATGCCGTCTATGACGCGGTGTTCCGCCGCTACGGTGTGCTGCGCGCGCATTCCATCACCGACTTCTTCGCGCTGGCGGCCAGCGCCTCCATCGCGCGGGCCCCCAAGGGGCGGTCCATCGGACTGTTCACGGTCTCGGGCGGCGTGGGCGCCATGATGGCCGACGACGCCAGCGCAGCCGGCCTGGACGTGGCACCGCTGTCCGATGCGGCCCAGCGCCAGCTGCGCGAATGGGTGCCGTTTGCCGCGCCGCGCAACCCCGTGGACATCACGGGCCAGGTCACCAACGACATGACGCTGTTGGAGCGCAGTGCCCGCCTGATGCTGGCCGACCGGCAGTTCGACAGCTGGCTGGGCTTCTTCGCGGCAGGCGGCCTGTCCGACGCCTTCTGGCCCGTGCTGCAAAGCCTGGTGCAGACGCTGCGCACCCACCATCCGGACACCCTGCTGGCCGTCAGCACGCTGTGCCCGCCCGAGCGCCGCGATGCGCTGGAGGCGCTGGGCTGCCTGGTGTTTGCCGACCCGGGCGCGGCCATACGCTGCATTGGCGCGCTGGCCCGCCTGCATGAAACACCGCAGGCTCTGCCCGCGATGGCCGATGCAGGCAGCGCACTGCACCTGCCGGCGGGCACGCTGTCGGAGCAGCGCAGCATGGCCCTGCTGGCCGAGGCCGGCGTGCCCGTGGTGCCGCACCGGCTGGTGCGCACGGCGGCCGAGGCAGCGCAGGCCGCGCAGGAGATGGGCGGACGCATTGCCCTCAAGGTCTGCAGCGATGCCATCGCCCACAAGTCCGACGTGGGCGGCGTGGCACTGAACCTGGCGGATGCGGCCGGCGCCCAGGCCGCCTTCGACCGCATCCTGGCCAATGCGCGCCAGGCCCGGCCCGATGCGCACATCGACGGCGCGCTGGCCGCCCCCATGGTGCAGGGCGGCGTGGAGTGCATCGCCGGCGTGCACCGCGACCCGGTGTTCGGCCCGGTGCTGATGTTCGGGCTGGGCGGCATCCATGCCGAGATCCTGCGCGATGTCTCGCTGCGCCTGCTGCCCATCACGCGCGACGACGCGCTGGCCATGGTGCGCGAGCTGCGGGCCTTTGCCGTGCTGGACGGCGCGCGCGGCCGCCCCCGCGTGGACCTGGACAGCATTGCCGACACGCTGTGCGCCCTGGCCGGCTTTGCGCAGCGCGCAGGCGCCACGCTGGAAAGCGCCGAGATCAACCCCCTGATCGCCCGCCCGCGCGAGGACGGCGGCTGCGTGGCCGTCGATGCGCTGGTCATCGGCAGGGAGGCTGCATGAAAGCCAATGCCCATTCCATCGCCCGCCCGGAGGCCACCATGAACACGCCCCTGCTGCGCACCGCCGCGCTGACCTGCCTTGCCCTGGCCTGCAGCGCCGCGCTGGCCCAGGAGGGCTATCCCGCCCGGCCCGTGCGCATCGTCGTGCAATACCAGGCAGGCGGCTCCACCGACACCGTGGCGCGCATCCTGGCCGAGGGCCTGGCCAAGCGCCTGGGCCAGCCCGTGGTGGTGGACAACCGCAGCGGCGCGGGCGGCATCATCGGCACCGAGCATGTGGCCAAGAGCGTGCCCGACGGCCACACCCTGCTGCTGACCGTGCCCGGGCCCATCACGGCCAACCTGGTGCTCTACAAGAAGCTGCCCTACGACCCGCGCACCGAGCTGCGCATGGTCTCGGACGTGGTCTCGCCCTCCATGGTGATGGCCGTCAATCCGGCCGTGCCGGCCAGGGACTTCAAGGGCCTGGTCGAGGCCGTGCGCCAGTCGCCGGGCAAGTACGCCATGGGTTCCTGGGGGGCGGGCACGCAGCCGCACCAGGTCCAGGTCTTCATGGACAAGGCCTACGGCCTGCAGTCGCTGCACGTGGCCTACAAGGGCGAGGGGCCCATGTCCATCGACCTGATCAGCGGCGTGATCCAGATGACGCTGGGCTCGGCCGCCACGCTCAAGCCCTTCATCGACGCCGGCAAGCTGCGCGCCCTGGCCGTGGCCGGACCGCGCCGCAGCAAGGCCCTGCCCGATGTGCCCACCTTTGCCGAGCAGGGCTACCGCGAGCCCGTGTATGCCATCACGGGATCGATCTCGCTGATGGCGCCCGCGCGCACGCCCGACGCCATCGTCGAACGCCTGGGCCGCGAGGTCGCCGCCGTGATGCGCGAGCCCCAGGTGCGCCAGCGTGTCGAGGCGCTGGGCCTGGAGGCCCAGGGCAACAGCCCGGCCGAGGCCAGCGCCGCCTACGCCGCCTTCTTGCCCGTGGCGCTGGACCTGGCGCGCTCCACGGGCGTGACCCTCGACTGACCCCCCTCCTGCCCTGAAGAAAACAATGGACATGAACCCGACCCCTCCCTCCCTGCCCGAAGTCCGCCGTGCCCTGGCGCGCTCCATCGGCCTGGCCGCCTTTGTCTACGGCTATCCGCTGATAGAGACCTACCGCACCTGCCGCCTGCAGACCGATGCCGGCGCCGCACGTGCCACCGGTTTGGGCCTGGACATGCGCGGCGACTTCGACACGCTGCACCACAGCCAGCGCCCCTCCACCCATGAGGACCGCGACGTGGTCACGCCCGCCAACGACCTGCTGTACTCGCTGGCCTGGATCCACCTGGCCGACGGCCCGCGCCTGCTGACCGTGCCCTCCAGCGCCGCGCATCCGGGCCGCTATTTCGTGCTGGCCCTGTACGACGCCTATACCGAGAATTTCGAGAACCTGGGACCGCGCAACTGCGCGCCCGAAGGCGAGACCGTGGTCCTGGTCGGGCCGGGCGGCCAGGTGCCGGAGCATCTGGCCGGCCACCGTCTGGTGCACTGCCCCAGCAACCTGGTCTGGCTCATCGGCCGCACCGTGGTGGGCGATGCGCCCGACTGGCCTGCAGCCCGCGCACTGCAGGCCGACATCCGGCTGGAGCCCGCGCCGGGCGTGCCGAAAGGAGGCCGCCCGGCCGCCGTCACGAACTGGGTCGGCCCGCCCGTGGACGCCATGGCGGCCGCCTTCGAGAACCAGGAGCCTGCGGCCGAGGTTGCGCCGCGCTTTTTCACCAACCTCTGCCATGCACTGGCCGAGGCGCCCGGACGCAAGGAGGACCAGGGGCTGCTGGCCTGGTTCGGCCAGGCCGGCCTGGTGGCCAGCGCCCACATGGCGTGGGAGCAGCTGGAGGAGCCCGTGCGCGAAGGCCTGACCGAGGGCTTTGCCGACGGCGTGCGCACCGTGGCCGCCATGGGGCGCAACCGCCGTCCCCGGCCCTGGACCATGACGCCGTCCACCGGCCGCTACGGCAGCGAGTACCTGGGCCGCGCACGCACCGCCTACCTGGGCCTGGGCGCGCTGGCCACCAGCGAGGCCATCTACGCGGCCGCCCACCACGACGCAGGCCTGCAGCCGCTGGACGGCAGCCAGCGCTATGTGCTGCGCTTCAATGCCGCCGACATGCCGCCGGCCGACGCCTTCTGGTCCGTCACGCTGTACGACGCCGACCGCTTTCTCTACGGCAACGAGATCGGCCGCCACTCCATCGGCGACCGCACGCCGGGCTTGCTGCGCGAGGCCGACGGCAGCCTGCAGATCGACCTGGGCCATGCCCGGCCGGCACAGGGCGCCGCCAACTGGCTGCCCACGCCGCACGGGCGCTTCTACCTCATCCTGCGCATGTACCACCCGCAGGCAGGCGCGCACCAATGGCCTGTTCCGCCCCTGCAGCCCGTGGCCGCATGAGACACGCCATGGACCTGAGCACCCTGGCCGAGGAGGCCGTCATCCACACCTGCCCGCTGTACGAGATGCGCCGCATGCGCGCGGCCACCTCGCCCCGGCGCAATGCGGCGGGCGAGGCTGCGCCCGCACCGCTGCGCTGGTGCAACCAGTTCGTGCATGCGCGCCAGCTGCTGCGCGCCGGCACCAGCCGCGTGGTCACGCCCAACAACGACACGCTCTACACCAACGCCTGGCTGGACCTGGGCGCCGGGCCGCTGGTGATCGACGTGCCCGACACGGCGGGCCGCTACTACGTGCTGGGCCTGCTGGACTTCTTCACCAACCCCTTCGCCCACCTGGGCCAGCGCCTGACGGGCACGGCGGCGCGCTCCTTCCTTGTCACGCCGCCCGGCTGGCAGGGGACGCTGCCGCCACCGTTCGATGCGCCCGGCGCACACATTGCCGCGCCCACGCCCTGGCTGTGGGTGATAGGCCGCATCCTGGTCGATGGCGAGCACGACCTGCCCGCCGTGCACGCGCTGCAGGACGGCTTTGCGGTGCGCCCGCTGGCCGACTGGCAGGCGGGCACTCCCTCGCAGGCCCGCGCCTTCGACCCGGACTGCGATCCCCAGGCCCCGCCAAATGCCGAGCACTATGCAGCCCAGGTGAATGCCGCCTTGCGCGACAACCCGCCACCAGAGGAACACACCGCACGGGTCGCGCGCTTTGCGGCCGTGGGCCTGGGCGCCGGGCTGGGCGCACCCGATGCGCAACAGCAAGCCGCACTGCAGCGCGCACTGGACAGCGTGCTGCCCCGGCTGCGCGCGGCCAGCACGGGCCGGCGCCTGGACTCGGGCTGGGAACTCCCCGCCCTGGTCGAAGGCAGTTTTGGCGACGACTTCCAGGCCCGCGCCGAGATTGCGCTCAAGTACATCGGCATGCTGGAAAGCCGCGAGGCCATCTACCCGCTGGCCTGGCATGACGCCCAGGGCCTGCCCCTGCACGGCAGCCGCCGCTACCGGCTGCGCTTTGCCCCAGGCGCGCTGCCGCCCGTGCAGGCCTTCTGGTCCCTGACCCTCTACGGCGCCCACGACTGCATGCTGGTGGACAACCCCATCGACCGCCATGCCATCGGCGACCGCACGCCGGGCCTGCGCCCCGACGCTGATGGCGATGGCGATGGCGATGGCGGGTTGACTATCCACATCAGCCACGCGCCACCGGCCAGCGAAGACCACCGCGCCAACTGGCTCCCCGCGCCGCGCGAAGGCTTTTACCTGTGCCTGCGCGCCTACATGCCCAGTCCCGAACTGCTGGACGGCCGCTACGCCCTGCCCCCCATCGAACCAGACCCGGAGACCCCATGAACGCCAGAGACGACGACAAGCCCTTCTTGCTGGTGGGCACCGGCAGCGAAACCGTGGCGCCGGGCCTGCACATAATGCGCGGCCAGGGCCAGTCCTTCGTGGCCGAGACCGACGCGGGCCTGGTGGTGATCGACGCCGGCCCCGGCGGCAAGGTCAGCCAGGACATGATCGCCAGCCTGCGCCAGCTCAGCGACGCGCCCGTGCATGCGCTGTGCTACAGCCACGGCCACATCGGCTACAACGCGGGCGTGCCCGCCTGGCTGGAGCATGCGGCCGCGCGCGGAGAGCCCGTGCCGCGCCTGATCGCGCACCGCAACCTGCCGCGCCGCCAGGCACGCTACCGCGAGACCCGGGCGCTGCAGCACCGCATGGCCGAGATCCAGTTCAACCGCAGCGCGGGCTTTTTCGAGCACCGGCTGGACATGCACGAGCCCACCGAAACCTTCGACACGCGGCTGGAGATAGGCAGCGGGGACAGCCGCATCGAGCTGTTCTGGGCGCCGTCCGAGACCGACGACGCCATCGCGCTGTGGAGCCCCGGCCAGCGCGTGCTGTACGGCGGCGCGGCGCTGCTGGACTCCATCCCCAACATCGGCACGCCCTTTCGCACGCTGCGCGACACCGTGCGCTGGGCCGACACGCTGCAGGCCATGGCCGCGCTGCGCCCGCTCAAGGCCGTGCGCGAGTTCGGTCCCGTGATCGAGGGCGAGCAGGCCGTGCAGCAGGTGCTGCTGCACACCGCACAGGCGCTGCGCTGGCTGCGCGCCGAAGTCGTGCGCCTGATGAACGAGGGCCTGAACGAGCAGCAGGTGCTCGCGGCCATGGACTATCCGCAGGAGCTGTTCGGCGTGGAGTGGATGAAGCCCACCTATGGCGACCCCAGCTACATCGTGCGCGACATCTACCGTTCGGAAAACGGCTGGTGGGACCGCAACCCGACCACGCTGCACCCGGCCCCGCCCGAGGCCGCAGGCGCCGCCATCGCCGATGCCATCACCGACAAGCCCGGCCTGGTGGCCAGCGCCCAGGCGCTGGCCGACGCGGGCCAGTGGCAGCTGGCCCTGCATGTGATCGACGTGCTGGCCACGGCGACCGGCGACGCGCCCGAGATCGGCCAGGCCCGCAGCCTCAAGGCCGCCTGGCTGCGCAAGCGTGCGCGCGAGGTGGACAGCTATGTCTCGCGCAACCTCTACCGCGTGGGAGCCGACATGATCGAGCAGGGCACGCAGGCGCGCCTGGGGCTGCGCTGACGGGGCCGCACACAGGCAAGGCGACACAAGGCGACACAAGGAGACAAGTGCATGAAGACGATGAAGAAGCACGGCATGGCCCTGGCACTGCTGCTGGCCATGGCCTGCACGGGCCACGCCCAGCCGGCGCAGGATGCCGGCAACTACCCCGCCCGCCCCGTCACGCTGATCGTGCCCACGGCCGCCGCCGGCGGCACGGACACCATCGCGCGGGTGTTTGCCGAAGGCCTGACCCGGCTGCTCAGGCAGCCCTTCGTGGTGGACAACCGGCCCGGCGCCAACGGCCTGGTCGGCGTGGAGCAGGCCGCGCGCGGCGCGCCGGACGGCTACCGGCTGCTGTTCACCTACACGGCGTCCATGGCCGTGAACCCCAGCCTTTACCGCAAGGTTCCGTATGACCCGATCAAGGACTTTGCGCCCATTGCGCAGATAGGGCGCGCCGGCAATCTGCTGCTGGTCTCGCGCGATCTGCCCGTGCACACGCTCAAGGAGTTCGTGGCCTATGCAAGCGCCCGGCCCGGCCAGCTCAGCTACTGTTCCTGGGGCCAGGGCTCGGGCGGGCACCTGACCATGGAATTCCTGCTCAAGCAGGCCGGCCTGCAGATGCAGCATGTGCCCTACAAGGGCAGCAGCCCCTGTGTGCAGGGCCTGCTGGGCGGGCAGGTGCAAGCGGCGTTTGCAGACACCTCTTCCACCGTGGAGCTGGTGCGTGCGGGCCGCGTGCGCGCCATCGCCCACAGCGGCGACAAGCGCATTCCCAGCCAGCCGGACCTGCCCAGCCTGACCGAGGCGGGCTACCCGTTCCACAACTATTCCTGGTACGGCGTCTTCGCGCCCGCCAAAACGCCGCAGCCCATCGTGGACAAGCTCAACGCCGCCATCAACCAGTTGCTGCAGGACCCGGCCACGGCCAAAAAGCTGGGCGAGCTCAACCTGACCGACCTGCCCCGGACCACGCCCGCGCAATTCGCCGACACGCTGCGCCAGGACCTGGCGGACTGGGGGCGGCTGGTGCGCGAGGTGGGTGTGCAGTTGGACTAGCAGCTCACTCGGCGACGATGCCCGTCCTGCGCACCACCTCGCCAAAGCGCTTGAGGCGGTCGGACATCATGGCCTCGAAGGCGGCGGGGCTCATTTCCTCGGGCGGGGTCACGCCCCGGTCCTGCAGGCTGGACACCATGGCCGGCGCCGTGGCGGCCTGGCGCACGGCCTTGAAGAGGACCTGCACCACGGGCGCGGGCGTGCCGGCCGGCGCAGCCAGGCCGGTCCATGAGCTCATGTTCAGCTGCGGGTAGCCCACCTCGGCCAGGGTGGGCACATCGGGCAGCTGCGCCACGCGCTGCTCGGAGGCCACGGCCAGGGCGCGCACCTTGCCTGCCTGGATGTGGGGCAGCATGGAGATGAGGTTGTCCAGGAACACCTGCACCTCGCCCGCCAGCACCGAGGTGACCAGCAGCGTGCCGCCCCGGTAGGGAACATGGGTGATGTCCAGGCCCGCATCGGCCTTGAACATCTCCATGTTGAGCTGGCCCATGCTGCCCGTGCCGCCGCTGCCGTAGTTGAGCTGGCCAGGGTGCTTTTTGGCATAGGCGATGAACTCCGCAAAGCTGCGGATGGGCAGGCTGGCGGGCACGACCAGCACATTGGGCAGGCGGCCCAGGATGGCGATGTTCTCGAAATCCTTGATGGGGTCGTAGCCCACTTTGGGCTGGGTCAGAGGATTGGCCAGGTGGCTGCTCTGCGAGGACACGACCAGGGTGTAGCCGTCCGGCTTGGCGCGCGCCACGGCCAGCGCGGCCACCGAGCCGCCCGCGCCGGGCCGGTTCTCCACGACGATGGGCACGCCCAGGATGCGTGCCATGGGCTCGGCGTACTGGCGTGCCATGGCATCCACCGAACCGCCCGGAGGGAACGGCACGATGAAGCTGATCTGGCGCGAGGGGTAGCCGGTGGCCTTGCCTTCGGCGGCCAGCGCCGCAAGCGGCGCCAGCATACCCAGGCCCAGCCCCGCGCCAAGCACGCGGCGGCGGGAAGGGTGGCTGGCAGCCTGGCGGGCGATAGGGGTCATGCTCATGTCTCCTCCTTATGGAAATACCTCGGCTGCGCCCGGCCATCCGGGGCGCCCTGGGGGCGCCCTGGGCGTGCCCTGCTTACTCGGCCACGATATGGGCCTTGCGCACCACCTCGCCGAAGAGCTTCAGGCGCTCGGCCATCATCTTCTCGAACGCGGCAGGGCTCATCTCCTCGGGCGCGACCACGCCGCGCTCCTTGAGGCTGGCCACCATGGCAGGCGCGGTGGCGGCTTGGCGCACGGCCTTGTGCAGCGTCTGCACGATGGCGTCGGGCGTGCCCGCAGGCGCCGCGATGCCGGTCCAGGAGCTCATGTTGAGCTGGGGATAGCCGACCTCGGCCATGGTGGGCACGTCGGGCAGCATGGGCAGGCGCTGCTCCGAGGCCACGACCAGGGCTCGCACCTTGCCCGACTGCACATGGGGCAGCATGAAGACCAGGTTGTCGAGGATGAACTGCACCTCGTTGCCGATGGCCGCCGTGACCAGCGGCGAGCCGCCGCGGTAGGGAATGTGGGTGGCGAAGATGCCCGTGGCGGCCTTGAGCATTTCCACGTTGAGCTGGCCCATGCTGCCGATGCCGGCGCTGCCGTAGTTGACCTGGCCGGGGCGCTTTTTCACGTACTCGATGAACTCCTGGAAGTTCTTCACGGGCAGGCTGGAATGCACCATCAGCGCATTGGGCTGGCGGCCCAGGATGGCGATGTTCTCGAAGTCCTTGATGGGGTCGTAGCCGATCTTGGGCTGGGTCAGCGGATTGGCCAGGTGGCTGCTTTGCGAGGACACGACCAGGGTGTAGCCGTCCGGCTTGGCGCGTGACACGTACTGCGTGGCGACCGAGCCGCCCGCGCCGGGACGGTTCTCCACCACGATGGGCACGCCCAGGATGCGCGACAGGGGCTCGGCGTACTGGCGGCCCATGATGTCCACCGAGCCGCCGGGCGGAAACGGCACGACCAGCGTGATCGTGCGCGAGGGGTACTTGTCATCGGCGCGTGCGGCCATCGGCGCCAGCGCGGACAGGCCCGCCAGGCCAAGGCCTGCGCCCAGCAGCTTGCGGCGGGTGGGGAAGGATGCATTCACGGACAGGTTTTTCATGGGTATCAGCGGAGTCAAGGATGGTCGAAGATGGCGAGGGCCACGGCCTGGGCGCGCGGCACGAAGGTGGCCAGCTCGCAGTACTCGCGCTCGGTATGGGGATGGCCGCCCACGGGGCCGGTGGCGCACAGCGTGGGCACGCCCACCGAGGCCGTGAGGCCGCTGTCGGCCGCGCCGCCCGTGAACTCGCCCTGCACGTCGAAGCCCAGCGACTGCGCGCCGCGACGGTACAGCTGCAGCAGCGCATCGGGCGTGGGCGCCATGGGCAGGGTGCGGCGCACGGCGGTGACGCGGCCCTGGGTGCGGGGCACGGATTCTTCCTCCACGATGGCGCGGATGCGCTCCATCAGCGCATCGGGATCGGTCTGGGCCGTGTAGCGCACATCGAGCTCGGCCTTGGCGTGGGGCGCCACCATGTTCGGCACGATGCCGCCCTGCAGCACGCCCACATTGGTGGTCGTGCCCGTGGCGGGATCGGTCAGCGCATGCAGGGCCAGCAGCTTGCGCGCCATGGCTTCCAGCGCGCTGGCGCCGGCCGCGTGGTTGATGCCGGCGTGGGCGGCCACGCCCTGTACCTCGAACTCCACGGCCATCGATCCCTTGCGGCTGGTCACCAGGTTGCCGCTGACGCGGCCCGGCTCGGCGTTGAAGACGGCGCGCGCACCGCGCACCGTATCCATGATGGTCTGGCGCGTGGCGGGCGAGCCGATCTCCTCGTCGCACGAGAAGAACAGCTTGAGCGGCGCGCCCAGGCCGCCGCAGCGCGCAAAGGCCTCGGCCACGAAGACGTTGAGCACCAGGCCCGACTTCATGTCGGCCACGCCGGGACCGTAGGCCCGGCCTTCTTCCACGCGGAAGGGGCGGCGCGCCACGGTGCCGGCCGGAAAGACCGTGTCCATGTGGCCCATCAGATAGATGGGCGCGCCCTCGCCGGGCCCGGGCACGTCGGCATGCAGCAGCACGCCGTAGCCGGGAACGTCCTCGAAGCGCACGGCCACGCCGGCCGCCTCCAACCGCTCGCGCAGGGCCTGGGCCACGGCCAGGATGCCGGCTTCATCGCGGCTGCCGCTGTCGATATCGACAATCCTGTGCAACAGATCTTGCATGGCCTGCTGCTGGCCGCCCAGCCAGTCCAGCAGTCTCGCGCGCTGCTGCACGCGGCTTTGTTCGAGGGTATCGTGCATGGTGGAATCTCCAGAGTGCATGCAGTGTTGCACGCGACCCCCTATTTTGCAACACACGTTGCATATACAAGAAAAACATGAAATCACCATTGCAAAAAGCCGCGCTGCTGCTGCCGCAGCGCCTGGCGCAGCAGGGCGCGGAACTGACGGCCAGCGAGCAGACGCTGGCCCAGACCCTGGGCAGCGACTATCCGCATGCGCTGCTGGAATCGGCCACCGCCCTGGCAGCGCGCACAGGCACCAGCGCCTCGACCGTGGTGCGCCTGTTCGCCAAGCTCGGCTATGCCAGCTATGCCGAGGCCCAGCGCGAGGCGCGCGGCGAGGTGACGGCGCTGCTGCAGACGGCTGCCCAGCGCGCGCCCGTGCTGCTGGGCGCGCAGCGCAGCCTGAGCGAGTGCGTGGACGATGCACTGCTGCACGACCAGCACAACATCCAGTCCACGCGCGAGGGGCTGGACATGGCGGCCTTCGAGGCCATGGCCCGGCAGCTCGCGCAGGACGAGGGCCGGGTGTTCGTGCTGGCCCAGCTCAACAGCTCGCCGGTCTCCGCCTGGCTGGCCCTGCACCTGAACATGTGCCGCCCCGGCGTGCAGCAGCTGGATGCAGGCGCCATCGCCCCGGCCGACCAGCTGCTGTGGGTAGGCCCCACCGACACGCTGCTGGCCTTCAGCGTGAGCCAGTATTCACGCGGCACCTACGAGGTGGCGCAGCGATTTTCGGAAGCCGGCGCCCGGGTGCTGGCCATCACCGACAGCCCCACGGCCCCCCTGGCCACCGTGGCCCACCACTGGCTGCAGGTGCGCACGGCCAATGCCTCGCCCTTTCACTCCTACACGGCCGCCTTCTACCTGTGCAATGCCCTGGTCTCGGCCGTGGCCCAGTTGCGCCATGCCGATGTGTCCGAGGCGCTGGCCCGGCGCGACGCGCTGTGGAGGGAGTTCAACCACCAGCTGATCAGGACGCCCGAGCCGCGCGGGCCGGCTCGCGCCGCGCGCAAGCCACCCGCGCGCAGGTCTTCTACATAGACCAGTAGTACTTGAAGCTCAGCGTGGCCTCGCGATCCACGCCGCGGAAGATGCCTGCGAAGTACTTGCGGTTGAACAGGTTGTTGATGTTCAGCGCGATGCGGTACTGCGGCGTCTCGTAGGCCAGCGCCAGGTCGGCCAGCGTGGCGGAGTCGTTGATGTTCAGCGTGCCGTCCGCCGCCACGTTGTAGGGAGAGCGACCCTTGTAGCGCAGGCCGCCGGCCACCATCAGCCCCGGCACCGCGCGCGGGCGGTAGTCCAGCCACAGGCTGGCCATGTGGCGTGTGGTCTGTATGGTCTGGCGGCCGATTTCGGCGGGCCGGTTGCTCTGCGTGGTGCGCGGGTCCAGGTAGGTGTAGCTGGCCAGCGCGTTCAGCTCGCGCGTGAGCGCGAAGCGGCCTTCCAGCTCCAGCCCCGTGGAGCGCACCTCGCCCGTCTGGATGCTGAAGCGCGGGTGGTCGGGGTCCAGCGTGGTGACGTTGGTCTGGCGCAGGTCGAAGACCGAGGCCGTGATCAGCGAGGTGCTTCCCGGAGGCTGGTACTTCACGCCCGCCTCGTACTGCTTGCCGCGCCGGGGCTCGAACGGATTGCCGTCGTACTGCAGGCCCGTGACCGGATCGAAGGAGGTCGCATAGCTCGCATAGGGCGCCCAGCCGCTGTCGAACAGGTAGAGCAGGCCCGCGCTGCCGGTGGTGGCGCTGTCGCTCATGCGCGGCTGGGTGCTGCTGTTCTGCGTGGTGCGCGCCTGGTCATGGCGCAGGCTGAGATTGGCCACCCAGCGGTCCCACTTGAACTGGTTGAGCGTGTAGATGCCGGTCTGGCGCAGGTCCGTGCGGCTGTCCTCCAGCTCTGGATAGGCGATGGACTGGCCATAGGCGGGGTCGAGCATGTCCAGGTCGGGCACATCCCAGCCAAAGCCCAGGCCGCCGCGCTCCCTGTACTTCACATGGTCCATGCCGAAGGCCATCCGGTGCTGCAGCCCGCCCCAGCGCAGGTCCTTGTGCAGGCGGGTGTCCAGCGCCAGCGTACGGCCCTTGGTGCGCTGGGCCAGGCTGGCGCGCGAGACGCTTCGGCCGTCGGCCAGCACGTCCATGGCGTAGATATGGCGGTAATCGATGTCGATGGTGGAGTAGCGCAGGTTCTGCGTGAGCTGCCAGCCGCTGTCGGTCTGGTGCGAGAACTCGTAGCCCAGTGATCGCGTGTCGCGGTCGAAGCGGTCGAAGGACGGGTCGCCGGCGGTCAGGTGCGCGGGCAGGTCCTTGATCTGCGGGTAGGTGAACAGGCTGGGCCACCAGGACTTGGGCGTGCCGCGCTCGCGCGAGTAGCTGCCCAGCACGGTCAGGTGGGTGCGGCCGGAGAGGTTCCAGCGCAGCGAGGGCGCGATGGAGATGCGGTCATCGCGCGAGCCCACGGTGCGTCCGTCGCTGTCACGCGCCTTGAGGTTGAGCCGGTACAGCAGGTCGCCCGAGGCATCCAGCGCGCCGCCCAGATCGGCCGTGGCCTGGGCGCGCTGGTAGCGGCCATAGGACAGGCCCACGCTGTTCACATGGTCGGCCTCGGGTTTCTTGGAGACCACGTTGATCACGCCGCCCGGCCGCCCCTGGCCAAAGAGCACGGAGGCCGGGCCCTTGATGACCTCGATGCTGTCCAGCTCGTCGATCTCGTCGTTCCACGAACCATAGGTGCCGGCCGAGAACTGCCGCAGCCCGTCCTTGTAGTAGGAGCTGCCATCGCTGAACCCCCGGATGATGGCGCCCGTCATGCGCAGGTCCGCGCCCGTGACTTCGGTGGACACGCCGGCCGTGTACGACAGGGCCTGCTCGATGCTCTTGGGCGCCTGGTTCTGCAGCTGCTCCTGGGTGACGATGGAGATGGAGCGCGGCGTCTCGATCAGCGGCGTGTCCAGCTTGGTGCTGGCGCTCCTGCCGCTGCCCACGTAGCTGCCCGGCGCGGCCATGCGCTGCGAGGTCACGTTGACCGTGGACAGCGTGGTGCCCGCCGACGCCTGCGGCGCAGGCTCAGGCGCAGGCGCCTTTCGCAGCGTGAACGTGCCCTGCTCGGTGCTGTGCGCGGTCACGCCGGTGCCGGCCAACAGCCGGTCCATGGCCTCCTGCGGCGTGAAGCTGCCCCGGAGGGCCGGCGCCTGGCGGCCGCCCAGCACGGCTTCGTCGTACAGCACCTGGAACTGGGTCTGGCGGCCGAAGGCGCGCAGCGCGTTGATCAGCGGCTGGGCCGGCTGGTCAAAGGCCAGCCGCTGTCCGGATGACGGCATCGGTGAAGAGGCGGCCGGCTGCTGAAGCTGTTGCGCACGGGCGGACGGCGCGGCGCCCATGCCGGCCACGGCACCGGCCACCAGCCACGCCAGCAGGCGCGGACTGGCCTGCGGGCCGGCGCCCTGCTCCTTCATGTTCCTGCGTCGGGCATGTGTGCCCCTGCCTGCGAATTCCCTGCCTGCTGCTTCTTGCGCTCTCATTGCCACTCCGTTGCTGTGCCGTTGCACGGGCACGCGACAGGCAGGCCGCAGGCAGCCGTCGCGGGCGATCAGGAACCGCGCCGGACAAGCCATGCCAGCCCACCCGCGCATGCGCGTCAGGTGTTGCGGCCGTTGGCTGGGGCGTGAGGGACGAGCGCCCTCGGTGGTCCTTGGCTGGCAGCCGTGCGGGCCTGGAAAATCCACGCCCCTGCCCCTATAGAAGCCAAGAGCGGTGCAAAGCTGGAACCTGGGGTTGTCCACCAATTTGAAACAAATTGTTTCCCGTCCTTCGATTCATCCCCGCACGATCAGCCAACCTCCGCCGTTGCGCGGCTGCACGCGCACCGCAATCAAGGCCGGCAGCGCGCGCACAAAGCGCTCGGGCGCGGCCGTGGCCAGCAGGCCCGAGACACGCAGGCGGCCCAGCGACTCGTCGCCCAGCTCCACGGGCGCACCCAGATAGCGCGACAGCTCCTGCGCCACCTCCGCCAGCGGCGTGCCGCTGAAGCGCACCTGGCCCGTGCGCCAGTCGCCCACGCTGTCCGCATCGGCCACCACGGTGCTGTGCCGGCCGGCGCCGTCCACAGCCACGCCCGCGCCTGCCGCCAGCAGCAGGACATCGCCCCCGGCCCGGTCTCGCTCGGGCCGCAGCTGCACCTTGCCCTCCAGCACCTTCACCACCAGCCGCGGCGGCCCGGCGCGCACATTGAACGCGGTGCCCACCACCCGGACGCGGCTGGCGCCGGAGTCCACGGTGAAGGGCCTGTCCGGGCCGGGCGTGACCTCGAAGAAGGCCTCGCCCCGATCCAGCACCACCTCGCGGCGGCGCGGGTAGTAGCGCACCTGGAGTTCGCTGTCCACGTTGAGGGCCACGCGCGAGCCATCGGGCAGCTCGATGCTCTGCGTCTGCCCGGGCGCCGTGCGGGCCTGCAGCGTATAGCCTGGCGTGTGGTCCCAGCGGTACCAGCCACCCCAGGCCAGCAGCGAGACCACCGCCAGCACGGACAGGGCCGCCGCAGGGCGGCCGGGCCAGCGGGCAAGAACGCGCTGGCGCGGCGGCGCGGCCGCTGGTGCAGCGCAGACGGCAGGCGCGGCGGGCGGCACCGCTGCGCCGAACTCATCGGGAAACAATTCCCTGAGCTGTGGCGCGCCATGCCAGTGGCGCGACATGCCTTCGAAGATGCTGCGGTGCAGCGGGTGGGCGCCCAGCCACGCATCCAGCGCGCGCTCATCGGCGCCCGTCCAGTCCGGCTGCTGGCGGCGCACGAACCAGTCGGCCGCCCTGTCATGCAGCCCCACCAGCTCCTGCGGCGAAACGCCCGGGGGAAGTTCGTTGCTCATCGTGTGTTCTCTGCGGCGCCCGGCCGCTGCTCGTCTGCGCGCAGCAGGGCACGCATTTGCTCGGCGCTGGCGTAGCGTACGCGGATCTCGCAATAGGACAGTGCCCGGCTCAGGTGGCGCGAGACCATGCGCACGGTGATGTCCATGCGCTCGGCCGTCTGCTCCAGCGTCAGTTCCTGCACGCGGTGCAGCACGAAGGCCTGGCGCTGGCGCTCGGGCAGCTCGTTCAGGGCATCGCGCAGCCGGGCCAGGCGCTGGCGGCGCTCATCGTCCAGCGCATGGTCGGCTCCGTCGCGGGCCGGCAGGGCCTCGACCTCGTCGCGGCAATCCTCCACGGACACCAGCCGCACACCGGCCTGCTGCGGCGCCGTGCGGTGCGCGAAGGCCGCCACGCTGCGCACGACCTGATGCAGATAGGGCCGCTCTTCGTCCACGGGCAGGCGCTTGTCGGCCGACAGCATGCGCACGAAGACTTCCTGGGAGGCATCCTCGATATCGGCCGGGCTCTTGAAGTACCGCGCCAGCATGCGCTGCAGCGGCTTGCGCCAGCGGGTGTAGAGACTGCGGGAATGGCCACCGGGCTCTCCCGGGGCGTCGTCGCGCTTCATGGCAGGCATGGCACGGCGGACGTGGAAGTTGTCCGGTGGCGGGGAAATGGGGGCGGGATCTGGAGCACGGTGCAAACAGCTGAGCCGGCGATTGTATCGAGAACGATTCTCATCATCGTCTCGCCGCGGCCACAAAAAAGGGGCGCCGAAGCGCCCCCTTGATTGCCGTGCCCGCAAGGGCCGCACCGGTTCAGTGCTGCAGGATCTTGTTGAGGAATTCCTTGGTCCGGGGCTGGCGCGCTTCCGGGTTGCCGAAGAATTCGTCCTTGGAGCAGTCCTCCAGGATCTTGCCGCCCACGTCCATGAAGATCACGCGGCTGGCCACCTTGCGCGCAAAGCCCATTTCGTGGGTCACGCACATCATGGTCATGCCTTCGTTGGCCAGGCCGATCATCACGTCCAGCACTTCGCCGACCATTTCGGGGTCCAGCGCGGAGGTGGGTTCGTCGAACAGCATCACGATGGGGTCCATGGACAGCGCGCGCGCAATGGCCACGCGCTGCTGCTGGCCGCCCGACAGCTGGCCCGGGAACTTGTCCTTGTGCGCCGTCAGGCCCACGCGGTCCAGCATCTTGAGGCCGCGCTTCCTGGCGTCGTCCGCGCTGCGGCCCAGCACCTTGACCTGGGCAATGGTCAGGTTCTCGGTCACCGACAGGTGCGGGAACAGCTCGAAGTGCTGGAACACCATGCCCACGCGGCTGCGCAGCTTGGGCAGGTTGGTCTTGGGATCGTGCACGGCCACGCCGTCCACGAAGATCTCGCCCTTCTGGAAGGGCTCCAGCGCGTTGATGGTCTTGATCAGCGTGGACTTGCCCGACCCCGACGGGCCGCAGACCACCACGACCTCACCCTTCTGGATGTTGGTGGAGCAGTCGGTCAGCACTTGAAAGCTGCCGTACCACTTGGAAACGTTCTTGAGTTCAATCATTGCAATTCCTCAATGGGGTGCTGGCTCATCGAATGATGGCAATCTTTTTGTGCAGGCGCTTCACTGCCCAGGACAGCGAATAGCACAGCACGAAGTAGGTCACGCCAGCGGCCAGATAGGATTCGATGGGACGGCCGTAGTTCTTGCCGGCCACTTCGAAGCCCTTGAGCATGTCGTAGGCACCGATGGCATAGACCAGCGAGGTGTCCTGGAACAGGATGATGGTCTGCGTCAGCAGCACGGGCAGCATGTTGCGGAAGGCCTGGGGCAGCACCACGAGGCGCATGTTCTGCCCATAGGTCATGCCCATGGCCTGGCCCGCGAAGACCTGGCCGCGCGGGATGGACTGGATGCCCGCACGCATGATCTCGCTGAAGTAGGCCGCCTCGAAGGCGATGAAGGTGATGATGGCCGAGACCTCGGCGCCGATGGGCCGCCCGATGATCAGCGGCATCAGCAGGAAGAACCACAGGATCACCATCACCAGCGGCACGGAGCGCATGCCGTTGACGTAGAGCGTGGCGGGCACATCGAGCCATTTCTTGCCCGACAGGCGCATCAGCGCCAGCAGCGTGCCGAAGAGCACACCGCCGATGGTGGCGATGACGGTCAGCGTCAGGCTGAAGTACAGGCCCTTCAGCACGAAGTTGCTGAACAGGTCCCAGGTGAAGAACGACCAGTCGATTTGCAGGTTCATGTCAGTGTCCTCCGCCGCTGGCAGCGATCAGGCCCGGGACGCGCGAGCGCTTCTCGATGAAGGCCATGATGCGGTTGATGGCAAAGGCGGAGACCACGTACAGGCCGGTGACGGCCAGGTAGATCTCGATGCCGCGCGAAGTCTCTTCCTGCGCCTGCATGGCGAACATGGTCAGTTCGGCCACGGACACGGCAAACGCCACGGACGAGTTCTTGAACACGTTCATGGTCTCGCTGGTCAGCGGCGGAATGATGATGCGAAACGCCATGGGCAGCAGCACGTAGCGGTAGTACTGGAACGTGGTGAAACCCAGCGCCATGCCCGCGTACCGCTGGCCGCGCGGCAGCGCCTGGATGCCGGAACGCACCTGCTCGGCGATACGCGCAGAGGTGAAGAAGCCCAGCGCAAGCACCACGAGCACGAAGCCCGGCAGGGACTTCAGCGCGGGGAAGATGGACGGCACCACGTGGTACCACATGAAGATGTGGACCAGCAGCGGAATATTGCGGAACAGTTCGACCCAGGCATTGCCCAGCCGCACGATCCACGGCCGGTCGGGCAGCGTGCGCAGCGTGCCGATCAGCGAGCCGACGATCAATGCGATCAACAGCGACAGCAGCGACACGGAAATGGTCCAGCCCCAGGCCGACAGCATCCAGTCGAGGTAGGTGATGTCGCCGTTCTTGCCGAAGCAGCTTTGACCGACCTCTTGGGTAATGGTGTCCTGGCAGAACACCTGCCAATCCCAACTCATAGGAGCACCTCTTTATTCAGATTCTTGAAAAATGCACTACCGGCAAAAACGGCGCCGCAACAAAAAACGCCCCTTCCAACCGCATGGCAGAAGGGGCGGCATTCAGCTGGTGCTTACTTGACTTCGTACGACTCCATGGGCTTGTCGTTGGGGTTGGCCCATGCGTCCTTGGTGGCGTCGGACAGCGGCAGGCCGACCTTCACGTTGGCCGGAGGAATCGGCTGCATGAACCACTTGTCATAGAGCTTGGCCAGCGAGCCATCGGCGATCTGGCGCTTGATGGAGTCGTCCACGGCCTTCTTGAAGGCGGGGTCGTCCTTGCGCAGCATGCAGGCGATGGGCTCGACCGACAGGGTTTCGCCGACGATCTTGTAGTCGGCAGGTGCCTTGGACTTGGAGATGTTGGCGGCCAGGATGGAGCCGTCCATGATGAAGGCGTCGGCACGGCCGGTTTCCAGCATCAGGAAGCTGTCGGCGTGGTCCTTGCCCATGACTTCCTTGAAGGTCAGGCCGTCGGCGCGCTTGTTCTTGCGCAGGGTCTGCACCGAGGTGGTGCCCGTCGTCGTGACGATGGTCTTGCCGTTCAGGTCCTTGATGCCGGTGATGCCGGAGTTGCCCTTGACGGCGATGCGCACTTCTTCCACATAGGTGGTCACGGCGAAGGCCACATCCTTTTGACGGGCCTGGCTGTTGGTGGTGGAGCCGCACTCGATGTCCACGGTGCCATTGGTCACCAGGGGGATGCGGTTCTGCGAGGTGACGGGCTGGTACTTGATGTCCAGCTTGGCCAGGCCCAGCTGCTTCTGGATGTCGGCCAGCACGCGCTCGCCCATCTCGGTGTGGAAGCCCACGTACTTGCCATTGCCCAGCGTATAGCCCAGGCCGGAGGATTCACGCACGCCCAGCGTCACGGCGCCGGAGGACTTGATCTTGGCCAGGGTGTCGCCAGCCTGCGCAAAAGCGCTGCCTGCAGCCAGGGCGGTCACGGCGATGGCCAACAAATGCTTCTTCATACGGGTCTCCTGAGATGAGAACGAAAACGGTCTTGATGAGAACGGTCGAGTCGCCTTGTGGGCTGGCTCGAACTATCAACGATGTGACACATATTGTGCAATCACGCACGGTGCTGGAGCACCGACACGTGCTAGGGCTTTCCAGCACGTCAGCCAGATTCAGGTAAGCAACTGCCGTGCCATGGCACGCGTTTTTTGCCCGATCCAGCGCGCCTGGGGGCCTGCACACGGCGTGGCTGCTGTGCGCGCACTCTAATGCCAGGCGTGGCAGCACAGCCAATGCCGTTTGCAGAAACCCTTATGCATGCCATGCATAATAGGTGTTTACCCTAGGCATAACCCATGCACCAAGTCGGTCTCTTGAAGGGCTTTGCCATGCACCAGCGTGCAGCAAAAAGGGGCTCGAGAGCCCCTTTGTCTTCATGAGTGCCGCCTGGCGTGTCAGCCGATGGTCTCGCCCTGCTCCAGCAGGAAGTTCCACAGCGCGCCGGCCACGCCCTGGGGCGCATCCTTGCTGGTGGGTTTTTCGCGGTAGGCGCGCACTTCCATGTCCATGCGGAAACCGTCGTCACCGGCAGGTGCGGCGCTGACCAGGCGGCCGGCCTCCAGCTCGTTGCGCACGGCGCTGAATGGCAAAAAGGCCACGCCATGGCCTTCCAGCGCCATGGCCTTGAGGCCTTCGGCCATGTCGGTCTCGTAGACGCGTTCCAGGTGCACGGCCTCGGCCGCTTCCTTGAGGATGAGTTCCGTCACGCGGCCCAGGTAGGCGCCCGGCGCATAGCCCAGGTAGGGCAGCGGCTGGCCCTGGCGGCCCGGCAGCTGGTGCAGCGGCAGGCCGTCGGCGTCGGGCCTGGCGTAGGGGGCGAGCACCTCATGGCCCAGGCTGACCATCTCGTAGCGCGCCGGGTCAAGCTGGAAGGGCTGGGACGGATGGAAGTAGGCGATCAGCAGGTCGCAGCCGCCCTCGACCAGGCGCATCACGGCGTCGTGCACGTTGAGCGCGAACAGCCGGCTGCGGAACGGCCCGAACTTGGCCTGCACGCTGGAGACCCAGTTCGGGAAGAAGGTGAAGGCCAGCGTGTGCGGCACGGCAAACCCCACCATGCCCTTGCCCGCGCTGACATGGGCCCGCAGCATGGTGCGCGTGCTCTGCAGCGACTGCAGCATCTCCAGCGCCTGGTCATACATGGTCTTGCCGGCCGGCGTGAGCCGGGTCGGGTAGGAGCTGCGGTCCACAAGGTCGGTGCCGGCCCAGGCCTCCAGTGCCTGGATGCGGCGCGAGAACGCAGGTTGCGTCACATGCCGCAGTTGGGCGGAGCGGCTGAAACTGCGTGTTTCAGCCAGGCTGACGAAATCTTCTAGCCATTTGGTTTCCATGCCCGCCATTATCCGCTGTGATGGAAGGCACCCCCTGGGCGGCTACGCCGCTTCCCCCTCTCTCTCCGGGAGGGGGACGGCACCCTCGGTGCGGGGCGGCCCTTCCTCGGTGCCTCCACGCCGGGGCATGCCCGTATCAACGTCCCGCATGGGCCGCCACACTGAGGAAACCGCCATCTGATGCGGCGCTCGTATGCGCACATAATGGCGCTGCGCCGCATTTACCCAATGTGACATTTTTCCTCACGGCCCCCGGCACACGACGCCGAGGAAGCTCAGTGACTGCATCTGCCCCGCCATGTGTAATTTTCTGACTCCCCGCGTCCATGTCATCCCCTCCCACCGAAAACGGCGCCGCTGAGACGCCTTCCCAGCCGGACGAGCCGCGTTCGCTGCGCATCGAGGACTGGCTCACCGTGGTCATCATGGCCCTGCTGGCCCTGATCACCTTCGCCAATGTGCTGGTGCGCTACTTCACCTCCTCGTCCTTCGCGTGGACCGAGGAAATCTCGGTCTTCCTGATGATCCTGCTGGCCATGGTCGCGGGCTCGGCGGCCGTGGCGCGCAACGCCCACATCCGCATCGAATACTTCGCCGAAGGCGGCAGCGCCCTGCGCAGGAAGCGCCTGGCGCGCTTCGGCACGCTGATGGTGGCCCTGCTGTTCGCGGTGATCGCCGCACTGAGCGTGCGCGTGGTCTGGGACGACTACCGTTTCGAGGAAACCTCGCCCGGCATCGGCGTGCCGCAGTGGTGGTATTCGATGTGGCTGCCCATCTGCTCGGCGCTGATCACGCTGCGCGCGCTGCAACTGTTCCTGCGCCAGGGGCGCCCCGGCGCCTTCGTGGACGAGGAGAAGGCGCCATGATCGCGACCCTGCTCTTCATCGCCTTCTTGGGCCTGATGCTCCTGGGCGTGCCCATCGGCGCGGCCCTGGGCCTGGCAGGGGCGGCCGCCATCGCGCTGGCCAGCCCCGACACGCAGTGGTTCGGCCTGCTGGCAGTGCCGCAGAACTTCTATGCCGGCCTGGGCAAGTACCCGCTGCTGGCGATTCCGATGTTCGTGCTCGTGGGCTCGATCTTCGACCGCTCGGGCGTGGCGCTGCGCCTGGTGAACTTCGCCGTGGCCATCGTGGGCCGTGGCCCCGGCATGCTGCCCCTGGTGGCGATTGCCGTGGCCATGTTCCTGGGCGGCATCTCGGGCTCGGGCCCGGCCAATGCCGCTGCCGTGGGCGGCGTGATGATCGCGGCCATGAGCCGCGCCGGCTATCCCGGCAGCTTCTCGGCCAGCGTGGTGGGCGCGGCCGCGGCCACCGACATCCTGATCCCGCCGTCCGTGGCCTTCATCATCTACTCGGTGCTGGTGCCCGGCGCCTCGGTGCCGGCGCTGTTTGCGGCCGGCATGATCCCCGGCATCCTGGCCGGCGTGGCGCTGATCGTTCCGGCCGTGTGGATGTCGCGCAGGCACAGGATGGGTGCGCTGGAATCGTCCATGCCGCGCCCGCCGTTCTGGCGCAGCCTGCGCGAGGCCTCCTGGGGCCTGGCCGCCCCGGTGCTGATCCTGGGCGGCATGCGCGCCGGCTGGTTCACCCCTACCGAGGCCGCCGTGGTGGCCGTGTTCTACGGCCTGTTCGTGGGCATGGTGATCCACCGCACCATCACGCTGCGCGACCTGTATCCCATCCTGCGCGAGGCCGGCGAGCTGTCGGCCGTGATCCTGCTGGTGGTGTCGCTGGCCGGCATCTTCGCGTTCTCGCTGTCCACGCTGGGCGTGATCGATCCGGTGGCCAAGGCCATCGTGGAATCGGGCCTGGGCGAGTACGGCGTGATGGCGCTGCTGATCCTGCTGCTGATCACCGTGGGCATGTTCCTGGACGGCATCTCCATCTTCCTGATCTTCGTGCCGCTGCTGCTGCCGATCATGCAGCACTACCACTGGGACCCGGTGTGGTTCGGCGTCATCCTCACGCTCAAGGTGGCGCTGGGCCAGTTCACGCCGCCGCTGGCTGTGAACCTGATGGTGTCCTGCCGCATCGCGGGCGTGCGCATGGAGTCCACCGTGCGCTGGGTCGGCCCCATGCTGCTGGCCATGTTCCTGGTGATGATCGCCGTGATCGCCTTCCCGCAGCTGGCTCTCTGGCTCCCAGCACGCCTGGGCTACTGATTTCCCAAAAATTCAACAAGGAGACCTTCGCAATGAAACTTCGCACTTTCCTCGCCAGCGGCCTGGCCGCAGCGGCGGCCCTGGCCCTTTCGTCCGCTCCCGCAGTGGCGCAGACACCGGCCAAGTACAAGAGCGAGTACCGCATGTCGCTGGTGCTGGGCACGGCCTTTCCCTGGGGCAAGGGCGGCGAGATCTGGGCCAACAAGGTGCGCGAGCGCACCAACGGCCGCATCAACATCAAGCTCTACCCGGGCGTGTCCCTGATCCAGGGCGACCAGACGCGCGAATTCAGCGCGCTGCGCCAGGGCGTGATCGACATGGCCGTGGGCTCCACGCTGAACTGGTCGCCCCAGATCAAGGAGCTGAACCTGTTCGCCCTGCCCTTCCTGATGCCCGACTACGCGGCCGCCGACGCGCTCACGCATGGCGAGCCCGGCAAGCGCCTGTTCCAGCGCCTGGACAAGGCCGGCGTGGTGCCGCTGGCCTGGGGCGAGAACGGCTACCGCGAGATCAGCAACTCCAAGCACGCCATCAAGACCCCTGCCGACCTCAAGGGCCTGAAGATCCGCGTCGTGGGCTCGCCGCTGTTCCTGGACACCTTCACCGCGCTGGGCGCCAACCCCACGCAGATGAGCTGGGCCGATGCCCAGCCCGCCATGGCCAGCGGCGCCGTGGACGGCCAGGAGAACCCCGTCTCGGTCTACATGGCCGCCAAGCTGCAGTCCGTGGGCCAGAAGCATCTGACGCTGTGGGGCTACATCAACGATCCGCTGATCTTCGTGGTCAACAAGGACATCTGGGCCACCTGGACCAAGGAAGACCAGGACATCGTGCGCCAGGCCGCCGTGGACGCCGCCAAGGAGCAGGTCGTGATCGCGCGCAAGGGCATGATCGAGGCCGACAAGCCCCTGCTCAAGGACCTGGCCGCCAACGGCGTGACCGTGACCCAGCTCACGCCGGCCGAGCGCGAAGCCTTCGTCAAGGCCACGCGCCCCGTCTACGACAAGTGGAAGCAGCAGGTCGGCGCCGACCTGGTGGATGTGGCGGAGAAAGCCATTGCCGCGCGAACTCGTTAGAATGCTATCGGTTGATCGCACACTCCGGTAGAAGCAAAAGGCCCCGCTCTGCGGGGCCTTTTTTTCGCCATCCTGCTTCGCAAGGACGACCAGGACTTCAGCCCGCCCATCAAGGCATGCCTTGCTGCGAAGCCGGTCCAGCGAAATGGCACAGGCACAGCCCCTGCTGCCTATGGGGCAGGGGCACGGGCAGCGGCTCCCGCGTCCGTCGCGCCACCCAGCAACATATCTGCCCCCATCTCGCACAGCAGCTCCTCCAGTGCGCCCGAGGCGATCAGCGGCGAAGCCTCCAGCGAGGCAAAGCGCACCGTGCCCAGCACGGCCCGCGTGGCCACGTAAAGGCGCGCATAGGACAGCGAGGGGCCGCCCCAGCGCTGCAGGTGGGCGGCCATGCGCTCGGCGGTCTCGCGCATGGACAGGGCAATGCGCTCGTCACCATCCTGGCGCCAGGCAAAGCGCGCCAGCTTGCGCTGCGCGGGCGTGCGGCCCGCAAAGCCCTCGACGATGCAGGCGACCACGCCGCGCGCCACGGCCTCGCGCGGCAGGCCCTGCTCCGACGCCTGCTCCAGCCAGGCCTCGATGGCCGCGACGGCCGCAAGGCGCTGGCCATCGACCATGGCGCGCAAGACGGCCTGCTTGTCGGGGAAGTACTGGTAGAGCGTGCCGATGGAGACGCCTGCGCGCTCGGCAATGCGATTGGTGGTGAGTGCGGCTTCGCCCTCCTTGACCAGAATCTGAGCTGCTGCCTGAACAATGGCCTCCAGCGTGCGCTGCGCACGGGCCTGTACGGGCTGTCTTCTTCTCTGGGATTCAGTGGTAGCGGAGGTATGGGAGGGCATGCGGCAAAACCTGAGCACAAGGCGAGTTTTCTGCCCGGAGTTTAAGCACTACAGTGGCCGGCCATTGCAGCAAATCCCAAGGAATACACCATGAAGAAGCATCAGCACACCGGCGCGTGGGAATCCCTGCCGTGAAGGGCGTGCAACTGCTGGCCCTGGCCGCCGCCCTGTTCGACACGGCGGCCGCGCTGGCCCACTTCGCCTGCATCGTCTGGGGGGGACGTGGGCTGCGGCTCATGGGTGCCGGCGAGCGCATGGCGCGCATGGCCGAGGCCGGGCACTGGTATCCGCCGCTGGTGTCGGCGGCCATCGGCGTGGTGCTGTCGCTGCTGGCGGGGTATGCGCTGGCAGGCGCGGGCCTGCTGGGTCCCCTGCCCTTCATGCGCCCGGTGCTGGCCGGGGCCGGCCTGGTGCTGGTGGCGCGGGCCGCGGCCTTTCCGTGGCTGAAACCGCGGTTCCCGGACAACAGCGACCGCTTCTGGCATGTGTCCTCGGCCCTCTGCCTGGTCATGGGGCTGCTGCACCTGGCAGCAGCTGCCGGGATGGCACAGGGCTGAATCCAGCCTCAGGCCGTGACCGGCGAGACCAGCGGGCGGCCTTCCAGGTGGCAGCGCATGTTGGCGATGAAGCGGTCCACCGAGGCCTGCACGGCTTCGGGCGACCAGCCGCCCACATGGGGCGTGAGCACCACGGCGTCCAGGTCCAGCAGTTCGGCCGGGGGCGCGGGTTCGCTTTCGTAGACATCCAGGCCCGCGCCGGCAAGGCGGCCTTCGCGCACGGCGGCGGCCAGGGCGGCGGTATCGACCACGCTGCCGCGCGCGATATTGACCAGGTGGCCCTGCGGGCCCAGTGCGTCCAGCACCTGGGCGTTGACGAGATGGCGCGTACCCGGGCCGCCCGGCGTGGCGACCAGCAGCACATCGGCCCATTGCGCCAGGGACAGCAGGTCGCCGAAGTAGCGGTGGGGCAGCCCGCTGCGCTGGCTGCGGTTGTGGTAGCCGATCTCCATCTCGAAGCCCAGCGCGCGCTGGGCGATCTTGGCGCCGATGGCGCCCATGCCCAGGATGCCCAGGCGCTTGTGCGAGACATTGGGCGGCAGCGGCATGGCGGTGCGCCAGACGCCGTCGCGCGTGGCGCGGTCCAGGCGCACCAGGCCGCGCACGGAGGCGATCAGCAGGCCCATGGCATGGTCGGCCACGCAGTCGTCATTGGTGCCTGCGCCGTTGCCCACGGCAATGCCGTGGGCCTGCGCATGGGCGACATCAATGTTCTCGTAGCCCGCGCCCAGCGCGCAGACCAGCCTGAGGGCGGGCATGCGCTGCATCTGCGCGGCCGACAGGCCGATGGAGCCTATGGTCAGCACGGCCTGTATGCGTGCGCCGTGCTCGGCGAGAGTCGCCTCGCATTGGCTGGCGTCGGGCGCGTAGAGCAGGTCGAAGGAGGGAAAGGCCTGGGCCATCTGGCGCAGATGGGCCTCGGTATTGAAGTTGAGGACGAGCAGGGCAGGTTGCATGGCAGGAAGGCGGCGCCCGCCGCCACAGGGCGGGCCTTGGGGGAAAACCTCATTGTGCGCCGGCCGGCCGGGTCCAGCGCTACAGGTCCAGCACCAGCCGGGCGGATTTGGCGCGCGAGCAGCAGGGCAGGAACTGGTCGCAGGCGGCCTGCTCGTCCTCGGTCAGGTACATGTCGCGGTGCTCGGGCTCGCCCGAGAGCACACGCGTGAGGCAGGTGCCGCACACGCCCTGCTCGCACGAGGTCTGCACCTCCACGCCGATGCCGGCCAGCGCCTGGACCACGGTCTGCTCGGGCGCCACGCGCACCACCTGGCCGGTGCTGGCGATCTCGATCTCGAACCCGGCATCGCCCTCGCGCTGCACGGCCTCGCCTGCAAAGAACTCGTAGTGCAGGCGGTCCTCGCTCCAGCCCGATGCGCGAGCCATGCCCAGGGCCGCGTCCATGAAGCCGCGTGGGCCACAGACATACAGGTGCAGGCCCGCCTGCGGGGCGCCCAGCAGCTGCGCCATGTCGAGCGCGCCCTCGCCATCCACATGCAGGTGCACGCGGTCGGCCCAGGGCATGGACTGCAGCAGGGCCGTGAAGGCCATGCGCTCGCGCGAACGCGCGCAGTAGTGCAGTTCGAAGTCGGCACCCTCGCGCGCCAGCTGGCGCGCCATGGCCAGCACGGGCGTGATGCCTATGCCGCCGGCCAGCAGCAGATGCCGTGCGGGCTGGCCCGCATGCAGCGCGAAGTGGTTGCGCGGCGCGCCGATGGCGATCTGCTGGCCTTCCTGCACCTGTTCGTGCACGGCGGCCGAACCGCCGCGCGAGGCGGCCTCGCGCAGCACGCCGACCACGTAGCGGCCCGTGTCCTGCGGGTCGTTGCACAGCGAGTACTGGCGCACCAGGCCGCCGGGCAGGTGCAGGTCGATGTGCGAGCCGGCCGTGAAGGCGGGCAGGCTCTGGCCGTCCAGCGGCACGAGTTCAAGGCTGCAGATGTCCTGCGCCTCGGCGCATTTGCGCGCGACGCGCACCTGGAGGATGGGGTTGGCTTGCATGGGAAAAACGTGGGAATGGAGGGGTTCGGAAAAATCAGGCCGCCGCCAGCGCACGGGCGCTGGCCTCGCGCAGCCGGCTGATCACGCGGCGCGCGCGGTTGGGGCCGGCGTCCACGTGGATGTCGATGACGGGGCGCGCGCCAAAGCGCTGCTGGTTGCGGAACTGGGCCTCGATGACGACCTTGTCCTCCTCGAAGGTGGCGGCCGTCTGGTCGATCACCAGGCGCGTGGTGTCCTGCATGTCGGGATGCGGGTTGGTGGCAATGGTCCAGAAGTAGTGGGCCGAATGCTCGGTCTCCGGCGTCACGCCGTGAAATCCCCGCATGTGAAAGCCCTCGCGCTGCGGATCGTCGAGCCGGCCGCTGCCTGCGTCCATGGCGCCGGTCCAGATGCACACGTGCGAGGGGTGGAACTCCACTTCCTGCCAGCGGTCGATGCGGCCCGCGAACGGCCAGGCCGCCGCATAGGTGGGCGGCGGGTCGGAGTCGGGCATCCAGCGCAGCACGGTGACGCTGTCGCCCTCCTGGCGGACCTGCAGCTCCGCATTCATGTGGACGCCGGCGTTGCCGCCAATGGTCTTGAGGTGCACATAGCCCAGGTGGCTGAGGTCCAGCAGGTTGTCGTGGATGAGCTGGTAGGGCGCGTCGTAGTGGTAGACATCGCCGCCGAAGCGGTAGCGCGCATCGCCATGCACGGGATAGGCGGGCGGCTCCTGCGCGGGCACGGAATCGGGTGTGGCGCCCATCCAGATCCAGAGGATCTGGTCACGCTCGCGCAGGTCGAAGGACTTGACGCAGGCCTTGGGCGGTATGCGCTGCTGGCCCGGAATCTCCAGGCACTGGCCGGCGCGGTCGAACAGCAGGCCGTGGTAGCCGCAGCGCAGGCCGCGCGCCTCCACCGTGCCGCAGGACAGCGGCAGCTCGCGGTGGCAGCAGCGGTCCTCCAGCGCGGCGACGCTGCCATCGGGCGTGCGAAACAGCACGACGGGCCGGCCCAGCAGGGTGCGTGCCAGTGGCGCGTCCTGCAGCTCCCAGGCAAAGCCGGCGACATACCACTGGTCCAGCGGGAAGGCAGGCGTGGAGGCAGGTGCAATGGTGGTGCATTCGGTCATGGGTTCTCCTTCTTGTCTGCAAGTCGCGCTCAATGCGCCGACAGCGTGCGGCCCGTGGCTGCGGGCCTGCCGGCTTCGGGCCCCTGCAGCCGGTGCAGCGACACGATGCAGGCCGCGAACACGAAGGCCAGGCCATAGCCCACATAGAGCTGGCTGGGCGACCACGCGGCGTCCAGCAGCGAGCCCGCGACCATGGGCGAGACGATGGCGCCGATGCGCCCTATGCCTATGCCCCAGCCCACGCCGGTCACGCGCACCTCGCCGCCATAGACCATGGGCGCGATGGCATAGAGCCCGGCCACGCAGCCGTTGACGAAGACGCCGATCAGAAAAGCCAGCGCATACGACAGCAGCAGCGAACCCGGATTGCTCACGATGAAGCACAGCAGCACGGCCGTGGCCAGCATGAAGCCGGCCAGCGCGCGGTGCACGGGATAGCGCGCCGCCAGCAGGCCCAGCAAGGTGGCGCCCAGGATGCCGCCCAGGCTCAGCAGCACGCCGCCGGTCACGCCCTGCTCGGGCGTGAGGCCCGAGGCGGCCAGCAGCTTGGGCGTCCAGCTCATCACGAAGTAAAAGCCGAACATCACCGCGAAGAACGACAGCCAGACCAGCAGCGTGGGCCGGCGCAGGCCCGGTGCGAACAGCTGCAGCGGGCCCCGCCGCGCCGGCCCCGCCGATGCGGGCGCGGCAGGCGGCAGCGCAGCCAATGCGGGCAGGCCCAGCCGCCCGACCAGGGCGTTGAGCCGCTGCAGCGCGCCGGCCGGGCGCCGCGCCAGCAGGAAGTCCATGGATTCGGGCAGTCGCCACCAGGCCAGGACCAGCACGCCCAGCGTCACGCAGCCGCCGAACAGGAAGACCGCGCGCCAGTCATGGCGCCCCAGCAGCCACACCGCGATGGAGCCGCCAATGCTGGCGCCCAGCGCATAGCCCGTGGACTGCAGCGTGACGGCCAGGCTGCGCCAGCGCTGCGAGGCGTATTCGCTGGCGATCACGTTGCTGCAGGCCAGGATGCCGCCCACGCCCAGGCCCGTGAGCACGCGCAGCGCCGCCAGCTGCGTGGCGCTCTGGCTGAAGGCCGAGCCCAGCATGCCCACGCCCGAGAGCGCCAGGCAGGCCAGGATCAGCGGCCGGCGGCCCAGCCGGTCGGCCCAGGGCGCGATCAGCAGCGATCCGCCCGCCATGCCGAACAGGCCTGCACTGAGCAGAAAGCCCAGCTGGGCGCCGCTGAGCTGCCAGTGCGCCGACACGGCCGAGGCCGTGAACGCCATGACCAGGACGTCGAAGCCGTCGATCATGTTGAGCACCATGCACAGGGCTATGACCGACCACTGGAAGCGCGTCATGGGCCGCTGGTCGACGCTTGCACGCAGGTCGGCGCTCATGGCCGCAGCTCCCGCAAAGGGCAATTGGACGATGCGGCGGCGCAAGGCCGCTGCAGCCATGGGACAGGGGTAGAGGCAGTCATCGTGGGTCTCCTTGGGTTGAAGCTCTGTGGAAGCTTTCTTGTGTTCTCAGCACATCATTACGTATGCTGAATGTGATTCAGTTTACTGAATGAAAATCGGCGCCAGATACCGGGATTTCCCCGATCAGGCGGGGCCGCGCAGTCTCGGACGCGGAGGCGGCCGGGCCGCTGTCAGTCGGATGAGGAAGCGTCGAGGGCGTCGCGTGCGTCGTGCAACTGCACGAACTTGCGCAGCAGGCGCTTGAACTCGGCCTGCTCCTCGGGCTCCAGCGCGGCCAGCATGCGGTTGTGCAGTTCGTGCACATTCGGCACGAAGCCGCCCAGCATGGCCTCGCCCTCGGCCGTGAGCGTCAGGCGCCGCTGGCGCCGGGGCAGGATCTCGCGCAGCACCCAGCCCTTGGCCTCCAGTCGCGCCGCGATGTCGGCCGTGGTGGAGTTGTCCAGCGCCACCAGCCGCGCCAGCGTCACCTGGTCGATACCCGGCTTTTCCTGCAGCATGCGCAGGATGGCGTACTGCACCGGCGTCACGTCCGGCCCCAGCACGTCGCGGAACAGCTGCGCCGCGATCTGCTGCGCGCGCCGGATCAGGTGGCCCGGCTGGTCGTAGAGGTCGATGGAAAGCGGATCGGAGGCGGAGTGGACCATCGGTGGCGGCAGGCCTTGCGGCCCTGGGGTTGAAGCCCGCCGAGATTACCCCATCCCCGGCGCCGATCCTGGATGCGCGCCGGGCCATGGCCGGCCTCAGGCCACCACGGCGGCAGGCTGGGCCGCTGCTGCGGCCACCGCCGCCGCCTGCTGTTCCTGCGCAATCCATTTGTCGATGACCTTGCGCGACTGCACGCCGCCCGCATCGATGTTGAGCTTGAGCAGCTTGCGGTCGGGGTGGGCACTGAGGTTGCGCTGCTGCAGCTCCAGCATCTGCAGGTCTTCGCTGAAGATCTTGTGCTGGCCCTCGCGTATGCGGTCGGTGACTTCGGCATCGCCCGGATTGAAGCGGCGCGCCATGCCCCAGAAGTACCACATGGACTCCTCGGTCTCCGGCGTGATGAAGTCCACCACCATGCTGTAGACCTTGTGCTCGTCGGGCGCGTCGTAGCCGCCGTGGCCTGCGTGGGCCACGCCGACCTCGATCAGCACATGGCTGGGCGGGGTGAAGCGGCAGACCTGCCAGCGGTCCACGGGCACATCGTCGGCCAGGCCGTTGCTGCGCAACGCCATCTTCCAGAACGGGGGCGCGGGAATGTCGTTCATGAAGCGGCTGGTGACCACCTCGACATCGGCGCCCTCGCCGCGCGTCTCGGTCTTGCAGGGCGTCTCGTCGATCTCGGCCTGGCCGATGGAGCTGGCGTGCACATAGGTCTCGTGCGTCAGGTCCATGAGGTTGTCGATCATCAGCCGGTAGTCGGCCTGGATGTGGAACATGCCGCCGCCATAGGCCCATTCGGGGTTGTCGTGCCAGGGCAGCTTCGGGATGAGCGCGGCATCGGCCAGCGCCTTGTCGCCGGGCCAGACCCAGATGAAGCCATGGCGCTCCTCGACGGGATAGCTGCGGATCTCGGGGAAGCCGCGCACGCGCTGGCCCGGCATGGCAATGGTCTTGCCGTCGCAGCCCATCTCCAGCCCGTGGTAGCCGCAGACCAGCTTGCCCTCGCAGACAAAGCCCAGCGACAGGGGCGCGCCGCGGTGCGGGCAGAAATCCTCTACGGCGGCAATGCCGTGCTGCGCGCGATAGAAGGCGATGCGCTCGCCGCAGATGCGCCGGCCCAGCGGCTTGTCCTGGATCTCGTCGGACGTGGCGGCCACGTACCAGGTGTTCTTGGGGAATGTGCTCATGGGGGGTCTCCTTTATGGGTGGGGTCCGCAGTCCTTGGCGCTGCGGTGGCTGGGGCGCAGGCGGCCGAGGCCGCCGGCGCACATCAAGGGCAGATCAAGCGCAGATCAAGCGCGGATCAGACTCGAATCAGGCTCGGATCAACTGCACGCCAGGAACCGCATGGCTGCCGGGCTCGCTCACGGCTTCGCGCAGGTTGCGGCGCGCGATGCGCGAGTGCTCCTTCATCAGCGCCTCGGCCCGCGCGCCTTCGCGTGCGGCAATGGCGTCCAGCACCTGGCGGTGCTGATCCTGGGCCACCATCAGGCTGTGGCGCGCACGCGGGGATTCGGCCCGCGCCAGCACAAAGCCCGAAGGCGAGGCGAAGGGCATGCGCACCACGCGCTCCAGCTCGCGCTGCATGACGCTGCTGCCGGCCATGGAATGCAGCAGGTCGTGGAATTCGGAGTTCAGCGCCACATAGCGCGAGAAGGCCTCATCGCCCCAGTCGGGCGTCTCCAACACGCGGTCGATGGCATCCAGGCAGCGGCCGGCCTGCGCCAGCAGCGGCTCGGCCACGCCGCGCTCGGCCGCCCAGCGCGCGGCCAGGCCTTCCAGCGTGCCGCGCAGTTCGATGGCATCGGCCACATCGGCCTCGGAGAACAGCCGCACGCGGTAGCCGCGCCCGCCGGCCATGGCTTCGAGCAGGCCTTCCTGCTCCAGCCGCATCAGCGCGGCGCGCACCGGCGTGCGCGAGATGCCCAGGCGCTGCACCACGGTCAGCTCGGCAATGCGCTCGCCTGCGGGCAACTCGCCCGCAAGAATCATCTCGCGCAGTTGCAGCTGGGCCTTGATGACCTGGGAGTGGCTTTCCGCTTCGGAGGCGGCGGGGGCAAGCTGGGGGCTCATGGGGCTTTGTCTGGATGGAATGGCGTGAATGTATACATCCAAGGCGATTCATGGTGCATTTTTCCGCAAAAACACGGGAAAACACCAATCAAATGTATACAACCAATCCCATCAAAGACAGTGTCCCGCCTGTTTGTATACAGCGCCATGGCATCATGGCCGGCTCCCTTTTTCCCCTGCCGCTGCAACCCAGGAGGTCACCCTTGCCGACGTTTTCCCGACACCCCGCCATGGCCGCCCACATCCTCAACCTGGCACGGGATGCCAGCGCCGATGCGCAGGCTCCGCAGGCCTATCCGATCAAGGACTTCTTCCGCAATCCGGAGCGCGGCTTCTTCCGCCTGGCCGATGACGGAAGCATGCTGGGCTTCATGCAGCCCGTCAGCGTGGACGGCCATCCGGCGCGCATGAACATCCATGTGCAGGCGCTGGAGGGCAGCACCCCTGTGGGCGAGCCGCGCCGCATCACGGCCGAGACCGAGCGCGACATCAGCAACTTCTTCTGGAAGGGCCCGGATGTAGTGCTCTACCAGAAGGACTTCGGCGGCGACGAGAACTTCCATGTGCTGGCAGTCAACGCGCGCAGCGGCGAAGCCACCGACCTGACGCCCTGGGAAGGCGTGCGCGCCAGCATCGAGGACGACCTGGAAGACGACCCCGACCATGTGCTGATCAGCCACAACCGGCGCGATGCCGAGGTCTTCGACGTGTACCGCGTGAACGTGCACACGGGGGCGGCGCAACTGGTGGCGCAGAACCCCGGCAACATCGTCGGCTGGCAGACCGACCACGCAGGCCGCGTGCGGGCCGCCGTGGCCAGCGACGGCCTGAACAGCGCCCTGCTCTACCGCGACGACGAGGCCGGCGAGTTCCAGCCCCTGATCACCACCGATTACCGCACCAGCGTCAGCCCGGCCTTCTTCACCTTCGACGACCAAAAGCTCTACGCCCTGTCCAACCGGGGCCGCGACAAGCTGGCCCTGGTGGTCATCGACCCGGCCCGGCCCGACGAGGAAGAGGAAATCTTCGTGCCCGAGGAAGTCGATCTGGGCGCGGCGGCCTATTCGCGCAAGCGCCGCGTGCTGACCCTGGCCGCCTACCAGACCGACAAGCCGCAGTACCGTTTCTTCGATGCCGAGACCGAAGCCCTCTACGGCCGGCTGGCTGCGCAGCTGCCCGGCTACGACTTCGCCATCCAGGGCGCCAACCGCGCCGAGGACAAGTTCATCGTCGCCGCCTTCAACGACCGCACGCCGGGCGCGCGCTACATCTACGACGCGGCCGCCGACGCGCTGACCAAGCTGGCCGACATCAACCCGGCCATCCCCGAGTCCGCCATGTCGCGCGTGCAGCCCGTCAGCTACACCAGCCGCGACGGCCTGACCATCCACGGCTACCTGACCCTGCCGGCCGGCCGCGAGCCCAGGAACCTGGCCTGCATCATCAACCCGCACGGCGGCCCCTGGGCCCGCGACGGCTGGGGCTACAACCCCGAGGTGCAGTTCCTGGCCAACCGGGGCTTTTGCGTGCTGCAGGTGAATTTCCGCGGCTCCACGGGCTATGGCCGCGCGTTCTGGGAAGCGGGATTCGGCCAGTGGGGCCTGAAGATGCAGGACGACATCACCGACGGCGTGAACTGGCTGATCGCCCAGGGCATTGCCGACCCTGCGCGCATCGGCATCTACGGCGGCAGCTATGGCGGCTATGCCACGCTGGCCGGCGTGGCCTTCACGCCCGACCTGTATGCGGCGGCCGTGGACTATGTGGGCGTGTCCAACCTGTTCACCTTCATGAAGACCATTCCGCCCTACTGGAAGCCGCTGCTGGACCAGATGCACGCCATGGTGGGTGATCCCGAGCGCGACAGGGAGCGCCTGGCCGCCACCTCGCCGGCCCTGCATGTGGACCGCATCAAGGCGCCGCTGTTCATCGCCCAGGGCGCGCGCGATCCGCGCGTGAACAAGGACGAGAGCGACCAGGTGGTGAAGGCGCTGCGCGAGCGCGGCGTCGAGGTGCAGTACATGGTCAAGGACAACGAGGGCCACGGCTTTCACAACGACGAGAACAAGTTCGAGTTCTACGAGGCCATGGAGCAGTTCCTGGTCACGCACCTCAAGCCCTGAAGCCGTCCAGGCACCCGGCCGCCCCGCGCTACAGCACGGCGGGCTCCCCGCTTTGCTGCAGCGCCCACATGTCCGCATAGCGCCCGCCCGCCGCGACCAGCTGGGCGTGGGTGCCGCGCTCGACGATGCGGCCCGCCTCCATGACCAGGATCTCGTGCGCATCGACCACGGTGGACAGGCGGTGGGCAATCACCAGCGCCGTCTTGTTGCGCGCGGCGCTTTGCAGCTCGGCCTGGATGGCGCGCTCGTTGGCCGAGTCCAGCGCCGACGTCGCCTCGTCGAAGATCAGGATGGGCGGGTCCTTGAGCAGGGTGCGCGCAATCGCCACCCGCTGCTTTTCGCCGCCCGACAGCTTCAGGCCGCGTTCGCCCACGCGCGTGGCATAGCCCTGGGGCGTGGCCTCGATGAAGTCGTGGATGCGCGCGGCGCGCGCGGCCGCCACCACCTGCTCGCGGCTGGCGCCAGGGCGGCCGTAGGCGATGTTGTATTCCACCGTGTCGTTGAACAGCACCGTGTCCTGCGGCACGATGCCCACGGCGCCGCGCACGCTGTCCTGGGTCAGCTCGCGCAGGTCGTGCCCGGCGATGCGCACATGGCCGGACTGCACGTCGTAGAAGCGGAAGATCAGCCGCGCCAGCGTGCTCTTGCCCGAGCCCGAAGGGCCGACCACGGCCACGGTCTTGCCGGCGGGAATGGTGAAGCTCACGTCCTTGAGGATGGGCCGCTCGGGGTCATAGGCGAAGTCCACATGCTCGAAGCGCAGCTCGGGCGGTGCGCCATGGGTCTGCAGCGGCTGGGCGCCGGGCGCGTCGGCCACCTCGCGTTCCTTGTCCATGAGGGTGAACATGCGCTCCAGGTCGGTCAGGCTCTGCTTGATCTCGCGGTAGATCACGCCCAGAAAGCCCAGTGGAATGTAGAGCTGGATCATGAAGGCATTGACCATGACCAGGTCGCCCAGCGACAGGCGGCCATCCACCACGCCCTGCGTGGCCCGCCAGAGGATGGCGACCAGGGCCGTGGCGATGATCAGCTGCTGCCCGCAGTTGAGCAGGCTCAGCGTGCTCTGGCTCTTGAGGCGCACGCGGCGCAGCGCCTCCAGGTTCTCGTCGTAGCGCCGCGCCTCGAAGCCCTCGTTGCCGAAGTACTTGACGGTCTCGTAGTTCAGCAGCGAGTCGATGGCCTTGGTGTGCGCCGCCGACTCCTGGGCATTGGCCTCGCGCCGAAAGCGCGTGCGCCACTCGGTCACCGTGACGGTGAACGTGATGTAGAACACCAGCGCCGCCAGCGTGATGACCGCGAACCAGATGTCGAAGCGCAGCGCCAGGATACCCAGCACCAGCGCCATCTCGATGAAGGTGGGCAGGATGCTGTAGAGCGAATACGAGATCAGCGACTCGGTGCTGCGCACGCCGCGCTCGATGTCGCGCGTCATGCCGCCGGTCTGGCGCTCCAGGTGAAAGCGCAGGCTCAGCGCATGCAGGTGCTCGAAGGTGGACAGCGCAATCGCCCGCGAGGCGCCCTGCGTGGCCTTGGCAAAGACCAGGTCGCGCAGCTCGGTGAACAGCGAGCTGGAAAAGCGCAGCAGCCCGTAGGCCAGCAACAGGGCCACGGGCACGACGAGCACCGCGCGGGCATCGCCGGCCTTCAGATCCAGCGCATCGACCAGGTGCTTGAGCAGCACCGGCACGCCCACGTTGGCGAGCTTGGCCCCGATCATGAAGCCCAGCGCCGCCAGCACGCGCCACTTGTATTGCCACAGGTAGGGCAGCAGGCGCCGCAGCGCGTTCCAGTCCCGCGACGGTGCCGGGGTTGGGACCAAGGGTAAATCCGTAGGGGAAGCGCTCTCGCGTCGCATGAAAGACAATTCTCGGTTGTTATATTGACCCGATTGTGCCCATGCCACCCCGCCCAGACCTCCCGCCCCATCCCTTGCCCGCAGACAAGGAGCTGGTTCTCAAGGTCATTCCCATGCCTGCCGATGTCAATGCCAATGGCGACATCTTCGGAGGCTGGGTGATGGCGCAGGTCGACCTGGCAGGTTCGGTGCTGCCCTCGCGCCTGGGCCAGAGCCGCATGGTCACCGTGGCCGTGAACGAGTTCATCTTCAAGCAGCCCGTGCGCGTGGGCGACATCCTGTCGTTCTACTCCAGCGTGCAGCGCGTGGGCCGCACCTCGGTCACGGTCGATGTCGAGGTCTATGCCGAGCGCTTTGCCGACCAGGGCCGCTTCGTCAAGGTGACCGAAGCCCTGCTGACCTACGTGGCCATCGATGGCCAGGGCAAGCCCCAGTCGCTGCCGGACAACGACCAGGTGCGTTCCTGGCGCGCAGCGGCCGAGCGCAATGCAGAACGCAAGCAGCAGCAGGCCGGCTGAACCCGCCCATCTGCAGCCATGAAAAAAGCGACCTTTGCAGGTCGCTTTTTCATTTCCGGCGCAAGGGTGGCTCAGGCCAGCGAGGGCGTGACGCGCGGCTGCAGCGAGGCGGCCGCGCTGGCCGCGGCCAGCGCAGCGGAGCTGCTGGCGGCGCTGTCGCTGGAGGCTGCCGACGAGGAAGACAGGCTGGAGGCGCTGGATGCCACAGCCGAACCCGACGAGGACGAGCGCGGCGAGGAGCCGGCCTCGATCTGGCCCGTGAGCTCGCCGCCCTCTTCGATCACCACCTTGCCGTAGCGGATCTTGCCGCTGACCTTGCCCGTGCCGTAGATGACCAGCTTCTCGCGCACGGTCAGCGTGCCGTCGAACACGCCATGGATCTCGGCGATGTCGATTTCGGCCGTGCCGTGGAAGGCACCCTGCTCGGCGATCTGGATCACGCGCGAGTCCATGGTGGCTTCCACCGTGCCTTCGACGACCAGCGTGTCGCAGTCGGTGATCTCCACGCCCTTGAGCTTGATATTGGGGCCTACGGTGAGCTTGCTGCCCTGGGAGTCCTGCGCCACGGCCGATGCCTGGCGCTGGGCGGTCGACGGACTTGTCACGCTGGAGCTGGGCGTGACGGCACCGGAGGGGCTGCCGCCCGTACCGGTGGCGCCTATGCCGCTGCCCAGGGTGTTGCGGGAGGTGAAAGCATCGTTGTCGCGCTTGCCAAAGAACGGGTTCTGAACAGCCATGGGTGGGTCTCCTTCGGAAAAATCCGATGCTACGCACACGAACTGGCAACAAATGCCGGCATCTCGCAAGAAAAGTAACCAGATGGTTCTCCCGTTTCATGTGCTTGCAAGCCTTTCTCGATCACACACCGCGCATGCGCAGGTCGCGCAGCGGACATGCGCAAATCAATAGGTGCACCTACACTCATTTCCATTCCAGGCCACCTGCCCAACGCCCCATGACCTCCTCCACCTCAAGCGCCGCCAGTCCGGTCTGCACCTGCTTCATGGTGCGCAGCCTGTCGCGCAAGATCTCCCAGCTCTATGACGACACGCTGGCGCCAAGCGGCCTGCGCGGCACGCAGTTCAGCCTGCTGGTGCAGGCGCGCAATGCGCCCGACGGCCCGCCCACGGTCTCGGCCCTGGCTGAGCAGTTGCACACCGACCGCACGACGATGACGCGCAACCTGCGTACGCTGCAGCAGGCCGGCTTCATCGACCTGGTTCCTGGCGCGGATGCGCGCAGCCGCTGCGTGGTGGTCACGCCCGAAGGCCGCGCCCGCATCCGCGAGGCTGCCGCCCTGTGGCGCCAGGCCCAGCAGCGCGTGCGCGAGCTGTGCGGCAGCGAGCAGATCGGCGCGCTGGAAAGCCTGGTGCTGGGCATGCTGCCCGTGCTGGAAACCGCCACGCAGGAGAGCGCGGAATGAGCGCCGCCCTGTCCTCCGCAGCCCCTGGCGCTGCGGCCAGCGGGTCCGCGCATCCGTTGGTCAGCGGCCCCATCGCTTCCACCCTGGTGCGCCTGGCCGTGCCCAACATGGTGGCGCTGAGCATGTCGGTGCTGGTCGCCGTGGCCGAGACCTACTACGTAGGGCAGCTGGGAACCGTATCGCTGGCGGCCATGGCCCTGGTGTTTCCGCTGGCCATGCTCACGCAGATGATGAGCAACGGTGCCATGGGCAGCGGCGTGTCCTCGGCCATCAGCCGCGCGCTGGGCGCGGGCGACGGCGCGCGTGCCTCGGCACTGGCCCTGCACGCCATCGTCATCGGCACCATCGCAGGCCTGCTGTACTCGCTCATCTTCGTGCTGTGCGGCGCCACCTTCTACGGCTGGCTGGGCGGGCGCGGCGAGGTGCTGGCAGCGGCCACGGGCTTCGGCGCCGTGCTGTTCAGCGGCGCCATCCTGGTGTGGCTGTGCAATACGCTGGCCTCGGTGGTGCGGGGCACGGGCAATATGCGCATGCCGTCGGCCGTGATCTTTGCGGCCTCGCTGGTGCAGATCGCCGTCGGCGGCACGCTGGGGCTGGGCCTGGGACCCATGCCGCGCTGGGGCATGCCGGGCGTGGCCGTGGGCAACATCGTGGCCATGGCACTGGCCGTCGCAGTTTTCCTGGCCTATCTGCAATGGGGCCAGCAGCGCCTGCAACTGGACTGGCGCAGGCCCCGCCTGGCCTGGCCCATGTTTCGCGACATCCTGCGCGTGGGCGCCCTCGCCTGCCTGTCTCCCGTGCAAACGGCGCTGGCCGCGCTGCTGCTGACAGGCATGGTCGCCCGCCTGGGCCCGCTGGCACTGGCCGGCTACGGCATTGGCCAGCGGCTGGAGTTCCTGCTGATCCCCATGGCCTTCGGCGTCGGCATGGCCGCCGTGCCCATGGTGGGCATGGCCATGGGCGCCGGCCAGGTGGCGCGCGCGCGCCGCGTGGCCTGGTCGGGCGGCGCCATGGCAGCGGCCCTGCTGGGCGTGCTGGGGCTGGTGGTCATGGTCTGGCCGCAGCTGTGGTCGGGCATTTTCACCGGCGACCCGGCCGTGCGCGCCTACGCCGACCTCTACCTGCGCACCGTGGGCCCGGCCTTCGGGCTGTTCGGCCTGGGACTGGTGCTGTACTTCGCCTCCCTGGGAGCAGGCCGCGTCTGGGCGCCCGTGCTGGCCGGCACCGTGCGCCTGCTGATCGTGGTGGTGGGCGGCGGCTGGCTCATGTCCAGCGGCCTGGGCAGCGCCCAGTCGCTGTTCATCCTCGTGGCCGTGGCCATGGCCGCCTATGGCGCAGGCACGGCCTGGGCCGTGTGGCGCGCGCACTGGGGGTGAAGAAACGCAAAAAGAAGGCCCGCAGTCAGCGGGCCATGCTTCAAGAAACGATGTACGCCGCCGTCCCCGTGGACAGCAAGCTGCCATCGGCCCCCAGGAATTCCATGCGCGTGTTGGCCACGCGCGAGCCCAGCCGCAGCACCTCGGCGCGCAGGATAAATTCGCTGCCTATGCCGGGGCGCAGGTAGTCCACGCGCAGGTCGATGGTGCCCAGGCGCGAGAAGCGGTGCAGGCGCTGCAGCGGCGCGTCGTCCATGTGCTTGGCACCGATGGCGGCCATGACGGCCAGGCCGCCCATGGAGTCCAGGCCGGCGCTGATCACGCCGCCGTGGATGCGCTGGTAGGCCGCGTGGCCTATGAGCTCGGGCCGCATGGTGATGCGGCCTTCAACCCGCTCGGGCAGCACTTCGGTGATGCGCAGGCCCAGCACCTGGTTGAAGGCGATCTGGCGCTCGAACACCTCGCGCAGCCCGGCGATGAACTCGGGCTCGAACTGCACGGGCACCTCAGAGGCCTTCGTGGATTTCAGCACTGGCTGAAGTCCGGCTTGCGCTTCTCCATGAACGCGGTGAACGCCTCCTTGGCAGCAGGCCCGCCCATCAGCTTGCCGAAGCTCGCGCCCTCCTCGGCCATGCGCTCGCGCACCAGGCCGGACTGGCCGGCCTTCATGAGGCGCTTGGTCTCGATCAGGGCCGACAGCGGCTTGGCCGCCAGCTTCCTGGCCTGGGCCTGGGCCAGCGCATTGCATTCGCTGGGCGGCACGACGCGGTTGACCAGGCCCACTTCCAGGGCGGCTTCGGCCAGGAAGGGCTCGCCCAGCAGCAGGGCCTCGGCCGCGCGGTGGTAGCCGAGCATCTGGGGCAGCAGCAGGCTGGAGGCCGCTTCGGGGCACAGGCCCAGGTTCACGAAGGGCAGCGAGAAGGCCGCGTTGTCGCCCGCATAGACCAGGTCGCAGTGCAGCAGCAAGGTGGTGCCGATGCCCACGGCCGGGCCGCAGACGGCGGCGATCACGGGCTTGGGAAAGGCGGCGATGTTGTGCAGGAAGCGCCAGACGGGGCGCTGCTCGCCCTCCGGCCTGGCGGCGCCGCCGGCCGACTGCTTGAGGAAGTCGGCAATGTCGTTGCCCGCGCTGAAGATGGCCATGTCGCCCTGGAAGACCACGCAGCGCACGGCGGCGTCTTCGCCGGCCTGGGCCAGCGCATCGGCCATGCTGGCGTACATGGCCTCGGTGATGGAGTTCTTCTTGTCGGCGCGGTTGAAGGTGATGGTGCAGACACCGGCTTCGGTGTGCACGAGGATGTCCTGGGTGGTTTCGCTCATGATGGTCTTGCCTTGCTTATTCCTTGAAATACACGATCTGGTGGCTGCTCGCCAGCATCACGCCGGCCTCGCTCCACAGCTGGGCGCTCTGGTCGAAGAAGCCGTTGCGAAATTCCTGGCCGCGCGCCTGGGCCAGCAGGTGGCCCGTGCCTGCGGCGGCCAGTTCCTCGCGCCCCGCATGGAAGTAGACGGTGATGGACACCGTGCCCGCCGGGGTGCGCTGTGCGCGGCGCAGCCACACGCGCGGGAAGAATACGTCAGCCAGGCCGGCCAGCGCGCAAAAATCCAGTGCGCGCGGCGGCTCGTCGCGCACCCACAGGCGAGTGAGGCTGTCGGTCTCGCGGCCATCCCAGGTCTGGGGAATGATGCCGTCGAGAAAGCGCATGTCGTAGCGGTTGAGCCATTCCACGCCGCCCAGCGGCGGCACGCGCGGCACGGCGGCGGGCGACGGCACCTCGGGCATGGCCAGGTCGGTGCCGCCCCAGGTGCTGCGCCGCACGGCCGTGACGGCCGTGGCCGTGGTGACGACCTGGGCATCGCCATCCTGGTCGGGCTGGGTGATGGTCAGCAGCCAGTGCTGGGTGGAGCGGTTGGTGCGAACGGGGCGGGCCTCGATGTCGAAGCGCCCCGCGCCCAGCGCGGCCGCGTAGTTGACGGTGATGGACAGCGGATCGCCCAGGCACAGCGGATGCTGCTGGATGGCCTGCACCAGCGCGGCGGCGGTGATGCCGCCGTACGGGCCCACCATGTTCCAGTAGTCCTGCGTGGTCTGGCCCTGGTAGTGGCCCACGGCGCCGGTGGGCGTGAGCGCCACGGCCTGGTCGAGAGGATGGATGTCTGTGCTCATGGCAAACGAGTGTGATGGCAAGCGGCGCCCGCGTCCGTCAAGCCGGCGACTCTGCGGGTGAGGGAAAGCGCGGGTGGGCCGCGGCGGCCGGCGCCTTGGTCCAGCCCGAGAACACGTCCACGGCCCGGCCCCAGAGCGCGTCGCGCATATCGGCGCGGAAGAAACCGAAATGCCCTATGCGCCGCAACTGCAGGGCCTTGGGTTCGATGCGCTCGATGCGGCTGGGGGCATTGGCGTAGAGCGCGAACAGGTGCTCGGTGCCGCGCCAGGTCATGAGTTCGTCGTCGCTCATGGACAGCGCCATCACCGGAAAGCGCACGGCGGCGTAGCTGCGCGCGGCGGCCTCGCCCTCGGCACCCACGCTGTAGCGCGGATTCAGGCACCAGCGGCGCCACTGCAGCATGACGCCTGCCGGCAGGTCGCCCACCTTGCGCAGGCGCCGGCCCGGAAAGTAGCCGCACAGGCGCGTGGCCACGGGCACCAGCACATGCCAGAAATAGGGAACCATGCGCTTGAGGCGGGGCGCATTGTCGCGCCAGTAGCCGCTGCCGGCCGCAATGCTCAAAAGGCCGTCCACCAGCTGCGGGGAGCGCAGCAGGCCCGGCAGCTGGGCGCCCAGGCTGTGGCCGATCAGGAACAGCGGCTGGTCCGGCAGCTGCGCCTTGGCATGGGCGATCACCGCCTCGTAGTCGCGCGCCCAGTCGCACAGGTCGGCACGCACCTGGCGCAAAGAGCCTTGCAGGGAATCGCCATGGCCCCGGTAGTCAAAGCTGGTCACCCGATAGCCCTGGCCCGCAAGCCAGGTGGCAAAGGCCTCGTAGAAGGCCTGGCGCACCCCCATGGCCCCGCCGATGACCACGCTGGCGCGCGGCGGGGCAGCGGGCGTGTAGACGCGCAGCGCCAGCGTGGCGCCATCGCTGCTGAGTTGGTGTTGTTCCATGGCTGTCTCCTGGTCGGTGCCGCAATGTGCTGACACCAAGTCAAAAACCGGCGCGGCCCCACGCCAGGGACACCAAGGAAGGGCCGCCCCGCACCGAGGGTGTCGTCCCCCTCCCTCGCGCAGCGAGTAGAGAGGCGCCGTGCAACGGGGGAAGCGGCAAAGCCGCTCAGGGGGTGCTACATCCTCTCGAAGATGCCGGCGGCGCCCTGGCCCATTCCGACGCACATCGTCACCATGCCGTAGCGCAATTGCTTGCGGCGCAGCGCATGCACCACGGTGGCCGAGCGGATGGCGCCTGTGGCACCCAGCGGGTGGCCCAGGGCGATGGCGCCGCCCATGGGATTGACCTTGGCGGGGTCCAGCCCCAGCGTGTTGACCACGGCCAGCGACTGGGCGGCAAAGGCTTCGTTGAGCTCGAACCAGTCGATGTCGTCCTGCTTGAGGCCCGCATAGCGCAGCGCGGCCGGGATGGCTTCGATGGGGCCGATGCCCATGATGGCCGGCGGCACGCCCTTGCTGGCATAGCTCACGAAGCGCGCCAGCGGCGTGAGGCCGAAGCGCTGCACGGCGGCGCCGCTGGCCAGGATCAGCGCGCCTGCGCCATCGCTGGTCTGCGAGCTGTTGCCGGCCGTCACCGAGCCGCGCGCCGCGAACACGGTGCGCAGCTTGCCCAGGCCTTCCAGGCTGGTGTCGGGGCGTGCGCCCTCGTCCAGCTCCACGGTGCGCGTGCGCACCACGGGTTCGCCCTTGGCCAGGTCCAGGCTCCGGTCAGTGACCTCGATGGGCGTGATCTCGTCCTTGAACTCGCCGGCCTGCTGCGCGGCCAGGGCACGGCGGTGCGACTCCAGCGCAAAGGCGTCCTGCGCATCGCGCGAGACCTTCCACTGCTGGGCCACCTTCTCGGCCGTCAGGCCCATGCCATAGGCAATGCCCACGTCGCCATCGCGCTCGAAGATGGACGGCGACAGCGAGGGCGCGTTGCCCATCATGGGCACCATGCTCATGCTCTCGACGCCGGCCGCGATCATCACGTCGGCCTCGCCCACGCGGATGCGGTCCGCCGCCATGGCCACGGCCGACAGGCCCGAGGCGCAGAAGCGGTTCACGGTGATGCCACCCACGCTGGTGGGCAGCCCCGCCAGCACAGCGCTGATGCGCGCCACGTTCAGGCCCTGCTGGGCCTCGGGGATGGCGCAGCCGCAGATGATGTCCTCGATGGCAGCCGGGTCCAGCCCCGGCACCTGGGCCAGCGCGGCCTTCAGCGTGGTCGCCAGCAGGTCGTCGGGACGGTAGTTGCGGAAAAAGCCCTTGTGCGACTTGCCGATGGGCGTGCGCGTGGCGGCGACGATGTAGGCGTCTTGGATTTGTTTCATGGAGATTGCTCCTAGATCTCAGTTATTCGCGGCCCGCAACGCAGGCATGTCCCAAGTCAGGGACAGCAAGCAAGGGCCGCCCCGCCGCGAGGCTGTCGTCCCCCTGGGGGAAGGCGCGAAGCGACTCAGGGGGGACATATCAATTCCGGACGGGCTTGCCCGTATTGAGCATTCCGAGAATGCGTTCATGCGTCTTGGGATGGCCGATCAGGTGGCAGAACGCCTTGCGTTCGAGCTTCATCAGATAGGCCTCGTCCACCAGGGTGCCCGCATCCACGTCGCCGCCGCAGACCACGTTGGCGATCAGGCTGGCCACATGCTGGTCGAACTCGCTGATGAAGCCGCCGTCACGCATGTTGACCAGCGAGCCCTTGATGGTGGCCACGCCGCTGCGTCCCGCCACGGGGAAGCTGCGCGGCAGCGGCGCACGCCAGCCGCCTGCGGCCATGGACTTGGCCTCGTTGATGGCGACGAAGAGCAGCTCGTCCTTGTGCGGCACGATGAGGTCGCTGTCCAGCAGGTAGCCCAGCTTGCGCGACTCGATGGCACTGGTGCCCACCTTGGCCATGGCCGCGGCCGTGAAGCCTTCGGTCAGGAAGGGCAGCAGGTCCTTGCCCGTGCTGGTGGCGGCGTTCTCTGCCGCGCGGCGCGCGATGTAGGTCAGGCCGCCCGCGCCGGGCACCAGGCCCACGCCGACTTCCACCAGGCCGATGTAGCTTTCCATATGCGCCACGCGGCGTGCGCTGTACACGGCCAGCTCGCAGCCGCCGCCCAGCGCCATGCCATGGATGGCCGCAACCACGGGCACCTGGGCGTAGCGGATGCGCAGCATCAGGTTTTGCAGCTCCTGCTCCACGCTTTCGATGGCGTCGGCGCCGCCGATCACGAAGGCCGGCATGGTGGCTTCCAGGTCGGCGCCCACGCTGAACGGCGCATCGCCCGACCAGATGACCATGCCCTGGAAGTCGGTCTCGGCCACGTCCACGGCCTCCATCAGCGCTTCCATGACTTCGGGGCTGATGGCGTGCATCTTGTTCTTGATGCTGGCGATCAGGATCTGGCCGTCCAGCGTCCAGGTGCGCAGCGCCTTGGATTCGGCGATCGTGGTACCTGCCGTCTTCCAGTCGGGCAGGCTGTCTTCGCCCAGCAGCTTCTCGGGGAAGATCTGGCGCTCGTAGACGGGCAGCACGCGGCGGGGCACGAACTGGCCCTTGGCAGGGCTCCACGAGCCCTGCGCCGTGTGCACGCCGCCGGCCTCGGCCACCGGGCCTTCGAAGACCCACTTGGGCAGAGGTGCCTTGCTCAATGCCTTGCCGGCATCGATGTCCTCCTGGACCATCTTCGCCACTTCCAGCCAGCCGGCTTCCTGCCACAGCTCGAACGAGCCCTGCTTCATGCCGAAGCCCCAGCGCATGGCCTGGTCCACGTCGCGTGCGGACTCCGCAATGCTCTCCAGGTGGATGGCCGCGTAGTGGAAGCTGTTGCGCAGGATGGCCCACAGGAAGCGGCCCTGCGCCCCCTCGGCATTGCGCAGCAGCTTCAGGCGCTCGGCTGCGGGCTTCTTGAGCATGCGGCCATAGACCTCGTCGGCCTTGCCGCCTGCGGGCACATAGTCCTCGCTGTCCAGCTCGAACTGCAGGATATCGCGGCCGACCTTCTTGTAGAAGCCCTTCTTCGCCTTCTGGCCCAGGTTGCCCAGCTCGATCAGCTTGGCCAGCACGGGCGGCGTGCCGAAGCTGCCGTAGAAGGGATCGGTCTCGGCGCTGAGGTTGTCCTGCAGCGTCTTGATCACATGGGCCATGGTGTCCAGGCCCACCACGTCGGCCGTGCGGAAGGTACCGCTGGATGCGCGGCCCAGCTTCTTGCCGGTGAGGTCATCGACCACGTCGAAGGTCAGGCCGAAGTTCTCGACCTCCTTCATGGTGGCCAGCATGCCGGCGATGCCGATGCGGTTGGCGATGAAGTTGGGCGTGTCCTTGGCGCGCACCACGCCCTTGCCCAGGCCGCTGGTGACGAAGGCTTCGAGCTGGTCCAGCACCACGGGCTGCGTGGTCGGCGTGGCGATCAGCTCCACCAGCGGCATGTAGCGCGGCGGGTTGAAGAAGTGGATGCCGCAAAAGCGCGGCTTGATCGCGTCGGGCAGCGCCTCGGACAGCTTGGTGATGGACAGGCCCGAGGTGTTGGACGCCACGATGGCGTGCTTGGCCACATGGGGCGCGATCTTGGTGTACAGATCGAGCTTCCAGTCCATGCGCTCGGCAATGGCCTCGATGATCAGGTCGCAGCCCTTGAGCAGCTTGAGGTGCTCCTCGTAGTTGGCGGGCTGGATCAGGTCCGCGTCCTCGGCCACGCCGATGGGCGAAGGCTTGAGCTTCTTGAGGTTGGCGATGGCGCGCTCGGCGATGCCGCTTTTCGGGCCTTCCTTGGCAGGCAGGTCGAACAGCACCACGGGCACCTTGACATTGACCAGATGGGCCGCGATCTGCGCTCCCATCACGCCAGCGCCGAGCACGGCGACTTTCTTCACATTGAATCGGGACATGGATGTTCCACAAGTGGGAGGAAGGCGGCCGCTGCGGCCGCCTTCCGGAATGGTTTACTGCACGCGCACCCAGGTCTGGGTGCGGCCAAAGGGGCCGATGGAGCCGCGCACCTCGAGCTTGGCGCCGCCCTCGATGGGCGTCAGGCGCAGGGTGTAGGTCTTGCCGTTTTCGGGGTCGAGGATCTTGCCGCCTTCCCAGACGTCCTTGCCCTCGGCCTTCTTGGCGCCGCGGATGATCTCCAGCCCCTTGAGCGGCTGGCCCTTGCGGTCGTCAGAACACTCGGTGCAGGTGGCGGCCGGATCGGCGCCCTTGCGCAGGATCTGCTCGATGCGGCCCGTGACCACGCCGTCGTTCTCGGCCACGCGGATCTCGGACTTGGCTTCGCCGCTCTTGTCGTCCACGCTCTTCCACAGGCCCACGGGCGTCATCTGCGCCTGCGCCGCGACGGCCGTGAGGCCCAGCACCATTGCTGCCAGTGCTTGATATGCCTTCATTTCAAACCCCTTTCGCCTAGAAAGGCGCACAGACCACGCTGATGCGCACAGCCCGTGCTCCCATGTTGGAGTGAAGCCGTTCAGGCCAGCGCCGCGTCCGTGTCCATCAGGGACTTGCTGCCCGCGCGGGCCGTGCGCATCAGCGTCGCGGTCTCGGGGAACAGCTTGGCGAAGTAGAAACGCGCGGTCTGCAGCTTGGCCTGGTAGAACGGGTCGGTGTTGCCCTTGGCGATTTCACGCAGCGCCACCTGGGCCATGCGGGCGAAGAAGTAGCCGAACACCAGGTGGCCCGCCACACGCAGGTAGTCCACAGAGGCGGCGCCCACCTCGTCGGGGTTTTGCATGCCCTTGAAGCCGATCTCGGTGGTGAACTTGGTCATCTGGTCGCCCAGGTAGGCGATGGGATTGATGAACTCGGCCATCTTCTCGTTGACGCCCTCTTCCTCCACCAGTTGCGCCACCAGCTTGCCGAACTTCTTGAGCGATGCGCCCTGGTTGCCCAGCACCTTGCGGCCCAGCAGGTCCAGCGCCTGGATGCCGTTCGTGCCTTCATAGATCATGTTGATGCGCGCATCGCGCACGAACTGCTCCATGCCCCATTCGGTGATGAAGCCATGGCCGCCATAGACCTGCTGGCTCATGGTGGTGGCCGTCCAGCCGTTGTCGGTGATGAAGGCCTTGACGATGGGGGTCAGCAGCGCCACCAGCTCGGCGCTGTCCTTGCGCACCTTTTCGTCTGGGTGGTTGAACTCCTTGTCGATCAGGAAGGCGCAGTAGGTCACCAGCGCGCGGCCGCCTTCGGCATAGGCCTTGGCCGTCAGCAGCATGCGGCGCACGTCGGGGTGGACGATGATGGGGTCGGCCGGCTTGTCCTTGGCCTTGGTGCCCGACAGGCTGCGCATCTGCAGGCGGTCCTTGGCATAGGCCAGGGCGTTCTGGTAGGCCACCTCGGTCAGGCCCAGCGACTGGTTGCCCACGCCCAGGCGGGCGGCATTCATCATCACGAACATGGCCTGCAGACCCTTGTTCGGCTGGCCCACCAGGGTGCCGATGGCGCCGTCGATATTGATCTGAGCCGTGGCATTGCCATGGATGCCCATCTTGTGCTCCAGCGCGCCGCAGAAGATGGGGTTGCGCTCGCCCAGCGAGCCATCGGCCTTGACCACGAACTTGGGCACCACGAACAGGCTGATGCCCTTGGAGCCCGGGGGCGCATCGGGCAGGCGGGCCAGCACCAGGTGGACGATGTTCTCTGTGAAATCGTGCTCGCCAGCGCTGATGAAGATCTTGTTGCCGGTGATTTTGTAGGTGCCCTCGGGCGCGCCGGCCACGGGCTCGGCCTTGGTGCGCAGCAGGCCCAGGTCGGTGCCGCAATGGGGCTCGGTCAGGCACATGGTGCCGGTCCACTCGCCGCTGGTCAGCTTGGGCAGGTACAGCTTCTTTTGCTCTTCCGTGCCATGCACATGCAGGGCCTCGTAGGCGCCGTGCGACAGCCCGGGGTACATGGTCCAGGCCTGGTTGGCGCTGTTGAGCATCTCGTACAGCGCCGAGTTCACCGCAAAGGGCAGGCCCTGGCCGCCATAGACCGTGTCGCAGGACAGCGAAGGCCAGCCGCCTTCCACGTACTTCTGGTAGGCCTCCTTGAAGCCCTTGGGCGTGGTGACCTCGTGGGTTTCCTTGTTCAGCACGCAGCCCTCGGCATCGCCGCTGATGTTCAGCGGAAACGTCACATTGGCCGCGAACTTGCCCGCCTCTTCCAGCACGGCGTTGATGGTGTCGGCATCGACCTCGGCATGCGCCGTCATCTGCCGGTAGTCATCCGTGACCTTGAACACCTCGTGCATGAGGAATTGCATGTCGCGCAGGGGCGGGTTGTAGCTGGGCATTTGTCTTCTCCTGTGTTGGCGGGGTTTGCAGTGGATGCGGTGAAAACGGTGAAACTGAAAAATCAGGTCGGGCTGGCGTAGCGCGCCAGAATGCTCTCGAAGCCGTCGATGGCGCGCTGCATGGAGCCTTCGTTGCGCAGGAAGCGCGCCTCGTAATGCAGGGCCAGGATCAGGCCGTGGATCTCGAACAGCAGCTGGTTCTCGTCCAGGTCGGCACGCAGGTCGCCGCATTCGCGGCACTGCACGATGGTGCGGCGCATGGCTGCGTGCCAGGTCTGGACCGAAGCCGTCAGCGCATCGCGCACCGGCCCCGTGCGGTCGTCGAACTCCACGGCGCCGCTGATATAGATGCAGCCCGAGTCCAGCTCGATGGAGGTGCGCTTCATCCAGTTGTCGAACAGCGCCCGCAGACGCGCCACGCCGCGCGGTGCCTGAAGCGCCGGGAAGAACACTTCCTGCTCGAAACGGTCGTGGTATTCATGCACCACGGAAATCTGCAGCTCCTCGCGCGAGCCAAAATGCGCGAACACGCCCGACTTGCTCATGCCCGTCAGCTCGGCCAGAGCGCCTATGGACAGGCCCTCAAGCCCGATGTGCGTGGCCAGGTTCAGGGCAGCCTCCACAATGGTGGCCTTGGTCTGCTGACCCTTGTGCAGCGCGCGGCGCGGCGCGGGCGCAGCCGCTTCGTGCACGGAAGAGCCGGCCTTGGGATCGGCATTGGAGTTGGTCGGAGAGCGAGCGGTGCGGCGTGGGGCGGAAACGCTGGACATGCGAAATTCTTGTTAAAACGAACGTTCGTGCTATTTTGCATGGAAAGCTTGTCGCGGCGAAGACATGCGGGGGAAAACACCTAGCAACCCGAAGCCCCCTCCGATGGCGTCGCGCTCGCTTTGGCACAAAGTTGCGCTCGCTTTGGCACAAAGTTGCGCTCGCTTTGGCACAGGCCTCATGCACGCTCCTCCAGTTAGCAAAACCCCTTGAAAGGGGCTTTGTCTTAATCTTTGGGACGTTCAATGCCAATCATCCAGCTTCTTACCGCTAGATCAACAACATTCCAAGCAGTACTGCGCGTCTCTCCGAAAAATCTGCCTATGAGCGCTGGGAAAATTGGAGATACGGCTTTAGAAGTGCTTCAAAAACTGGCTGTTGGGCAAGTAACCAAGTTAGAAATTTATCCTGCTCTAACTGCCGTGCCGTACTCAACGTCACTTCGCTGCGCATATCACCTTCGTTGACATCAAAGAAAGATATCGCTGCTAAGCGTGCTGTAGTGTAAAAGGTATCAAGAAATTTATATACCTCTGGTCCAAACAGCCACTTTGCGACTTGAACATCTCTTGTCAAATCGATCACATCCGACATATTAATGCGACGTTCCATCTGTGTTGTACGAATGAATTCTATGACTACGTCATATACCTTCATACGACGCTCCAGCAGATCTAGTCTGAGTTTATCGTGAGCTATATCTTTTGCTTGCTTAGCTGTATCAGCTTGCACCTTGGCAAGCCGAAACTGCATCAAGCCGAATGTCACTGTGACAACTGCCGCAACAGCTGGAGTCGCGAGAATTTTCGCCCATTCAACGGCAGTATCGTAATTCATTACTTCCTTCCTTAGCGATATGTTTAATTTAAAAAAGCCCTGCTGGTTCAGCCTGGCGATCCCAACTGTAAATGATTAGCTCACCCCGTTCCACCCGATTTGCACCGCCGCCCACGGTGTAGTCGAGCTTGAGCGCCTCCATCTCGAAGTCCTTAAAACACTCTCTGATCGCTGGGTGGTCGTTGATGCTGACCACGGCCTTGCCCTTGATCGTCTTGAGCTTGGTCGCCATCTGCTCGTATTGCTCCCAGGAGAATGGCACACCGTAGCCTTCCGTCTCCCAGTACGGTGGGTCCGCATAAAACAGGGTGTGCGGCCGGTCATAGCGGTCAATGCACGCCGCCCAATCGAGCTGCTCGACATATGTGCCGCCAGCCAGGCGCAAATGCGCTGCTGACAGCGTTTCTTCGATTCGCAGCAAATTGATAGCCGGCGCCGTGGTTGCCGTGCCAAAGCTCTGCCCGCTGACCTTCCCCGAGAAACAGTGCTGCTGCAGATAGAAGAACCTGGCCGCACGCTGCACGTCCGTCAGCGTTTCTGGCCGGGTCTCCTGGAGCCACTTGAACACCTGCCGGCTCGTCAGCGCCCATTTGAATTGCCTCACGAACTCCTCCAAGTGATGGGTGACGACGCGATATAGGTTGACCAAGTCACCATTAACATCGTTGAGGACTTCCACGTCCGCAGGGTGTCGGGCAAAGTAGACGGCCGCGCCGCCCGCGAAGAGTTCGACGTAGCAGCTATGGTGGGGAAACCTCTTGAGCAGCAGGTCGACGAGGCGGCGCTTGCCGCCGATCCAGGGAATGATGGGATTTGTCATTTATCTCAGCTGTCGGCCCTCTGGGGGGCTCTGATGGGGCGCTCGCGGCGCTCAGCTGATTGAATGCCCCGCACCTGGGGCACTTGATGCAAAGGCGGAAGTATTCCCCCTCGCCTAGTTTGCGGCGGCAGGAGCCGCAGCGTATTTCCTGCATTGCAAGCCTTTTTCCGTATGTGAAATCCGGTATGCTCCGCGCACTCTGTACAGGGTGGCGGGCCTCGCCGGGCTTGCAGGCTTGCTCTGCGGTTCGGGGCTTGGGCAGGTGTTCGTAGCACTTGACCAGGTCGCCCGTCTTTTTTGTCAGATCACGTCTATATAAACAGGTAGGTCGGGCGCTGGCCCCTGAATCACCCCTTCCAACACAAAAACAGTGGCCCCCTCGGCGGCCTGGCCCTTCGCACGCACCCGGCCCGCGCCGGGCAGCTCCACAGTGACCGCCCCGTCGGCAACGGCCACGACCTTGCCAATCTGCACCCGACCAGGTGCGAGGATTTCCCGGAGTTGCAGATAGAGGTTAGACATGGCTATCGACCTCCAGCGCCTGCGTCAAAACCGGGAACTGCTGCGAGATTGACGTGCCGCGCACGATGCCCAGGCGCCGCGTGCCGGCGTCGTCGTAATAGCGCAGCACGCGGCCTGGCTTGATCACGCCCGTTTCTGCCAGCACGGGCAGCGTCATCTTGTGCTTGAGCTGCCGGCCGGATTCAGCCAGTTCCGCGATGGCCCGGGCCTTGGCGGCGCCAATCGTCGTAATCAGTGGATGCACCGCCATCGGCTGCTTGAGCACGTCGCCGGCCGTGCCGGCGCGGGTCAGGTCGCCCATGACGCCGCCCGCTTCGCCAGCCACAAAAATGCGGTTGTATTCAGGCACGTCGATCACCTCGGTCTCGTCCACCTCGGCAATGCCCTCCGGCAGATCGATGTCAGGCGCCAACTCGTTCCACCGCCACCAGGGCAGCGGCCACGCTGGCAGCGCGTGCAGCACAGCATCGGTGTCATGCGGCTGCAGGTAGCCGCCCACGCTCGTTGCGATATCTGTCAACGCGCTGATGTAGCTGCCTTGGTGCATCCAGGCACCACCAGGAACGAGCCAGTCCGTGAGATGGAAATCCACGCTCCAGCCGAAGCCCACGCCATTGACCGTCAGCACCTCGCTCATGAGCTGCTGCGCCGTGCGGTCCAGAGCATGAGAGAACGTCTGCACAGGCGCGTGCGGCGCGTCCAGCAGCGCAGCTTTGCCCCGGCCCGAGACAGTGACCAAGTGCTCGGGAAACCGCTTGCTGCGGCCGATGCGCTCGCCCTGCAGCCGGAATGGCTGACCGTTGACACGCACCTCCAGCTCGACGGGCTGACCGCCCGGGCCTGGCATGAGCGCGTCGCGCGCGGCGGCGTGGAAGCTCGCCGAGAAAGTCCAGGTCCAGGACTGGCGGTTGAGCGACATCTGGAAGCTCTCGCTGGGCAGCGGGTCGCCGGCCAAGGCATCAGCACGACGGATCTCGACTGAATTGATCACGATGTATGTCCTTCGGGGCGGCACCACGATGCCCGGTGTCGGGGTATTTCGGTCCTCGCAGATGAAGACCAGGCGCGTCGGCCGGCCGCTGACTGCCGGCAGCCGGAACAGCAGGCGCACAGGCGAGCTGGGCACGTAGCAAGGCGTCTTGCCAGGGGGCACGACAACCGGGCTCTCGCCCGACGCGGGCCAGATGGCCTCCTGCCAATGGGCATCCAAAACGATGCGCCAGCGCTCTGCGTCGCCGAAGCCGTTGCGCAGCCACTCGGAGCGGGGCACGGCCTCTTGCCAGGTGCCCACCACGGCCGCGCGCAGGCGCAGCGCTTCGTAGTAGCCGGCGACCAGGCTGCCGCGCAGCATCTCGCCCTGCTGCCAGGCACTGACGCTGCCAGCACGCACGCGCAGGGCCTCATGCCAGGCTGTGTAAACGGCTGCGCGCCGGCCCTCGCCCTCCTGCCAGGCGCTCGCCACGGTGGCACGCATGCGCAATGTTTCATGCCACGCAGCGACCTCGCCGGCCCGCATCCACTGGCCCTGCCGCCAGACGCTGGCACACGCCACGCGCAACCTATCAGCGGTTTGCCATGCGGCCTCCAGCGCCTGGGCCACGGGCGCAGCCGTCTGCCAGGCCGTGCCCAGCTCAGAGCGCGTTGTGCGGCTCACGTTGGCATCCCACTGGCTGCGGATGTGACCGCGCAAGCCAGTCACGCGGCTGCCCCCCGAGGCGCGGACTGCCACGCGAGCGCGAAGATGGCCGCGCAGGCCCGTGATGCGCCCCCCGCCCTCGACCGTGACGGCCGGGGGCGCCGTCCCGCCATCGCTGCCGAACACCAGCGGCACGGGACTGCCCGTGTGCGGCGCCGAACGAAAGAGCAGCCTGTTGCTGTCCGTCATGACAGGGCCACCAATCCGAGCTGGACCAGCCCGCCCGTGTAGAGCATGGGCGAAGTCTCGCCCTCGGGGGTAGCGCCGCCGATGACGCGCAAGCCGCCGCCATGGTCCATGTCCGTCACATCGCAGCGCGCCAGCACCGCACCATCGGCCGCGCGCCACTCTGCCCAGCGCGGCAGGCCGTTGGACTGCACCATGGCGCCTGCAGGCGTCTCCACATACAGCACCAGGCTGCTGCCGATGATGGTGCCGCTGGGCTTGGCCAGGACGATCTCGGCCTGGGGCGCGTCCGCATGCGGGTCCGTGATCAGCGCCGGCCTGGCTGTGGAGAACAGCGCCAGGCTGGCCCGGCCAGGCCCGACGTCCGCACGCGCAAGCATCGCGGCCAGTTGCGCCAGGGCCGTGGTCTGGGTGATCTCCCAATCGCTGCTCGGCGCGCTCATGGCATCAGCTCCACGCCACCCGTGGCGAGACTCAAGTTGTCGGCGATGACCGCGCGGTAGTTGTGCTCGTAGTCGTGCGCGATGACCGTGTAGGCATGGTCGGTCTCGATGTACTGGAAGTCGTAGGCCCCGGTCACGGCATCGCTCCACTGCTGCTGCACGACCATCAGATCGATGTCGCGGAGCAGTGTCACGCGCCGACGCATCGGCACGTCGGCCGGCGACGCATCGCGCTCGACAGTGCCACGAATGCGGCCGTTCGCAGCCCGGTCGAACAGATAGTTGGTCCTGGACTTGCCAACAAGCCCCAGTAGCGTCTTGCCAGTCGGTGGCATGGCGCCACCAGGGGAGGCCACGACCACTCCAGAAGACGATGCACGGCCGGCGACGCGGTTGAGCAGGATTGTCGATGCGTGGGCACTGCGAGGCACCGAAGGCACCGTAAATGGCCCCGTGTACTCAGCGCGGAAGCTGACGCAAACATCATCCATCCAGCCCACCCAGCCATCAACGGAATAGCCATTGAACTGCTGCGTGCCGAGCGCGATGCTGCCGTTGCCGAATGCCGCAGGCCCTGCCGAGCTCGAACCTGTGAACACTACTTCGCCGTTGACGAACATCGTGTATGTCGTCCCCGCGCGGACCAGCGCGAGGTGCGTCCACGTATTGAGCTGCACGGTCCGCCCCGTGCCAGGGTTCAGGGTGCCCGCGTTGCTGGTCGCATAAAGCACGTACTGGCCGTTGTACACACCGATGTTGATACGGTTGTTGATGTCTGAGCCGAGTTGGAGAAGGTGCGACCAGTTGGTTGCTATCGACCCTGTGAAGTACGACCAGGCCTGGAGCGTAAGGTCGCCGCCTCCATAGCTCACTCCCTCGGACTGGACGCGGCTTGTGCCGTTGCCCGCGAACCAAGACGCTGCACCAAACCGTGCTTGTGCAGTGCTGCGTATGGCGGCGGAGCCGTAGAGGATCGGAGGGACGCTGCCAAACGCCAAGTTGCGTGGCACGGGGCCATCGGCCTCAAAGTCCATCAGGAGCTGCACAGACTCATTGGCCGGCGTGCGCGGGAAACCCATGGCACTTGCAGTCAGCATCCGTGGGCCGGGCCAGGCGACACCCCAGTAGCTGCATGCAGTGGTCCACTGCGCGCCATCGTCGGACCATTGCATGGTCACCATGAGAGCAAAGCGTCGCTGGTCGGCGGACGAGCCGAGGCGGATGTCGGTCACATCCTGCGGCGACGCTCCGAAATCCCAGTTCAGCGTCACCCGGCGCGGCAAGCTGACGGCGGCGCCTGCAGCCCCGTCTGAAAGCGCTGCCACGTTGATGCCATTGCTCGCCGCGAGCGTTGCGGAAGCATCGACGCGCGTCGTCCCTGCGAGCAACTGGAACTCTGTCAGTTCGGTCACGGCGCCGTTGTCATAGGGCTCTATGCCCGAGGCGCGCCAGTAGCGATGTGCTGCCATGGATCAGCGCCAAGGTCCGGTCACATCAACGAACACGATACTCGTGTTGCTGGAGCTAGAACCCGAGGTCATGGAGTTGGCGTTGTTGCCGTGGATAGCCATCAGCGCTTTACCCACCAGCCCCCCCGTTCCGGGCACCTTGTCGCCCGAGCGAAAGCTGTCGTAGGCGCTGGTCTGCAGCATGTGATATGAGCCTGGCAGCTCAGACCTGGGCAGGCTGATGCTTTCGGTTGTTGCAATAAAGCGCTTGGTCAGATAGAGACCGCCGTCAATAGGATTGGGGAACGATCCGTGGATGTTTGCGATCCCGCTGCACTGATAAACCGATGTACCCCCACCCCATACAGTCATCCTGTGCAGCACGCATGAACCCAGGCCAGAGTAGGCCCGGGGACACGCTGACAGCCCGGGGGACGTATTGGAGAGACAGTTGTCGTACTGGTATTCGATTCCGTTCGTCGACGTGCTGTAGTTGAGCAGGCTGGCGTAGGGGTCGCCAGAGGGCCGTGCCGATATCGGATCGCCGAATGCCCGGATAACACCAATCTGCCGGTTCGCAGCCCCGGAGGAGCCCGGCTGGACTGAGGTGTAAAAGAAGCGGCTATCTGCAGCGAAGGCCCAATTCACGGGCGTGTTGTTTGCAGCAGCCGACTTTGACCAGTAGCCACCCCCGGCCGTCTGGCTGTCGAGCGGGAACAAGCCGGTGCCTGTATTAGCGTCCTGCATGTTCTCGTACCCGCGCACCCGCGCCCACTGGGCTGCGGTGTCATCAACGCGCAGCAGCATCTTGCTCGACTGCGGATCGGCGCTCTGGTACACGGCGATGTTCGTGCCCGTGAACGCTTTGACCCAGCCTGCCGGCGCCATCTTGATCGTGATCGTTCCCGTGTACGTGCCGTCGGGTAGCGTCGTTGCAAAGCGCACCATGCCGGCGCCCACGGCCACCACCTTCTGCTCGCCGTTGTGGCCCGCCCAGCCGGCCGGCCCACCGGCCACGCCCGAGACGAGGATCACCGAATCCACGATTGCGCTGTGCTGCCCGGAGAACGCGGCCGTGGCGACGCCGCCCGCGACGGTCAGCGACGTGAGCGTCTTCGTGTCAAAGCCGGTCACCAGAAGCGCGTCGAGCAGCGCGATCATCGAGCCCACGGTGCCGCTCAGGGCAGGGGCGCCGATCATGGTGCTCAGGAAGTGTTTGACGGAGGTATCGACAGGGGATGCCATGGATGTGCTCTCTATGGATTTTTAAAAGGAAGCCTCGGGCGCGCGGCCCACGTCGCCGCGCTGGACGATCCAGCAGCGGTCATCGATGCCGGCAGGGCTGGACGGCTGCGTGCAGCGGACCATGTCAATCGCAGCCTCGGCGCCGATGGTGTCGATGAACACCACATTGCCGCCCACCCAGCCAGCACCCCAGCCTTCGGCGCGCACGCGCATGTATGGCGCACCGGCTGCAGCGTTGAGCGGCGCGAAGTCCACGTTGAGGCTGCCACTGGCGATCTGGCCCAGGTGCTGGCCAATCAAGTCGAACGTGCTGCCGTCTTGTCGGATGCGCAGCGCCCATCGCTCGGTGATGGCGCCGAGGTTGGAGACCTCGATAGGGAAATCGTTGTGCCGGTATGTGGCCGTGGCCTCGCCCTTGGACGGGTCCAGGCCGTCATACCAGGTCGTGCCGTTCCAGCTCGCTTGGTCGTACACGCGGGAGACGCGGGCGAAGCGGTCGCCGAAGCGCAGCGCGGTCGAGAACACGGCCCCAGCAGGAAAGGCATAGCCCACGGGCTGCGTGAGCTTGACCTTGCCGTCGATGCGAACCTCTGCGATCTGCCGGTAGACCTCGGTGCGGCCGATGACTTTGACGGCGGCTGGGTAGCCGGCCAGGTCGGTGAATTTGACGGTGCCGGCGTCGAGATCAGCCGTGTAGCCCGTGCGGATCTCGGCGCCCGTGGCCGCGTCCAGCACCTGAACGAAGGACAGGCGCTGATGGCCCAGGTTGAACGTCTGACCCACCTCGGGCACGAACTGGACGCCGCCGTGGGTGACGCCAATGACGCACGTGTCACCAGGCCGGGCGAACGCGACGCGGCCATCAGAGGGAAGCGCGGCCGGGTCGATGCCCATCAACGTCACGTCGACGGGCAGATAGATGTAGCTCACCGCGCTGTAGCGCAGCGTCGTGGGGTCGACCGGCCACGGCCGCCAGATGCGGCCTGGCTGGACGGCGCCCACATCGGCCGCGCTGTACCACCACTCGGCCTTGTCCTCGGCCGAGAGACTGGAGTCGAGCACGAAGTCGCCAAACATCAGCTGCACGCCGCCCCGACTGAAGTCCACGCGGCCCCACATGTGCGAGCCTGTGACGTTGCCCTGCGCATCGACGTTCGCGGTCAACGTGTTGCCGCGCGTGTCCACCACGGTCAGCACGAAGCCGCCAGCGCCCGCGCGCAACGGGGCCGCATCGGTGTTGAAGAACACGCTCGCCGTGGACCATTGCCCGGCTTGCGTCCACAGGCTTTGCAGCTGAAAGTCCGTCGCGCCAGACCCGCCGACGACATAGTCGTACATGCCGACTGTGCCAGCCGCATAGTCGATCTTTCCGCTGGCAATGCCAGGATCGGTATCCGTGCGGCCGCGATAGATCACGCCCTCGAAGTCGACGTAGGTCTGGCCCATCCAGCGAAACTGCACGCTGCCGGCAACGATGCGCTGCGACGTGTAGGGGCACAGGTCCATCGTGACCTCAGCGGGCTTGTAGGTCTCGCTGTGGCTGCGCGGCACGCCGGCACCGACACGGTACCGCGCAACGATGCTGGAGCCCCCGAGCATCTCTTCGCCCACGCTGGCCGTGCCGTATGTGCCGCCCTTCTTGCCGTTGTCCTGCCAGAGGCCAGCACCATCACCGACCGCACGCGAGAACTGTTTCGAGTCTTCGTAGTCGCTGCGGTATGACTCGGTCTTGCGCTCGAACTCAACCATCTTGAGCTGGACCTGCTTGCCTGCATAGTCGACGGTGCCCAGCGCTGCAGCGAAGCGCCCAGCGCCGTCATCCGTTACGGTTCGGATTGCGACCAGGCGGTTGTCGGCGGTCGTGCCGCTTTGCTCGGACAGGCTTGCACTGCTGCCGTTGGTGGTCGTGACCGCAACCGGGCGGGAAATCATTTCGTATGCCATGTGCGTCCTTTACGGGTATGCGGCGTTGAGCACGACGTTCTGCCCGGGGCTTTGCGGCGTCTGCCATTCAGGCGTCGACTTGAAAACGTAGGTGACGTCTGCGGTCTTTGTCGACGTGGTCGTGTTCAAGCTGCCGCCTGCGGTCTGGCTCACCGCACGCGCGACGCACCACTCGATTTGCAGCGTCCCCGCCGCAGGCTGCTGTGCCAGGCTGAAAGCCGCAATCCCTGTGGCATCAGGCCCGCCGCTGATGAACTCCGTCACCAGGGTTTCGAGCTGGCAGTCGACCTGCAGCTCGGCGCCCGGGTCCGGCATGAAGCTTGGCCGCAGCAGCACGGTGCGGCTGTGGTAGTCCACGACGCCGGTTGCGGCGCCCGCGAGCTTGCCCGCGCCGGCTTCTGTGACTGTCCGCACAACACCGCCGCTTGTGTACTTGACGACCAAGGTGCCGGGGACGATGCGGTCGTACTTTGTGGCTTCGTCCTGGCCGCCCACGACCCAGCAGTACTCCGGGGGGCGGATAGCAGCGCCCTGATTCGCACGGTTCGTGTACGACACGCGGGCGCCATGGGTCAGCGCGATGGAGCTGCCGATGTCCGGGATGGATTTGAGCGTGGCGCTGATGCTGCCTGTCAGGTAGTTGACCGCGCCGCCGCCCGCGCCCACCAGCTTGCCGTTGCCGTCATCGGTCAGGGTGTAGCGCTGGCCCAAGGCCCAGAAGTCGATGAAGATCGTGCCGGGCTCAGGCAACGGGTTGCATTGCCAGACGAAGGTCAGGCCCGCGCTGGCTTCATCGATCACATATCGCTGTGTGTGGGGCGTGATGCCCACTTCCACGCGACGCGGCGCGTCTGCGAGCAGGATCGTTCGGCGCGCGGCCGGCATCTGGTCGACCGAGGCCACCTCGGAGCGGCTGTTGGGCACGACCTGGGTGTAAATGCTGGCGAGCTGGAGCCAAGCGTCATTGATGGCCGTGGCTGCTGTCAGCCGGGTCGCGCTGTAGAACAGGCCGGAATCGCTGTAGACCGTCTCGCGCGTCAGCGTCTTGCCTGCGGCCCGCGCAAACGAGCGGGTTGCGGGGGAGCCTGGGAAATCGTAGAGCAGGCCGTCGAACAGCTCGCATGTCGTGACCTGGGCCAGGAAGTCCACCAGCTGGCCGCCCGAGGTCTCCGTGAACATACGGGTCACGGTGTCCGTCGCCTTGACGCGGATGCGCTGCCGGCGCTCGCCGGCCTGGCCTTCGTTGTAGACCAGGACGAACGTGCGGCCGATGGCCGGGGGCGGCATGCCAGGCCGCTGGAAAACCTGGATGCTGCGCATAGTGGTGAAGTGGTTTTCGAGCAGGTAGCCCGCGAACTCGCTGCCAGCGGCCATGCCGCTCTCGATGCGCTTTGCGATATCGGCGCGCGTCGCAAAGGGGCTCTTGAGCGACAGCAGCGTGACAGAGACATTGGGGTCTGCAGGGGGCTCGGCAAGTATCACGTTGCAGCCCATAAATGGCGTGCGGTCCGTATTCCTGAGCACGCCGAAGACCTGGTAAATCTCGACGCGGCCGGTGGTCCTGGTCTCTTCGGAAATGTCTGGAAAAATCTCGTTCGACCGGCCCGATGTGAGCAGTTGGGAAGACGGCGGACCGCCGCCCTCGGGCACGTCGGCCATATTGGCAGAGCGTGCGAAACGGATGTCGCCTGCGAGCAGGGCCATATCAGATCTCCATGAACTTAAAAGACGGCACGTACTGCAGTTCGGAGGTGTGCTCTCCATCCAGCAGGTGCCATATCGGATCGGCCTGGAACTCCAGGAACAGCACGGTGCGCGGGGCGCCGCGCACGATGAGCTGGAACGTGGCGCCAGGCATGCCCTGCCAGGCCCTGAGCTGGTCGCACAACGCCCGTGAAATCCATGCCTGGGAGTCGCGGCCGTCCAGCGTGATCGGCCGCCCAGCCTGGCGCAGGCCGACATGCACGTGCAGCGCGCCGCTGGTGCTGTAGCGCGTCTCTGTGACTGCCGGGCTCCATGCGTACTCATCTGTCCAGATCAGGCGATCCGACAGATCCAGCGTGGTGCCGGCGTGGGTGAGCGTGATCATTGGGCCACTCCCTTCGCCTGAGCAAGCTTGCGCATGAGGTCGACCTCAGTGTCTGCACTCTGCTTGCTTGTGTGGCTCGTCGTGCCGTTCAGGAAGCCCCAGGGCTCCACGCCATTGATGGTGATGTTGTTGATGTAGGTGTTGCCGCCCTGGCCAGGGGCTGGTGCTGGGCCAGGGGCTGGTGCAGGGCCGGGAGCGGGCGATGGCCCAGGGGCTGGCTTCGTGGGCTTGTCTTTGCCGTTGGCTTGCTCAAGCATGTACGCGGCTTCGTGCTTGCCGGAGTCGTCGTACTTGTAGTACTCGGCCATCTTGCCCAGCGCCGACGCAAGCGTGCCGTAGGTGCCGCCCCATTTCTTTTGCACATCCGATGCCTCGTAGGGCACATTGCCGTTGGCATCGAGAAACTGCTTGGACAGCTCGGCAGCCACCTTCTCATCCAGTCCGGCCTGCTTGAGATAGTCGATGATCGAGGCACGCGTCCACTGGAACTGCGACTGGACGTTGCCCTTGGCGTCGGACGTGAAGCCATCTTTGTTGCGGTAGCCGGAGCCCACCTTCTGCACACCATCGCCAAGGCGCTCCATGGCATCGGCCTGGTTGTTGATGGAGTCGGTTGCCTTATCTGCCGAGTTCTTGAGGTCGCTTTGCACCCGCGCGAGATTTCGCAGCTTGTTCGCCGTGATGTCCGCGATGTCGGCTTCCTTGCGCTTGACTTCTGCCGACTTGATCGCGGCCTCGATCTCCAGTCTCTTGGCCCCGGTGTACTCGCCCGAGGCAATCAGTTCGGCCTTCTTGGCCTGGGCTGTAGCAATGGCCGCATCGGCTTCTAAGCGCTTGGCCTGGGCCGACAGCGTGAGCAGCTCGATCTCCAGGCGGCGGATCTCGTTTTGCGCGGCCATGGCGGTTTTTTCGTCGCCACGGGCCTTGGCGACTTCGTAGATCGCCTTCTGCTGTTCGATGGCGACGCGCACGGTCGCCGACTGCACATCAAAGTCTGCCTGCGCCAGGTTGCGCTTGGCCTCAATGGCCTTGAGCTGGTCCTGCAGGGCATCGCGGTACACATACGCTGCCTTGCCTGCCGCCAGCTCGGCTTTTTCCAGCTCCTCAGTAGTGGCCTTGCCCGCTGCCTTTGCGGCACGGACTCGCTCCAGTTCCTGGCGAGCACGCTCCCAGGCTTCACGCAGCTCGATGACGCGTTTGCTGTTGTCTTTGTTCGCCTCGGCTTCGGCCTTCGCCTGCTCGACAGCCAGGCGCGATGCCTGCGCTTGAGCCACAGCTTTGTCCGTATCCTGCTGTCGCAGGTCGACCTTCTTTTGCAGCTCCTCGATCTCTTTTTTGCGCTCTGGAGATTGGTTTGCCTTTTCTTTGTAGAGCGTCTGTAGTGCGTCAAGCTCAGCCTTCATGACCGCGAGTTCAGTGGCCTTCAACGCGGCGAGTTTGTTCAACGCGGCGGCGTTGTCCTCCGACGCTTTGACCTGTGCCACACGTTGCTCGCGCTCCGTTCCAAAGGCTTCTGCTAGCGCGATGGACGCCTTGCCCTCGGCGTTCCGGGCAATCACGCTCTTATCGGTCTCTGCAATTTGCTCGCGGATGGACTCTGCAACCTTGCCATAGTCGCTCTGCAGCTTCACCCAGGATGGACTCGCCTGGTTGGCTGCAGCGGCCGAGGACATCGTTGCCTGGGCTTGCTCCCGTTGCGCGAGTGCGGTCTTCTCCGCCTCCGACCCCAGCACCATGATGGCGTCTCGCAGCACGCCGTTGTGCTGGGCAGCCTTGAGCAGCTTGTCGCGGCTCTCGGCTTCGATGTCCGCAAATGCCTGTTTGACGCCCTTGAAGTCCAGCGTTGCCAGCGCGCCCATGAGCACGCCAATCTTCTGGCCGGTTATGACCAATCCCTCGCCCAGCAGAAGGATGGCCGTTTGCGCCAACTCCGCGCCCACTTTCAGCACACGCAGGCCGCCTGCTTGTCCAATACGGTCGGACATATCAACAGCGGCGTTCTTGACGTTCACGAACTCTTGGCTCAGCGTCTGCGCTTGCGGGGCACCGCCATACAGCTCGTTTAGGCCTTGTGCCAGAGCCGGGAAAATGTCCTGAGCGGTGATCTTGCCCTCTTCCACCAGCTTCATCATCTCGGCCGTTGTCAGGCCCAGACCCTTGGCGGCGGCATTCAGCGCGCCAGGCAGGGCTTCGCCGAGCTGGCCGCGCAGCTCTTCGGACTGCACAACGCCCTTGCTTGCCATCTGCGACAGTGCCATGAGCGCGTTGCCAGTTTCTGCGCTCGACTTGCCCGCCTTGCCCATAGCAGCCGCCACGGCTTCAAACACCTGGCGCGTCGGCTCGCCCTCAACCGCAGTGCCGCGTGTCGCGGCAGAAAGCCCCAGGAACGCTTTACCGACCTCGGTGACATCGGAGCCAATACGCGACGCCACGACGCGGACGAACTCCAGCTCTTGCCCGGCTTTTTCGGCATCACCAGTAACTGCCGCCAGGCCGCTGCGCAACTGCTCCATTTGCGCCGCTGCGGTAACCATCTCGCGGAAAGTGAAGGCAGCTCCCAGCGCTGTAGCCATTTCACCCAGCAGCCGCGTCAAGCTCGCAACTCGTCCGCCCAATTGATCAGACGTAGCGGCAGTACGCTGGTGAGTGGCGCCCAGTTCGCGCGCACGTTGCGAGGCCTGATCGGCTGCAGCGGCCTCGACACGCAGGGCCTTGGCCAGGTTCTCGGCCGCCTGGAGTTCTTTGTCTTGAGCTGCTGTCAGCGGCCCTACAGCAGCAAGTTCTTCGCGTCGCGCATCTGCGGCTTGCTGGATGGCCGTGGCTTCCGCACGTTTGGCGCGTGCTACGAGACCAAGTTGATCAGATTCGATCTGGCGCAGCGCATTGCCGGCCCGTGTGGCAGCGGCTTCGTCGCCCTGGGCCTGGGCTGCCTGCAGGCGAGCCTGCTGTTCGGCCTTCGCTGCAGCCAGGTGTTGGACTTGCAGCTCGATTTCGCTTTGCTCGACCTGCAGGCCTGCTTTGATGGCCTTGGTCTTCGTATCAGTAGCCTTAGCCAGCTCGTTCAGTTCGGAGCTGGTCTCGCTGGCTGTTTTACTGAATTCTTCAAGGCTTTCCCCCGCGTCGCCGATGCCTTTTTGGGCCTCGGCCGAATCCGCGCTGATCTTGAAGGAGATGCTTTTGTCTGCCATGATTGCGCAACTGTCTCGCGCCAGGCAGAAAAAAACGAGGCCGGCAAGCGTCGGCCTCAGTCCTATTTGAGGGTGCTATTTAGGTCTTGCGCACACGGTAGTACCGGCTGATCCCCTCCCCTGTCTTGCTGTCATCCTTGAGCACTGTGCCAGCGACGGGCAGGTTGGCAAATCCCTTGTCCGCCAGCAGACCAATGGACGAAGCGACGCCCTGGCTTGCGCGCCAGATTTCCACGATGGCCGGTTTGCCGTCGTCGGCTTCGTTCAACCCCTCGAAGATCAACTCCAGTTCCTTGGCCTTGGTCGTCAGAGCCTCGATCACGGCGTAGCTGCCGAAGTCATAGGACAGTGTGACGGTGTCATCGTCAGCCAAACCCTGCGCGTCAGGCAGCACATACACGCCAGCCGCCCGCACTTCGTAGTTGCCAGCCGCCGGCACGACATCGCCCACGGCCGGATGTTCATAGGTGACCCAGAAACCCGTGCCGTTCGTGACGTCCGGCGCATTGGCAGTGACCTGGACGCCTTGCGGGACAAGCGTGTAGTTGCCCGCCGCTGCAAGAACCGTCGCAGTGGCAACGCTGTTACCGGCCCTCACGACCACATTGCTTGCATTGGGGTGTGCGAGGACGACCAGGTCGCCCTTGCTGACGTTCAGGTGTTCCTCGTCCGAGACGGTCGAGGTGCCCTGATTCGTACCCTTGCGCAGCACCAGGTTGCGCGGCGCGATATGGGCCGTACGCAGCAGTCCGCCACGCGCGGCCTTGTGAGCCTCGCCAGCCACGTTGCCCCCTTCGACGCCACGCACGGTGCCCAACGAGGCACGGGCAAAGTTGGTCACGTTGAGGTCGGCGAGTGTCATCTTGATTTCGACTTCGGTCACACGGCGCATCTCTGCATGCGTGCCACCACCCAGCGCGGTCATATCGGTCTGCTTTTGCACGTCCTCTTTGTGCGAAAGCTCCAGCGCCAACACGTTGCCTATGGGCATAGGGACACCAGCGGTGCCCCGTTCGCGGGCATACACCTGCCCGACCATAGCGGCGGGTGCAAAGGTCCGCTTGATGATCTGCGACGAAGTAATCGGCGTTGTTGCCATGGTTCAGTCCTTTTCTACAGGGGTCGATTTAGGGGAAAGGGCACCAGCACTGCGCAGCCATTCGGCGACGGCTGGATGTACGGAGATAACGCTGCCGACAGGCAGCTCTTGGCCTCGGTGGGTATGCACACGCGCCAACGTCACGCGCACCAAGGTCTGCCGGCTGGACGTCTTGCGAGGACTGGGAGTTGCTTGCGTCATGGCTTTTTCCATTCAACCCAATTGCGCGTTTTGAGCTGGAGAGCGGCGCTGTGGCAAAGGACGCCCGCGAAGACGACAGGACCAGCACTTGCAACCTGCACGCCGCGCTCCTCTGCCACGCTGGCGCCCAGCAGGCCAGGCAGACCAAGGGCGGGGTTGACGCGCACGGCATCACGCATGCGCTCGACCAGGTCATCGAAAATCAGCTCGCTTGTGATCGCATCCTTGAAAGCAAGGTAACCGCGCACCAGCCATGTGTGCTCGTTCAAGATGCGACCATTGGCAGTGACTTCGGTCGTCCCCGCGCGGCGGATGTGCCAGCCGCGAATGTGTGGCGCAGCGCCGAAGCCATCCGTTGCCGGATCAGCGTGCGTGTAGAGATAGGCCCGCTTGAAGCCCTCTTCTCCATCGGCATAGCGCTCGCATGCATGCACGATGCCCACAGCGGGCACATCGCTCAGCAATGCGTGCAGCGCGGTGCGCGACGCGGCCAATGTGTTGGGAATGCTCATGCGCCTCCTATCAAGTGTTCAGCCACCTTGGCGGCCGCCCGTTCAAACATTGCGACGATCTGGGCCTCGGTGGACTGCGCCGCACGGGCCATGGGGTACTGAGCTGGGGTGCCTACTCGCGCGATCTTGCGGGCCACCAGCCAGGCGACACGCTTGATCTCTTTTGGGTCCTGTACACCGAGGACAGCCTTGACCCATGGCTCCATGGCAGCCACGGGCGGCATGTGGGGCTTGGTCCCGAGTTCGACAAACAGCGCCGATGGTTGGCTGCTGCCTACGATGCCCAACACGCCAGCCGGCGTGCTGAACACATCGGAGGCAATACTCGCGGCCGTCAGCCCAGAGGCCCGGGGCAGGTTTTCTTGCCATTCCCGCTGCACCAGCAGCGTGGCCTCTGTCATGGTGGCGAGCAGCACCTGCGCGGTGTACTGCGGGGCTTCCCGAAATCCCCGCGCAATGGACTGCAGATCGCCCAGGCTGATGGACAGGTTCATAAGGGACGTCGCCCAACAAGACGATGGCGCGGATTGCGAGAGGGCCAGCTCACGACACCGGCCGCTGCCGTGCTGGTCGAACTGGCAGCACCAGAAGCCTTGAAAGGGTCCACCACGCCCACGCCGGCAAAGTAGGCCGTGCGCAGCTCGCGCGCACGGTCTGCGAACTGGCGTGCCCGCGTCTCGGTAATGCTGGCGTCAGACCCCAGCGACGGCTCGCGCTGCGCGCTGTAGTAGGTGGCGAGCTGGTGGCACAAAAGATGGGCCGCATACTGCGCCACAGGCAGTCGATGCCGCACAGGGATGGTGTCGGCAGTACCCGATAGCTCATGCTCGGCCATGTAGGTCACGCGCACCACCGCGCCGGCAGGGACTGAGTGGGTTGTGATGAGCTGCCAGCCGTTGGGGGTCAAATAGTGCGACACCTCAATCAGCGACACAGGCTCTCGCCCTATGGGGTACTCCGCAGTTTCAACCCATGCGTTGTCTGTCCAGCCGCTGGGAGTTGGCGCAACACTTCCCTGCGGCCAATGCACATCCTCGACCTGCAGCCGTGGGCGATCCGTGCTGTACTGCAAGCGCGCGGCCTCCAGCGCCCGGTCGCGCGCATCTTGCTGCAGCACGGTGCCCTGGTCGCGCGCGAGGTCGTTGAGCAAAGCGGTGAAGTCGGCGAGAGACATATCGAGTGGTGGTTGCTTTGAGCGGCTGGGTTTGTACAGCCCCAGGCAATGAGGCTCTACAAACCCACCCCTTGCGGGGCGGGCCGGGCTGTTTCACCGAGGACAGCCACTCCCCTGCGCCCCTGGTCCTGCGGCGCTTTCTCTCTGCTAGGTGTCCGTTGAATCAGGCCACCACGGCCTTGGTAGCGCAGCGGAAGTCGCAGACCGCGCCGCCATAGATGTGGCGAACCTTGTAGGTCAGCTTGTCAGCCGCGAACATGGAGCCCGAAGTGGGCGAGTCCTGCACAAACAGCTCGGGCTCTTCCCGGCCGTCCAGGAAGCCCACCTCGACGCCAGGAATGTCGGCGGGATCGGCCACCGTCACCCAGTCGTTGGCATCCGTCCAGTACCAGACCGGGATGATGTTCATCGTGAGCGCCTGCATGAACGTCTTCTCGTTGTTCGTTGCCAGCTTGAACAGGTCGACAGCCGCTTCCTGCAGGTCCACCGGCACGACCAGGCGCGTAGGCGCAATGCCGATGCGGTCGCCGCTGTTCAGTTCGGTCTGCTTGAGCATCGCCAGGCGGTGCGCCGCCAGCTCAGCCTTGGTGAGCGCGCCCGTGAACAGGTTGTTGTGGTCAGCGTGGAAGAACGCCTTCGTGTCGTAGATGGGCGCATTCGAGCGGAAGAAGTCAAAGACGAACTTCGCCAGCGTGCGCTTTGCAGCACGCGAGAGCTTGGTCGGGATGCGGCGGATCGCACCCACGTCGTCGTTCTTGATCATTTCCAGGGTGACGTCTTCCGTGCCGCCCTTCTTGCCCGCCTTGTAGGTGGCCTCTTCATCGGTGGGGCTAGTCAGCGGCTGGTAGTCAGCGCCTTCCGACACCGAAGGCAGATCGCCGTAGCCGCCCCAGCGCGTGCGATGCTGCATGCGGAAGTCGCTCAGCGGAACCACGTTCACGACCTGGCGCCAGCCGTCGAAATCCACGGCAGCGCGGTACTCTGCAAGCATGCGGCGGCTGATGCTGTCGCCCAGGACCTGGTCGAGAGAATCACTGCCCATGGATTCGACCAGGCGCGACTGATCGCATTCGCGCAGCCGGCCCGTGACCAGGCGGTCGCCAGTCATCTCGATGTAGCACTCCTTGATCGACTGCACGCGGCCGTGGTCCTTGTGCTGCGGGTCCCAGAACGCATCCAGCATGTCGCGCATGCTCAGGCTACGGTCGCCCACAACGATGGAGCCAGCGCCGAAGGCCGGCACGCGCACGGCACCGCTTTCCGACATGCGGGCGATGTACTCGCCTTCGGTCTTGATCATGTCGCCCACCGCAGCTTCGGTCAGGCGGTCAGCTGCAGCCGTCGCGACCTGCGCGGACAGCCGGTCCTTCGCAGCCTGGGGCAGCTTGGCGGCGGCGATACGCTCGCGGGCAGCACCGCGCAGCTCGAACACCTGCAGGTCAGCGCGGGTCAGGGGCGCGTTGTCACCCTGGGCCTCGGTCATGCGCTGGCTACCTGCGGGCGGCACCAGCGAACCGCACACGGACTCATGCACGCGCACCAGGTCGTCATCGCTGATGGTGTCGGAGTTGATGGCGGCATGCTGCGCCGGGTCCTTTGCCAAGATGGCTTCAAGCATGCGTTGCTTCCACAGAGGCATTGCGTTTCCTTCGGATTGATGAGGGGTATCAGCAGGGGTGTCGGCGGCGGCTTCGGTCAGACGGTCCAGGCCACCACCTGCGCCTGGCTCGACGATGAGATCGACGGAATGAACCTTCGTGAAACGCACAGCTTCGCGCAGCGTCTCTGCGCCCACCTTGCGCTGGCGTGTGCGTGCATCGGCGTCGATGGAAAGGCCCAGCAGGCCCTGCATGTCGCGCTTGACGGCTTCGACCATCTTGGTGACGGCGGGGTCCGATGGATTGATGGCGCGGAACGTGCCAACGAGCGAGCCCGAGTCGGCGCCCTTGCCTTCCACGAACCGGACCCCGTAGATGCCACCGATCAGGTTGCGCACATCCTTGCCCTTGCCGGCGATGTGCTCGGCATCGGACTTGGCGAACACGCGCACGCCTTCAAACATCGGGGCGCTTTCGCGCAGGGCCGCGTCGGGGTAGAAGTTGCGATTGCCGCTGCGGCCCGCGCGAATCAGCGTCACCTCAATGGAGCCATCCTTGGCTTCGCGGAATGCGGCGTTGCCCTGGGCTTCCCGCACGGCTGCAACCACAGCAGGCGCCGCAGATGCCGCAGATGCCGGCGTCGCTGTGCCCACGGGCTGATAGTCGGCGACCACCTCGACAGCATCAGCCAGGGCCACGGTGTTGTCGGCGCTGATGGTGTAGCCGTAGCTGTACATGCGGCCCTTGAACTGCACAACAGCGCGGTCGGGCCAGATGCCGCGCACGTCGACGTAGTAGTCGCCATTCGCTGCCAGGCGCAGCTTGTCGCGCACGGCCTGTCGGACGAGATCAATCAGTTGGCCGTACTCGGTTGTCACGGCTTCTGTGAGCCGTGCATAGCCTGTTCCGGCTGGGATGAGCTTGAGCATGCCGAGGCTCAATCGTCAGCGCTGGAGAGCTTCTGGCCATCCCTGGTGACGACCACGACATGGGTGCCGTAGTCGCGGAATGACAGCACTTCACCGGCCTCGACGGGCACGCGCTTGGCCTTGGGTTGCTTCGTCACCTTGCCGCCAGGGCCACGGACTTCGACCATTTCGATTTCGGTGCGCTTGACGCGCTTGGCGGCCTCGGCGGCCGTCAGTTGCTTGCCGCTTTCGGCGTCGCTGTTGTTGGGATCGGGCATTGGTCACTCCATCGTTGTTGGGCCGCGATGTGATGCGGCATTGCGATGGAGTGACTGTGCCGATCTTGTCAACCAAGAAAAAGGCCGGCCAATGTCGGCCCCAAATATGTGAATCTAAGTTACCCGCCTTTGTTTAACTCCTTCAAAGACAAATACTTCTTCACCTACTTAATATTCCTCGCAGTTTTTGAAAATTCAAAAAACAAAATTTCAAACGTTCGAAGAATCTTTTTTGAGAAATTTTCTTATTCGAAGAGGTTTCTCGATAAACCCTCTGCTCACGCGCTACATCAGGCATCGCGTTATTAACATAGCTTTCAATAACTTTTGATAATCTAGTCGGGCTTTCATGCCAGGATGCCATGATGGAATGCTCATCCACCTGAAGAGTTGGATCAACCCAGTCTTCGGCAGAGGCGAATCGCTCAATAGTCAATGCAGACGCAAGATCAATATGTGGCTCATAACCAGTTACAACACTGTGGGATGCGAGCAAATCCAATCCCACAGTGCCATTCGTCAGCAAGAAAAACCTATGGCGCCAAAATTCTTCATACTCGCCTTGAATTATCGAGTAGACATCGGTCTTAATCATTTTTTTGATCTTCTTAGCTCTTAGCAGGTGGCGCGAACAAGTTAACCACGCCAATCTATTCCTAATAGGCCGATTTGCTCCTTCTTCGCCACCGGTCAATGCTAGATAGGCCCATTCGTAGGACTGTCTGACTTGGTTAACGAACTCTTTATCACTTTCAAGCTGTCGCTGTTGTTCTGTATCTCTTCTACTTGCCTCTAGTGTTACGAGCACTCCAGCGAAAGCCAGCCCTCCAAAAAGTGCGCTTAACGCGGAAAAAGCAATGTCATGCTTCAAGTCTTTGATACCACTCATCCACTCTAGACAACGAGGACCAAACTCCGCCGTGAGCATAGTCAGGATCAGAACGCAAAAACCGAGAAAAAGAAGCAATAAGAAATTATATGAACGCTTAACCATGTTGCCTCTAGAAGTAGGATATTTGCTTGGCTTTAAAATGCCTTTAAACGGCGCCAGGACGGTCCGACGGAATTTTTCCAGGGGGTCGCCGCCTTCGACCAGTTTAAAGCGTCTGAAGCCCGCCAATACGTTGGCGTCACAGCGTGGTCCTGGCGAAGCTCAAGACTCGAGACCAAGGCACCTCATGGTCATCAAGCTGATGCTAAGCGTCCGCGGACGGATTGGCTTTTGGCATCATCACTCGCCATTTTTTAAGCCAAGGCAGAGAGATGCATCCACAGTTGATGATCTGCTCCGCTGGTGCCTTGGTGTCATGGGGGCATTTCATCATGTCGAACCCGCCTCCAGGGTTGGGCACCTTGAAGGACTCTCCCGCATCCACGACTTGGCCGTCCATGATGTCGTGATTCCAGCGGCTGTGGATCTTGCCGCTGCGGCGCCATTGCTTGCCAAGGCCTGGCACCAGCGCTGCCGCTTGCTCCAAACGCTCATCGGCCGCCAATGCAAATGATCGGCTGACTTCCGTTCTTACTATGTTGGCAGCGCGCCGGGGCGATTCGGCATCCAGCAACTTTTGCACCGCCTGGACTGCAGCAAACGGCGTCTGTGCGCCAATCGTCACCAGGCCCAGCTCACGACCAATCTTGCGCAGAGCTTCGGCACCCACGTCCTGCAGGCGCAGCGCTCCGAAGGACTGCATCTGCTTGAGGACGCCGACGTCAAGCTGGCTCAGCCGCGTCTCCACGGAATGGCCGATGGTGGCCAGGGGCTTGTCAATGAAGTCCTCGCCCGCCTGCCAGGCATCTTGCATGCGCGACTTGAACACCACGCCTGCCTGCGCGCTGGCCCCGGACAACACATCCTCGATCTGACCCAGCAGACGCGACAGATGCCACTTCTGCCACTCAGAAGGCAGGCCCGCAAGCGTCGCCAGAATCTGTGTGCGTGCAGCCGCCAGAAGCTGTATTACCTGGATTTCACTTTCCAGCAACAGCTTGGCCCGTTCACGCAGGCGCCGCGCAAGCTCAGCCTCAAATGCGCGACTGGGCTTATTCGCCGGCTCAGACTTGCGCGCCATCGGTTTGGGCCTTGGCCGACGCCAAATCCGCCGGCAGGTTGGTGAACACGTCCTCGGCTGCCTTCTGCGCCTTGCGCTTTTTCGCCTCTTCCTGAGCTTTGCCGAGTTCGGTCTTGGCATCAAAGTCCTGGCCGAAGCGCTGGGCCACATCGGCAACGATCTTGAGCGCAGTCTCTTCGGTCATGAGGCCGTTGTCGATCATCTGGACCACCGCGCTGACCACGGCTTGCATTGCGCTGGCGAACTTTGTGATATCGCGGTTGAGCAGTTCGGGGAACACCGCCGTCACCTGCCATTTGTCATCCGACCAATCGGGCACGACGGCCGACGTCCGGGCATTGCACAGCAGCACGTAGCGGCCAATCTCTTCCAGCATTAGGCGCAAGAACGATTGCCGTAGGCTGTAGGTCTTGAACGTTGGCTCGCCCATCTCGGATGCAGCGGCGCGGTTCACATCCCCGCCACCACCAAACCAATGCTCGGGCATGGTGCTGCCCCCCAGCACGTGGTTGCGCAGCAAACGCGCACTCTGGCTGGTGTCAGCCGCCTGCAGCTCCGGGGCCTTGGCTGTGAGCGTGACAGAGTCGTTGTGGACAAAGGTGCTGTTCGGGCCAGGCGGCACAAACTTCTTTTCGTAGTCGGCCACAGCCTTGTCGTCGGCCCCCTTGAGTTCGACATCCCAGACGAAGGACCGAAGATAGCCGATGCGGTCCAGTTCGTTAAACAGGAATTCGTCATAGGCGTCCAGCCAGTCCATCTGGCCCAACAGGTCACTGCGCCCACGGCTGCCATTGGGGAACTTGTTGAGCTGGTACAGCAGGCATTCGCCGTCCGTGAATTCTTCGGCGCGGATGCGTGCCGTGTTCTCTGTGAACAGCGCTTCATCCTCGCCAAGCACGATCACCCGGTACTTGTATTGGCGCCCGCGGTTGTCCCGCTTGGTGACGACGCCGATAGGCTGCTCCGGGTTGCTCGGGTCGTTGACCACGGTGGCGATCTGGCGCGGGTCCAGGTAGCCCAGGCGCACGAAGCCATCCCCCTCGCGCTCGTTGACGATGTAGCACTGCTCGCCCAGCAGACCCAGCGCCCGCACGCGCGGCTGCAGCTTGAGCGGCCAGTTGTTGATGGGATCGCTCCAGAAGGCATTGAGCAGCTTCTGATGCTCCGCATCCTGGCACTGCAGCGTCACGCCCTCGGCCAGCAGATAGGCCAAGGGCAGTTCCACCAAGCGGTTGGCGATCAGATTGCTCTGCCACAGGTGCTCGGCGAGCTTTTGCATGCGGTCCTGGGCCATGGGTGCCAGGTCGCGCTCGTTCTGCTGGCTTGCGCCATCCGAGATGCGCCGCCATCCCTGCTCGCCGGAGCCCTGAGCCGATGCGGCTTCACGCATGGGCTGAGCACTCGGAACGTCAGGCTCCACGCCCAGCTCGACGCCCAGGCCGACGAAAGATTTGAAACGGTCGATGAAACCCACGGCTCAGTCCTTTGCAGCGAGTTCGGCTGCCACCAGTGCCAGGGCCAGTTGGCCGTGGTCGTTGTGCAGAGTCACGATCTCGCGCAGCTTGGCAGCGGCCACATTTACGCCCGCACGGTCCTCGTCGGGCAGGCCGGCGATAAAGCCACGGATCATCAGCAGGTCTTGCTCTTCGTTGGTCATCGGTTTCTCCTGAACATGCGTGCGGCCTGGCGCGCATAACGCTCCCGGGCCGTTTGGGGTTGGGCGGTATTGCCGCCTTGGGCTGCGGCTGCGATGCCGCCTGTGACGCTGAGCATCCAGAGCATCTGCACCATGTCTGGCCCGTCGTCGTGGTCAGCCTTGGGGAAGTGCCGGAACTGGTCAATCAGCGTGGTCTGGCTGCTGTGGACCCGGATCAGTCCGTTGTGCATATGGGGCTGCAGGCTTTCGATGCGCAGCAGCTTGTCGCTGATGGGAATCAGCGCGCGCGCCGGTACAGGCACGCCCAACTGAGCGCTGCGCTTGACCAGTTCGGTACGGAGGAATTCCTGGAACTGCACCGACTCGAAGCCCCAGACGATGCATGCATATTCGCGCTGCACTTCGATCACATCGCTGATGATGCGGTCGGGCACACGCTTCTTGATAGCGGCCTCGACCACGTCCATGACGCCGGTCTCTCGGTTGTAGCCACCGACACCGATGGCGCTCGGGTCACGGCTGTTGCCCGCTTTACCCAGGCTGGGATCGCAGGCGCCATAGAACACCCATTCGGCTAGGCGGTTGACCCAGAACTGAATGCTCTTGGCGAACGGAGCATCCTCGCCTGCGACCGGGTCGTTCTGCTGCTCGCTATCGAAGGCGTCATGGCCCTCGCGGGCGCGGCGCAGCATCAGCTTGACCAGCGGGCGCAGCGCAGGCCAGCTCACCTTGGCGCCCTTGTCCATCTCTGCCTGGTGGTCGCGGTAATGGGCCATGGCCGCAGCCTCGCCCTCCTGCGGCGTCTCGGCATTGAGCAGCAGTCCCTCAAACTGCTCCCACAGGTCCATACGCTCAGGCCAGTTGATGATGGCCTTGAAGACCTTGCGATTCCACAGAGGGTTTTTGAGGAAACGCGAGAGCACGCTGTCGTAGTGCAGGACGGTGCCGACCAGGATGGCGTCCATGGAGTCATCAGGCGGACCCAGCGACAGCACGCTCTTGGTCACGAAGGACTGCAGCTTGTCGCGTTGGGCCGGCGTGTTGACGTTCTCGTCGTTCTCGATGTCGTCCATGATCGCCAGGTCGGGGCGATGCGCGCCATGGCGCCGGCCGCGAATCTTCTTGGCCGAGCCGAAGGCTTCCACCTTGCGGCCGTTCCTGGTGACGATCACGCCTGCGCGCCACACCCGCCCCTGGCCAGCGACCTCGGGGAAGTCGCTGGCGATACGCGGGTTGGCTTCCAGCTCGGCCTTGATGGCTTCCAGCATCTCAGCCGCCTGCTCAAAGGCATCCATGACGATGATGGGATACCACTTCGCGCCCGTGACAACGCACCAGCTGACGAAGCTCATGGATATCTTGGTGGACTTGGCCTCTCCGCGTGGCGCCGCCACCGCGTCGCGCTGACCGGCCGCAGCATTGACGATCTCGGGCAGGCGCTTGTAGAGGTACTTGTGCAGCTCGCTCGGCTCTGCCTTGCCGTAGTGTGGGAAGTAGTGCCGGTCCCAATACTCGTACCCGTTGACCGGGTCGCAAACCAGCCGACGCCGCTGCGCGATGGACTCGGCACTGACATCCCAGCCGTCGAGGTTGGCGTCGATCTGCTTGCGCAAATCGTCGGCCAGGGCCGTGAGCCCCGCCAGGAAATCTTTGCTGTTCTTTGCCATGGATCACCGCACCTTGGCGAGTTCTTCGCCGAAGGGCTCCAGCATGTCCACCAGCGCGCCCAGGTGTTGCGGGAAACGCGAGCGCACGAACACCGCAAAGCGCTGCAGCACGTCGAGCTGCACGGCCTGGCGGTCCAGCTCGGGATTGAGCCTTTTGAACGCGGCCATGGTTTTGTTGAAACTGTCGCTCATGCTTGCCAGCGTCTCGGCGCGAGACATCGCGCTCATGCCTTTGGTCTCGCGCAGCAGGTCCATGGTGGCCTGGTGCTGCACCAGGTAGTCCTCCAGCAGCTTGGTGGAAAGGGCCTTGAAGTTGTCATCGCCCAAGGCCACGGCCGCACGTCCGTTCTCCCAGTCGTCGCCTTCCGCCGCCGCCTCCTGCTTCCAGCGATTGGCCGTGCTGCGGGGAACGCCCAGCTTCTTGCAGGCCGCATCCATCGTCATGCGCTGATAGACGTACAGGCCGCGCAGTTGGGTGCGTTTTTCCTTGCCGTGCGCCATTCAGTTGCCCAGGCCACCGTTCATGAACTGGCGGATACCTTCGACCACCAGCGCAGTCCCCACAGCCACGGCACCGCCCGACAAGGCACCTGCCACGGCCGCTTTCTTCTCGACCTCACGCAGCCGTGAGTCGAGGCCGCTGTAGTGCTCCTCCATGCGCTGCTCCATGCGGTCCATGCGCCGGTTTTGCAGGTCTTGCCCATCTTTGAGGGACTGCACCAGGCCATGGATTTGGCCCAGCAACAGCAGCTCCTGCCGGCGTTCGGAATTTTGTTGAAAGTTCTCGCTCATGACGCTCAGAGGTTGTTGTCGATCAGGGTGGTGCGGCACGATGCATAGGCCGCGTTGAGGGTTTCGATTTCCTGTATTACTGCTCCAAGGCGCGCAGAATTTCCTGCTGGAAGTAGCCCGTAGGCCTCGGCTGTGTCTGCTGCACCAGCGTCGGTGCTGGCGGGCGCTTCACCTGGGGGGCCACTACTACCCTGCCCACAGGCGACGGACTGGGTGACTGGCTGGGCGACGATGCGCACCCGCACATGGCGGCGCTCAAGCTCGTCACGAAGGCGAGCAATCTCCTGCAGTTCGGCTGCATCAGCTTTCTCCTGGTGTTGGTGTTTGGCGTCGAGCTTGGCCTGCGCGGTATCGCGCTCGGCCGTCAGGCGGTCCAGCTCGGCTTTGGCCGTGGTGTTCTGGGCGCTGACCTCGGCCTGCAGGCGCGTCAGCGCAGCGGTCGCCACCCGGGCCTGGGTGCGGTAATGCACCATGCTCAGGCCCAGGCCCAGGGCCAGGCACAGCAGCAATGCGACGGCGAGAACGGCGGCCTGCAGGGCTTCAAGAAAGCGTGTCATCGGCCGCTCATTTCCACAGCACGGCGCTGATGTGCAGCACGTATTCATAGACCAGCTTGCCGTCCTCGCCTTCGTAGCCAAAGCCGTTGACGAACTCGGAAAACGAAGGCGCCATGCCCGCCTGGTCCAGGTAGCGAAAGAACTGCGCCGCTGTTTCCGCCGTAGACATGCGGAACTCTTCTGCCTTTTCGGCAGCAGCCTTCTCAGCGCGCAGCTTTCTGATGAGTGCCCACTCGTCGGTCTTGAGGTAGACCTTCATGGCTGCACGCTCCATGTGCCGCTGGCGAAGTCATAGCGCGCACGCAGCTCAGCCACGCCCTGCAGGCAGGTAGTGCGCTCTTTCAGACGGCGGTTGTAGAGCCCCCGCACGAAGCGGTATTCCCACTCGCCCTTGGCATTGCGGGCGCCCGTCTTGGTGTAGCTCCAGGCCGGCGTGCCATCGGGGCCATGTGCCAGGGCATCGCAGGCTTTCTCGTACTGCTGCGCGTTGAGCAGGCCCATGGCACGACTGGCGCAGGTGCTCGCCTCGCCGAAGTTGTGGCCGTGGCTGGAGATCGCGTTGAGGATGGGCTGCGTGACAGGGACGCGGATGCAGTCCAGCACGCGGGCCTGCCCGCGCTGCAGCACCTGGCTACCGACCTCCTGGCATTGGGCGTCTGACCAAAAGTCGCCCAGCACCACAGGCACCGGACTGACGCTCTTAGTCAGTCCCAGGCACGCGGTCGGCAAGCCTCCTGCGAACTGGTCTGCATAGACCACGTTGCGGAACTCCGGGCGCCCTTGCGCATCCGCTGGGCCGTCCTCGAAGCCGGAGATGTACGTGACATAGGCCGACCCGCCCAACACCAGAGGGATGCCGTAGCGCAAGACGGATTTTCTGAGAGAAAGGGTGTTCGCCATGCCGCCACTGTCATGTTCGGGCGGCAAAGAAAAAAGGCCGGCGAGCGTCGGCCTTAAAGAGGAGGAAGGGGCATTTACGGTATCACGCCCTGCACTACAGGGTCAAACCCATGTACACGACGAATGTCCCAGGGCACCAAGCACTTTTAGCGCTTGTTCTGCTGCGCTTGCCACGCAAATGAGACCACCTCATCCACTGTCCTACGGGCAGTGGCCGGCAGCGCCTCATAGCGACGCAGCATCTCTTCGACATCTGCCGTGACCTTCATGGGCTTTGAACGAGGAGCCCCAGTAATGAGAGGACCGAGATCAACAGCGAACTGAAAGTACAGCTCAGCAAGGTAGTCGGCATCTGGTGCCGTAGCACCTTTCTCGTACTTCAGTTGCGTCTGCTTGGTCACATGCATCAAGGCTGCGAAGTCAACAACGGTGAGTTGCAAGGACTCGCGCAAGGACTTGATGCGAGCCCCGCGTTCAGAACGAGCTCGCGTGATGTCCGACACACCAAGAAGGTCATTTTCATTTACCTTGCTGGTATGTTTTTCGTTACTCATAATCGCTCCATCTTAGTCAACCTTGAAGGGGTGAATGATGACAGCGAAGCACCGTTCCGCGCGGGATTTTTTGAACGAACTAGAACGCAAAAACGTCACCGTCGCGCAATGGTGCCGTGACAACAAGTTCAGCACCAGCATCGTGTGGGCGGTCATCAGTGGCGCCGTTGTGGGGCGCAGCGGTGAGTCCCGTCGAGCGATGCAGTCCATGGGCCTTCCGCTGCCTTCCGCACGCCGCAACCGCCCAGCACATAAGGAGGGCCGTGTAGCTCCCACAGACCCTCGCACGGCTTCCGCCAAGAGCCAGACACAAGCATCTGCAGCGAACCGTTGATGACTTGGCTCACTGCTCAAGAAATAGCGGGCTTGCCGGGCATGCCGACGTCCGAGCGCCGCACCCGCGACAAGCTCGTAGCGCTGGCTGTAGAAAGCCGTCCGCGCGTAGGTCGAGTTGGAGGCGGGAAGGAATACAACCCTGCCGATCTACCCGAGGAAACTCGCGCAGCTATAGCAGCCCAACGAATCATCACTGCAGGCTCCGTCGCGCTGCCCGTGGTCGACACGCCAGCAGTGCGTTCTTTCCTGAGCGCCACGGCAGCGCATGCGCCGACTGCTTCGCGCATCCCCAGCCAGTCCGAGAAGAATGTGGCCGATGCGCGCGTGCGCCTGGTCAACATGGTCTATGAGCTGGTGCACATGCACGGCCTGCGTCGCGCATGCCAACTGCTTGCAGCACGTATCACTACGGGAGAGGCGGGGTCGGAGGCGCAATTCATCGCCCGCCAGGCCAACCAGAGAGCGCGAGGCGATTCGGTCAGCGCTCGCACGCTGGAACGCTGGGTCGGCATGCACCGCGCCAATGGATGGTGGGGCCTTCTGCCCGTGCCAGAGACAGCGCGCGATCCGCACCAGATCAACGACGACGTGGCCGCAGTGCTGGGCCTGTATCACAGCCGCGACCCACGCTTTCGCAAGCTCAGCGGCGCCGCCAAGGAGGTCACGCGAAAGTTGGGCCGCGACTTCGATAGCTGGCGCACTCTGTACCACCGCGCCCGCCGGGCACTCGACAAGCTGGGCAAGTCCGCTCAGGCCAGCGTGGCCCTGATCAAAGCCCGCCACACAGGTTCCGAGCGCGACGTGCGCCTGCCATACAAGAAGCGGGATGCCAGCATGCTGTTGCCGCTTGATGTGTTCGTGATGGACGGCCACACCTTCAAAGCTCGCGTGCGCCATCCCGATCACGGTGCGCCCTTCGCTCCAGAGTTGACCATGGTGATTGACTGGTCGACGCGGATGATCGTGGGCTGGTCGGTGTCTCTTTCCGAGAACGTCATCGCTGTTGGCGATGCACTGCGCCATGCCATTGGTCAATGGGGCATCCCGGCCATCGTCTACACCGACAACGGGGCTGGCGAAACCGCCTTGGTCATGGACTGCCCTATCGATGGTTTGATGGCCCGCTTGGGCATTGACCACCGTACCGGCATCCCCGGCAAGCCACAAGGCCGAGGGGTCATCGAGCGCAGCTGGCAGACCCATGCCATCAACTGCGCACGCCAGTTCGGGAGCTACCAAGGCTCCGATGTGGATGGAGGCACCTACCGCAAGGTCGCAGCCGAACTTGCCAGCGAGCAACGCGCTATACGTCGTGCCGAGGCCACAGGGGCCGTCGTCAAGCTCAGCACCAAAGCTCCGACCTGGGCGCAGTTCGTGGACGCGGTCGAGGTCATGGTCCGTGAATTCAACACGCAGCACCGTCACCGCAGCCTACCCAAGCGCGAGGACGGCAAGCACATGACACCAGCCGAAGCCTGGGCCGCGAAGTTCGACCCGGAACTGCAGCACAAGCCCACGATGGGCGAGCTGCGCGAGCTGTTCATGCCAGCAGTGCTGCGCACAGCGAAGCGCGGCCAGGTCACGCTGTTCAACCAGGACTACCAAGCCGCCGAACTGATGCGCCGGGATGTGGACGGCCGCGAGGTCAGCGTGCGCTACGACATCCACGACCCGAACTTCGTGCGTGTGTACACGGTGGATGGCGACTTCGTCTGCGACGCGCTGTGGAACGCCAACCGCATCGACGCCATGCCCAAGCCAGTCGTGCAGATCGCCCGCGAGCGCCGCGTGGCTACCGCCGTCAAGCGCCGCGAGCAGCAGATCCAAACCGCCCTGCGAGAGCTGGATACCCCCATCGACGTGCCCGGGACTTTTGCGCTTGAAGCACCCGCAGCTGCGGTCGTTGAACTGCCCATCGTCTCGGAGACACCCGCTGCCGAGCTAGTTCTTGTGGCCCCCAGTCGCCCCTTCTTCGACGCCCCCAGCAACCGCTACGAATGGCTGATGCGCAACCGCGACCAGTGGACCGATGCAGACGGCGCATGGCTACGCAACTACACGGCCAGCGAGGACTACGCGGACTTGCGCGACTACTACGAGGGACGGGGGATGGGGTGGAACGACGCGGGCGAGCAGCCCGGTTTTAAGAGTGCCCTGTGACGTTTGCAGACGTCACAGGGCGGTGTCAGCGATCAATCGATAGACAGAGGAAATGTATCGTGAAAAAAGGTTTCGTCAAAACGGAAAATTTCAAGCGCCTGGCCGAAGCTCAGAAGCTGGTCGAACGGCGCGGTGCACGCGAGGCCGGCCTGGTGCTGGTCAAGGGTCACTACGGCATCGGCAAATCCGAGTTGACCGAGCGCTGGGCGGCGGACAGCGGTTGGGTCTTCGTGCGGGCAAAGGCCACCTGGACCAAGCGCGCCATGCTTGATGAGCTGGCCGAGCGCATGGGACTGTCCAAAGTAGGTCGCAACCAGGAGGTGCAGGCCCGCATCATCGGCAAGCTGGCAGTGGACATGGTCCCGATGATCGTGGACGAGGCCGACTTCCTGGTCGGCACCACGGGCTCACTGCTGGAGGTGCTGCGCGACATCACCGATATGACGGGCACGATGTGCTTTCTCGTCGGCATGGAGCACTTCCCCATGAAGGTAGCGCGCCATGGGCACATCGCCAGCCGCGTCGCCAAGGTGGTCGAGCTGCTGCCGATCTCCCTGGCCGACGTCAAGGCCACGGTCACTGCAAAGTGCGAAGTGCCCATCGCAGACGATGTGCTGCCCGAGCTGCTCAAGCAGGCCAATGGCCGCATGCGCCTGCTGCTCAACGCCATCGCCAACCTGGAGCAGTGGGCCGATGCCAACGGCTGGGACAAGGTCACCTTGGAATGCATCAAGGGCCGTCCGCTGTGCCCTGAATTCAATGGCAAGCAACTGGGCAGGAGGGCTGAATGAAGCCCGCCTTCTGGTTTGTCCCTCTTGTGCTCGTCGGACTCGGCAAGCAATTCAGCAGCGCCTCACCGCGCCCATTTACCAGCGTCGAACTGCAGGGCTGGATTCCGGCCCTTGGCTCGCCAACAACTGCACGCCTGGCCTGCAAGACACTGCAGCAGCGCGGCCTGTTGGAACGCGCGCCTCATGCTGCCCGACCTGGTGCGCGCAAGCCCAACAACCCGCAGACCTGGCAGTTGACGGCCACAGGGAGGGAAGCGTGCCGCACCGCCATACAGGCCCAGGCAAGGCAGGTGCGTGTCGAGGCCCTGATCGAGCGGAACAAGCAGCCACGACCGAGCACGCTGTACAGCCGGCTGTGGAACCTCCTGCGCATCCGTGCAGCGCTGACAGCCGAAGAAGCCATCTCTGTGCTGGTCGATGCTGGCGGGAACGCAGAAAGCCTGCAGAGCACCGCGTCTCGATACATGCGCTATTGGTCGCGTGTTCGCCCTGATGCCGTGCAGATCAGCGCGCGTCGCGTCAACGGCTTTTTCCGGTACGTGCTCGTTAAAGACATTGGCGTCACACCGCCCGATATCTCAGCCATCGGCCGCAAGGCCAGCGAGGTACAGCAATGAACGCCCTCGCATACCAGCGCGAACCTTGGTTCTCGATGCTCCTTGATCGTGCACAAGCTCCCGGTGCTGTGCGCGCCCACATTGCTCGCCAACTTGGAATTAGTCCCGCTGCTTTGAGCCAAGTGCTCAACGGAAGTGGCGCCTATGGCAGTGGCGCCGCGAGCACCTCGCGCATCGCGGATCGCGTACAGCGCACCTTTGGTCGCTATCCCTGTCCACACCTGACTGCTGAATCCAGTGGAGATGAGCGAGTCATCACAGCAGAACAGTGCCGCGCCTTTGCACACCGCCCAGCACCCACTGCAAGCCCGCGCGATATGCAGCACTGGCAGGCCTGCAGGCAGTGCCCGCACCGGGAGGCGAGCGCACCGCCTGCACCCAAGGAACCACAGCGGCGCGCTCGCCGCGCTGTCGACCAGGAGAACGGCGATGCAGCGTGAAGTGATCCACATCGTGCTGCCTCTCACCGAGGCCGACTACCACCGCCCGCCCCTGGGCTGGATCAAGCGCCGTGCCAAGCGCCTGCAGCGGGCCTACGGGATCACACGACGCCTGGCTATCGCGTCCGCTGCAGACGACTACTCAACGTTCACGCACATGCACCGCGAACGTCTTTCTCAACTGCTCAAAGGAGGTCCCCACTATGCGTAAGCACCAACAAATCAAAGGCTCGTTCAAGCAGGGGCCGATGCACTTCGCCCCCACGGCCATCGAGCATGAGCAGCGCGAGATGAGCTGGTGCGCCAAGGCAGCCCTGACCGCCGTGCTCTTCATCCTGATCATGGCCCTAGGGTTCTGCATCGCAGCGGTCCACGGCTTTACCGAGCTGCGAGGGTTCTGACCATGGCTGCCTATGGACCCACCAACGAGGAAGTCGACGCGGTCGAGCGCCTGGCACTCGGAGCCGCCCGGCTCGTTCAAGGCCAACCTCAAGACGTCGCACTCAACGCCCTGCTGACGGCCTATCTCAACACGGCCGCGCGCCACGGCGTTCTGCGCCAGGTCCCTTCCGCAGCGGCAGCACTGGCACAAGCCGCCCGCGTGCTCAGCGGTCATGACACCGCATCGGCATCGACAGACCTTCCCTCAACCCATCACCACTAATCGCCATGGCAACCCGACTCAAAGCTCAAGCCCAAACCGCAGTCCCCCAGAGCAAGAATGACTGCGCCGGATACATCCGCCAAATCGGCGACCTGCAGCGCGAATTCGAGCGCCGCCGTGGGGAGATGAACGACGCCATCGCGGCCATCACCCAAAACCATCAGCCCACGCTGGAAGCGCTTTCGGCACGCATCACGCTTCTGCAGGAGGGCGTGCAGTCCTGGTGCGAGGCCCACCGTGTAGAGCTGTGCGGCGAGAACGACAAGCTCGGCAAAACAGCCAACTTCGTCACTGGTACCGCCAGCTGGCGCCTTCGCCCCACCAGCGTCAGCATTCGCGGCGCAGAAACAGTCATCAAAACGCTGGAGCGCATGAACCTGCAGCGGTTCGTGCGCAACAAGGCAGAGGTGAATAAGGAAGCCATCCTCAACGAACCCGAAGCCGTTCGCGGCATTGTGGGAATCAAGCTCGTCAGTGGGGTTGAGGACTTCATCGTCCAGCCCTTCGAGGCCAAGGCGGAGGTTTGAGCATGAACGCCACCTCTCGTGACCGATTCAAGATATATACAAGCCAATCGAATGGGGACGCCCAACGCAAGCGCGAACTGGGCCATATTCACCAAGGCAAGCAGGCACTGAGCTGGAGCGATGATGACTATCGATATCACCTGCATCAACAGACTGGTGTAACCAGCTCTGCCCTGCTTGATGGCCCAGGCCGGGCCAAGATGCTGACACACATGGCAAAGCTTGGCTTCACCCCAAAGGTCAATTCATTTAAACCTTTCGGCCAGGCCGAAAAAATTAAGTGGCTATGGAAGAAATTGGATGAATCAGGCGGCCTGCGTGATGGCAGTCTTGCCAGCCTTCTGAAATTTATTGCACGAACCACAGGCACTAGCTACTCTGATATCAAGTTTGTACCCACAGCGGATGGCTCCAAGATTATCGAGGTCCTCAAATCGATGCTGGACCGAGCGAAGCGCACTTCACAAAAAAACCAATGATCATGGATGAGTAAATAATTCTTATGGATTCGACTTTATAAATCATGCCATCCCAATTAATCATACCTATAGAACTGCTGCCTCCTTTACTTCGGGAATTTGAGCGCTTGATTGGTCTGAGAGCCACAATGGCTTTGGTTCAAGGATGGGGCGGATTACGCGTGTACTTCCCCACTCCCGACCGTGTAACCGCAGACCACCCCTATGTGAAAGCAATCGGCCTTGAGGCACTTAAAACACTCTCAAAGGAATATGGTGGTTTGCCACATTTTCAACTTCCTAAAGCAGAAAGGGCTCTTCAGGCTGTTCGCAACGCACGTATCGCTTCAGATTACGCAACACAAAAGACCGCCCGACAAATTGCTGCAGAATATGGGCTCACTGAGCGCCAGGTGGTCAGGCTGGTAGCAATTATGGGAGTAACAGCGCCAATAGAAAGAAAGCAGCGTAAACTTTTCTAGCAACCATATGCTTAAAAAAGACGCCCAACTTCCTCAAGTTGGGCGTTCTGCATTTTATCATGAACCAACTATTGAATATTTACGAGATAAACTGACTACCAGAGGTTGATCAGAGAATAGCGTCAGAATACCTGCAGTAAAGCTCTAATACACAGCCACACCTACTCCAATACTTCCAGAAACTTACAAATACGTCCAATGCATACAGTCACGTTCCGACGGCGTGAAGCTTTGGCAACTTCCATGAGGCTGCTTTAGCCATACGAAGCGTGAGGGTTCGCTTCAACTTATCTAAGAAAGGCTTGACGCGCAATGCGTTTCTTACATTAAGACTAGTATCTTCTGTTGTAACTATATTCACGGCAATTTCTGAATATAGCTCCATCGCTTTCTTGGCGTACTTATGAATAGCCGCACGGAATTCATCAGTTGACATCTTTTTTAAAGTCAATTTACTCAAATCAGAGCCGGCGTTATCAACAAGCAAGTTAGCCACATAAATTCCCCATGGAGTACCGTGAATTCCAAGAATTGCCTTCATAACAGCATCAGACCCTGCGTCACAATTCTCGAGCAGAGAAGTTCGCTCCGCCTCTACCTCTTGGGCAAGCAGCCACGCGAGCATGACACGTTCAGGCTTAAGACCACGTGGAAATATACTTTTGTAAGAACGATCAAATAGCTCAGCTTTCCTTGCAACACCTTCCAAAACCGTATCATCCGACATTGCTGCCAAATATTGGGTTATACGATCCAATTCAATCCGCTTAGGACCTTTCGTCGTCTTAGCGCCTTCCTGCTTCGGCGCATAAGTGTATCCCACTGTCGAAAAAGCACTTCTAAGCGTTTCCTGGATAGGATCAAGCAACCTAACTGCAGAAAGCTTTACAGGATTTTGAGTATTGTTATACCTAACAATATCAGTCAACAGAGCCTTTTTTGCACCTACAACTCGTATCAAAACCTGAGCTTTTCCTGCGTCTTGGTTACGCTCAATTGCTCGAGAAAGGCTGACCGTCGTTTGACAGCCATTAACAATCGAAAATCTTCTAATCGTATAACCTCCTCGCTCCCTTTTTTCGAAATTATCAGCAACTATGGTAATACCATTATTTAGCGCCCAGAAATCACCTGGCCTAGTATGAGCGGTGTCGACAATCTTTTCATTGATACTACCTTTTCGCTCACCAATAAATAGACGAACATTCCCCTCAAATAATTGATTTCCATATGATTTATGGAGGCGTGCAAGCTCAGAAGCAGGCGCTGCTCCCACAATCGCTTGTCCAAACTCGCCACGTACTTCGGCAACTTCCCCTGAAAATGTAAGCGTGTCCTCATTAACGTTGCGGTCTGCTGCACGCGCGACAACGAATTTGTCGAACAGTGATTCTTGGTGCTCGTAGAAAAATGCGACTTCTTTTCCGTAAGTTCCCGAGCGGATAGTAGCTTCTCGTTGACGAGCAATCTGATCCGACTTAGAGGCAAGTGTTACAAGCCCAACTACAAGTGAAAAATTCGTTGTATCAACTTCAGTAAGTAGCTCATAAATATCGTGGCGCCCTGAGTGCCTGAAAGAAATAGGGTCTTTTACAGAAACAATTGCAGCGAGCAATGAATTCCATTTTTTTAATCCTGCGCTCCTATCAGGACGATCAGAAACATAGCCTTGTAATACATAGATTATTTGTTGATCATTGTCTATGTAAATGAAGTCACACCCAGCATCTTCATGACCATCAACCGATGCGGCATCAATCGCCTCATCCTCCTCAATCCCGAGAAGAGTTGAAGCGTACCAAGCAGTAATAGCTTTATCCCGAGATATTCCACCACGTCTAGCCAGGGCATCTATAGCGGTTAGGAGTTCCTTACGGGTATCCGTTAAAACAAGCTTTACTTGAGGTTTTGGACTGGTGGCCAACTGGAACTCCTTTTCACTATTTCAATGCCGACAGAAAATTTCGTTACTCAGATGGAGTAAGCAAGTGCAAGCACAAGTGTAGTGCTGATGAAGATAGACTTAGCGAAACACCAGTAGGCAGTTACCCCATTTTCGTCACATGCTCAAGATAATATCGAGAAATCAATATCATTAATAAGCACTACCCTGCATACGACGACTTGAAGGCTTGCTTTGCTTTATCGGGCTGCCTCTAACTGGTGCGGTTTCTTGGCCGCGCCACATCAAAGAAGCCTCTTTGTGTCCTAGCGAGCCTCCAAAGCAGAAGTAGAGCACGCGAACGTCCGACCCTGGCGAGGTCGGACGCATGCCCCACCAGGGTCGAATTTCGCATAAGCCATTGATCCATAAAATAAAAATGAGGTCGGACGCGAAATCCGCGTCCGACCTCACATGTCCGACCTAAGGTGAAGCTTTGGCGCTAGCGTGGTATGTCGTTCACCCTCTTAACCCGAGGACCCGCCCGTGAGCACACCTCCCGATGTGGATCACTCTCAACTCATTTTGACCAGACTGTGCCTATGGTTTGCCCATTCTGTGCCAAAGGAAACGAACACAGTCTCAGGTCATAAGACACACGTAACTCCTAGCCACCATTGGGAAATTTTGGATTGACCAGGACTCAAACCCCGTGCCAAAGAAAGCACTCCCCCATCCTCCACCGCATGCCCATGAAAAAAGCCACCGGCACAAGCGGGTGGCTTTGCTGCAAAGCGGACCCTGGGGTCCGCTGGGCCATGTTCAGACCATCAAGGCCAGGCTGGCTTCCAGATGCTCGGTCGGCAGGCGGCGGAAACCCGAGCGCGCGTAGCGCTGCAGGCGGCCCAGCGCGAACGACGTCAGCACGCTGGCGGCGACCTGGGCATCGACCGTCGGGGCGGAGGAGCCCAGCGCACCGGCGGCGGGGCGCAGGCACTGGCGCAGCGTGGATTCGATGCGGTCGAAGAACTGGTTCATGCGGGCCTGCAGGCGCTCGTGCTCGAAGACGATGGCATCGCCCACCATGACGCGCACCATGCCGGGGTTGCGCTCGCCGAACTGCAGCACCAGCGAGATCACGCGGCTGGCCTGGCGCATGCCATCCACTGCGGGACGCTCTTCCTCCGGCACATCCCGCCCGACGATCTGCTGCACCAGCGTGAAGACGGATTGCTCGATGAACTCGATCAGGCCTTCGAACATCTGTGCCTTGCTGGCGAAGTGGCGGTACAGGGCCGCCTCGCTGACGCCCAGGTGAGCGGCCAGTGCTGCCGTGGTGATGCGTTCTGCGCCGGGCTTTTCCAGCATGGCCGCAAGCGCCTGCAGGATCTGCTCGCGCCGCTCCCCGGGTTTGGGGCGTTTGCGCGCAGGCGTGGGGGCGGAAGCGGAGGCGGCTTCGTCGGAAACGACATCAGCGCCAGGAGCGGATAAAGGCGACAGGACTTCAGACTCGGACATAAGCAGATCAACTATTTGTAAGTAATTCTCTCACAGCCCTCGGCGGCAACTCCGCACAAAGCTGTCCCCATGAGCGCAACCGTCAGGATCGCGTCCCTGTTGGCTGCGCTGCTACTGTTTCCGAGAGCACGGCCGGCATTTGCAATGGAAGCTCCAAGCGTACCAGCAGGCCCTTGCCCTGCGCGCCAGCGCCAAAGGCCAGAGTGCCCTGGTGCAACAGGGCGATTTCATCGGCAATCGCCAATCCCAGCCCTGTTCCATCGCCGGACGCACCCTGGGCGCGGTAAAAGCGCTGCGTGATCTGCGAGCGCTCGGCCTCGGGCACGCCGGGGCCATCGTCCTCGATCTCCAGGAAGGCCCACCCTGGCGGCTCATCCGCAGACTGCCCCGCGCCATGGTACATGCCGCAGCGCAGCGTGACGCTGCCGCCGGGCGGCGTGTACTTGATGGCGTTGTCCACGAGATTGGACACCAGTTCGCGCAGCAGCCAGCTGTGGCCCCAGACACTGGCCGGAGCAACGTCAAGGCCGAAGTCCAGCCCTTTGGCGCTGGCCTGATCGAAGAACATTTCCAGCATGCTTTCGCACAGGTCCTTGAGGTCCACCTGCTGCAGCGGCTGGACTTCGGCATTGCGGGCGTCGGCACGTGACAGCGCCAGCAACTGGCGTGCCAGCTGCGAGGTGCGCCGCGTGGCGTCGCGCAATTGCTCGATCTGCGTCACGCTGAGCACCACCTGGGCCTCGGTGCCCTTGCGCCTCGCTTCGGCCTGGGCAGCCTGCGCGCTCAGCGCCCAGGCCTCGACCTGGGCCTGCAAGGCCGCCAGCGGCGTGCGCAATTGATGGGCGGCATCGGCCACAAAGCGCCGCTGGCCTTCGGCCTGGGCGTTGACCAGTGCAAACAATCGGTTGAGCGAGCGCACCAGCGGGCGGACCTCGGCCGGCGAGCTGTGCTCCGAGATGGGACTGAGGTCGCGCGGCGAGCGCCGCTCCACAGCCTGGGTCAGGGTCAGCAGCGGCCGGAAGGCCCGGCTGACCGACCAGTAGATGGCGATGCCAGCGCCCGCGATCAGCAACACGCTGGGCAGCAGCACATGCAGCAGCAACTGGCGCACCCATTGCTGGCGTACGTCGCCACCGTCGGCCAGCACGAGCACCATTTCACCGGCGCCATAGGTTTCGGCGCGCATGACGGCCACGCGGTAGGTCAGGCCGTCATGCTCCTGGCTGTGGAACTCGGCCAGCGGCGTGGAAGGCACATCGAAGCGGATCCAGGTGTCGCCGGCAACGACATGGCCCTGCAGGTCGCCCACGGCATATCCGACGTCGTTGCCGCGCTGGCGCAAGACTTCCTCGATGGCGGGCGTCAGCGCGACCAGCGGCGGCGTTCCCTCGGCAATCGACGGTGCCAGCACGGAGTCGGCCAGCGCGGGAAGCAGGCGCAAAAGGCGCTGGTCATGCTGGGTGGAGGCCTCGTCTGCCGAGCGGTAGCCGAACCAGCCGCCCATCAGCGCCAGCAGCGTCAGCGGCACCACCAGCAGCACCAGCAGGCGAAGTCGCAGATTGGCTGTCATGGGCGGTCAGCGCCTGGGGCCATGCGCCATGTCCGCATCAGGCAACGGTATGCGAGAGTTCCAGCCGATAGCCGAAGCCCCGGATGGAGCGCAGGGCCACGCCGTGCGGCTCCAGCTTGCTGCGCAGGCGAGAGACATAGACCTCGACCGCATTGGGCGTGATCTCTCGGTCCCAGCCCGTGAGCGCCTGCAGCAGCTTGTCCTTGCTGGCGGGCTTGGGCGCGTGGATCAGCAGGTATTCCAGCACGGTCCATTCGCGCGGGCCCAGGTCGATGGGCAGCAGCTTTCCCTCGCTCTCATCGTCTTGCGCAGGCTGGCGCGCGCCGGCGCGGCGGCCTGCCGTGTCCAGCTCGATGGGACCGAAGCTGAGGACGGCCGATGTGGCTGCCTGTGATCGGCGCAGCAACGCGCGCAGCCGGGCCAGCAGTTCAGGAAGCTCAAAGGGCTTGACCATGTAGTCGTCTGCGCCCTGGTCCAGGCCCTGCACGCGGTCCTGCAGCGCATCGCGCGCCGTCAGAATCAGCACGGGCATGGCCGAGCTCTCCACCGCGCTGCTGCGCAGGCGGCGCGTGAGCTCCAGCCCGTCGATACCGGGCAGGCCGATGTCGATCACGGCCAGGTCGAAGGCTTCCTGGGCCAGCACCTCCAGGGCGCGCTCGGCACTGCCGACCCAGTCCACGGCATACCCCGCATCGGACAGCCCCAGCTTGATGCCGCTGGCCACCATCACATCGTCTTCCACAAGAAGCAAACGCATATCAAACCTAAAAAACAAAAGCCGCCCAAAGGCGGCTTGCAGCAGACCGGCCCAGGCCGTCAGACCACGCCCGGGCCATGCGCGATGGTAACGCGAACCGCAAAGTCCGCGCCATCGGGCCTCAATGGCTGCGGATCATGGTGCCGTAGGCCTGGTCGGTCAGGATTTCCAGCAGCATGGCATGCGGCACGCGGCCATCGATGATGTGCACGGCGTTGACGCCGGCCTTGGCAGCATCCAGGGCGCCGCTGATCTTGGGCAGCATGCCGCCCGAGATGGTGCCGTCGGCGAACAGGGCGTCGATCTCACGCGCCGTGAGGTCGGTCAACAGGCTGCCGGCCTTGTCCAGCACGCCGGGGGTGTTGGTCAGCAGCACCAGCTTTTCGGCCTGCAGCACGGTGGCCAGCTTGCTGGCGACCACGTCGGCGTTGATGTTGTAGCTCTCGTTTTCCTCGCCAAAGCCGATGGGGCTGATCACGGGGATGAAGGCGTCATCCTGCAGCGCGCGCACCACGCTGGGGTCGATGGAGACGATGTCGCCCACCTGGCCCACGTCGTACTCGATGTTCGGATCCTTGTTGTCGACCATCTTGAGCTTGCGTGCGCGGATCAGGCCGCCATCGCGCCCTGTCAGGCCCACGGCCTTGCCACCGGCCTGGTGGATCAGGCCCACGATGTCCTGCTGCACCTCGCCGGCCAGCACCCATTCCACGACTTCCATGGTCTCCGCGTCGGTCACGCGCATGCCCTGGATGAACTCGCCCTTCTTGCCCAGGCGGTTCAGGGCCGTCTCGATCTGCGGCCCGCCGCCATGCACCACCACCGGATTCATGCCCACCAACTTCAGCAGCACCACGTCTTCCGCGAAGTCGGCCTGCAGGGCCGGATCGGTCATGGCGTTGCCGCCATACTTGATGACCATGGTCTTGCCATGGAACTTGCGGATGTAGGGCAGGGCCTGGGCGAGGATTTCGGCCTTGTCGCGGGGGGCAATCGAGAGGATATCGTTCATGGTGCTAGCCCGGGGGCGTGGAAGTAGTCAACAACAAGGCGGGCATTGTGCCGCAACTGCGCGGCAGTGTTGCATGCCCGGATGACGGAACGCCCATGGCGCCCGGTCATCATCCATTGTTCTGCATCCAGCCCGGCAGCTTGAAGCGCACGATGGCCAGATAGGCCACCACGTAGCTGACCACGAACAGCAGGCAGAACCCCACCAGGACCGGTGTATTGCTCCAGAACAGCAGCGCAGGCACCACGGTCAGCAGCGTGAAGGCCCACAGATAGGGGGAGGTCCGGTTATTGCGGCGAAGCATGCGCCGGGCCAGATCATCGTCGAACACGCCGCGCACGATGCGCCGATAGATGAGCTGGTGGAAATGCAGGGCATCCGCCATGCCCGGCGACATGCCGCGCATCAGCTTGCGGTAAATGGAAAACACCGTCTCCCAGACCGGATAGATCAGCAGCAGCATGGGAAACCATGGAGAGACTGCGGAATTGCGCTGCACCAGGGCGATGCTGGCCAGGGCAATCGCCAGGCCCCAGACATAGGCTCCGCCATCGCCGGCAAACATCATGCCGCGCGGGTAGTTCCAGACCAGGAAGCCGCAGGTGGCGGCGGCCAGCGTCACCAGCATGGCGGCCAGCGTGCGGTCGCCCACCTGCAAGGCCACATGGGCCAGCGCCAGGCAGATGATGGTGGCCACCATGCCAGCCAGCCCGTTGTATCCGTCGATGATATTGAAGGCGTGGGGCAGGCCCGTCAGGGCCAGGACGGCCAGGCCCATGCCCAGCCAGGGCATGGCAGGACCCAGCGCCTGTTCCAGCCAGGGCCAGCCGAGCCGAGGCACGGTGAGGCCGCACAGCAAAACAGCCAGCACGGCGCTCAGCAGTGTCAGCACCAGCCGGTAGCGCACGCTCAGGCGCTGCGAGACATCCTCGATGACGCCGCCGACCACGGCCGGCAGCATGGCAGCCAGGCATACGACGACCCACAGCTGCATGCGCAGCGACGAAGGATCTCCGCGCATGCTCAGCCAGGTGCCGACTCCCCAGGAGACAGCCAGCCCGAGGTACATGGGCACGCCCCCCAGCCGGGGCACCTCGCCCATGTGGAAACGCTGCGGCTTGTCGTATCCGTAGGAGGACGTTGCGGACCGCCGGGCCCAGCGCAGCAGCAGCGCACAGCCGATGAAGGAGACCATGAAGGCCAGTACCGACATCCAGATCACGATGGTTCTCCACGCAGGCTGCGCAGCGAGAGCGCTGCCTGCGGCAGGGCCCTGGCCTTTCGGTAGGCCGGGCGGCTCCACAGCCGCAGCAGGCTGGCCACGTGCCATGCGCCGTGGCGCAGGCTGCGCCGACTCGCCCTCTGGCCCGCATGGACCACAGGCAAACCGCCGCGCCTGAGTTCTCCGCCCAGCACCCGCAGGCGAAGGCACAGATCCACATCCTCACAATACATATAGAAACCTTCGTCAAACCCACGCAGTCGCAGCCAGCTGTCCCGGCCCAGCACCAGGCAGGCCGCATTCACCCATTCCACATGCCGCTCCACGCGCCCGCGCAGCTTGCGCCGCAGCAAATTCCACAGCGATGGCAGCTCCCGTTCGAAATCCTGCAGCGCGCCGTCTTCACCGATCTGGGGGGGATAGGCCAGGGCCAGTCCCGGACGGGCCACCAGCGCCAGAAGGTCTTGCAACGGCTCCTCCTGCTCGCTCCAGAACACATCGGGATTGATCACGCAGACAAACGGCTCCCATGCGCTCGCCAGCGCCCGGTTGTGGTTGCAGCCGAACCCCAGAGGCTGCGCATTGCGCCGGATCTCCAGAGCAAAGGGCCAGCCGGCCACGGGCGCCTGGGGCTCCGCCTCGGGAATGTTGAGCGTCAACACCACACGGGACACCGGCGCAAGGCGCGCCGAAGCCAGGCACTCAAGCAGCCTCTGGATATGAGCGCCATGTCCGTGGCTCACCACCGACACGACCAACGATGAACCCATCAATGCCGCCCTTCAGATCTTCAAATTCCCGCACGGGAATCACGCGCCGCAGAAACGGCGGCACAGAGTATTCCGCCGACGGCCTTCGTCAAGCGTCAGCGGCCATGCCGTAATGCAAAAAAATGCAACAGCCGCGCAATATGTCATTACCCGGCCATGCCATGCAGTCACTGCAGTGGCCGGCATTATGATGCGCGACAATCTGCCGCCCGGACTTCCGGGATTTTTTGCGCCCTGACGTGGGCGCAGCTTGCTGCCCGCTGCGGACTGGCCAAGGCCGTCTGGCATGAATGAATACGGCTGCGGCACCTGCTCCCAGCGGAGAGATTGCCCGGCACCCCTTTTCCTATGACCACACCCATTCCCGATCCCCACGTCTACCTGCGCACCGTCGATCTGAACGAGCGCACGTCGCTGTCCGTGCTGGCCGGCCATGTCCGGGCCCAGGCGCACATACTGGATCTGGGTTGCGGCAGCGGCGCGCTGGGCGCCTTTCTCGCCGAGCACAAGCAATGCGTCTGCGACGGCGTCACCCTGAGCCAGGAAGAGGCACGCCATGCAGCGCCCTTCTACCGCCATGTCCATGTGGCCGACCTGGAAGACTGCGACCTGGACCAGCTCTTCGGCGAAGCACGCTATGACTACATCGTCTGCGCCGACGTGCTGGAGCACCTTCGCCAGCCCGAGCGCATCCTGGCTGCATGCCGCAAGCGGCTGACGCCCGAAGGCCGTCTGCTGATCTCCGTGCCCAATGCAGGCTACAGCGGCCTGGTGGCAGAACTGCTGCATGGCGAATTCCGCTACCGCGAAGAAGGCCTGCTGGACCGCACCCACCTGCGTTTTTTCACGCGGCGCTCGCTGTCGCGCTTTCTGGCCGAGCAAGGCTGGCAGGTGGACGACATCGACACCATCGAACGGGCGCTCCCCGAATCCGAGTTCCGCGTCGCCTACGACAGCCTGCCCCCTGCCGTTGCCCGCCACCTGCTGGCCACGCCCGATGCACTGGCCTACCAGTTCATCGCCAGTGCCGCCCCGGCGGCCCAGGCACAGGCCATCGAGCCGCCGGTGAACTATCCACAGGCACATGCCCTATTCACGGCACAGCTCTACATGGCACGCGCTGGCCGCTATGACGAAGAAAGCAAGCTCTCCACCACGGGCATCATTGGCCAGGCACGCCAGACACTGCGCTTTGCGCTGCCCGACCACAACACTTCACTGAGCCATCTGCGTCTGGACCTGGCCGACCGGCCGGGCTTCATACACCTGCATCGGCTGGCCTTGCTCGATGCGCAAGGCGCCGTCGTCTGGCAATGGCTGCCCGAGGATTCGGACGCTGCCCTGCTGGGGCAACGCCCGCATCATCAGCTCGTGTGGAATGGACTTCATCCGGCAGGCGCCTTCTCGCTGATGCTGCTTCTGACCGGCGATGACCCCTGGTTCGAACTGCCCATTCCCGCAGAAACCCTGGCTGCACTGCGTGGCGCCTCGCTGGAGATCGAGATGGGATGGCCCATGTCGGCCGACTATCTGGCGCTGGCGGGCGCCGTGCAGCCGCTTGAACGGCAGATCGCGCAGGAGCGCAGCCGGGCCAATGATCTGCAGGATCAACTGCACACCCAGCAACTGGTGCATGAACAGCAACATGCGGAAACCCTTAGCCGGCTCGCCAATGAGCTTCAAGGACTGAATGTTGAGATTCAGCACAAGAGTGACTCCATCAAGGGCCTTTCGCATCGAAATGCTCTGCTAGAAGAGAGCTACGCGGCACAAAGCAAGGAACGCGCCATCTGGCAGCAGGAGGCCACCCGCGTGCAGCGGGACTTCGCGCGCCTGGAGCAGCACCTGCGCGATATCGAGAACTCCACCGTCTTCCGGGCCACGCGCCCTCTCGTCCACGCCAAGATGCGCATTGACCGCCTGCTGGGCCGCACGCCCGTGCCTGCCCCTGTCCTCCACACACCCGTGCCCCAGCCGATGCCGCAGCAGCCCGTCGATGTGATCGTGCCCGTGTACCGCGGCCTGGACGACACGCGCAACTGCATCGAATCCGTTCTGGCCAGCCCCTGCCGCACGCACTGGCAACTCGTGGTCATCAACGATGCCAGCCCGGAGCCCGAAGTCACGGCCTGGCTGCGCGAAAAGGCTGCGCAGGAGCCCCGCATCACTTTGCTGGAGAACGAGGAGAACCTCGGCTTCGTCGGCACCGTCAACCGCGGCATGGCGCTGAACACCGCCCATGACGTGCTGCTGCTCAACAGCGACACCGTGGTTGCCAATGACTGGCTGGACCGCATCCGCCAGGCTGCCTACGGAGATGCACGCATCGCCTCCGTCACGCCGTTTTCCAACAACGCCACCATCTGCAGCTACCCGCGCTTTTGCGAGGGCAACGACCTGCCGCCCGGCATGGATACGGCCGCCATCGACGCACTGTGCGCGCGCACCAATCCCGGCCAGGTGGTGGACGTGCCGACCGGCGTGGGCTTTTGCATGTACATCCGCCGCGACAGCCTGAACGCCGTCGGCCTGTTCGACACCGAGCACTTCGGCAAGGGCTATGGCGAGGAAAACGACTTCTGCCAGCGTGCCGCAGCCGCTGGCTGGCGCAACCTGCATCTGCTGGACACCTTCGTGCTGCACACAGGCGGCGTGAGCTTCGGAGAAAGCAAGAGCCCGCGTGAACGTGCCGCCATGGAAACCCTGCGCAGGCTGCATCCGCGCTACGAAGCCGATGTCATGGCCTTCGTCCAGGCGGATCCCGCATGTACGGCTCGCTTGGCAATTGATGTGGCTCGCCTGCAGGCAGACGCCGCGCACCTGCCGGTGGTGCTTTCCGTCCTGCATGATCGAGCGGGCGGCACCGTTCGCCATGTGCGCGAACTGGCGCAGCATCTGCAAGGCAAGGCCATGTTCCTGACCCTGTCTCCTGCTGCAGGCGGCGCCGTGGTGCTGCGCCGCGCCGAAGAGAAAGAAGCCTTCGAGCTGGCCTTCCGCGTCGCCGACCAGATGGAGGAACTGGTGCAGGCCCTGCGCCAGCTTGGCGTGGTGCATGTGCACTACCAGCACCTGCTGGGCCACAGCGAAGCCATCCTGGACCTTCCCGCCCGCCTGGGTGCGGCCTATGACTTCACGACCCACGACTTCTACACCTACTGCAAGAACATATCGCTGACCGGCATAGACAACCGCTACATCGAACCGACACATGAAGGAGAGTGCGGCTGCTGCGAACCGGGAGACACCGCCCCCTACGCAGGCACCGTAGCCCAGTGGCGCCATCGCAATGCACTGCTGCTGAACAATGCACGCCATGTACTCGCGCCCAGCCAGGACACGGCCGGCCGGATCGCCGGCTTCGCGCCCGGCGCGCGTGTCCAGGCGGTTGCCCACACCGACCTGCCGGCACAGCTGCCGGCTCCAACGGCGCGACCATTGGCCGAGACAGCCCCGCTCAAAGTCGTGGTCTTGGGTGCCATGAGCGCCATCAAGGGCGCCGACGTGCTGGAAGCCGTGGCGCAGGAGGCCGCCAAGCGTGGCGCACCCGTAGAGTTCCACTTGCTGGGCTACGGCTACCGCAGCCTGCAGACCCAGCCGCGCGCTCGCCTGACCGTGCATGGCGCCTACAAGGAAGAGGAGCTGCCTGCGCTGCTGGAGTGGCTGCAGCCCGACCTGGCCTGGTTCCCTGCGCAATGGCCGGAGACCTATAGCTACACGCTCAGCGCGTGCCTGGCTTCTGGCCTGCCTATCGTCGGCCCCGATATCGGTGCATTTCCGGAGCGTCTTGCCGGGCGTGAATGGTCATGGGTCCACGCCTGGGATGCCAGCCCTGCACAATGGCTGGATTTCTTCGCCAAGGTACGTCAGGCGCATTTCATCGCCTCACAGGCACCGGAAACTCCTCCTGCGTCAGACATGCCGCAGGCGCTGGCTGGCGAAGCCTTCTATGGGCAAAGCTACCTGAAAGGCCTTCAGCCTTGCGAACAGGCCGTGCTCCAGCCCCTGCCCCAGGTTTTTCTGGCAACGCATCGCCTGCAGCGCGAAACCCATGTGGCCAGCTCAATGGCATTGGCCGCCCTGGCACGGTTGCGCTCCATGCCAGTCCTGCGCGGCGTGGCCAGGTGCATCCCCGCGCACTGGCAGCGGCGTGTCAAGAACTGGCTGCAGGCCTGAGCCCTGGACCATGAATTCGCAGGCGCCGCCAAGATGCCAAGGCCTGCGCAGTTCAGGACTTGCCCAGCAACAGCAAGATCTCGTTATTGCGCAACCAATCCTCGGGATATCGTCCCTGCAGCGCCTGCGGAACGGGCATATCGACATGGCGCCGCTCCTCGCGCAGCACGTCGAAGCCGGCCTGCCGGGCGATATCGATCAGCTCATCGGCAGTGAGTCGGTTCAGCGCCTGGTACTCCTTGAAGACAAAGCGCTTGTAACCATCGACACCGAAATCGGCAAAGCCGAAATCCACCTCGGCAGCATCCAACGGACCTTCATGCTTGTCGATGATGCTCCATAGCTCCTCTTCCGAAGCCATCAGGTGGTGCCAAGGTACATCGTCATAGCGGCGCAGATGCGAGCCCCAGGGCGAATGGAACAGCGGCTCAATCTGCAGGAAGAACACCCCGCCAGGGCGCAGGCAGGCGTGCAGGTCCGCCAGAATCGGCAGCACCTTGTCGCGCTGCACATGCTCAAAGGTGGACCAACTGAGCAATCCATCGTAATTTGCATGGCGCCCCGCCAGTGGCGAATTGGGCACGATGGTCTCAAAGCTCAGCGCTGCAGGAATGCGCGACATGCCCAATTGCTCTCGCGCGATGCGCGGCAGCTTGGCGTATTCCTGGCGGATGTCGATGCCGTGGATGGACGTCGCACCATGGCGCAATACCAGGGCCAGATCGGTAATGCCATCGCCGCAGCCGAAATTCAGCAGCCGAGCCTTGGACAGATCCAGCGCCCGACCCAGCCAATCATGCGCCAGATCTGCAGCATAGTTGAAATGTGCACGAAACCATTCATCCGTGATCTTGCCGGCATCCCATGGCGCCAGGCCGAACAGTCTCTCCTGCAAGCGCAGCTTCCAACTCATGCAATCGTCCTCTTTGTTCTATCAAATGGCCTGGCTGCCGTTCACAGCCGTTGAAGCACATAGGCATCCTGGTGGTTCCAGAAATGCACCAGTGAACGATGGCGCAAGGCATCACTGCCCCAGGTTTCGGCAATGCGCTCCAGCACGAAACGCTCCGAGGTGAACGCCGTGCCGTACTCATTGGCATCAATGGCATTCGATTCGCTGGACGGTGCGAAGAAAAAACCGTCATCGTCCAGTGTCACACTATCGAAATCCGCAGCCTTCACGCCATGGGTGCTGAACACCAGCAGACCACCCGGCGCCACCGCATCGCGCAGCACCTGCAGCCATCGCGTCCAGGTCGAGCGCGGCAGATGGCTGAACAGCGACAGTACAAACACCAGCTCGTACTGCTGAGGCCAGCGTACCTGCTCCGGCACGCTGGCCGACGCAAAGCCCTGCACACCGAAGGTCTGCCTGGAAAAGTCCACGGCATCGATCACGATGTCCGAGACCGTGACCCGTTCCGCACCCAGTGCCTTGACCAGGTGCCGTGTGAAGCGGCCATGGCCGCTGGCGAACTCCAGCACGCTGGCCGTGTGCAGCAAGGGCTTGTCCACTGCCTCCAGCAGCAGCATCAGCTCCGACAGCGTGCGCCAACCATCAGCGAAGTAGTCGCGCAGCGGATTGCGGCTGGAGGGATGTCCACGGAAGAAGCCAAAGATATCGTCCTGTGGCGAGATCCTGCACTCAAGCCCCATGATGTTGGAGAACGAGCCCACAAGGCCATGGGTCTCGATCAGCTCATGAGCCTGCAGCAGCGCATCGTTTTCGCTTCGTGCGCGAAGCAGTACCTGGGCAGCGCCAGCCCTGTCTCCCTGCTCCAGCAGTTGGCTGGCTTCTTTCAGCAGACGTTGCCCTTCGCTCAAATCCGTGGGCAGAGAACTCGTTGTATTCATTGAACTATCCGGGGAGAGTTGTGTGCAAAGGCCGAAAAACCGACTTCAGCTCACTAGGCGCCGCAGCGGTGGAAGAGAAAAAAGCGCCAGCGATGTCACCGCAGACAGCGCAAACACCAGCAGCGTCATCAAAGGCCAGTAACTGCCGGCTTGTGCAAGACCATAGCCCCAACGTGCCAGCATATCGATCCAGAAGGGGTGAATGGCATAGATGCCCAAAGTGGCCTTGCCCAGGTGATTGACCCAGGCCGGCACCCTGTGCGCGGGAAAGCGAAGTGCCAGCAAGAAAACGCAGAAGGTCAGCATCATCGCAAACGGGCTGCGATTGCTGTAGAAGAGCACGAAGGCCCACTCCTTGAGCGCCGGGTAAAGCAATGCCACACCCCCTGCCATGCCCGCAATCGCCAGGATCACGCCCAGCCACAATTGCCATGACGTCAGGCGCACCTGGCGCCTGAGCAGATAGTAGCCACCGAGGAAATAGACGATAAACAGGGGAGCAAGCCCGATGAAGCTGGCATGCGAGGTCTTCTGCAGCGTCTGTGCGATGGAGACAAACCACGTCATGCCCGCTGCCACTGCCAAGAGATGGCGCCATCCCGGGCCATCCCCCACGCCCAGCACCGCATAGCGCATGGCAGGCATCATCAGGTACAGGCCCAGCATCATGTACATGAACCACAGGTGGTACCAGGGGCTGCCCAGCACCACATCCTGCACGATGCCCGCCCAGGTCATTCCGCCCCACATCCACTGGCGCCAAGCGAAATAGAACACCGACCAGAACAGCAGCGCGGGCAGCAGCCGGGACAGGCGTTGGCCCACCATGCCCCAGGGATCACGTTCGGCAGGCCGCGCCAACAGCACCGCCCCGCCCACCATCACAAACATGGAACTGCCCAGGCGCCCGGCCGCGTCTCCGATATTGGCAACCCACCAACCCAGGCTGTGCAAGTCGACCTGCGACACCCGCAGCACTGCCGTATGCACCATGATCACGCCGAACGATGCCAGTACCTTGAGCAGATTCAAGCGTGGATCAACACCCGACCTGGCCTCGCCAGCGGGCGGCGCGTGCTGCTGCGATCGTGCCGACTCCTGCGCCATCGTTCAGTTCCAGTGATGAGGAAGGCGCACCAATCCAGGCAGCGGCTTTGGGAAGATGAAGCGCAGATGCAGGAACTGGAACCATTCGTCATAGACGGCAAGACCTGTCTCATCGAACAGGAAGGCACTGATCACATAGTCGCCGCTGTGCAGAGGCAGTTCGGGGAAGGTCAATACCGTCTGCCAGGTTCCATCAGGCAATTGCCGCGGAAAAGCGCCATCTTCGTGGGTGGCCAGGGAGGTGATTCCCACTCCCTTGGACTGCTCGATCATGAAGCCTATGTGCGGGCGCTCCTCCCCGCGTCCGCGCGCCGTGATGGTCACCACCAGATCCTGGCTCTGCAGCAGGCCAGGCTGATCGCCCTCAGGCTCGGCCAGATCCTTCACATCCACCGACAGGATGCAGGCCGTGCCGCTGTCCACGGCAGCCACGGGCCCCGATGGCGGAGCCTCTGCCTCATGCGCCGTTGCCTGCTCACGCCCGCCTGCCCCCTCGGATGCAGCAGCGCCTTCCAGCGCTTGCTGCTCGCGCTCCTGGCGCTCGCGTGTGTGCATATCGTAGGCAGCAAGCACCTGCTCGGTATCGCCGAACTGCGCCACCTGCCCCCCACGCAGCCACAGTGCAGCGTCGCAGAGATGGCGGATGTGGTACGGACTGTGGGAGCAGAACAGGATAGTGCAGCCGCTGTTGCGGAAGGCCATGATGCGTTCGATGCATTTCTTCTGGAAATGCTGGTCACCCACGGCCAATGCTTCATCGATGATCAGCACATCGGGTTGCACCGCCGTCACCAGCGCAAACGCCAGGCGCACGGTCATGCCCGAGGAATAGGTCTTGACCGGGCGCTCCATCGCCTCGCCCAGCTCGGCGAAGGCAGCAATCTCGGGCTCCAGCTCGCGCATGCGCTCGGGGCTGATGCCGATCAGGCTGCCGCCGAAATACAGATTGTCACGGCCGCTGAAATCAGGATGGAACCCGGCGCCCAGCTCCAGAATGGCCGTCACCCGGCCCACGCGTTCGATCTTTCCGCAGCTCGGCTGCAAGGTACCTGCCAACAGCTTGAGCAGCGAACTCTTGCCTGCGCCGTTGTCGCCAATCACGCCAATGCACTGGCCGCGGTGCAGTTCGAACGACACATCGCGCAGCGCCCAATGGCTGCGGTGCGTGGCGGTTCCTGTCAGCAGCGCCTTGAACCGCGCGCGCGGCGACGGGTATAGCTTGTATTCCTTGCCCAGGTCGCGCACGCGCAAAACCAGGTCTTCGGGCAGCTCGACATGCTTGGCGTTCATAGCCAGTCCACCAATTGATCGCGGCTGCGCCGCACCAGGCCGTTCAGGAGCACGGCCAGCACCAGCAGCCAAGCGCCCAGGGCCACCCACACCGCAAGCTGGGGCCACAGGCCCTGCAGCAGCACATTCTGGTAGCCCAGCACCAGCGCCGTCATGGGATTGGCCCAGAGCACCCAGCGCCAGCGCTCGGGAAACAGCGCCAGGGGAAACAGGATGGGCGACAGGTAAATGCCCACCGACAGCAGGAAGGTCACCAACTGCCCCACATCCCGCAGCGCCGCCGTCAGGATGGCCAGCGCATAGGCCAGCAGCGAGCACAGCAGCAACTGGCCCAGCAGCAGCGGCACCAGGGCCAGCATGGAGGTGTTCAAGCCATGCTGCGGCAGATAGGCCAGCGCCACCAGCAGCAGCAGCGGCCCGAAGATCACGCTGCTGGCCAGCACGGCCCGCAGCGGAAACAGCACGGGCGGCAGCGGGTTCTTTTGCAGGATGCCGCCCGCCTCGATCAGGCTGTTCATGCCACGCGAGGTGGCATCGCAGAACGCCATCCAGGGCAAGGCGCCCACGACCAGGAACGCGCCCACGGCATGCGTGGGCGCGTTGTCGCCCAGGCGCATGGAGAACACCACGTCGAACACGAGATAGTAGGCAGCCACCGTGAGCAGGGGCTGCAGATAGGGCCAGAGCACGCCTGCGGCCGTGCCCGCATGGCGAGCCGCCACCTCGCGCCGGGTCATCACCCACAGCAGGCTGCGTGCCTGCCACAGCGCGCGGCATTCGCCGAATAAAGAGTACATGCGTTGTTATGCGACAAGTGCCGCCCACGTCGCATGGCGACGCAGCGGCACTTCGTTCATGCCAAACCCGGTATTTTCGCGCAAGACGCCGGGTCTGTGCCTGCCTTTATGAGGCTGTCCAGGCAAAGAGTGTCAGTTTTTGCTGCCTGTGCTCGAAATACGCAGTGTCGCCCCCTGCGCAATCAGGCTTGGCATCCGCGCAGCCAGCAAGAAGAGACTCAGTGCTTCTTGACGCTTTCGCTGTATGCCTTGATGGCATCAGGTTTGAGCGTGCCCTTGGCGCGCAGCTTTTCCGCTTCCTTGTCGATGGCGTCCTGCACAGCCTTGGCACGCACCTCGGCCACGAGCTGCTCACGAACCTCCGCGTAAGGTTGCACACCAGCGGGGCGACGGGCTTCCAGCTTCAGGATGTGGTAGCCGAACTTGGTCTTCACGGGTGCACTCAGGGCACCAGGCTTGTCCAGCGCAAAAGCGGCCTCATCGAACTCGGGAACCATGCGGCCACGCTCGAAATAGCCCAGGTCTCCGCCCTTGGCAGCGCTGCCCTTGTCGATGGAATTAACCTTGGCCAGCTCCGCGAAATCGGCGCCAGACTGGAGCTGGACAAGCAACTGCTCTGCCTTGGCCTTGGATTCAGGAGTATCGCCGGCAATCAGGATGTGGCGCACCTGCACCTGCTCGAGGTGCGAAAAGCGATCCGGCTTGGCATTGTAGGCATTGCGCGCCTGGGATTCGGCCAGCGCATCCGACAGATTGTGCTTGGCCTGCATGTTCTGCAACCAGGCGTCCGACAGCATCTTGTCGCGCGCAAGGCGCATGACGGCATCCAGATCCGCCTGCTTCACCAGTTTCTGCTTTTGCGCCTCATCAGCCAGGGCGCGGCGCACATAGAGGCTGGTGACGATCTGCTCGACCCGCTTGGGGTCGGACAACACCTGGCTGCGCAAGGCGTCCGGCGTGCGCAGCGCATCTGCGTTGACGTCGCTGGTCGTGATCCGGGCTGGGCCATCCATCAAAGCCTGGGCTTCGTCGGCGCGGGCGCTGGCACCCAGCAGGCAGCCAGCCATCAAGGCAAGGGCCAGCGCGGTGCGCGGCAGAGAGGAAAAAGCAGTCTTGGTCATTCGCATGCTTACCATTTTTTCGTCGATACAAATAAAAAAAGCGGGACTTTCGTCCCGCTTTCTTAGAGTGCTATTTAGCGACTAAGTTGCTTGCTTAAGCAAACAAATTAGCGAGCGTAGCGGTGGGGCCAGGTGATACCGTAGGTGCCCGAGAAGCCAGCGCCAGCGCTGGGGTTGGTCAGCTTCTGGAAGGAAGCACCCAGGATAGGCAGGCCAGCGCCGCCGTTGGTCACGTTGGCGAAAGCCCAGCCGCGGTTGAAGGCGGAGTTGCCGGTGTCCTGACGGGCCACGGTAGCGGCCAGAACGGAGTTGCCGTTTGCGTCAGCGAAGCTCAGCACGCTGGTTTCGCCGCAGAAGCGGAAGGTAGCCACTTCACCGGGCGACAGAACAGCGCCGTCTTCACGGAATTGCTCTTCACGACCGAAGAAGGACTGGCCATCGGCAGCCACGCAGATACGAGCATCAGCGTTTTCGTTCGTCACTTCGGTGTTGCCGGAGTGGAAGAACGCAACACCACCGTTCAGGATGTCGGAGGAGAACACGCGGACAGCAGCATTGTTTGCGTTTGCGCCGTTGTAGTTCAGAGCCACGCTGTAGCGACGGGTGGGCATGGAGAACACCCAGTCGGTCTTGCCGGAGATGCTGGCATCGTTGGCGTACTGGTTGATGACCTGGGTCACGGCCAGAGCTTGCGACAGTGCCTGAGCTTGCGTCAGGGGCTGAGTGTTGCTCAGCGCGCCGAAGTAAGGCGTGGACATGTCGGGCAGGTCGTACAGGCCAGCACGGATCACGGGGTTGTTGAAGGTACCGCCGGTCACAGCACCGGCAGCATCCTTCTCCAGGCCCACGTTCACCGTACGGAACAGCGGGTCGGCCGTCACTTGGTTGGCCGTGGTTGCGTCGACAGGGGTAGCGCGCTGGGGGAACAGCACGTAGTTGCCGCGGGCAGCAGCACCCGTGCCATTCGTACCATCAACAGCCGTCAGAGCCGTGGCAGCACCCGAGAAGGTGGTGGTCTGCGGCACGTTCATGATGTACCAGTCACCCATCAGACCCGTGGTCGGGGTAGCCAGGCCGCGGGCAGCAGCGGTAGCCTCGGTGGTCCAGTCCGTGGTCAGCACGGCGGGGTTCAGCACGGTGCTGTCGCAAGCAGCCACGCCAGCGGCGTTGTGCTTGATGGTCTTGTACAGGGCCGACTGTGCGTCAGTGGTGGAACCATAGACAGCAGCGCTGGGGATGTCAGCCATGTTGAAGATTTCAACGTAGCCTTCACGCGAGCCGTTGGCACGTGCAGCGTCAGACAGCTTGGGGTTCAGACGGCCGGTCGTGCCGTTGAAGTAACCCACGGCGTTGGAAGCCTTGGCACCGTCGGTCGCGCCGGGAGCGGAGTTCAGGCGGGGCAGCGTGCAGGTGTTGTCCGAGCTGGCCAGTTGCAGAACGCCGTTGGCGCCTTGCGACACGGCAGCAGTCCAGACGTCCTGGGGCGACAGGAAGACTTGGAAGTCCATCAGGTCGTCGGAGTTGGCAGCGCCGCGGAAACGCACCTTGACGGCCTTGCCGTTACGGGTGTCGGTGTTCACCAGGTGCAGAACGGTCATGTTGCCGTTCTGAGCGGAGAAGTAAGGCACCACCAGGTTGTGGCCCGTGCCGCCTTCGCTCAGAGCGAACGATTGGGCGTTGGATGCACCCAGCACAGCAGCCGTAGGAGCAGCACCCGTACCGACGATCACGCCAGCCGATGCAGCGCCTGCAAAGCCCAGGCCACCAACCATGGCAGCAATGCTCAGGGCCAGAACATTTTTCTTCATAAGAACTATCTCCAGTAAAAAAGATAAGGTAGTTGCAACCACCACGATTGATCGCCGAGGAATCGTAGCACAGCCAGTTACGCCGCCATGTGGCTTTTTGGGGGCTTGCAAGTGAGCATTCGCGAAAAAAACAACACTTACCTAGCGAGCGCCGTTACAGGGACAGCGGATTATCCTCGACGTTCACCCAAGCACACAATAGTGCAGGAGCCCGTTCACGCTATTTAGTCGAGGTGCAGCCACCACTTGCCATCCTCGATCACCCAGGCTTCGGTCATGCTGATGGGGATGTCGGCATTGGGAATGCTGGGCACCTTAGCCGTGAAGTTGCGGCGCACCACGCAACGCGTCGGCTCACACTCGGTGGAAATCAGCTCGCCCCCCTTGAGTGCGGTAGCCCCGCCGTTTTCCCGACTGAAGCGCTCCTTGTCCTTGAGTTTGCGGTAGGTGGGCGTGAGGTACTCGTAGGCCTTGTCCACCTCGCCGGCCTGCCGCGCCTTGAGAAAGGCTGCGGAACGTGCGTTCACGATGTCCTCCGCAGTCTTGCCTGCATCCGAGGTAGTGGCGCATCCCGCCACCAGCGCCAGACAGGCCGCCCCGGCCGCCCACGCCATCCATCGCGCACCCCGTGCAAGAGGCTGTTTGATTATCTTGTTGCTCATATGGTTTTCTCCAGAAAGAAGTTTCGAGGCAGGCAGGGTCCGAACGTTCCAAAGACCTGTCCGCTTACCTGGAAGCCGGCGTGAGAGGCCCCACCTCCACCGAAGCCTTGGATGGCACCGGGAAGGCATCCTCCGGTGCGGAGCGACCCGAGGACTTGAGGAGTGGCGACAGGGACCGCATCTGCTCGCGCAGGTCTTCGCTGACCTCGCGCACGTCGACGTCGGTGCGCACCACGCGCGGGGTGATGATGACGATGAGCTCGGTGCGGGCACCTGAGTTGTTGGTGGAGCCGAACAGATTGCCGACCACGGGCAGATCATACAAATAAGGTATGCCCGACCGGCCCTCATTCGAATTCTCCTGGATCAGCCCTCCCATGACGATGGATTCACCCGACCGTACGGCCACACGGCTTGAGATCTGGCGCTGAAGGAACGCGCGCTGCTGCGTCACTTCATCCCTGGCTCCGACATCCGTCACCGATTGATTGACTGTCATAGTTACCAGATTGCCCGCATTGACAGAAGGGACGACCTGCAAATTCACCCCCGTGTCCTTATAAGAGAAGTTGTCGATGGCGGTCCCCGAGGTCCCAGTCACAGTAGTGCCGGATTTGTAAGGCTGCTGCGTACCGACGGCGATAGCCGCCGGATGGTTGTCCAGCACCATCAGCGTGGGACTGGCAACTACCTTGACCTGGGTCTTGCCCGCCAGAGCAGTCAGCACGGCCTTGATGTTGCCCAAGGAGTTTTTGAGCGTGTAATTAAAGCCCTGTCCAAGGCTCAGACCCGCCAAACCTCCTGTGGCAGTGTCCAGGGACGATGCACCAGGTGGGCGATCGTTCCCCCCCTGCCCCAGCAATCCGCCATTTCCACTGTAGCCCTTGTTGCCGACATCGCCACTGAAGGCCCATTGCAGGCCATAGCGCAATGTGTCATTAAGAGTGACCTCCACGATGCTGGCCTCGATCAGCACCTGGGTGGGCGGCAGGTCCAGCTTCTTGAGCGAAGCTTCGATGCGCTCGAACTCAGCTGGCGTGCCCCAGACCAGCACGGAGTTGTTGAGTTCGTCGGCCATGACGCGCACGCTGCCGAGATTCGCACCGACCATGCCTTGGCCCGTTCCGGTCTGGCCCCCAAAGCCCGAGTTCGTCGTAGAGCCAAAGCGTTGCCCGGTGCTCGAGCCAAAGCCGCTATTGCCAAAGCCGCTGTTTCCGAATCCGCTGTTTCCGAATCCGCTGTTTCCGAATCCGCTGTTTCCGAATCCGCTGTTGCCGAATCCGCTGTTGCCGAATCCGCTGTTGCCGAATCCGCTGTTGCCGAACCCGCTGTTGCCGGAAGTCGATGTTCCCAGGCCCGGCGCCACGCCGCTGTTGGCCGTGCTGCCGCCCGTGGAGCCGCCGAATATGCCGGCCAGCACGCTGGCCAGATGCCTGGCATTGCCGTTCTGCACGCGGTAGATGTTCAACTGCGGCTGGGATCCTCCGGAACCCGGCTGGTCCAGCTTGGCCAGCCAGCGCCGCGCCTCGTCCAGATAGGCGGCGCGCGGCGTGATGACGATGATGCTGTTGAGACGCTCGATGGGGATGATGCGCAGGGCGCCGAACATGGGGTTGCCCTCGCCCAGCGCCGTCACGGCTCCCGCGCCGGCACCGGCCACAGGTGCGGCGCCTGCGGCAGCGCCGGGTCTTACCGAACCGGCCGCGGCACCGGGTGCGCCAGGGGCGGCAGCCCCGGAACCGCCTCCGCTCATGATCTGCAGCGCCGAGCTGACTTCCTGGATGGAGACATACTTGAGGGGGAATACGCCCACGGACATTCCTGCAAGCAGGTTCACATCGAAAGTGCGCACCATGTCCAGCCAGCCTTCCGCCTGGGCCCGCGAACCGGCCATCACTAGCAGGTTGCGGATGTTGTCCACGCGCACGATGGCGTCACCGGGCACCATGGGCCGCAAAATGGACGCCATCTCGTTAGCGCCAATGTACTGCAGGGGCACGATGATGGTCCCGTAACCTGGCGCGATCGGCTTGTCAGGCGTAGCCTGGCGCACTGTGGCCCCTATGCTCTTGAGCGCATCGACGCGGCCCACATGGTAGGTGCCGCGCGCATCGCGCACCATGGCCATGCCATTGGCCTGCAGCGCGGTCTCAAGCAGGTTGAGAGCCTGATCGGCAGGAATGGCGTTGCGCGTACTCAGCGTGATGTTGCCGTTGATCGGCGGATGCAGCACATAGTCCAGCGACAGGATGTCCCCCAGAACCGTGCGGACCACCTGGGACAGGGGAGCATCCTCGAAATTGAGCTTGACGGGACTGCCCGTCACGGCCGGCAGGGGTTTGGCCTCACCCAGCAGCTTGCCCGTACCCTCCAATATCCGCGGCTTGGGACTGTCGGCTTCTGTGGCAGGCTTCTTCTTGGCGTCCTCCCGCCCGTCATCGCCTTCAGGCAGGAACACATATCCACCGGCGGCATCACTGCCGAAGTGGCTGACGAAATTGTTCTTGGCAGGCTGGGCGCATGCCAGCAGCAACTGGCAGACGGCAAGCGCCAAGGCTGTTCGGATAGGTCGATTGGACAGTTGCATAGATTTTCTCGGCTGTTCTTTCAGTTGCGGGGAGACCCTTACCGGACCACTCCACCGCCCAGGCTTGCGCCCTCATTCTGGGATGGGCTTTCCTGGGGCACGGGTGCCGAATCGCTGTGCTGTGCCGGCGTGACAGGAGCAGGCTGGACGGTCTGCGGCTGTTGCGTCGGCTGCGAACGGGTGACGGCGAATGTGCCTCTCTGGGCACGTGGAGGAATGGCCATGGGTGCCAAGGCACTGCCCATTCCCCCTGCTTTTACAGTTGTAGGCCTGGTCAATGGCAGGCGGCGCTTGCGCCCCCCGCTCTCCAGTTCGATCTCCCGATCAAAAACTCGCGACAGCGTCCACCCGCCCAGGCTCTGGCTCACCAGAAGGCGCTGCTCCTTGCCCGCGTACTGCACGATGGCCCCACTGACGGCGCCATCAAACAATCCCATGATTTTCGCCTTGGCCCATTGATCCTGCTCTGCCGGTTCCTCGTCGGGCTTCTTCGCTGGCGCTGGCGGCGGTGGCGGACGGCGGCTGAGAGCGAACAAAGGCCGCTCCTGCATCTGGAGCATCAACTGATCCTCCTGGCGCGTTCCGGAAGCCGGCGCTTCAGGCAACGTGGGCAACAGCGCCCTGATATCCGTCTTGAGGGGCTGGGGCGGCGCCCACCTGCTGTCCTTGACCTGCATCTGCGGCGTGAGCCAGGCCGCAGCCAAGGCGGCACACAGCAATACCTGGGCGGCTCCGAGACCCCACCCCAGCCAGTTGATCTGCTTCACTGTGTCTTGCTCCGGAGAATGCTGAAGGTGAATTGCGCACTCAACCTGGGCGCCACACGGGGGCTGGCATTTTGCAGGCTGCCGGGCAGGTTGACCTCCAGGTCATCGAGCCAGACAGTGGGACTGATGTCACGCAAGGACAGAAGTGCCATCTGAATGGCGGTCCACTCACCTTCCGTGGACATCACCACGTCGATGCGCTCATAGGTTCCCTCTTCCGGATTGGGACGCACCTGGCTGCTGACGATGGCAAGGCCGGCACGGTCCAGGGCAGTGCGCAAGCGCTGCTGTACCGCATTGCCGGTCTGCGTGGCATCGCTTTCGCCGGGATAGACATGCTTGGCCTTGGCGTCGGCCAAGCTTTCAAGAGCCTGCTGGATTTCCTTCTCCTGCTCCCGCAGGCCCAACAGCCGCGCATGGCGCGGCTCAACGAGATCCAGCTGGCTCTGGCCCCAGTTGTGCTTGGCATGAACCCACAGGCCGCCGGCAATGAGGGGGATCAGCAGTGCCAGGGCAGGTATCGACAGTATCGCCATCTGGCGCAAGGGCAGTCTTGGCTTGGCGACCATCATGCACCCTCCTTTGCCGAAGTGGATGCTGCGGGTGCATCTGCGGCTTCAGGCACGGCTTTGGCATCCTCCACGGCATGCACGCCGAGCACTGCCGGATCCAGCGTGGCCTCCAGCGTGAAGCTCTCCTTGCTGGTCCGCGAGGACCGCGTCACGGCACTGGGCAGGCGCACATCGCGCAAGCCCGACTCCTTGGAGAGCAGGCGCACAGCCTCGGAAGTATCGTCGCTTAGGCCCTGCACCGTGAGCTTGTCTCCCCTGAACTGCACGCGCTGTACCGCAGTGTCATCGGGCAGTACCCGCGTCAGGAGGGCCATCACGCGCAGGTGATCGATCTGTTTTTTTTGTCGCTCCAGCAGTGCGGAGACGCTTTCTGCCTCAGTCACCAGCGCCTGCCTCTTGGCCACGACATCACGGGTGGACTGGGTAAGCCGGGCGAACTGGGCGCCGGCATCCTGGGCACGCAGATACAGCTGCGCCGTCGGCGTGGCGGCCAGGGCAGCAACCAGAGCGACCGCCATCGCTGCGCCGATCGACAACCAGATGCGCTGACGTGCCTCGCGCGCCAGACGGGGCTGCTCGCCAAACCCGGTCATCATGATCGGCTGTGCCACGGACTCCGCCCAGACCTCGGGCAGCCTGCCGGCAGGCAGACGGGAGCCTTGCTCCCTCAAGACCCGCTGCACCTGATCACGCGAAGTGATCACCACATCGACCTGCTGCGCCGAAGTGACACTGTCCAGGGCGCGGACGGCAAAGGCCCAGAGCGTCTGCGCCTCGGTAAAGGGCGTCATCATCTGCACATCCAGCCCCACAGCACCACGCAATGCCTTGGGTGACATGGCGGGCAGGCGCAACGTACGTACCAGTACCTGCTCGGAAGACAGCAGAACCGCTGCATAGGCAGGCGCTGCCGTCCTTGCACCATCGGACTGCGCAGCCCAGTCGAGGCGATCGCCCCTGACCCAGGCCACACCATCAGGCCGGGAATCTCCTCCCACCACCTGGATGGAAAACCGCGGCACGCACCGCCGCACCCAAGGCTGGCGCGCCAGTTGCAGCCATGCCTCACGCAGTTGGTCGCCCAGTGAAGTCAGGTCGATGCCGAACAACTTCGCGTCGGAACTCAGCAGCGGCATGGATATCCCCTCCCGCTCTCACATTGAGCCATATTGAAATTCTTCCTTTCTTGGCACTTGAAGCGCTACAAGCGCCCTTTCCAGGTCTGCAAGGCGGACAGCACGGTCCATGGCAAGCGCCCGGGACCACTTGGACCGGTCACATCCACCTGACGCATGACCCATGCCTCGCCTAGGCCATCGAACGGTACCTTCGCAATGAGGGAGTATCGCGAACCCGACAGGCCCTGCTGTGACGCAACGCCTCCCCCTTCCAGCCACGGCCTGAGCGTTTCCGGCGCAGCTCCGGGATTCACAACCCCGCGCCCGTCCGAATCCGCCACGATGAAGTCCCGTATGCTGGAAAAAATGGCATAGGTCATACCGGGCACCTGCAGCAGGTCTTCAGGCGCATCCCAGGCCGGGCGCAGCGGCTGGCGACTGTCCACGCCATTGCGCGCCTGCACAATGGCCTGGGCCAACGCCTCGGCGGCTCCGCCGCCGAGGCCTGCCGCCTTGGACAACAGCAGCGCCAGCAAAGCTGGCGGCGCGTCATTGATGTTCACCAGGCCGCTCCATGGAAGGATGGCCACCTCTATTATCCCTTTTGGCGTTGGCACCGGAACCACGGCATAGTCGCGAAATTCCATGGGTTTGAGGGCAATTCGCTGCAAGACTTGGTAGATGGCGGCTTCCCCAAGCGCTCGGCCCTCAGCCATTTGCCGGGTCACACCGATGACCGATGCCTCACTGCGCACCACGCGCCCCAGGCTGCTTGCGAAGATGGCCAGAGCGGCCACGATCCAGAGCACCAGCACCAGGGCCATTCCACGCTGCGCGCAAGGCTGGCGCACCGACTCGATTGAACGAACTCTCACCAGACCGTGCCTCCCCCCAGGGTTGCCCGCATCGAACTAGCGGGGTTTGAGCCTGCGGGTGTGTTCATGGCTACGACCATCATCGGCCACGCCCCTGACGCCGACTGCAACTCGATCTGCACGGCAGACGGCAGTTCCTTTTCGTTGTCCTTTTCGGGCCCCCATTGCGGCTGCCAATGTGCCACGCCCAGCTTGGCGTTCTGGTAACGCAAGGCAAAACCCGTGACACCGCGATCGATCACGTAGGACTGGCTCTGCCCCCAGTCGGGCATGACATCTGGCCCCTGCCAGGGCGCAAAGCGCAGCACCAGGGCATCGCCTTCGACGGAAAGCTGGAAGTGGGTACGACCGCCCATGCCAAAGCGTGCGGGCATGATGCCCAGCCAGCGCATGCCCTGCGGGCCGCCTTCGAAAAACAGCTCGCTCTCGCCTTGCTTGCGCAGGCCCGCCTGCCGGCGCACGGCAGAGACCTGGCCCAGAACCGAGCGCAGGAAGGCAATGGACACACGCTGGTGGTCCATGCGGTCCAGTCGCGCATCGACACGCTCCTGGGTCTGAGAGACCGTGGACATGGCCGAGGCCAGCCCCAGCATGAGCAGGGACAGCAAAGCCATGACCACCAGCAGCTCCACCAGCGTGAAGCCGCGCTGCCTGGCCGAAGCCGAAGGCTTGACGCCGGACACTCTCATCGCGTTACCTCGCCTGGCTGCAATGGTCGCTGCGGACGCAGGGTTTCAAAGACCCAGCTGCGATTTTCGGCAGAGATGGTGATTCGCAATGCATGCAGGGGGACGGCGGTCTCAGGCAAGTCGCTTACCGGGAAAGGCGCCGAAGTCACTTGCCAAGCATAGATGCCATCCTGGCCCGAAGCCTGGGTGCCACCAGGATCGACCATGGGGAAGGCGTCCATCAGCGAATCGGCCAGCAGGGCCACGCCCTGGTTCTGCTCCAGTTTGGAAACACCGCGCGCGGAACCACCAACGGCCCGATAAATGAGCGCCAGCGAGATAGCCATGATGGACAGCGCCACCAGCAACTCCAGCAAGGTCATGCCCCGCACCCGGGTGCGGGCTCCAGCGCGCCGACGCACTACAGGGCCTCTTTGGTGACTTGGCCGGACAGCCAGTCCACACGCAGACGCACGCCGCTGCCGCTTTGCGCGCGGGCGAGCGAAATGCTGCCGCCCGTGGCACCGCCCTCGGGCAGGAAGACGATGGTCTGGCTGCCGTCGGGCAGGGCCATGCCGGCTGCCGTGGTCAGTTGCACCGTCAGGCTGTCGGGCAGCTTGGCCGTGGCCTGTCCGGCGATACCGTACTGCCTGCTATTCGTATTGACAGCGAATGCCACGGGCATGCCCTGCAACGTGGCCTGCTGGCGCGCCTTGCGCAGCAGGGCCGTCACGTCCTGCACCGTCTGCCGATAGTCCACGGCATCGCGCAGCTTGCCCATGGCAGGCGGCACGATGCCGATGATCGCGGCAAGGATGCCGAAGACCACCAGCAACTCGATCAGCGTGAAACCATGGGCGCGCTTCAAGACTCATTCCCGGCACGGAGGCAGCGTTGCACTGAGGCGTCAGACCAGCAACTTACTTGGTGTTGCGGATATCGGAAGCTTCACCTTCTCCGCCGGGTGTGCCATCGGAGCCCAGCGAGAGGATCTCGAGGTCGCCATTGGCAGCCGGATAGGTGTAGCGGTAAGGATTGTTCCAGGGATCATTCGGCACGCCACCCTTCAGGTAAGGGCCTGCCCAGCCGGCGACGCCAGCGGGCTGCTTGACCAGCGCGTCCAGGCCCTGCTGCGAGGTGGGATAGCGGCCCACGTCGAGCTTGTACAGCTCCAGCGCCTTTTCGATGTCGGCAATCTGCACGCCGGCCGTCTTGGTCTTGGCTCCGCCCAACTGGTTCAGCACCTTGGGGCCGACCAGGCCGGCCAGCAGGGTCAGGATGGCCAGCACGACCAACAGTTCGATCAGCGTGAAGCCACGCTTGCGGGCGCGGGAGGGCAGTTGCTTTTGCATGCGCATCATCTTCTACATACCTTTCAGACAATTCAGATTCATCAGACGGCCAGATCGTTGACGGACAGGATTCCGAGCAGGATCGACACGATGATGGAGGCGATAAGGATACCGAGGACCAGGATCAGCGCCGGCTCCAGCATGGTCAGGAGGCGTTTGATCGCGTTTTCGACCTCGCGGTTCAATATGTTGGACAGCTCCAGCATCATGTCGCCCAGGCGGCCGGTTTCCTCGCCCACCCGCACCAGATTCAGGGCCAGGGGCTCGAATTCTCCGGTTTTCTGGGCAGCATGGGCCATGCGATGGCCTTCCTTGACCATGGGACCCATTTTTTCCAGGCGCTCGCGGATGGCGACGTTGGAGACCGTGTCGCTGGCAATGCGCAGTGCGGTCAGCAGCGTGACGCCGTTGCCCAGCAGCGTGCCCAGCGATCGGCTGAACAATGTGAGCTGGTACTTGCGCACCACGCCACCCAGGCCCGGCAGGCCCAGCAGCCACGATTGCCAGGTCTGGCGGCCCTTGGGGCTCTTGACCCAGCGGGAAAAGGCCCAGCCCAGCGCGCCCAGCACGATGAACACCGCCCAGCCGTAGCTGCGAAACGCATGGCCCAACCCCATCACGAACTGCGTGGGAAGGGGCAGCGCGTCGCCCATGTCGTTGAAGAGTTGCTCGAACTGCGGGACCACGAAGCCCAGCATGGCCACCAGGGACAGCACGGCCACGCCCAGCAGGATGGCCGGATAGATGGTGGCCGAGACCACGCTGTCGCGCAGGGCACGCTGGCGCGCCATGTGTTCCACCAGCCGGTTGAGCACGCCCGACATCTGGCCGCTGGCCTCGCCCGAGCGCACCATGTTGATATAGAAGTCGCCGAACAGGTCATGGTGCTTGCCCAGCGCCTGGCTCAGCGGCATGCCGGCCTTGACGCTGTCGAGCACGGACTGGAGCATGGCCTGCATCTGCACCTTGTGGCTCATCTCCACCAGGACCTTGAGCGCATTGTCCAGCGACAGGCCGGCACGCATCATGATGGCCAGTTCGGTGGTCATGCCCTGGATGTCGTCGGCCTTGATGCGGCCTTTCTTGAGCGCACGCGCCGCCAGCGGCACATTGCCCAGGCTTGCGGCTTCCTCGACCTTGATGGGCGACAGGCGGCTCTTGCGCAGGTGCACCACCACCTCGGCCACGGCCGCAGCGGAAAAAGTGCCCTTGACCATCTGACCGCGGCTGTCCACGGCCTCCCAGCTGTAATCAGGCATCGCTCTGGTCCTGGGTCACGCGCAGCACTTCGTCGAGCGTGGTGACGCCCGAAGCCACCTTGCGCAGGCCGTCGTCATAGAGGCTCAGCATGCCGCTCTTGGCGGCCATGGCATGCAGGGCGTTGGCATCCTGGCCTTCGATGATGGCGCGGCGCAGCGGCTCGTCGATGACCATGAGTTCGTGGATGCCGGTACGCCCCTTGTAGCCCGTGCCGCGGCAGTGCTCGCAGCCGACGGCGCGGTAGATGGGCGAGCCCTCGCGCAGAAAGCGCTTGAGGCCGCTGCCCTCGATGGCGGCCGTCGGCAGTGTGTCGGGCTGCTTGCAGCGCGAGCACAGCGTGCGCACCAGCCGCTGGGCCAGCACGCCGTTGACCGAGGAGGTGATCAGGTAGCTCTCCACCCCCATGTCGCGCATGCGGGTGACGGCGCCTGCGGCGGTGTTGGTGTGCAGCGTGGACAGCACCAGGTGACCTGTCAGGGCGGACTGCACGGCGATCTGCGCGGTTTCTCCGTCACGCATTTCGCCGATCATGATGATGTCCGGGTCCTGGCGCAGGATGGAGCGCAGGGCGTTGGCGAAGGTCAGGTCGATCTGGGGATGAACCTGGATCTGGTTGATGCCGTCGAGCTGGTATTCGACCGGGTCCTCGACGGTGATGATCTTGTTGGAAACCGCGTCGATCTTGGACAGGGCTGCATACAGCGTGGTGGTCTTGCCCGAGCCCGTGGGGCCCGTGACCAGCACAATGCCGTGCGGCTTGGCCAGCAGCGTGTTGAATTTCTCGAGCGTGTCCGCCTCGAAGCCCATGCTTTCCAGGCGCAGCCTCACGCTGGCGCGGTCCAGCACCCGCATGACGATGCTCTCGCCATGCACCGTGGGCGCGGTGGAGACCCGCAGGTCCAGTTCGCGGCCCTTGGCGCGGGTCTTGATGCGGCCGTCCTGCGGCAGGCGGCGCTCGGCAATGTCCAGATGGGCCAGCAGCTTGACGCGTGAGCCGACGGCGGCGCTCAGGCGCGGCGGCACGAGTTCGGCCGCGTGGATCACGCCGTCCATGCGGTAGCGCACCTGCAGGCCGGCTTCAAAGGGCTCGAGGTGGATGTCGGAGGCGTGCAGCTCGATGGCGCGGGAAATGATGCCTGTGACCAGGCGGATGACGGGCGCCTCGCTGGCCAGATCCTTCAGATGTTCGACGAAGTCGCCACCCGTGGCGTCCGATTCCCAGTCCTGGCCTTCTTCCCCTTCGGGTTCCTGGCCTGCTTCGGACAGTGCCTTGCGGATGTCGGCCTCCAGCGCCAGCACGGGCTTGATCTGCAGCCCCGTGGCCAGGCGCAGCGCCTTGGTGATGAAGGGGTCCTGCGGCACGGACATGGCCACTTCGAGCACGCCGTCCTGCAGCGAAATGGGGCAGACGCACTGCGCATCCAGAAAACTGGCCAGCAGGCCAGGCACGTCGGGCAGCAGGTCGGGAAACTCTTCCGCACGCAGCCAGCGCATCTGCAGCTGCTCGGCCAGCGCCTGGGCCACGTCGGTTTCCGCCACCACACCCAGCTGTACCAGCACCTGGCCCAGGTAGCCGCCCAACTCCTGCTGCGCCTGCAGGGCGTTTTGCAGATCGCGCTCGTTCAGCTTGCCGGCGGAAAGGAGGCGTTCGCCCAGCCGCCCCTTGATCGGGGCTTCGACAGCGGCAATCGGTTCCATGAGGTGATTGGTGGAAGACATTGCCGCGGATTATCCACTGTCGCCGCATCCCCCGCCAAAGGCATAGCATGCGACACCCAGGGGCGCCGCCTTCCCGTCATCAACTGTTACGCGCGCAATCGTGCGGCGCGATGCTGCGCTGCACGATGAAAAGTGGCCTCAGGCGGTTTCAGGCGTTGTCAGGTGGTTCAAGGCGGCTTCAAGCCGCCTTCACCGCCTCCGCGGGCAGGCCGCTGGCATCACCCCAACGGCGCTGGGCCATGACCAGCAGCCCCTCGAAGATGAGGTTGTCCACCAGTTCGAAAGGCCGCGTCATGCTGGGCACCATCTTCCAGCCGGCGCCGCCGGCCATGACGCAGGCAGGCTCCATGCTGCAGTGCATGTAGAGATGCTGGTACATGCGCTCCACGGCACCGGCGATGGCGTAGGTGCCGCCGCTGGTCAGGGCGTCGCTGGTGTTGGTGGGAAATGGCGTGACCGCGCCCGTGGGCACATGCAGGCCGGCCGTGCCGCTTTCCAGGGCGCGCAGCATGATGCCGTGGCCCGGAAGAATCAGCCCGCCCATGAAGTGGCCATGCTGGTCCAGCGCGTCCACGGTGACGGCCGTGCCGACCATGACCACGATCAGGGGCCGCTCGGGGCCGCGCTGCAGGATGTGCTGGCGCGCACCGATCATGGCCACCCAGCGGTCCGCACCCAGGCGCGACGGAAAATCGTAGCCATTGGTGACGCCGGCCTCGGCTGCGCTGGGCACGGCCCACTGCGGCTCGAAATCCCAGCCCAGCATCATGTCGATCTGGTCGTGCACGCGCCGTCGCGCCGTGTCGCCAGCCACCACGCAGCCCAGCATGCGCGTGGGCGTGGGCAGGTCGCTCCACGGCCCTTCGGCCAGGTGCTCGATGTGCTCAAGGAACTCGGCGCCGTGCGCCAGCAGGGCAGCGCCAGGCCGATGCGCGTCGTACATCGCCCATTTCAAGCGGGTGTTGCCGATGTCTATGGCCAAAAAAGTCATGGGCGGGATTATCGGAGTTTTCCGGAGGATAGCGTCAGCCATGGACGACAACTGAGTGAGGACGTGAACGCAAGAATGGCGCAAATGTCAAAAATCCGGGAGCGCTCCTGCCCGGCAGCGCGCGCTGCCACTGTTAGGCGTTACATTGGCCTTTCCGTTTTTCCACCCACCAACAGGAGTCACCCATGGGACTTTTCAGTTTCATCAAGGAAGCCGGCGAAAAGCTGTTCGGCGGCAGCGCCGCACAGGCAGCCGAGCCTGCGCAAGACCTGAATGCCAAGGCGGCCAAGGCCATCGAGACCTATATCGGCACGCAGAACCTGGGCGTCAGTGACGTGAAGGTGCAGTTCGACGGCTCGCAGGGCAAGGTCACGGTGCTGGGCACGGCACCTACCCAGGCGGCCAAGGAAAAGGTGACGCTGTGCTGCGGCAACGTCTCCAGCGTGCAGTCCGTGGACAACCAGATGACGGTGACCAACCCCGAGCCCGAAGCCCAGTACCACGACGTGGTGCGCGGCGACACGCTGTCGGCCATTGCAAAGAAGTTCTATGGCGATGCCAACAAGTACCCGGTGATCTTCGAGGCCAACAAGCCCATGCTGAGCCACCCCGACAAGATCTACCCCGGCCAGAAGCTGCGCATTCCGGCAATCTAAGCCCCCCTGAGCGGCGTCGCCGCTTCCCCCTGAGGGGGACGACACCCTCGCGGCGGGGCGGCCCTTGCTCGGTGTCTCTGACCTGGCTCATGCCAGTTCTGGATGCCGCGAATTAGACCTACCCCGCTCCGAGAAAGGCCGCAATAGCGGCCTTTCTCAATGAAAGATTCAGTATTTACCGCTCAACAGCGCACCGAATCCCGGAACGGCTGTCGGCAAGCCCAGGCGCTTGAGCATCATGAACGTCGTGGCCACCGAGGAAGACAGTACCGGCAGGCCCACGCGGTCCTCGATGGGCTGCACCGAGGCCAGCGAGGGCATCTGCACGCAGGCCGAGGCGATGACCGCGTCGGCATTGGCCGTGTTCAGGCGCCGCGTGATCTCGATGGGTGCGCGCGCATCCTGGGCGCCCACCTGCAGGTTGTCGGCAATCTCCAGCGAGATGCTGTCCACCACTTCGATGCCTTCGTTCTCTATGTAGTCGATGACCAGCTGCGTCAGCGGCTTCATGTAGGGCGCCAGCAGCGCCACCTTCTTCGCGCCGATGGCGTGCAGGCCATCGACCAGGGCGCCGGCGCTGGTGACCACAGGCGCGGGGCCGCCGTTGTCCACGGTGCGCTGGTGCAGGCGCGTCTCGGAGACACGGTGGTAGCCGCGCCCCATGCTCATGATGGCCACCAGGCAGGCATAGCCGAGCACATCGACACGCGCATCCGACAGTTCCAGCGCGCAGCGGTCGCTGTCGCCGTCCATGGCAGCCAGCTCCTCCTTGGTCACATGCTTCATGCGCATGCGGCTGGAGTGAAAGGTGAAACGCTCGGGCGCCAGGGCCTCGCGGGCCCGCAGGATGGCGGGGATCTCGGTCTCCATCGTGGTGTTGGAGCTGGGCACGATCTGCCCGATACGGAAATGGTTTTTGGCTGTCATGTCAATCCATCGTGATGTGGTTGGCCTTGATGACCTTGCCCCAGTGGTCCGTCTCGCGCTGGACCAGGGCGGCCAGCGCCTGCGGGCCGAGGAATCGCGGCTCCACGCCCTGCAGGGCCGCGCGCTTTTGCACGTCAGGCGACTCCAGGGAGGTCTTGAGCGCGTCCGACAGCCTGGCGATGGCGTCGGGCGGTGTGCCCGCAGGCGCGAACAGGCCGACCCAGGCCTCCAGCTCGAAGCCCGGCAGGCCCGCTTCTGCGGTGGTGGGCACATCGGGCAGCATGGGATGGCGCGTCTTGCTGGTCACGGCCAGGGCCCTGAGCTTGCCCGTCTGCACATGGCCCAGCACCGAAGGCGGCGTGGTGATGAACATCTGCACCTGGCCGCCCAGCACGTCCTGGATGGCCGGGCCGGACCCCTTGTAGGGCACATGCGTGATCTGGGTCTGGGTCACCTGGGCGAACACGGCCGTGCCCACGTGCGACAGCGAGCCATTGCCCTGCGACGCATAGTTGACCTTGCCCGGGTTCTTGCGCAGGTAGGCAATGAATTCCTGCAGACTGTTCGCCGGCACCGAAGGATGGACGGCGATCACATTGGTGGCGGCCACGATCAGTCCCACGGGCACCAGCTCGGACTGGGCCCAGGGCAGCTTGGGAAACAGCGCCGGATTGCCCACGTGGTAGGCCGAATACGAAGCCAGCAGCGTGTAGCCGTCCTTGGGTGCCCTGGCCACCATCTGGTAGGCAATGTTGCCGCTGGCCCCGCCCCGGTTGTCCACCACGACCGACTGCCCCAGCAGGCGCGACATCGGATCGGACGCCAGGCGTGCCGCCGTGTCCACCACGCCGCCGGGCGGATTGGGGACCACGAGGGTGATGGACTTGGCTGGAAAGGCCTGGGCCTGGACGGTTCCTGCGCCCAGCAGGGCGGCCGCTGCCAGGCCGGCGGCCTGCAGCACAATGCGTCGATTCATGCTTGTCTCCATGTTCTCTTTGTACCGGCGCATTCTTGCGGGCCTGCTCGCGGTCGAACAGCCGTATCTCGTTGATCCATCCTTCGTCTCTGGTGGAGGATGCGAATGATCAACCTGCACCGATTCGATCTGCTGACGCTGCGCCTGTATGTGGCCGTGGTCGATGCCGGCAGCCTGACGGCGGGCTCGCGCACGCTGGGGCTGTCACTGGCAGCCGCCAGCAAGCGCGTGGCCGAGCTGGAGCAGCACTGCGGCGTGACCCTGCTGGTGCGCAGCAAGCGCGGCGTCACGCCCACGCCCGCCGGCCAGAGCATGTACCACCATGCCGTGGACGTGGTGGCCCGGCTGGAACATCTGGCCCTGGCCATGGACGACTTTCGCAGCGGCGCCACGGGCCAGTTGCGCCTGTGGGCCAACAACTCGGCGTTCGCAGGCTTTCTGCCCCGGCTGCTGGCCGACTTCATGGCGGCCCACCCGGGTGTCTCGGTGGACCTGGAAGACGCGCTGAGCGAGGAGTCCGTGCGCGCCGTGCTCAGCGGCGTGGCCGAGCTGGCCATCATCGGGGAGAACACGCCCCTGGAAGGGCTGAGCACCCAGGTCTGCGATGTGGACGAGCTGGTGCTGGTCATGCCGCGCGGCCATGCGCTGGACACGGACGACGACTCCCCCGTGCCCCTGGCCACCGTGCTGGACCACGACTTCGTGAGCCTGGCCCGCTCCACCTCGCTGATGCGGCGCATTGCGGCCGAGGCCGAATCCATCAACCGGCCCGTGCGGATCCGCATCCAGGTGCGCAGCTTCGATGCCATGTGCCACATGGTCTCGGTGGGCCTGGGCCTGGCCATCCTGCCGCGCGCGGCCACCGCGCCGCACCTGGCCGCGCGGGCACTGCGGCTGCGCCCGCTGGGGGCGCTCAACACCCGGCGCCGGCTGCTGCTGGCCATGCGCTCGCAGGCCACGCTGTCAGGACCGGCCCAGGCCCTGGTGGACATGGTGGCCGCCCGGGCGGCGGCGCTGGGGTTCGCGCAGCCGCAACGCTGAGCGACGCCAGGTCGGCGCCGGCTTACTGGCGCCAGGGCAGGCCGCGCAGGCGCCAGCCGCCGACATGGCCGCGCTGGCCGTTGGCGTCCACATCGCCCTCGAAGCCTTCGAGGATGTTGTAGGCCTCGATGCCCAGTTGCGCTGCGCGCTGGGCAGCGGCCACCGAGCGCACGCCGCTGCGGCACAGCAGGACCACCTTGCCGCCCTCAGGCACGGCGGCGCGCAGCTGGCTGTCGAAATCGGGGTTCATGGCCATGGACGGCCACTGCTTCCAGGCCACGGCCACGGCGCCGGGTACGCGGCCCACCCACTCGCGCTCGGCATCGGTGCGCACGTCCACCAGCGCGGCTTCACCGGATTGCAGCCATTGCCAGGCAAGGTCGGGAGGAATGTCGCCGGCATAGCCCTGTGCGGGCTGGACGGCCAGGGGAATGGCTGCGGGAACGGGAGCGTTTGCGGACATGGATGGGCTTTCTTGATAGGACGCGGTTGTGTGCCCGGCAAGAATAACCGTCCAGCCCGACTGGCGCCGCCTCGCCGGTGCCCGGATCGCCTATTCCCAGGGCGGCAGCAGCCTGTCGCGCAGCACCTGGCGCTGCGCCTCCCAGCCCGGCATCACGCTGGCCACCGTGGCCCAGAAGCGCGGGCTGTGGTCCATGTGGCGCAGGTGGGACAGCTCGTGCACGACTACGTAGTCGATGACCTCGGGCGTGTGCTGCATGAGCCGCCAGTTCAGGCGGATGGCCCCTGCGGTGTTGGCGCTGCCCCAGCGCGTGCGCGCGCTGGTCAGGCGCAGGCTGGTCCATTGCACGCCCAGCAGCGGCGCATGGCGCTGCAGGCTGGCCGTGAACCAGGAGCGGGCCTCGCGCAGCATCCAGGCCTGCACGCAGGCACGCACCTCGGCAGCTGATGCGTCTGGCGCCAGGGGCAGGTGCAGGGACTGGCTGCCGTCGGCCGCCTGTTCGCGGTGGACCTGGCGGGTGCGCAGCGGCTGGGCTTCGCCACCGGTGAGAAGCAGTGCCAGGGGACGCCCCAGATAGTCGATCTCGCCGCCGTGCTCCCACCGGATGCGTGCCGACTGCTGGGCCCGCTGGCGCTGCCCGGCCTCCTGGAGCTTGCGCAGTATCCAGCCCGACTTCGCATCCAGTGCCTGCCCGATGGCCGTCATGCTCACCCATGCGGGCGCGCTGACCACCAGCCCCTGCGCGCCGATGGTGAAGCCTATGGTGCGCCGGCGCGACCGCTGCAACCGATAGTGCAGCACCTGCCCCTGGAGAACCGCCTGCTGGTTGGCTTGCGGATGAACGAAGGAACTGTGCGCGGAGCCGGCGGGCGGGGTAGGTGCAGGTGCAGGTGCAGGTGCAGGCAAAGCCTGCGGCGCTTCGGGTTGAGCGGATCGCTCACGGCGCGGCCTCAGCCCGCCGTCCTGTCTTTCCACGGCGGGCGGCACCAACCAGTCCCAGGAACGCTGTGCCGTGTCCGCCATGCCGACTCCTGCCTCAGGCGCGGTAGGCCTCGGGGTCGAGGCGCTGCATCTCGGATTCGATCCAGTTTTCGACTTCCACCATCAGCTCCTCGTGCTTGCGGCCCACGGAAGGGATGGGCTTGCCGATGGAGACATCGACCACGCCCGGGGTCTTGATGAAGGCCTTGCGCGGCCAGCACTTGGCCGAGGTGACGGCAATGGGCACCACGGGCACGCCGGTCATGATGGCCAGGCGCGTGGCGCCGGTCTTGTACTCGCCGCGTTCGCCGCGCGGGATGCGCGTGCCTTCGGGGAACATGATGACCCAGGTGCCCTGGGCCAGCAGGCGCCGGCCCTGCTCGACCACCTTGTGGAATGCGCGCGAGCCGTGCTTTCGGTCGATATGGATCATGTCCATGCTGCCGATGGACCAGCCGAAGAAGGGCACCATGAGCAGTTCCTTCTTGAACACATAGGCCAGCGGGCGCGGCATGATCGCCGGCATGAGGAAGGTCTCGTAGGTGGATTGGTGCTTGACCAGCAGCACCACGCCCTGCTTGGGATCGGTGGGCAGGTTCTCCATGCCCTGCACGCGGTGGCGCACGCCCATGATCACGCGGGCGCTGTCCACCGACAGCTTGAGCCAGGCGCGCGCCACGGCATAGACGCGGCGCGGCCCGCCGCCCAGCCAGCGCGTGAGCAGCACGGCCAGGGTGTAGGGGATCACGGTGATGCCCATCCAGAGCATGTGGAGGGTGGAGCGGATCAGGGACATGGCGGCAGTGTGGTGCAGAAAGCGGCGCAGGGGCCGGGCGGCAGGCCCGGGCCTTGCGCCCTCAGGAATCGGAATTCACAAAGATAGCATTGTGCGCAGGACGGCAGGCCGGCGGCGCATGGGCAAAGCGCCATTCGGGCGTTCAGGCGTTCAGGGAGCGGGTGCGGCATCTGCCGGAACCAGCGCATCGGCCAGCGCGGCCAGGCTGGCATGGCGCTGGGTGCCGGCAGGCAATCCGGGCGGAAGTTCGCCGTCCAGAGACACTCCGGCGCTGGCGCCCGTGCAGACCAGGTGCAGGCGTGCGCCCATGGCCGCTCCGGCCTGCAGGTGGGCCACGCAGGAACCTATGACCCACAGCTGCTGCCCCTCGACGCCGAAGCGCTCGGCAATCTGCTCGAACAGCGCCGTGCCGGGCTTGCGGCAATGGCATTCCTCGTCCGGGGCATGGGGGCAGTAGAAAACCGCATCGACGCGCGCGCCTGCCGCCGCCATTTCGCGGTGCATGCGCGCGTGCACGGCATTGAGCTCGGTCACGTCGAACAGGCCCCGGCCCAGGCCTGGCTGGTTGGTGGCGACCACCACATGCCAGCCCGCCCGGTTCAGGCGCGCCACGGCTTCCAGCGCACCGCGCTGGGCCTTCCAGGCCTCGGCCGAGCCGATGAACCCCTCTTCACCGATCTGGTTGAGGGTTCCGTCACGGTCCAGGATCGCAATTTTCATGGTCGGGTCCCAAGAATGTCAGAACTCAATTGCGCGCGTCCCAAGACGAGGGACACCGAGGAAGGGCCTAGGCCGGCCGCGCCGCCCCGCACCGAGTGTGTCGTCCCCCTCCCTTGCGAAGCAAGTAGAGAGGCGCCGTGCCACGGGGGGAAGGCGCGAAGCGCCTCAGGGGGTGCTCCATTCACGCCAGTCGCGAAAGGTCCGCCACGCGATTCATGGCTTCGTGCAACGTGGCCAGCAGGCCCAGGCGGTTGGCCTTGAGCGCCGGGTCTTCGGCGTTGACCATCACATGCTCGAAGAAGGCATCGACCGGGGCGCGCAGCGCGGCCAGGGTCTGCAGGCTGGCCGTGTAGTCGCCGGCAGCAAACTGCTGCTGCGCCTTGGGCGCCACCGATTGCAGGGCTGCGTACAGGTCCTTCTCTGCCACCTCGGCCAGCACGGCCGCGTTGACCTGGGCCTGCACCGCCTGGTCGGCCTTCTTGAGGATGTTGCCCACGCGCTTGTTGGCGGCGGCCAGGGCCGGTGCCTCGGGCAGCTCGCCGAAGGCGCGCACGGCCTCCAGGCGCTTTTGCACGTCGGACAGGCGCTGCGGGCGCAGGGCCAGCACGGAGTCCACTTCCTGGGCCGAGAAACCCTGCTCGCGCAGGTTGCCGGCCAGGCGGTCGTAGATGAAATCGGCCAGCTGGGGCGTGGCGTCCTCGATCTTGTCGCCGAAGGCGGGCAGCACGCTGACCAGCAGGGTTTCCAGGTCCAGCGCCAGGTCCTTCTCGACCAGCATGCGGATCACGCCCAGGGCGTGGCGGCGCAGCGCGAAGGGGTCGCGGTCGCCCGTGGGCAGGTTGCCGATGCCGAACATGCCGACCAGGGTTTCCAGCTTGTCGGCCAGGGCCACGACCACGCCGGCGTTGCCGCGCGGCAGTTCGTCGCCCGCAAAGCGGGGCTTGTAGTGGTCCTCGATGGCATCGGCCACGGCCACGTCCAGGCCGTCGTTGAGCGCGTAGTAGCGACCCATGGTGCCCTGCAGCTCGGGGAACTCGCCCACCATGTCGGTCACGAGGTCGGTCTTGGCCAGTTGCGCGGCCAGGTCGGCCTGCTGGGCCAGTCCCGTGTCGCCCAGCTGGCGGGCAATGCTCTTGGCGATGGAGCGCACGCGCTCCACGCGCTCGCCCTGGGTGCCGAGCTTGTTGTGGTAGACCACCTTGCCCAGCCCGTCCACGCGCGAGGCCAGGGTCTTCTTGCGGTCCTGGTCGAAGAAGAACTTGGCGTCGGCCAGACGCGGGCGCACCACGCGTTCGTTGCCGCCGATGACGGCGCTGGCATCCTGGGGGCTGATGTTGCTGACCACCAGGAACTGGTGGGTCAGCCGGCCGGCGGCGTCCAGCAGCGGGAAGTACTTCTGGTTGGCCTTCATGGTGAGGATCAGGCATTCCTGCGGCACGTCGAGGAATTCCTTTTCGAACTCGCAGACCAGCACATTGGGGCGCTCGACCAGGGCCGTGACTTCGTCCAGCAGGGCCTCGTCCTCGATGGGACGGACACCGCCGCCCACGCGCTCGGCAGCGGCCTGCAGCTGGCGCGCGATCTCGGCACGGCGCTCGGCGAAGCTGGCGATGACGGCGCCTTCCTCGCGCAGTTGCGCGGCGTAGTCATCGGCGGAGCGGATGACCACGGGATCGACCGCCGCCTCGAAGCGGTGGCCATGCGTGGCCGTGCCGGCCGTCAGGCCCAGGGCCTTGACGCCGATCAGCACCTCGGTGCCGTGCAGCACCACCAGGCCGTGGGCCGGGCGCACGAAATGGACGCTGCTCCAGCCGTCGGCCAGCTGGTAGCGCATGACCTTGGGGATGGGCAGCCTGGCAATGGCTTCGTCCAGCGCCTTTTGCACGCCGTCGGCCAGCATCACGCCGCGCACGGTGGAGGCGTGGAACAGGGCCTCGGCCTTGCCTTCGCCCTGGCGGGTCAGGCTGGCAACGGCTTCTTCGCCGGCGCCCAGGGCGGCCAGCTTCTTGATCAGTGCGGGCGTGGGCTTGCCGTCGGCGTCCAGGCCCACGGAGACGGGCATGAGCTTTTGCGACACGGCCTTGTCCTCGGCCTGGGGCAGCACTTCGGTGATGTGGGCGGCCAGGCGGCGCGGCGAGGCATAGGCCGTCAGGCGCGCTTCGCTGGAGGCCAGCAGGCCCTGGGCCTTGAGCTGCTCGAACAGCACGCCGGCAAAGGCGTCGCCCAGCTTTTGCAGCGCCTTCGGGGGCAGCTCTTCGACAAAAAGTTCAACAAGAAGATTCGATGCGTTCATGGTCTGGTGGTCTCTCGGTGCAGCGGTGTCCGCCTCAGGCGGCCTTCTTGCCCTGTTGTTCGGCGGCCTTGGCCAGCTCGGCCAGCACTTCGTCGGCATGGGCCTTGGGCGCCATGGGGAAGCCCAGGCGCGCACGGCTGTCCATATAGGCCTTGGCCACGGCGCGGGCCAGGTTGCGGATGCGGCCGATGTAGGCGGCACGCTCCGTCACGCTGATGGCGCCGCGCGCATCGAGCAGGTTGAAGGTGTGGGCGGCCTTGAGCACCTGCTCGTAGGCCGGCAGCGCCAGCTGTTCGCCGATCAGGTGGTTGGCCTGCTTTTCGTGGGCGCTGAAGGCGGTGAACAGGAAGTCGGCGTCCGAGTGCTCGAAGTTGTAGGTGGACTGCTCCACCTCGTTCTGGTGGTAGACGTCGCCGTAGCTCAGGCCGTCGGTCCAGGTCAGGTTGTAGACGTTGTCCACGCCCTGCAGGTACATGGCCAGGCGCTCCAGGCCATAGGTGATCTCGCCGGTGGCGGGCTTGCAGTCGATGCCGCCGACCTGCTGGAAGTAGGTGAACTGGGTCACCTCCATGCCGTTGAGCCAGACTTCCCAGCCCAGGCCCCAGGCGCCCAGCGTGGGGTTTTCCCAGTCGTCCTCGACAAAGCGGATGTCGTTCTTCTTGAGATCGAAGCCCAGGGCCTCGAGCGAGCCCAGGTACAGCTCCAGGATGTTGTCGGGCGCGGGCTTGAGCACGACCTGGAACTGGTAGTAGTGCTGCAGGCGGTTGGGGTTGTCGCCGTAGCGGCCGTCCTTGGGGCGGCGGCTGGGCTGCACGTAGGCGGCCTTCCAGGGCTCGGGACCCAGGGCGCGCAGGAAGGTGGCGGTATGCGAGGTGCCCGCGCCCACTTCCATGTCATAGGGCTGGAGCAGCGCGCAGCCCTGGTCGGCCCAGTAGGACTGCAGCTTGAGGATGATTTGTTGGAAAGTGAGCATGACTTGTTTCAGGCGTCGCACGCAGGCCGGGGCCGCGCCGGTGAATGAGAGGCGGCTCGCGCCGCGCAAACGACGATTTTAAGGCGCCGCCCGGCCCTGCGCCGTGGCGCGGGCCTGCGGCCCCACGGCAGACGCGCCACAGGGCGATCTGCATCAAAAAACGGAGCAGGCGACACATGCCGGCAAAGGCCGTGGCGCGCGAAGACCCGAAAGCCCGCCTTGCACGACGCATCCGGATCATTTTTTGACAATTCACCGGGGCAGCGGCCGGTGGCCGTTCTCCCCGCCGCCATGCACGCCGCCTAGAATGGCCCATTGACCTTTTTTGTCGTGGACCACCACCGTTTCGGAGCCTGCCATGAACCTGATGAACATCATCACCAAGCAACTGATAGAGATCATCGAGTGGACCGATGACTCGCGCGACACGCTCTCCTACCGCTGGCCCGACGACGACAAGGAAATCAAGAACGGCGCCCAGCTCATCGTGCGCGAGTCGCAGCAGGTGCAGTTCGTCTCGGCCGGCCAGTACGCCGACCTGTTCAGCCCCGGCAAGCACACGCTGACCACGCAGAACATTCCCATCCTGTCCACCATCCAGGGCTGGAAGTACGGCTTCAACTCGCCGTTCAAGTGCGATGTCTACTTCATCAACACGCGGCTGTTCACGGGCAACAAGTGGGGCACCTCCAACCCCGTGATGGTGCGCGACCAGGACTTCGGCGCCGTGCGCCTGCGCGCCTTCGGCACCTATGACTTCCGCATCGTCGAGCCGGCCAAGTTCCTCAAGGAAGTGGCGGGCACGGACCAGAACTTCCGCATCGACGAGTTCGCCGACACCATGCGCTCGCGCATCATCAGCGTGTTCACCGAGTCGCTGGCCAAGGCCCGAGTGCCCGTGCTGGACGTGGCCCAGCGCTATGGCGAGCTGGGCGATGCGCTGCTGCCGCTGATCAACCCGGCCATGACGGACAAGTACGGCCTGGAGATCACCAGCTTCGTGCTGGAGAACGTGTCCGTGCCGCCCGAGGTGGAGCAGGCCATCGACAAGCGCTCCAGCATGACGGCCATCGGCAACCTCAACGACTACGTCAAGTACCAGATGGGCCAGGCCATGACCACGGGCGGCGAAGGCGCTGCCGCAGCCACCCTGCCCGCCACCATGGCCATGGGCTTCGGCATGGCGCAGGAGATGATGAAGAGCATGCAAAACGGCGGCGGCGCCGGTGGCGCACCGGCCGGCCAGGCCTCCGACCCGTTCTCGCCTGCCGCCGCCCAGGCCGCCCAGGCGCCGGCAGCACCCGCCGCCGGTGGCCTGCAGGTGCTGACTCCGGCACAGGCGGCCCAGGTGCTGGGTGTGAGCGAGGCCGATGTGCTGGCCGAGATCCAGGCCGGCAACCTCAAGGCGCGCCAGATCGGCAGCCAGTGGCGCATTGCGCAAGCCGCACTCGATGAGTTCCTGCGCGGCTGACATTTCCGTGGTTTGACCCTTTGCGGCGCCAGGCCCTGCCTGGCGCCGCGTCCCGTTTTCCAGGACCGATGCCGTGAGCGCGCCCTCCTCCAGTTCCTCCAGCACCTCGACTTCCCCCGCCTCCGGTTCCTGGGAGGCCGCTGCCGCCGCGCCAGCCATGGTGCGCAAGCACCCCTGCCCCGAATGCGGCGCCAACCTCGAATGGAATGCCCAGGCCCAGGCGCTCAAGTGCCCGTACTGCGGCACCACGGTGCCCTGGAGCGAGGAAACGCGCGAGGAACTGGGCCGCGATGTGGTCGAGCAGGGCCTGGCCGAGGCGCTGCGCAACCCCAAGTCCGGCCGGGGCTGGGGCACGGAGGACCGCTACGAGGTCCAGTGCCAGAACTGCCGCGCGATCTCGGTCTTCGTGAACCGCACCGTGGCCCAGCGCTGCGACTTCTGCGGCTCGCCCTCCATCGTCGCCCATGAGGACCAGGGCGATGCCATCACGCCGCAGAGCATCCTGCCCTTCAAGATCAGCGACGGCCAGATCCGCGACCGCATACGCCAGTGGTACGGCAGCCGCTGGTTCGCGCCCAACCGCCTGAAATCCGCCGCGCTGACCGACACGCTGCACGGCGTGTACCTGCCGTACTGGACCTTCGACGCCCACGCCAGCGCCGACTGGCAGGCCGAGGCGGGCTTCTACTACTACACCACCGAGTCCTACCGCGACAGCAACGGCAACGTGCAGACGCGCCAGGTGCGCCATGTGCGCTGGGAGCCGGCCTCGGGCAGCCTCGCCCATTTCTTCGACGACGAGCTGGTGCCCGGCACCGTGGGCGTGCACGCCAACCTGCTGCGCCAGGTGGAGCCCTTCCCCACCACCACCGACCTCAAGCCCTACACGCCCGAGTTCGTGCGCGGCTGGACGGTGGAGCGCTACCAGATCGACCTGGGCAAGGCCGCGCAGGTCAACGTGCAGGACATGGACGAGCAGCTGCGCGCCCTGTGCGCGCGCCAGGTGCCCGGCGACACCTACCGCAACCTGCAGATGCAGCGCGAGTACCAGGGCCGCACCTTCAAGCACATCCTCGTGCCGGTCTGGCTGGTGGGCTACACCTACGGCAGCAGGACCTTCCAGATCATCGCCAACGGCTACACGGGCCAGATCGCGGGCGAGCGCCCCTACAGCGCCCTCAAGATCACGCTGGCCGTGCTGGCCACGATCATGGTGCTGGCGCTGCTGTGGGTGATGTTCGGCAAGTAGGCCGGCTGCCGCTCACCACGCGCTCCAGACCTCCTCGGCCAGACCGAACGCCGTGCTGGCGCCGGACCCACCCGTCACAGCGACCACGCGCGTGGCTTCGTCGGGCGCATGCACCACGCAGGGCGCGTCCTGCGCGCTCGGGTAGACGCCCACCCAGCGCTCCACCACCTGCGCATCGCGCAAGTGCAGGGCCTCGTTCATGTGGCGCAGCATCAGCCGGTCCACGGCTTCGCTGGCAAAGGGCGGGGGCGCTGCGCCGTAGTGGTGGGAGTCGCCCACCACCAGGCTGCCGTCGGCGCTTTGCACGGCGATCAGGTGGATGCCGTGGGCCAGGCTCTCGCCCTCCTCCCGCTCCAGTTCGGCGCGCAGCGCGGCGGCTTCGGGCAGGGCGCTGTAGCCCTCGTATCTGACCATGCTCAGGTCCCCCATGACCGAGCCCTTGAGCTGCAAGCCCGGCTGCGGCCGCACGCGCAGCATCTGCAGCTGGCACAGCTGGATGCGGTGCGGCGTCCACAGGCCGGCGAACAGGCCGCCCGGGTCGGCGTTGTTGCAGACCACTACGCGTTCGCCGTGGTAGCTGGCGCGGGCGCTGCGCACCCGGGGTGCCGCCACCTCGAGCACGGCCTCGCCGAAGCGGAAATCCACGCCCATGGCCCGCTCCAGCCACTGCGCCAACCTGGCAATGGCTGTGCGCGACTCCACGCGCAGCTCATGCGGGCTGTAGAGCACGGCGCTGAGGTCTTCGGTGCGCAGTGCCGGGTGGCGTTCGGCGGCCTGGGCCGGCGTGAGCAGCTCGCAGCGCTCGCCCATGGAGGTGCTCAGAAAGGCGTGGAGCACGGCCTCGGCGCTGGCCCGGCGCGCCGTCAGCCACAGGCCGCGGTGCACGACCTCGATGCCGGCCTGCGGCGCGATCTCGGCCCAGGTGTCGCGCGAACGCATGGCCCGCTGCCAGTGGGCGCCCGCCTGCTGCCCCGTGACAGTGACAAAGCCGAAATTGCGGATGGAGGCGGAGATGCAGGCCGCGTCGCGCTCGATGACGAGCACGCTGCGGCCACGGCGCGCAGCCGCATAGGCGTGGGCCAGGCCGACAATGCCGGCCCCCACCACGATCAGGTCGTAGTTCTTCATGGGAGAAAACAGAGGAGAGGGAAAGGAAAAAAGTCAGCGCTGGCGCCAGCGCTGCGTGCGCCGCTGCACCCAGGCATCCAGCGCCGCGATCAGCAGCCGGCCCGCAGCGGCCGTGGCAAAGATCAGCGTGGCCATGGCGGCGGCCGGCGCGGTGTCGCCCGCGTCGTCCATGGCCAGCACGGCCACCGAGGCCAGCGTGGTCTCGGGCGAGTACAGGAACACCACGGCCGACACCGTGGTCATGGCGTTGACGAAGAAATAGCCGGCCACCTGCATGACCACGGGCAGGCATACCGGCAGGTGCACGCGCCACAGCAGCGTCCAGAAGGCCACACCCATGGAATCGGCCACGCGCTCGTACTCGGCATCGAGCTGCTGCAGCGCGGCCAGTTGCGTGATGTGCGCCACCGAGAAGAAATGCGCCACCGAACACAGCACCAGGATGGCCATGCTGCCGTACAGGAAGTGCAGCGGATTGCCCTGGGCATTGAAGAACAGGATGTAGCCCAGGCCCAGCGCCAGCCCCGGCACGGCCATGGGCAGCGTGGCCACGGCATGCAGCCACTGGCGCGTGCGTGCCCAGCGCACGGGCTTGGCCACCAGGTAGGCGGTCACAAAGCTCAGCACCGCGCCCAGCACGGCCGTGGCCAGCGCCATGGACAGCGAGTTGCCATAGCTGGCCCAGCCGCCGCCGTCCATCATGTCGAAGCGGTAGTTCTTGAATGTCAGCGTGAGGTTGTACGGCCAGTAGCTGACCAGGGAGGCCAGCACGGCCGTGCCCATGACGGCCAGCAGCGCCAGCGCCACCAGCGCGCAGTAGGCGAACAGCGCGCGGTCCAGCGGCGCATGGGGCTGGGGCACCAGCGGCACGGAGCGCACGCCCATGGTGGCCGCCTGGCGCACGCGCAGATGGCGCTCTGCCGCAAAGGCCAGGCCGGCCGGCACCAGCAGCAGCATGGCCACCACCGCACCCATGGACAGGTTTTGCTGGCCGATGACCTGCTTGTAGATGTCGGTGGCCAGCATGGCCGTGTTGCCGCCAATGACCTTGGGCACGCCGAAGTCGGTCACCACGAGCACGAAAACCACGATCCACGAAATCATCAGCCCGTAGCGGCTGGCCGGCAGCGTGACCTGGCGAAAGCTGCGCCAGCGGCTGGCGCCCAGCGTGGCGGCCGCCTCGTACAGGCGCGCATCGCCCGAGGCCAGCGTGGTGCACAGAATCATCAGCGCATGCGGAAAGGTCCAGAGCACCGAGCCCACGATGATGCCGAAGGGCCCGTAGGCCGAGCCCCCCTGCAGCCAGCCCTTGAGCAGGCCCTGGCTGCCGAACAGGTAGATCAGGCTGATGGCCATGAGCAGCGAAGGCGCCAGCAGCGGCACCAGGGCCAGCGCGCGGAACCAGCGCGCCAGCGGCATGCAGCTGCGCACCACGCCATAGGCGTAGGCATAGGCCAGCAGCACGCAGACCGTGCTGCTCACGGCCGACAGCCACAGGCTGTTGAACAGCGATTGCGTCACGCCCGGCATGCGCGCATAGGTGATGAACTGGGCCAGGCCCGTGGAGCGGCCCGTGTCGTCCCAGAAACTCCTGCCCAGCAGGCTGGCCACCGGCAGGGCGATGGTGGCCAGCAGCCAGGCCAGTGCGCCCAGCACCAGGGCGCCCAGCCACCAGCGCTCCCAGCCTGCGCTGCGCCCCTGCGGACGCACGGGCCCTGCAGGCGCGCTGCGGCGGGCGCAAGCGAAGCGGTCCACCGGCACCGGCACGGAAACGGCCGTGTCCATGGGATGCGCGCTCATGCGGCCTTCCTCGCGTCGGGCGCCGCCAACGGCTGCAGCGCAGCGGCGGGCAGCTCCATCAGCACCTCGCCCTGCAGCCAGTCGGGCAGGCCCACGTCGTGGCGCAGGGGCCACTGGGCGTCAACCTGGCATTGCAGCGTGGGGCTGTACAGGCGCACCAGGGCCATCGATCCGAGGAAGGAGGTCTCCACCACGCGGGCGCGCAACAGGTTGGGCAACGCCGTGGGCTGGGCCGGGTGCAGCACCACGCTTTCCGGACGCACGCCGACCAGCAGCGCGTCGCCACGCTCGAAGCCGGCCAGCGCACAGCGCAGGCTGGCTTCGCCGATGCGCACCTGGTCCGCCCCCTCGGCCGTGGCCGGCAGCAGGTTCATGCGGCCCACGAAACCGGCCGCGAACTGGCTCACGGGCTGGGCATAGAGCTGCTCGGGCGAACCCTGCTGCTCGATGCGGCCCTGGTGCATGAGCACCACGCGGTCGGCCATGGACAAGGCCTCTTCCTGGTCGTGCGTGACCATGATGGAGGCGATGCCCAACTGGCGCTGCAGCTGGCGGATCTCGCTGCGCAGCTCGGTGCGCACCTGGGCATCGAGCGCGGACAGCGGCTCGTCGAGCAGCAGCAGGCGCGGCCGGGGCGCCAGCGCGCGGGCCAGTGCCACGCGCTGCTGCTGGCCGCCCGACAGCTGGGCCGGGTAGCGCTGGGCCTGCGCGCCCAGACCCACCAGGGACAACATCTCGGCCACGCGCTCGCGCGCCTGCGCCGCAGGCTGCCCGTTCAGCCCGAAGGCCACGTTCTGCGCGGCCGTCAGGTTGGGAAACAGCGCATAGCTCTGGAACACCACGCCGAAGCCACGGCGCGCGGCCGGCCAGCGCGTGATGTCATCGCCCTGGAACAGCACCCTGCCCTCGTCAGGCATGTCGATGCCGCAGACGATGCGCAGCAGCGTGGTCTTGCCGCAGCCCGAAGGGCCGAGCAGGCTGACGAACTCGCCCGCCTCCACGTTCAGGTCAATGCCGCGCAGCACCTGCTGCTCGCGGTAGCGCTTGGCGATATGGTCTATGCGCAGCATGGCGTGGCTCCGGCTTACTTTTTCTCTGCCTTGGCTTCGTAGCGGCGGCTCCACTCGGCCAGGATGCGCTCGCGGTTGGCCGCGGCCCAATCGAAGTCGTTCTTCGCCAGCCGCTTTTCGAGGTCGGCAGGAATGAACTCCAGCTTTTCCTGCGCCTCGGGCAAGGCCAGCACGGCGAAGTTGGCGGCGTAGAGCTTGTTGGCCTCGGGCGTGACGGCCCAGTCGGCCAGGGCCTTGGCGGCTTCCTGCTTCTTGCTGGTCTTGAGGATGGCCGTGGCCTCCACATCCCAGCCCAGGCCTTCCCGGGGGAAAACGATGTCGATGGGCGCACCATCCTTCTTGGTCTTGCTGGCTCGGTATTCGAAGCTCAGGCCCACGGGAAACTCGCCAGCCCCTGCCTGGCGGCAGGGCTTGGAGCCGCTGTGCGTGTACACGCCCATGTTCTGGTGCAGGCCGTCCATGTAGGCCCAGCCCTTGTCCTCGCCCATGATCTGCAGCCAGGCCGCGACCATCAGGTAGCCCGTGCCGCTGGAGGCCGGGTGGGGCATGGTGATCGTGCCCTTGAACTCGGGCCTGACCAGGTCGGCCCAGCTGGCGGGCACAGGCAGCTTGCGCTTGCCGGCCTCCACGGTATTGAAGCAGATGGCCGACGACCACAGGTCCATGCCCACCCAGGTCGGCTGGGCGCGCGGATCGCGCATGTTGGCTCGCACCTTGTCCAGGCCCTTGGGCGCATAGGGCTGCAGCATGCCCTGCTTGTCCAGCAGCATCAGCGAGGTGGCGGCCACGCCCCAGATCACGTCGGCCTGGGGATTGGCCTTTTCGGCCAGCAGGCGGGCCGTGATGATGCCCGTGCTGTCGCGCACGAACTTGAGCTCGATCTCGGGATGGGCCTTCTCGAAGCCGCTCTTGTAGGCCTTGATCTGGTCGGCCTCCAGCGCGCTGTAGACCAGCAGCTCGGTCTTGGCCGCATGGGCCAGGGAGGCGAAGGAGGCGACGGTCAGCGCCGCAGAGGCAATGGCAAGGCGGCGGCCCAGGGAGGCAAGGGTGTGGCGCATGGCGTGTCAGTTCCGTTGTGGGTTCGTGGACAGGCGGCAGGGTCGCCACCTCTGACACCCACTGTAGAAAGCGCAGGTGAAACGTCCGTGTCACACAACGGAAATTTGGCGAAGCGGGTATTGGCGGATTTGGGTGCCCTCCGCCCCTCGGCGCCCCCTCGCCCCGCTCCCGCCTTCTTCAGCGGCGCGGCTTTACCCTGCCCGGGCGCTCAGCCTGGGCCGTCTGCGGCTGCAGCGCATCCAGCAGCCGGTCCTGCAGGCGCGCGCGGTGGGCAAGGTTCTCATCCAGCCGCGCGGCCAGCGCGTCGATGTGATCGCGCATCAGTTGCTCGGCGCGCGCCATGTCGCCGGCCGCCAGCGCATCGACGATGGCCTCGTGGTCGGCATTGGAGTGCTGTGCCTCGGTCTGCGACTGGTACAGCGCAGACACCAGGGTGGTGCGCGCCGACAGGTCGGCCATCATGGCCGTGAGAAAGCGGTTGCCCATCTGCTCGGCCAGGCAGACGTGGAAGTCGGCCAGCAGCACGCTGCGCTGGCCGGCGTTGTCGGCCTCGGCGATGGCGCCGCGCTCCTGGGCCACATGCTCGCGCAGCGTGCGTATGGCCGCCTGCAGCGGCCGGCCCGCGTCGCGCAGCATGCCGGACTCCAGTACGCGGCGCGCGGCATAGGTTTCCTGGGCTTCCTCGAACGAGGGCTCGACCACGTACCAGCCCTGGCGCGAGCGCACCTCGACGAAGCCGCGCGCCTGCAGCTGCATCAGCGCCTCGCGCACCATGGTGCGGCTCACGCCGAAGACCTCGGCCAGTTCCTTTTCGCCCAGGCGTTCGCCAGGGCGCAGCTTGCGCTCGACGATGGAGCGCATCACGCGCTCGGCAATCAAGGCCGGCCCGGTGGCCGGCGCATCCTGCGGCTCGGACATGGCGGCCTCCTCAGGCTGCGGCCGGAATGCGGCGCGGGCGCAGCGTGGCCATCACCCAGTACACGCTGCCGCCGATCAGCACGCCGAAGAACCAGCCGTAGGTGCCCCACCAGACCGGCAGCAGGCTGGTGAAGTTGGGCAGGATGGTGGAGAACACGCTGCCGATGCCGGTGGCGATCAGCGCGTTGACGTTCCAGCCGCCCTCGTAGCGGTACTCGCCATGTTCGTCATACAGCGCCGCCACGTTGATGTTGCCCTTGGCCACCAGGTAGTAGTCCACCAGGATGATGCCCAGCAGCGGCCCCATGGTGGCGCCGATGGCGTTCACGAAGTGGGCAGCGCCGCCCTCCCATGGTGCAAAGGGGTAGAGAGCCAGGGCGATCAGTGCGGCGATGTATCCGCCGCGCTTGAAGTCGATGCGCTTGGGAAACACGTTGGAAATATCGAAGGCCGCCGAGACGAAGTTGGCCACCACGTTGATGCCCAGCGTGGCCACGGCAAAGGTGACGGCGGCCAGCAGGGCCAGCACCCAGCTGTCGAACTTGGCCGAGATCTGCTCGGGGTGCAGCAGCACCTCGCCATAGACCTTGAAGGCCGCAATCGTGGTGATGCCGGCCACCAGCGAGAAAGCGATCAGGTTCACGGGCAGGCCCCAGAGGTTGCCCTTGGCCACCGCCTCCTTGTTCTTCGCATAGCGCGAGAAATCGCAGAAGTTCAGGTACAGCGCCGCAAAGTAGGTGATCCAGGTCGCGCCCACGGCCATCAACGCCCAGAAGCTGCCCGGCGCGCCGCTCACCCCCGCATCCTTGGTCTTGTCCAGCAGCACATCCATGGGAATGCCGTGGTCGAAGCTGAAGCCGCCGGCCTTCACGCACAGGCCGATGGCCAGCACCAGCATGGCGATCCACACGGCAGGCCCGGCCCAGTCCTGGAATCGCCGCACGGTCTCCATGCCCCTTTGGATGATCAGCAGCTGCAAGGCCCAGATGACCACGTAGCAGATCACCTCCAGTCCCGAATGGCCCAGCCAGTGCGTGGTCTGGTGGAAGGACAGCAACGCCTCATTGCGCACCAGCAGCGCCACCATGGCGCCCGAGGCGGCCGCCGTCTGCGCCCCGTACCAGAAGCAGGCCACGATGGCTCGCACCAGGGCAGCCAGATTCGCACCCCAAACCCCGAACGAGGCACGCGCCAGCACCGGGTAGGGCACGCCGGTCTTCTCGCCCGCATAGCCCACCAGGTTCATCAGAAAAAAGATGACCAGGGAGCTGATGCCGATGGCGATCAGAAAATTGACGAAGCTGCCGCACAGCAGAAACAGGCTGGCCGCCAGGTAGTAGCCCCAGAGGCTGTGCACGTCCGAAGTCCAGACGTTGAAGATGCTGAAGGCGCCCCAGCGGCGGTCCTTGGTGGGCGCCAGGTCTTCGTTGTAAAGACCCGGCGAGGGATTGCGAATATCCATTGCTGCGCTCCTTGATCACGAGCAATCACTGACACAAGACCAGCCGAGACCCATGAATCAGCTGGCACACAAACTGGCACGCAAACTGGCATGCAAGAAGTGTGCCTTCAGGCGCAGGAGTTGTTTCCAGGGACATACCCGGCCACGCCGGCCCTGCGCATCACGGCGCCATGTTGAAATGGCGCCAGGCATTCCTGACCCCAACACCCCGCCATGTTCGTCACGCAGCTCAAGTCCTTCTTCTGGGTCGCCCGCCTGGGCAGCATCACGCAGGCGGCACGCCAGCTTTCGCTGAGCCAGCCCACCGTGACCACCCAGATCCGCGCGCTGGAAGAGCACTACGGCGTGGAGTTGTTCCATCGCCAGGGCGGGCGCCTGTCCATCACCGATGCCGGGCTGCGCCTGCTGCCCCAGGTCGAGCAATTGCTGCTGCAGACCATCCAGCTGGAGTCGGCGCTGCGCCATTCGGGCGATGCCAGCCAGGGCCAGCTGCGCATCGGTGCGACGGCGCCCTACTACGTGCTGGACATCGTCAAGCGCTACCAGCGGCGCTTCGAGCGGGTGGAAGTGGCCATCGTGGGCGGCAACTCGCGCCAGATGGTGCAGGCGCTGGTGGACTACCAGGTGGACCTGGCGACCTCATCGCACCTGGAAGGTGATCCGCGCCTGCTGCGCGTGGAACTGGGCCAGGACCCGCTGGCCCTGCTGGTGCACCGCAGCCACCGGCTGGCGCAGCGCACCATGGTGCAGGCGTCCGATCTGGTGCAAGACACGCTGATCCTGCGCGAGCGCGGCTCCATGACGCGCCAGCTCACCGAACAGATGCTGGCCGCCGCCGGCCTGGCACCGCGCCACATCATGGAAATCGCCAGCCGCGAAGCCATCCGCGAGGCCGTGATCCGCGACATGGGCATCAGCGTCTTCGCCCGGCATGAAGCCTCGACCCACCCCGACATCGTCGTCCTGCCCTTCGCAGGCCCCGTGCCGCGCCTGCCCGAATACCTGTACTGCCTGCGCGAACGCCGCCAGGCCCGGCTGATCGCCGGCTTTCTGGAGGAGGCCGTGCCGGGCGGGGTGCTGCCGGACCAGATGTGAACCGGCTCAGGCCAGCTCGGCATCCGCCAGCAGCGGCTGCCTGAGGTCCTTGTCCGACAGCGACAGCTCCACATCGAGCTGCGGCCACTGCACGCCGATGGCCGGGTCGTCCCAGGCAATGCCGCGATCGGCCTGGGGCGCGTAGAAGGCCGTGGCCTTGTAGAGGAAGTCGGCGCTGTCGCTGAGCACCATGAAGCCGTGGGCAAAGCCTGGGGGCACCCACAGCTGGCGGTGGTTGTCTTCCGTCAGCTCGGCGCCCACCCATTGGCCGAAGGTGGACGAGCCCTTGCGGATGTCCACGGCCACATCGAACACGGCGCCGCGCACCACGCGCACCAGCTTGCCCTGGGCATGGGGAGGCAGCTGGTAGTGCAGGCCGCGCAGCACGCCCTTCTTGCTGCGGCTGTGGTTGTCCTGCACGAACTGGTGGTCCGTGCCCGTGGCCTGGTTGAAGGCCTGCTGGTTGAAGCTTTCGAGGAAGAAGCCGCGATCGTCACCAAAGACCTTGGGCTCGATCAGCATCACCTCGGGAATGGCCAGGGGTGTTGCCTTCATGCGTGCACCTTTTCCTTGAGGATCTGCAGCAGGTACTGGCCGTAGCCGTTCTTGGCCAGCGCCTGGCCCAGCGTCTCGAGCTGGGCACGGTCTATCCAGCCCTGGCGGAAGGCGATCTCCTCGGGGCATGACACCTTCAGGCCCTGGCGCTGCTGCAGCGTGGCGATGAACTGGCCGGCCTCCAGCAGGCTGTCGTGCGTGCCCGTGTCCAGCCAGGCATAGCCACGGCCCATGAGCTCCACATTGAGCTGGCCCTTGTCCAGGTACAGGCGGTTGAGGTCGGTGATTTCCAGCTCTCCGCGCGCCGAGGGCTTGATGGACTTTGCCAGCTCAACGACCTGGCTGTCGTAGAAATACAGGCCCGTGACCGCGTAGTTGCTCCTGGGCTGCCTGGGTTTTTCCTCCAGGGAAAGCACGCGGCCCTGGGCGTCGAACTCGGCCACGCCATAGCGCTCGGGGTCCTGCACGTGGTAGGCAAACACCGTGGCGCCCTCGCTGCGCGCGTCAGCGCGTTCGAGCAGGCGGGGGAAGTCGTGTCCGTAGTAGATGTTGTCACCCAGCACCAGGGCGCTGGGGGCGCCGGCCAGGAAGTCCTCGGCGATCAAAAAGGCCTGGGCCAGGCCATCCGGGCTGGGCTGGACGGCGTACTCCAGCTTCAGGCCCCACTGCGAGCCGTCGCCCAGCAATTGCTCGAAGCGCGGCGTGTCCTGCGGGGTGCTGATCACGAGGATTTCTCGGATGCCCGCGAGCATGAGGGCGCTCAGCGGGTAGTAGATCATGGGCTTGTCGTAGACCGGCAGCAGCTGCTTGCTGATGGCCAGCGTGGCCGGGTGCAGGCGGGTGCCGGAGCCGCCCGCGAGGATGATGCCTTTGCGTGTCTGGTTCATGTCCTGGATCCTGGGGTTCTGCTGAAGCGCGCAGCCGCGCTCAGATGATTTCCTGCAGCATGCGGTCCACGCCGGCCTGCCAGTGCGGCAGGCGCAGGCCGAAGGTCTGCTGCAGCCGCTCGGTGTTCAGGCGGGAATTGTGCGGACGCTGCGCCGGGGTCGGAAAGGCGCTGGTGGGCACGGCAGCTATGCGCTGCACCTTCCAGGGCCGGTCGGGTGCGAGTTCGCGGGCGCGGGCGATCACATGGCTGGCGTAGGCATGCCAGGTGGTCTCGCCACCGGCCACCAGATGGTGCAGGCCTTCGCCGCCGGACTGGCGCCGCACCTGGCGGATGGCATGGGCCGTCACGTCGGCGATCAGGTCTGCCCCCGTCGGCGCGCCCCATTGGTCGTCGATCACGCTCAGCACCTCGCGCTCCTGGGCCAGGCGCAGCATGGTCTTGGCGAAGTTGCCGCCGCGCGCCGCATAGACCCAGCTGGTGCGAAAGATCAGGTGGCGGCAGCCCGAAGCCTGGATCAGCTGCTCGCCTTCGAGCTTGCTGCCGCCATAGACGGACAGCGGCGCCGTGGCCTCGGTCTCCGTGCGCGCAGCGCTGCCGCTGCCGTCGAAGACGTAGTCCGTGCTGTAGTGCACCAGCAGCGCGCCAGTCTGCGCCGCCTCGCGGGCCAGCACCTGGGGAGCCAGCGCATTGAGCAGCCGCGCCTGTTCCGGCTCGCTTTCGGCCTTGTCCACGGCCGTGTGGGCGGCGGCATTGACGATGACATCGGGACGCAGAGCGCGCACGGTCCGTGCGAGTTCATCGAGGCGAGAGAGATCGCCGCACAGGCCCTGGCCACCGGCGTCGCCCTGGCGCTCCAGCGCAATCAACTCGCCCAGCGGCGCCAGGCTGCGCTGCAGCTCCCAGCCCACCTGTCCATTGCGGCCCAGCAGCAGCAGCTTCATGCGCCGGCTCCCTCCGTGTACTGGCGGCTGACCCATTCGCGGTAGGCGCCGGACTGCACATCGGCCACCCACTCGGGATTGTCCAGGTACCACTGCACGGTCTTGCGGATGCCGGTCTCGAAGGTCTCCGCGGGCTTCCAGCCCAGTTCGCGCTCGAGCTTGCGCGCGTCGATGGCATAGCGCCGGTCGTGACCGGGGCGGTCCTTCACATAGGTGATCTGGGCAGCGTAGCTGGTGCCATCGGCCTTGGGGCGCAGCTCGTCGAGCAGCGCGCAGACGGTGTTCACGATCTCGACGTTGGGCTTTTCGTTCCAGCCGCCCACGTTGTAGGTCTCGCCCAGCTTGCCGGCCTCCAGCACGCGGCGGATGGCGCTGCAATGGTCGCGCACATAGAGCCAGTCGCGCACCTGCATGCCATCGCCATAGATGGGCAAAGGCTTGCCGGCCAGGGCGTTGACGATCATCAGGGGGATCAGCTTCTCGGGGAAATGCAGCGGGCCGTAGTTGTTGCTGCAGTTGGTGGTCAGCACGGGCAGGCCGTAGGTGTGATGCCAGGCGCGCACCAGGTGGTCGCTGGCGGCCTTGCTGGCCGAGTACGGGCTGTTGGGCTCGTAGTTATGGTCTTCGGTGAAGGCCGGTGCCGCTGGCGCCAGGCTGCCATAGACCTCGTCGGTGGAGACATGCAGGAAGCGGAAGGCCGCCCTGGCCTCGGCATCCAGCGCGCTCCAGTAGCCGCGCACGGCCTCGAGCAGGCGGAAGGTGCCGACCACGTTGGTCTGGATGAAGTCCTCGGGGCCGTGGATGGAACGGTCCACATGGCTTTCGGCCGCGAAGTTGACCACGGCGCGCGGCTGGTGCTCGGCCAGCAGGCGGGCCAGGACTTCGCCATCGCCGATGTCGGCCTGCACGAAGACATGGCGCGCATCGCCCTGCAGGCTCTCCAGGCTCTTGAGGTTGCCCGCGTAGGTGAGCTTGTCCACGTTGAGCACCGGCTCATCGCCGGCAGCCAGCCAGTCCAGCACGAAATTGGCGCCGATGAAGCCGGCGCCGCCTGTGACAAGAATCATGGTTCAACCTTGCAAAATTTCATTGTTCTTGGTTCGGGATTCAGGCAGCAGCCTGCAGTGCTGCCTCCCGCGCGACCTGGGCATTGTCGGCGTTCACCAGTGAAAAAGCCCGCAGGAGGCGGGCTTTTTCCTTCAGGACACGCCTTTTACACACCAGGGCGTATTCACTGGCCCTGCCAGCGGCGCAGCACCAGCGAGGCGTTCGTGCCACCGAAGCCGAAGCTGTTGGACAGCACGGTGTTCAGCTGGGCATCGCGTGTGCGCGTGACCAGGGGCATGTCGTTCAGCGCGGGATCGGGCGTGTCCACGTTGACCGAACCCGCGATGAAGCCCTTGTTCATCATGATCATGCAGTAGATGGCTTCCTGCACGCCGGTGGCGCCCAGCGAGTGGCCGGTCAGCGACTTGGTGGAGGAGAACGGCGGCACCTGGTCGCCGAACAGCGCGCGCATGGCGCGCACTTCCTGCATGTCGCCCACGGGCGTGGAGGTGCCGTGGGTGTTGATGTAGTCCACGCCGCCTTCGAGGCCTTCAAGGGCCTGCTGCATGCAGGCGATGGCGCCGTCGCCCGAGGGCGCGACCATGTCCTCGCCATCGCTGGTGGCGCCAAAGCCCACGACTTCGGCCAGGATGTTCGCACCCCGGGCCTGGGCGTGCTCCAGGCTTTCCAGCACCACCGCGCCGCCGCCACCTGCGATCACGAAACCGTCGCGGTGGGCGTCATAGGCGCGCGAAGCCTTTTCGGGCTGGTCGTTGTACTTGCTGGACATGGCCCCCATGCCGTCGAACAGCAGTGCCATGCCCCAGGACAGCTCTTCGCCGCCGCCGGCAAACATCACGTCCTGCATGCCCCAGGCGATCTGCTGCGCCGCTGCGCCGATGCAGTGCGCCGAGGTGGAGCAGGCCGAGGTGATGGAGTAGTTGATGCCCTTGACCTTGAAGTTGGTCGCCAGGCAGGCGGACACCGTGGAGCTCATGCAGCGCGTGACCTGGTAGGGCCCGACGCGGCGAATGCCCTTTTCGCGCAGCGTGTCGGCCGCCTCGATCTGGTTGGCCGGCGACCCGCCGCCCGAGCCCATGATCAGGCCGGTACGCGGATGGCTGACCTGCTCGGGAGCCAGGCCGGCCTGGGCGATGGCATCTTCCAGCGCGATCTGCGCATAGGCAGCGGCATCGCCCATGAAGCGCAGCTGCTTGCGATCGATACGTGCCTCGACGTCGATCTCCGGCACACCGGCCACCTGGCTGCGCATGCCCAGTTCGGTGAACTTCGGCATGGCCTTGATGCCCGTGCGCCCCTCGCGCAGCGAGGTCTCCACGGTATCGAGGTCGTTGCCGATGCACGAGACAATGCCCGCGCCGGTGATGACTACGCGACGTTTGGTCATGCTGCCGTTCCCTGGCCTTCACCCTCGCGCAGGAACAGGCCCACGCGCAGGTCATTGGCGACGTAGATTTCCTTGCCGTCGGCCAGCAGGCGTGCATCGCCGATGGCCATGTTGAGCTTGCGCTTGATCACGCGCTTGATGTCGATTTCGTAGGTCACGAGCTTGACGTCAGGACCCACTTCGCCCGTGAACTTGACTTCGCCGGCGCCCAGCGCACGGCCCCGGCCCGGAAGGCGCAGCCAGGTCAGGTAAAAGCCGATCAGTTGCCACATGGCGTCCAGACCCAGGCAGCCGGGCATGACGGGGTCGCCCCGGAAATGGCAGTCGAAGAACCAGAGATCAGGCTTGATGTCGAGTTCGGCGACGATCTTGCCCAGGCCGTGGGCGCCACCATCCGTGTCGATGTGCGTGATGCGGTCGAACATCAGCATGGGAGGCAGTGGCAGACGCCCGCTGTCTGCGGAAAACAGCTTGCCTTCGCCCGAAGCGATCAGTTGCTCATACGAAAAAGAATCGGCCATTGTCTAACTTGCTCCACGGCGGCACTGACGCCACCTCTATCTCTGAATGGGTGCGGCCCGCAGCGGACCATGCAGCCGCGCATTATCGGGGCTGAACGTTGCCAGACTGCAACAAAACCCCGAGGCCGCATCAAAACTCTGCCACAAAAGCCACGCCGACCCAGGTCGCGGGACTTGGCTACAGCCCCTGAGCCGAGGCCCTGCGGCGGCCGATCCAGGCCACCAGCAGCACCGCCGCAGCAGCGGCGCACAGCGGGACCAGACCTGCTGCATTCACCCAGCGCGCAAACGGTGTCAAGGCCTCGCGGCCCTGCACACTGGCCTCAAGCACCGCGCGCTCGTAAGGCACCAGCGCGTGCGTCACCACGCCCCGGTGGTCGATGGCCACCGTGGCACCGGTATTGGTGGCGCGCAGCATGGGGCGCTCGAACTCCAGCGCCCGCATGCGGCTGATGGCCAGATGCTGGTCGATCGCCACGCTGTCGCCAAACCAGCCGATGTTGCTGAAATTCACCAGCACCGTGGGCGCCGTCGCTGCCTTGCCGAAATGTGCACCCAGCTCTTCGCCAAACAAATCCTCGTAGCAGATGTTGGGTGACAGCCGCTCGCCAGCCCAGGCCATGGAAGGCTGGCCCAGCGCGCCGCGGTTGAAGTCGCCCAGCGGTATGTTCATCATCTGCGTGAACCAGCGAAACAGCGGCGGGATGAACTCCCCGAAGGGCACCAGATGGTGCTTGTCGTATTGGTAGTCCTGGATCTGGCCAGGCTGCCAGCCCACGACCGAGTTCGTATAGCCGGCCTCTTCCGAGCCCAGCGGAATGCCCAGCAGCGCCGCCTGCCGGCCATCCTTCTTCAGATATGGTTCGCGCAGCAGGTCCAGGTATTCCTCGGGCAACTGCTGGGGCAGCAGGGGCACGGCCGTCTCGGGTGCGACCACCAGCTGCGCCGTGGCCGCGCGCAGCTCCCGCCCGTACCAGCCCAGGGCCAGCGGAATGCCGCTGCCGGCCTCGAACTTCTCATCCTGCGGGATATTGCCCTGCAGCATGGCCACGCTCAGCGCTGGCCGTTCGGCCGATGGTGCATTGATGGCGGCATCGCGAAGCCACCACAGCCCGCCCCAGGCCAGAACCAGGGCCGCCACAGTGGCCGCGCACCGTGCAGGCCGAAGGGCTTGTCCGCCCCGCGAACCAGCCGCCAAGGCGGCCAGCCAATATGCCAGCCAGGACGCCACCGCCCCCGTGCCGTAGACGCCGATCCAGCGCGGCAGCACCGACAGGGGCCCTTCGACGTGGGCATAGCCCCCCGCGCCCCAGGGAAAGCCGGTCCACAGCCAGCCACGCGCCAATTCGGCCAGCAGCCAGACGGCGGCGAACAGCAAGGCGCCGCCCGCCGTGCTGGTGGGGCGCAGCTTGTGCCAGCCCCAGGCGGCCACCGCGTAGTAGCTGCCCAGGAAGGCCGCAAGCGCCAGCACGGCGGCAACGGCCAGCGGCGCAGGCAGGCCGCCATAGACATGCATGGAGATGAACAGCCACCAGAAGGTGGCCACCAGCCAGGCGGTGGCATAGAGCATGGCCCGCCCCGCCGCCTGGGCCGGGCGCTGTGCCGTCTGCAGGGCGCGTGCCAGCACGGCCAGCGACAGAATCTGCAGCCACCACAGCGGGCGGCCATAGCCGCCGACCAGGCTCAGCGGCCCGTCGCCCTGGCCGCGCGCCCAGGGCCAGGCCAGCGACAGGGCCTGGGCTGCACCCGCAAGCAGCAGCAGCACGCCCACGGCGAGCCGGCCCATGCGCCGGCCGTCTTGCGAAAAAGCGGAAGAACTGGACAGGGGCATCGGCCAGGTACGGGAGAGATGTCGGTGGGGATAGAAAGGGGCAGCCTCAGCTGCGCAGCAGACTGTCGGCTGCGGGATCGCGCACCACCTTGAACCAGCGCACGGCGCCGCCCTTGGTGTGCAGCACGGTGAATTCCAGGCCGGCCAGATGGATCTGCTCGCCGCGCTTGGGCACATGGCCCATTTCGTGGGCGATCAGGCCTCCGATGGTGTCGAACTCATCTTCGGGATCGCGGGCATGCAGGGCGACCTCGAAGGCTTCGTTCACATGCTCGATGGTGGTGTCGCCCGCCACGCGGTAGCTGTTGTCGGCCAGGGCGAAGATGTCGCCTTCGTCCTCGGGGATGTCGAACTCGTCCTCGATCTCGCCGACGATTTCCTCCAGCACATCCTCGATGGTCACCAGGCCTGCCACGCGGCCGAACTCGTCGATGACCACGGCCAGATGGTTGCGGTTGCCCCGGAACTCGCGCAGCAGATCATTCAGGCCCTTGCTCTCCGGCACGAAGGCGGCGGGGCGCAGCAGGGCGCGGATGTTCAGGTCCGGTGAACGCTGCAGCTTGAGCAGGTCCTTGGCCAGAAGGATGCCGATGATGTTCTCGCGCTCGCCCTGGTAGACCGGGAAACGCGAATGTGCAGTGGTGATGACCTGGTGCAGCAGTTCATCGAACGGAGCGTCGATGTTGACCAGGTCCATGCGAGGGGCTGCGACCATGACGTCGCCGGCCGTCATGTCGGCCATGCGTATCACGCGTTCGAGCATGACGCGAGACTCGGGGCCGATGACCTGGTTGTCCTCGGCGTCGGCCAGGGTCTCGATCAGCTCGTCAGGAGAATCAGGGGCCGGGTGGATGAACTCGGCCACCTTTTGCAGGAAGCTTCGCTTGCTTTCCTTCTCGGAAGAGCGCGCAGGATGGGGGTCGGACACTGTCTTGGAGTGCAGGACGTGCGGTAGTGAAACAAGCCGCAAGGATAGCGGATTGCTCCGTCACCCCTGCATGCGCTGCGCCAATTCCCTTTGCGGCGTTTTGCGCCTATTCGCCGGCCTGGTGGCGGCCATCCTGCACGCCACGGCGGATTTCCTGCACGTCGGCCAGGAAATCCCAGAACTGCTTGGCCTGCTTCTTGAGCTGGTAGTCCACCTCGCCGATGTGCTCGGTCATCAGCGACGCCATGTGCGTGTCGATGCCGGCGGGCGGCAGCTGCAGGTAGGCCTCGGACTCGGAGCCATCGCGCTTGATGGTGGCGCCGGCCTTGCGCGCAATCTTGAGCATGGCCGTGTTCTCCGACAGCGCGTGGATGAACATCATGGACACGCCCTTGGTGCGTGCATGGATCACCGCGCGGTTGAACAGGCGCCCGCCGTAGCCGCGGCCGCGTGCCTGCTTGAGCACGGAAACGCCGAATTCGGCGCAGCTCTTGTGCTCGGGATGCGAGGCAAAGGCCAGATGCGCCATGGCGATCAGCTCGAGCCGGCGGTTGTAGATGCCGAAGATGTCGTCGCGCTCGAAATCAAGCTGCATCGCATAGCGGCGAACCTGCTCGTCGCTGGCGGCATAGCCGAAGCGCAGGTAGCGGTCGCCTTCATCGAGCTTGAGCAAATGCGCCACCACGCGTTCGCGGTGGGACGGGCCCAGCGAACGAATGGGCACCATGGACGCGGAGCGCCCATCGGGACGGTGCGGCTGGCCTGCGCTCGCACGCAACATGTCCCGGCCGGCCTGCCAGGACGCCTTCAACCAGTCTTTGGATGCATTCATGGCTCAAATATAGGTAAAAACCCGAGGTCGAGCAACGAAGATATTGCAATGCAACAAAACCGTAAGGTTTTGGCATGCAAACCAATTCCCCCTCCCTGCAACACCCAACGGCCTGGCGCCTGTCGAGCACGAAAGCTACAAAGGCACGGCCGTGGTCACCTTGACGCGGTCCATCACGAAGCTGGTCTTGCAATCCTGCACGCTGGGATGCTTGAGCAAGGTGTCCATGACGAAGCGCGTGTAGTGCTGCATGTCGGCCACGACCACACGCATCAGATAGTCCATCTCCCCGGTCAGCGACACGCACTCCACCACTTCGGGCCAAGTCTGCACGCTGGCGCGGAACACGTCCATGGGGTTGCGCTTGCTGGTCTCGGTGTACTTCTCCAGGCGCACGTTGAGATAGGCGGTCAGCCCCAGGCCCACGGTCTCCGGCTGGACCAGGGCCACATAGCGGTCGATCACGCCGCTGTCTTCCAGGCGCTTGACCCGGCGCAGCACGGCACTGGGAGACAGGCCGACCTGCTCCCCGATGACGTCATAGGTTTCCCGGCCGTTGGCCTGCAGGCGGCGCAAAATGGCCCGATCCAGTTTGTCGATGGTGTGCGTGGCGCTCATGGCGGTGGACTCGTAAATAAGTACGGATTTCTTCAGGGTTAACCCGAATTAACCAGTTAAATTGCGATAAACAAAAGAATTCCGCAATTTTCATGCATTCCGCATTTTCCCACCAAGGGCAAACGGCAAAAAGCTGAAGCCCCTCCCGCCTACAGTGACAGCACTGATCGCAAGCCCGCAGGCCATGCCTGGGGCGCCCGAAACACTGTCCTGCACAAAAAGGCCGGAGACCCCCATGAAAGCCCCGCTGAACCTGGCCCAGTTCCCCGCCCGCGCACAGACGGCCCGGCGCGCGCAGGACATGGGCGCGTGCGGCCTCAGCGGCAGTCGGCGCTGCCTATACTGCGGGGATCGCCTCCATTTCGCTTCACGCCATGACGCCCCGCCACGACGCCACCCGCGCCATGCCACGCGATGCCCGTGCATCTGCGCCAGTACGTGCACCTGCGGCAGCCGGCCCGCAGCCGTCGGCCCGGATGGCGCGGCGCAGCCTGCTGGCGGCCCTGGCCGCCCTGCCCTGGCTGCCGGCTTCGGCACAGCCCCAGCCGCCCCAGCCGCCCCCGACAGCCTTGACAGCCCCGGCGCGCGACGCGAAATCCGACGCCCTGACCCTGATCGTTCCCTATGCAGCCGGCGGCCCCCTGGACCGCACGGCGCGTCCTCTGGTCGAGGCCAGCTCCGCGAAGCTGGGGGCCATCCACATTCTTTACGTGCCGGGCGAAGGCGGCGCCAAGGGCTCGAACATGGTGGCCCAGGCCACGGCCCAGGACCGCTTGCTGCTGATGGGCGCGGCCGCCACGCACGCCGTGCTGCCCTGGCTGCAGCCCCAGCTGGGCTACGACCCGCTGCGCGACTTCCAGCCGCTGGTGCTGGTGGCGCGCATGCCCAATGTGCTGGTGATGCGCAGCGATCTGGCGCGCCAGTGGCGCATACGCACGGCGCTGGACCTGCAGCGCTTTCTTGCCAAGCACCGCCAGCCGCTGCGCTATGCCTCGGGCGGGCCGGGCAGCAGCGGGCACCTGTCGGGCGAGATGTACCAGATGCTCACACGGCTGCCGCTGCTGCATCTGCCGTTTGGCGGAACGCAGCCGGCGCTGTCGGCCCTGCTCGACGGATCGGCCGATCTGCTGTTCGACAGCCTGGCGTCCTCGCTGCCGCACATCCGTGCAGGCCGGCTGCAGGCCCTGGCCGTGACCACGCTGGAACGCGTGCCGCTGCTGCCCGAGGTGCCCAGCCTCAACGACACGGTACCGGGCTTCAACCTCGCCAACTGGTTCGGCCTGTTCGCGCCTGCCGGCTGGCCCGCCGACCTGGCCCAGCGCCATGCCGCCGTGTTCTCGAAGGCCATGCGCAGCAGTCCGGTGCAGGAAACGCTGACCGCCATGGGCGTGCTGCCCGAAGACCTTCAGCTGCAGGAGTTCGCGCGCTTTGTGCGCTCCGAGCACAGCAAATACGGCCTGCTGGTGCAGGCCGCCCGAATCCGCCAGCTCTGAGCCGCGCAGGTGCCTTGCCTGCCCCCGGCCCGGGGCAGCAATGACAAGATCCCTGGAGAGCACCATGATGAGCACCGCAGCGACCCCCACCTCGTCCCACGCCCCTGCCCACGCCCCCGGTGTGGCACCCGTGGTCTACGGCCAGGCCGACCGCCCCCCGCGCGGCGACTACAGCCGCGCCAGCGACGACTACACCTGCGCGCAGGACTACGACGCCTACACCGAGGCCGACCACGACACCTACCGGCGCCTGTACGAACGCCAGTCCGCCCTGCTGCCGGGACTGGCCAGCCAGCACTTCATCGACGCCCTGCCCTCGCTGGGCGCCAAGGACCGCATTCCGCGCTTCGAGGAAGTCAACGAGCGCCTGCGCCGCGCCACGGGCTGGGAGATCGTCGGCGTGCCGGGCCTGATTCCCGAGGTGCCCTTCTTCTCGCTGCTGGCCAACCGCAAATTCCCGGTCACGGACTGGATCCGCAAGCCCGAGGAGTTCGAGTACATCGTCGAGCCCGATGTCTTCCATGACCTCTTCGGCCATGTGCCGCTGCTGTTCAACCCCGTCATCGCCGACTACATCCAGGCCTATGGCCAGGGCGGGCTCAAGGCCGCCGAGCTGGGCGCCTGCGAGATGCTGTCGCGCCTGTACTGGTACACCATCGAGTTCGGGCTGATCCGCGAGCAGGGCGGCCTGCGCGCCTACGGCGCGGGCATTCTGAGTTCTTCGGGTGAGCTCAACTACTCGGTGCGCAGCCCCGAGCCGCAGCGCCTGCCGCTGTCGCTGGAGCGCGCCATGCGCACGCTCTACAAGATCGACACCTACCAGCACACCTACTTCGTGATCGACGACCTGCAGCAGCTGTTCGACCTCACGGCCGCCGATTTCGAGCCGCTGTACCGCCAGCTGCGCGATCAGCCGACCATCGCGGCCGATGCACTGCTGCCCGGTGAAGTGGCCCTGCAGACTTCCGCGTCCTGAAGCCGCTCGCGCAGCTCCAGGCAAAAGCGCCAGACGCGCTCGTCGAACACCAGCTGCACATGGGCCACGTCGTCCAGGCGGTGCGCGTGCTGCCCTGGCAGCGTGGCCACGGGGAAGGGAAAGACGATGTTGTCGCAACAGCTCCACCAGCAGCTGAAGGCCACCTCGGGCGGCGGCGGCCCCAGGCGCTGCAGCCAGGGACTGTCCTCGCGCATCTGAAGCGCCGGCAGGCCATGGGCGAAGCGCGCCATCCAGGTGCCGCGGTGCGGCGTGGCCAGGGTCACCACATGGGCAGCCAGTTGCCGGCGCTCCTGCGCGGACAACCGGCCCAGCCAGGCACGCACCACCAGTCCGCCCATGCTGTGGGCCACGATCAGCGGCGCCCGCCCCGTGGCCTGGGCCATGCGGCGTGCGCAGGCATCGAGGTCGGCCACCATGGCGTCGATGGATGCGCCGTGCGCCGGCTCCAGCGTCATGGCCGCGCAGGCAATGCCGCGTTCCTTGAGCCGCCGCAGCCATGGCGCCCAGACCGCGCGATTGCAGAAGAAACCGTGGACCAGCACCATGCCGACCTGGCCTGTGACCGGGCTTGCGTTTTGTCCTGCGGCCGGGTCACCTGGCCAGCCGTCGGCCTCGGCATGGACCCGGAAGGGCAGGCGCCAGCCAAACACCTGCACGGCCAATGCCCACTCGGCGAGCCAGGCTGCCGCCACCGTGCGCCAGGCGGGCACGGGTGCGCCGGCCTTGCGCACCACGCGGCGCATCAACACCATCTGCAGGCCCAGATGCAGGCCCGGCCAGCACAGGCCCGGCAGCGCTCCTGCCAGCGCCAGCCCGCGCGATTCCGGCCACCACCATGCCAGCCAGGCCATGGCGCCGGCCAGCGTGCCCAGCGCCACCATTTGCAGAATGCGTGCGTTCACGGCAGCCCGCCCTCCCTGAAAAAAACGCCAACGTAGCACAGAGCGGCCGCACTTTCGCGGGGACGCCGGCCCCTGCCTAGGACAACCCCGCGTAGACCGCAAAGCACCCGCCTGACCAGAATCAGCCGCAGCGGTGGCCGGCCGACCGGCGCCTGCCCCTTTGCCGTTCCCCTGTCTCACCAGCAACCCAAGGTACCCTGCATGGACGCTGCGCCCTGGCTCAAGAACTATCCCGCCGATGTGCCCCACGAGGTGCATCCCGAGCAATACCGCTCGCTCACGCACCTGCTGGAGGAGGCCTTCACCCAGCATGCGGACCTGCCCTTCTCGGTGTGCATGGACCGCTGGATGAGCTACCGCGAGCTGGACCAGCTGTCCACGCGCCTGGGCGCCTGGCTGCAGGGTCTGGGGCTGGAGCCCGATGCGCGCGTGGCCATCATGCTGCCCAATGTGCCGCAGTTCGCCGTGAGCATGGCGGCCGTGCTGCGCGCCGGCTACACCTGTGTCAACGTCAATCCGCTGTACACGCCGCGCGAGCTGGAGCACCAGCTCAAGGACTCGGGCGCCACGGCCATCATCATCCTGGAGAACTTCGCCCACACCCTGGCCGACGTGATCGAGCGCAGCGCCATACGCCATGTCTGCGTCACGGCCATGGGCGATCTGCTGGGCGGCATGTATGGCAGCTGGATCACCTTCGCCGTGCGCCACCTGGCCAAGATGGTGCCGGCCTACAGCCTGCCGCTGGACGGGGCGGGCGGCACGGTGCGCGAGGTCACGACCTTTTCCCAGGCGCTGGCGCGCGGCGCCCAGAAAGAGCTGCGCCCCAGCCAGGCGGGACTGGATTCGGTGGCCTTCCTGCAATACACGGGCGGCACCACCGGGCTGTCCAAGGGTGCCGTGCTCACCCACCGCTGCATCGTGGCCGCCACGCTGCAGGCGCATGCCTGGTTCACGCCGGCCCTGCACGGGCGCGTCAGCGCGCAGGACACGCACATCATCGCGGCGCTGCCGCTGTACCACATCTTCGCCCTCACGGTGAGCCTGTTCGCCATGCGCATGGGGGCCAGCCTGAGCCTGATCCCCAATCCGCGCGACATCCCCAAGTTCGTCAAGGTGCTGCAGAAACGGCCCTTCCACATCCTGCCGGCCGTCAACACCCTGTTCAACGCCCTGCTCAACAACGCCCAGTTCCGCGAGCTGGACTTCTCGCAGCTGCGCGTGTCGCAGGCCGGAGGCATGGCCGCCAGCGAGGGCACGGCGCGCCAGTGGCAGCAGGTCACGGGCAGCGTGATGATCGAGGGCTGGGGCATGAGCGAGACCTGCGCCATCGGCACCAACAACCCCGTCACCGCCACCGCCTTCAGCGGCACCATCGGCCTGCCGCTGCCGGGCATCTCCATCGCCATCAAGGACGACGAAGGCCGCGATCTGCCCATGGGAGAGGCCGGCGAGCTGTGCATCAAGGGCCCCAACGTCATGCGCGGCTACTACAACCAGCCTGACGAGACCGCCAAGGCCTTCACGGCCGACGGCTACATGCGTACCGGCGACATCGGCGTGATGGACCAGGAAGGCTACACCCGCATCATCGACCGCAAGAAGGACATGATGGTAGTCAGCGGCTTCAACGTCTATCCGAACGAGCTGGAGAACGTGATCTCCATGTGCCCCGGCGTGCTCGAATGCGCGGCCGTGGGCGTGGCCGACGAGCGCCAGGGCGAGGCCATCAAGGTCTACGTGGTGCGCAGCGACCCGGCACTGACCGAGGACCAGGTGATGCGCTTTTGCCATGACCAGCTCACCGGCTACAAGCGCCCGCGGCAGGTGGAGTTCCGCGACGAACTGCCCAAGACCAATGTGGGCAAGATCCTGCGGCGCGCCCTGCGCGATCCCGCCTGAAATCCGGACAGCCGCAGCTGTAGCCCACGCGTCAGCCGTGGCTGCCTGCGGCTGTTAGCCTTGGGAAAGGCTTCTCCCCCCATGAACTCCTTCGCCCCCACAAGCGCCACCGCTGCGCTGCCGTGCGGCATGACCGTGCTGGAGCGCGGCTGGCTGTCGGCCAACAACATCGTCTTCGCGGCCGACCCTGCCGATCCGCAGGACGACGGCGCGGCCGTGGTCGATACCGGCTACGTCAGCCATGCCGATCAGACCGTGCTGCTGATCGAGCAGACGCTGGCTGGCCAGCCGCTGGCGCGCATCCTCAACACCCATCTGCACAGCGACCACTGCGGCGGCAATGCCGCACTGCAGGCGCGCTGGCCGCAGGCCCGGACCTATGTCGCGCCGGGCCAGGCCGAATTCGTGCGCCACTGGAATCCCGAGGCGCTGAGCTACACCCCCACCGGCCAGGAATGCCCGCCATTTGCGCTGACCGGCGTACTGCAGCCCGGCGCCAGCGTGCGGCTGGCCGGGCGCGACTGGCAGATCCATGCCGCGCCGGGGCATGACCCGCACTCCATCATCCTGTTCGAGCCTGCCAGCCGCACACTGATCTCGGCCGATGCGCTCTGGGAAAACGGCTTCGGCGTGGTGTTTCCCGAAATCGAGGGCCTGCAGGCCTTCGAGGAAGTGGCCGCCACGCTGGATGTGATCGAGGCCCTGGCCCCGCTCACCATCGTCCCCGGCCACGGCGGCGTTTTCACGGGCGTGGCCGCGGCGCTGGACACGGCGCGCCGCCGCCTGGACGGCTTTGTGCGCGCCCCCGAGCGCCATGCCCTCTACGCGGCCAAGGTGCTGCTCAAGTACCGGCTACTGGACTGGCAGCGCGTGCGCACCACTGAACTGCTGGCCTGGCTGGACGCCACGCCCTACTTCGGCATGCTGCATGCAGGCTATTTCAGCCACGAGACCGCCGAGCACTGGGGCCGCACGCTGGTGGATGCGCTGGTGCAATCGGGCGCGGCGCAGCGCGAGGGCGAATGGGTTCACAACGCCTGAACGAAACAGATCCGCGATAGGCGCAAACCACGCCAATCACATCACCGGCCGCAAGCACTGCGCAGCTGCGGCACCACGGGCAGCATCTTCATCGACCGCGTGCGCAACCTGGGCAGCCCGATGCGCGACACCTTCAACATCGAGGACATCGAGATCGTCAAGGGCGCCTCGGGTTCCGAGTACGGGCGCAAGCGCCCTGGCGCCCGCCAATCTCTACGATCCCGGCGTCAGCGATGCGATCACGGGCCAGGACATCCGCTATGCCGGCCAGATCAACGAAGGCCACACCAAGACCCTTGCGCTGTACGCCTTCATGGCCTGGGAGCTCAGCGCGAACCTGAGCCTGCAGCTGAACGTCTACAACCTCGCCAACCAGCGTTACATCGCCAGCCTGAACAGCGGCGGCGCGCGCCACATCCCGGGCGGGGCGCGCTCGGCCAGGCTGGTCGCCACGCTGAAGTTCCGAGACAGGGCTGTTGCTGGGCGGCAACGGCCATCCATTCACTTATCAGATTATTCTTATATTTTTATTAGGAATCATTACCATTCTCAATCCAGGCAAAACTGCCTGATCCAGCCAGCACCGGCAAGCCAAGACAGCTCTCCAGCCGCCCGCGCAACGCCGGCCAGCAAGCCAGCATGTTCACTGCCCATCCCGCTTTCCGTTCAACCATGGCGAACTCCAACTCGTACATCAAAAGCCGCAAACACGACACCGCTGGCCGCTCGCCGTCGGCCGGCATCATCGCTGCAGCCGCGGCCCTGGCCACCCTGGGCCTGCCGGCCGTGGCCCAGACACAGACGCCCAGCGCCAGGACCGCGCCCAGCCTCAAGGAAGTGACCGTCGAAGGCTCGCGCAGCACCGGCTACGAACCCGCACAGGTCTCCTCCCCCAAGTTCACCCAGCCGCTGGTGGACACGACGCAGACCATCTCCGTCATCAAGGAGCAGGTGCTGCAGGAACAAGGCGCCACCACGCTGACCGAGGCGCTGCGCAACGTGCCCGGCGCCGGCACCTTCTACGCGGGCGAGAACGGCAACACCAGCACGGGTGATGCCATCTACATGCGCGGCTTCGACACCTCCAACAGCATCTATGTGGACGGCGTGCGCGACGTGGGCTCCATCTCGCGCGACGTGTTCAACACCGAGCAGGTGGAAGTCACCAAGGGCCCGGCCAGCACCGACTACGGCCGCAGCGCGCCCACCGGCGCCATCAACATGGTCACCAAGCAGCCCAGCCTGGCCGACAGCTTCGGCGCCTCGCTGGGCGCGGGTTCGGGCAGCTACAAGCGCTCCACCGTGGACTGGAACAAGAGCCTGACCGGGATGGGCGGTGCGGCCTTCCGGCTCAACGCCATGGTGCAGGACGCCGGCGTCGCCGGCCGCGACCGCGTGGCCAATGACCGCTGGGGCATCGCACCGTCGTTCGCCTTCGGACTGAACACCGACACGCGCACCTATCTGAACGTGCTGCACGTCAAGCAAAGCAATGTGCCGGACGGCGGCGTGCCCACCATCGGCCTGCCCGGCTACAGCAACACCGATGCGCGCCTGAACGCGGGCCGCCCCGTGGACCCCAGCCGCTTCTACGGCACCAGCGCCGACCACGACGACGTGACGGCCGACATGGTCACGCTGCGCGTGGAGCACGACTTCACGCCCGACACCACGCTGCGCAACACCACGCGCTGGGGCCGCACCAAGCAGGACTACCTGCTCACGGCCTTCATGACGCTGTCCAGCAACAACAGCAGCAATCCCGCCGACTGGACCGTGTCACGCAGCCTGCCGACCTTCAAGAACCAGGTCAACGACATCGTCACCAACCAGACCAACCTGACGACCAAGCTGGCGACAGGCAGCGTGCGGCACGAGCTGAGCACCGGGGTGGAGATCACGCGCGAAAAGCAGAGCAACTACGGCACGGGCACCACGGGCGCCTGGCCCAATGCCAGCCTCTATGACCCGCAGGTGCCCAGCTCCGGCCTGAACTGGTCGCGCAACGGCGCCGACAGCAAGGGCTCGACCGACACCTTTGCGCTGTACGCCTTCGACACGCTCAAGTTCAACGAGCAATGGCAGGCCAACGCCGGCCTGCGCCTGGACCGCTACAAGACGCAGTACGACGCACGCGCCGTCTGCGGCGGCCGCAGCGGCCCGGCCTGCGGCAGCAATCCTGCAGGCACCGTGCTGCCCAGCGCCGTGGGCCTGGAGGCCTCCGACACCCTGCTGAGCTGGAAGATCGGCGGCCTCTACAAGCCCGCGCCCAATGGCAGCGTGTACGTGAACTACGCCCTGTCGCAGCAGCCACCGGGCGGAGCCAACTTCACGCTGTCCACGGCCGCCAACAACGCCAACAACCCCAACATGGACCCGCAAAAGGCCAAGACCGCCGAACTGGGAACCAAGTGGGAGCTGATGGACAAGCGCCTGCTGCTGACAGGCGCGCTGTTCCGCACCGAGATCACCAACGAGATCGTCACCAACCCTGACGGCACCGTGGGACAGACCGGCAAGAAGATCGTGCAGGGCCTGGAGCTGGGCGCCACGGGCCAGATCACGCCCGCCTGGGGCGTGACTGCCGGCTACACGCTGCAGGACACCAAGGTGGACACGGGCGCCACCGTGGCGCAGGACGGCTCCAGCGGCCTGACCTATACGCCCAAGAACGCCTTCTCACTGTGGACCAGCTACCAGTTCCCGTTCGGCCTGACGCTGGCTGGCGGGGCGCGCTACTCGGGCGGACTCAAGCGTGGCACCGACGGCGCCGTGGGCACGCCCAACTTCACCGATGCCTACTGGGTCTTCGACGCCATGGCGAGCTACCGCATCAACAAGAACGCCGACATCCAGCTGAACTTCTACAACCTGTTCGACAAGGAGTATGTGGGCGCCATCAACAAGAGCGGCTACCGCTATTTCCCGGGCACGCCGCGCTCCGTGCGCGTGACGGCGAACTTCCGCTTCTGAGTGGATGCAAGACGGGCGGCCGCGCCGGCCTTGCCGCGCGCAGAACGCCGACAATCCCAGTACCGCCCCGGCCCCGCCGGGGCTTTTTCCATGCGAGGAAGACCCGCACCATGATGCTGCACATTCCCGACGTGCTCACGCGCCAGCAGGTCACTGCGATCCGCACAGCCATCGACGCCGCCGACTGGGTGGATGGCCGTGCCACGGCGGGCAGCCAAGGCGCCCGGGTCAAGCGCAACCGCCAGTTGCCCGAAGACTCGCCCGTGGCACTGGAGCAGGGCCGCACCATCGAGCAGGCGCTGGCGGCCAATGCGCTGTACTTCAGTGCCGCCCTGCCCGCGCGCACCATGTCGCCGCTGTTCAACCGCTATGCAGACAGTGAAACCTATGGCCTGCACGTGGACGGTGCGGCACGGCGCCTGCCAGGCGCGCAGCAGTGGATGCGCACCGATGTGTCCTGCACCCTCTTCCTCTGCGATCCCGAGGACTACGATGGCGGCGAGCTGGTCGTGGTGGACACCTACGGCACGCACGAGGTCAAGCTGCCGGCCGGCGACCTGATCCTCTATCCCTCCACCAGCCTGCACCGCGTGGAGCCCGTCACCCGGGGCGAGCGCGTGTGCGCCTTCTTCTGGGCGCAAAGCATGGTGCGCGACGACACACGCCGCGCCATGCTGTTCGAGATGGACCAGACCATCCAGCGCCTGCGCGAAAAACTGGGCGAGACCGATGAAACCCTCAGCCTCGCGGGCCAATATCACAACCTGCTGCGCATGTGGGCCGAGACCTGAGGGATGGGATCGCTTCAGGGCTTGTGCTTTTCCGCGCAGCCGATCAGGTGGTTGTAGCTGTTGGACATGCACTGGTACATGGCCTTGGAGCGGCCCGTGGAGGCCTGGCAGTCGGCCACCGTGGCGTGCGTGCGCGCCTCGCGGAACTTGCCCGCGGTTGCATCGAACTGCGCCTGCGTGATGTAGCCGCCCTTGAGGTTCTTCTGGCCGTTCTCGACCATGGTGTCCACCTGGCTGCGGATGTTGTCCACGGCGGCTGCGCAGTTCAGCGGCACCTCCTTGGAATCGACCTTGCTCAGGCCCTTGGCCACACCGTCCGCCAGCTCGCGCACCTGCCTGGGCAGCTTCTTCGTGCCGTCGGGATTGCGCTCTTCGCCAAACCGGCCCGAGCCTGCGCCCGAGCTGCCATTGGGCGAGACCTTGATCTGGCCGGCATCGGCCTGGTCGACGGGCAGCTGCGAACCGTAGTGCGTGCGCCCTTCGGCATCCACCCATTTGTAGACGGGCTGCGCCGCCGCCGTGCACGCCCATGCAAGACCCAGCGCGACCCAGGCCGCGCGGCTCCCTGTTGTTGTCATTCTTGAAACCCCTGCGGTATCCGGGGCCGCGGCATGCGGCCCGCCAGTCGGTAACCAAGTGTAGCGCCGACAGGCATCGCCGCACCCCGCAGGAATGTCAAGTGCGGCTCAGGGCAGATCCTTGCTGGGGTCGGGCGTGGCCGCATCACGCGGGCCGATGGTGCCCAGGCGGCTCTTGAGCGACTGGGGCTGGCCCGTGATCAGCGCCGCGTAGTTGGTGGTGTTGGACAGCACCTTCTTCACATAGTCGCGCGTCTCGGTGAAGGGCACGTTCTCGGCCCAGATGGCGGCGTCGAGCACCGGGCCGTTGCGCCAGTTGCGCGGGCGGCCGGGGCCGGCGTTGTAGCCGGCCGCAGCCAGCGCCATGGAGCCGTCGAAATCGTCCAGCGCCAGCTTCAGATAGGCGGTGCCTATGGTGATATTCACATCGCGGTCATTGATCATGGACGGGGAAAAGTCCGTCATGCCGATCTTGCGCGCCGTCCACCGGGCCGTGGCCGGCATGACCTGCATCAGGCCCGAGGCGCCTACGCCCGAGCGCGCATCCATGATGAAGCGGCTTTCCTGGCGGATCAGTCCATAGACATAGGCAGGGTCCAGCCCGATGGAACGCGAGCGCGCCAGCACCGTGTCGTGGAAGGGCATGGGAAAGCGCTGGCTCCAGTCGGCAAAGCTGCGCGTGCGCTCGCTGGTGTTGATGCAGCGGTCCCAGACCTGCTGCTGGCAGGCCAGGTCGGCGGCAGCAAGCAGTTCGCGGTCGTTCATGCCGCCGGCCTGGTGCAGGTTGGTGGCGTAGTTCCATTCACGCACGCCTTCGCTGCGCAGGCCGTTCTGGATGGCGTAGAGGCCGCGCACCAGACTGGGGTTGGCGCGGGCGGCGGCCTTCTCCTGTGCCGTGGGCGGCGCAGGCGGCGGTGGGGCCGTCACGCGCTGGCCGATGTCCTCCAGCGCCAGCTGTTCGTAGAAACTGCCGGGGCCGGCCATGTCCTCCAGCAGTTGGCGCGCCTCGGAGCGCTCCTGCTCGCTGGGGCGGCCCGACAGCAGGGCGCGGGCCTTCCAGTAGGTCCATGTGTGTTCGGTGCGCTCAGGTCCCATGGCGTCGATGGCGCGGCGCACCGTGCGCCAGTCGCCTGCACGCAACGCGGCACGCACCTTCCAACCCAGCAGTTCGTCGCTGAGATCGCCGTCCTTGCGCACCTTGCCGAAATAGGCCGCAGCCTCGGGCTGCAGCTTGAGCGCGGCCTGCTTGCCGATCACGCCCCAGGCCCAGTTGTTCTCCTCGGCCGTCAGCCGGGCACCCCAGCCGCCTTCCAGCTGGGTGGCCGCCGCCGCCGGGTCGCTGGACGCCATGCGGATCAGCGCCAGCAGCGCCAGTTCCTTGGGCACGGCACCACGCACGCGCGTCTGCCCGGCAAGGTATTTCGCCGGCGAGGCGAATACCTGCGCCACCTGGGGCAGGGCCTCGGGCGCGACGATGGCCACGGCATCGCGTGTGGCCTTCTGGCGATTGGCCTCGGCCGACTGGCGTGCCTTGCGCCAGACTTCGGGCTCGCTGATCTGCTTGGCTGCGTACAGCTCGCCGGCAGCATAGGTGCAGCCGTCGTCGGCGTCGCGCTGGGCCCACCACAGGTCGCGGACCTGCTGGCCAAGATTGGCGGCAGGCTGGCCCTTGAGGTTGTCGATCAGCAGGGCATAGCAGTTGACGGAACGGTCATCGCGCATGCGAAACGCCCCGTGCACCTGATCGAACATGCCCCAGTCGCGCCGCTGCCCCAGCAGCAGCAGCCAGTCATTGCGCAGCCGGTCTTCCTGGTAGGTGCCGGGCCAGCGCTTGAAAAACCCCAGAATCTCGTCGGCACTGGCTTCTTCGAGCCGGGCCTTGAGTTCCCAATAGGCGGCCCAAGGTTCGAGCACATGGCCACGCGCAGAAGGCAGCAGCTGCGTGAGCTTGGCCTTGTCGCCCTTGCGAAAGGCCTGCTGCATTTCCAGCAGGACGTCGTCGCCACGGTTTTGCGCCAGCGCAGGCGTGGCTGCGGTGGTCCAGAGGGAAGCCGCCAGAAGCGGTGTCAAAATCTTCAGCCAGTGCATGGAGGAAATTATCTGATGGACAAAGCAGCCCTGCGCCGCAGCTTGATAGACCAGCGCCTCAACCTTCCCGACCGATTGCAGCGCGCCGACGCGCTGCAGCAGGTCATGCGCTTTTGGCTGATACAGCGGCCCGACAGCATCATCGGCGCCTATTGGCCGATCAAGGGGGAGTTCGACCCGCTGCCAGCGCTTCACCGGTGGAAGGAAGATGGCGAGCTACAGGGTACCCCACAAAGACGCCGCATCGGATTGCCCGTGATCGACAAGCAGCGTAAGACACTCAGCTTTCACGCCTGGTACCCGGGCTGTCCCATGGAAGAGGATGCTTACGGCATTCCCAAGCCCAAGGACACCGAAACCCTGACCCCCACCCTGCTGTTCGTGCCCTGCGTGGGCTACGCGGCCGGTGGCTACCGCCTGGGCTATGGCGGCGGTTTCTACGACCGCACCCTGGCCGAGCTGCAGCCCAGGCCCTTCACCGTGGGCCTGGGCTACGGCTGCGGCTATGTGGACGAGTTCGAGCCCGAGCCGCATGACCTGCCCCTGGACGCCATCTTGAACGACCACGGAGTCGTCTGGCCGGTGTAGAACAAGCACCCCCTGAGGCGCTGCACGCCTTCCCCCTCTCTGCCCGCTTCGCGGGGGAGGGGGACGACACCCTCACTGCGGGGCGGCGCGGCCGGCTTAGGCCCTTGCTCGGTGTCCCTCGCTTTTGGCCGCGCCGGTTTCTAGCGCTGTGCTTCTTTAGTTTGCTGTCTCGCGCTGCGCCTGCCATTGATGCCAGCCGCGGGCTCGCAGGTCGCAGGCGGGGCAGGTTCCGCAGCCGTAGCCCCAGTCGTGCAGCGTCTCGCGCGTGCCCTGGTAGCAGGTGTGGGTGTCGCGCTGGATGAGGTCCACCAGGGTGTCGCCCCCCAGGTCGTGGGCCATTTGCCAGGTCTGGGCCTTGTCTATCCACATGAGCGGGGTTTCGATGCGCAGGCGCCGCTCCAGGCCCAGGTTCAGGGCGAGCTGCATGGCCTTCATGGTGTCGTCACGGCAGTCGGGGTAGCCGGAGTAGTCGGTCTCGCAGACGCCGGTGACGATGACCGACAGGCCGCGACGGTAGGCCAGCGCGCCGGCCAGGGTCAGGAACAGCAGGTTGCGGCCGGGCACGAAGGTGTTGGGCAGGCCGTCGGCCTGCATGGCGAAGGCCACGTCTTCGGTCAGGGAGGAGCCGCCGATCTGCTGCAGCACGTCCAGCGAGAGGACATGGTCATCGCCCAGGCGCGGTGCCCATCCGGGAAAGTCCCTGGCCAGCCGCTCGCGCACCTGCTGGCGCACCTGCATTTCCACGCTGTGGCGCTGGCCGTAGTCGAAACCCAGGGTCTCGACGCGCTCGTACAGCGACAGTGCCTGCGCCAGGCAGGTGGTCGAATCCTGGCCGCCGGAAAACAGGACCAGCGCAGCCGTGTGGCGCCCCGCTGGCGCCTGGGGGGAAGAGCTATCGTTTTGCATGGCACGCATTAGAGCGCGCCCAGGCAGCGCCCGGCTCCTACATGGGTTTTCCTGCCATGCTTGCTAAGCTGTAGGGCCTATCGCGGAGGTTGCGGCCATGCTCACGCTCTATATCGGCAACAAGAATTACTCATCCTGGTCCATGCGCCCCTGGGTGCTGATGCGCCAGGCCGGCATTGCTTTCGAAGAAGTCATGTTGCGCTTTGACAGCTTCGACGAGCAGTCCGCCTTCAAGCAGCGCGCCCGCGCGCTGTCTCCCTCGGGCCGCGTGCCCGTGCTCATGGACGAAGGCATGGCCATCTGGGACAGCCTGGCCATCTGCGAGTACCTGGCCGAGAAATTCCCTGAAAAACACCTGTGGCCGACCCTGGCCCTGAACCGCGCCCGCGCGCGCAGCCTCTGTGCCGAGATGCACAGCGGCTTCGGCGCGCTGCGCTCGCTGTGCCCAATGAACATCGAGGCCCAGTTGCCCGAGGTCGGCGCGCGGCTGTGGGCCGAGCGCGCGGACCTGCGCGACGATGTCCAGCACCTGTCCGAGCTGTGGCAGCCGCTGCTGTCCACGGCCAGCGGCCCCATGCTGTATGACCAGTTCAGCATCGTCGATGCCTTTTTCGCGCCCGTGTGCATGCGCCTGACGACCTACGAGCTGCCGCTGGCCCCGGCCATCGACGCCTACGTGCGCCGCGTGCGCGCCTTGCCGGGCGTGCAGGACTGGGTGCAGGGCGCACTGGCCGAGCACGATTTCCGGCCGTTCGAGGAACCCTACCGCAGCGCGCCTGCGGCCGGCTGAGCGGCGCACCAGCAAAAGTCGGAGCACTGCTGCGCTGGGGTGGGCGCGGCCTGCGCAATGCCGCGGTTGCGGAGGCAGTGCAGCGGCCGTCCGGCTGGCGCTGCTTGAGTTCGTCTCTAGAAAGAATCCGGAAGAAAGCATGCGCTCGGCACTCCATCGGTGCGTGGAGGCAGCCCGCCATCATGTCACCGCCCAGGCCCTACCATTGCGGCATGAGCGAATTTCAGGTGTACATGGTGGGCGGCGCGGTGCGCGACCGTCTTTTGGGGCGGGCCGTGCATGACCGCGACTGGGTGGTGGTCGGCGCCACGCCCGAACAAATGTCCGCGCGCGGCTTTCTGCCTGTGGGGCGGGACTTCCCGGTCTTCCTCCATCCCGAGACGCACGAGGAATACGCGCTGGCGCGTACCGAGCGCAAGAGCGGCCTGGGGTACCGGGGTTTCGTCGTGCAGGCGGCGCCCGATGTCACGCTGGAGCAGGATCTGGCCCGGCGCGACCTGACCATCAATGCCATGGCCGCTCCTGCGGACTGGGATGGTGAAAGCGCCATCACCGATCCCTACCACGGCCAGGCCGATCTTCAGGCCCGGGTGCTGCGCCATGTGACCGGGGCCTTCCGCGAAGACCCGGTGCGCATCCTGCGCGTGGCGCGCTTTGCGGCACGTTTCCACGAATTCACGGTGGCGCCGGAAACCATGGCCCTGATGCGGGAGATGGTGGCCGCCGGCGAGGTGGATGCCCTGGTGCCCGAGCGCGTGTGGCAGGAGATCAGCCGTGGCCTGATGGAGCGCCGCCCCTCGCGCATGTTCGAGTTGCTGCGCGAGTGCGGTGCGCTGTCCGTGCTGCTGCCCGAGCTGGAGCGGCTGTGGGGCGTGCCCCAGCGCGCCGAGTACCACCCCGAGGTCGATACCGGCGTGCACGCCATGATGGTGCTGGACATGGCCGCACAGCTCGACGCCCCCCTGCCCGTGCGATACGCCTGCCTGGTGCACGACCTGGGCAAGGGAACGACGCCGGCCGATGTGCTGCCGCGCCACATAGGCCATGAGCAGCGCAGCGCCCGGCTGGCCGAGAAAGTGGGCGAGCGTCTGCGCGTGCCCACGGACTGCCGCGAACTGGGCGACGTGGTGGCGCGCGAGCACGGCAACATCCACCGCAGCGGCGAACTCAACGGCGCCGCCATCGTCCGCCTGCTGGAGCGCTGCGACGCCATCCGCAAGCCCGCGCGCTTCGAACAGGCCCTTGCGGCCTGTGAATGCGACGCGCGGGGGCGCCTGGGTTTCGAGGACCGGCCCTACCCCCAGCGCGCCCGCCTGCGCGATGCGCTGGCTGCCGCGCTGTCCGTCTCCACCTCTGACATCGCCGCCCAGGCCGCTGCGCGCGGCAAGCAGGGCAAGGCCATCGGCGAAGCCGTGCAGGCGGCGCGCGCGCAGGCCGTGGCAGATTGGCTGGCGCAGGCGGCCTGAGCGAAAAGGCCGCCACACACGGGAATCAGGCTCGCGCCACGGGCAGGACCAGTCGCAGGCACACGGGCTGCTCGCCTCCTGCCGTCAACAAGGCCACGCTGCCGCCCAGCCGCTCGGCGATGCGCCGCACCAGGTACAGCCCCAGCCCGGCGCCGGGCCGGTGCTGGGCGTTGCGGCCACGGTAATACCTTTCGAACAGCTGGTCCTGGTCCGCCTGGGCAATGGGCTCTGCCGGATTCGAGACCTGGATCTCCAGACCCTCGCCCTGCCTGGTCACGTCCAGGCGGACCGATTCGCCCTCGGGCGTGTGGCGGTCTGCATTGGCCAGCAGATTGCGCAGCGCGATGCGCAGCAGGCCGGCATCGGTGATCAATTGCTGCGTGCCCCCGCCCAGTTGGCAGACGATGCGGCCGGGCGCAAAGTCCAGGCACAAGCCATCCACCAGCGCATGCAGGTCGCACGGCTGCAGGCGCGGCTCGGCATGGGGCTGGGGGTCGGCCATGCGGTCGTCGGCCAGGCAGTCGTCCACCAGGGCCAGCAGGCGCTGGGCGGCTTCGCGGATGTTGCGGCTGCGTGCCAGCGTCTTGTCGGGCGGTGCAGCCAGATTGCGCGCCAGTTGCTGCGCACTGGTCAGGATGATGGCCAGCGGCGTGCGCAGCTCGTGCGAGACCATGGCGACAAAGTCGCGCTGCTCCTGGCGCACCCTGCGCTCCAGCGCCAGCGCCTCGCTGAGTTCGCTTTCGCGCAACTGTCGCTGCCGCAGTTCCGCCTCCAGCCGGACCTGCTCGCGCTCTCGAATGCGGCGCCTGCGCTCGTATCCGCCGATGATCCAGCCACTGAGCAGCAGCATGTGCGCCATGGTGCCCAGCGCGGACGCATGCGTGGACACCAGCGCGGTCAGCGCGTTCATGGGCAGCCAGCCCAGGTTGCGCAGGAAAGAGATCAGCACGCCGGCATAGAAGATGCCGAACGCCAGCATGAAGAACCGTGCCGGGGCGTGGCCGCGCCGCCACAGCCAAAGGGCGAATGCGAGAAAGCCCACGGTCAGCGGCAGGGTCATGGCCTGCACCGGGACCATGCCCGCCGAGTAGTGCCCCGACACCACCAGCAGCATGCAGCACAGGCTGAACAGCCACAGCAGCGGCACGATCTGGCGCACCAGCCGCGGATACAGCGATGCCAGCTCCAACTGCCTGCAGGCCAGTTGCATGGAGATCGCCAGGGCGCCGGCAATGCCGCATCCCAGCAGGCGGTCGCTCCAGAAACCCGGCAGGCCCGTCAACTGCTGCACCAGCCCCAGCGATACCACCTCATTGAGCACGCAGACGCTGAGATAGGCCAGAAACAGGCCGCTCACCGGAGCCCGCGTGCCCAGCCAGAACACCAGTTGCACGCCAATCAACAGCAGGTACAGCCCGAAGTACAGGCCGAACGAGAGGGCCTCGCGCCGCGTATGGTTGTCGAACGCCAGTCGCTGCCACAGATCGATACGGGTGACGAGCGCGTTGCGCGCACGCAGGCGCACCAGCAACTCGTATGACCCGGCGGCAGCAGGTTCGAACTGGAATGCGGGGCTGCGGTAGTCCACCGGCCAGGCGTGACGCGGAATCTCTTCGCCGCTGCGCCCCAGCAGCTGCCAGGGGCCGCCAGGCCGGCGCACATGGACCTCCACCTCATCGAGCAGGGCATTGCCCAGCAACAGCATCCAGCTGCCGGGCTGCTGCACCTGCAGCGGCATGCGCAACCAGACCGCCGCCTGCGTGAAGCTGGCGTTCAGGTGCCCTGGCATCGCCTTCCACCCGGGCGCCAGGTCGGCCTGCCGCACATCGAGCAGGCCCGAAGCGTCATCGAGCCGCTGCCACTGCCCTGCGGTCTCCTGCATGGGCACATCGGGGTCCAGCACGAGGGTCCGGGCCTGGAGCAGCAGTGGGCACAGCAGCCAGGCCAGCACGATGAGGGTTGCACGGTAATATCGCATCTGAAGTCCACCACGGGGCCGCCAGCGTACACCAGCTGTCTGCGCTGTCACCCGCCTGCCCTCCTCCCAGTCCATGCTTGATGTGATCCTGCTCGAAGACGAGCCCGTGCTGCGCCATGAACTGGGGGACTTCCTCGAATCCCTGGGCTATGCACCGCAGTGCGTGGCCAGCCTGCAGGAGTTCGACCGCCATTTCGATGCGCGGCGCCACCGGCTGGCCATCATCGACATCGGCCTGCCCGACGGCAACGGCCTGGCGCTGATCCAGCGCCTGCGCCAGCAGGGCCAGCAACTGGGCATCATCGTCTTCAGCGCGCTCAACAGCAGCGCCAACCGCATCGACGGCCTGGAGATCGGCGCCGACCACTACCTGGGCAAAGGCTGCGATCTCGACGAGCTGGAAGCCACCCTGGCCGCCCTGGTGCGGCGCCTGGGCCTGCAGCAGCGCCAGGCGCCGTGGCTGCTGCAGCTTGGCCCCAGCCGCCTGCAGCCCCCCGCCTCGCCCCCTGTGGCGCTGTCACACCAGGACCTGCTGGTGCTGCACTGCCTGATGGGCAAGGCAGGGGCCAGCGTCAGCCGCCGCCAGATCGTGCAGGCGCTGGGTGGAGACTATCTGGTCTACGACCAGCGCCGCCTGGACACCCAGATGCGCCGGCTGAGGCGCAAGGTGCAAGAGGCCAGCGGCCAGCAGCTGCCTGTCAAGACGCTGCGCAACAGCGGCTATTGCTTCTATCTGCCGGGTGAAGTGCAGGCCTGAGGAAGGGCCTGAAGGCGCCCGGTCCTTGCGGCCCGGCAACCATCAGACGACCGAGCGCACCCAGCGCACGATCTCGCCGGCAGGCAGCGCGCCGGAGACACGGGCGATCTCGCGTCCTTCCTTGAACACCACCATGGTCGGGATGCTGCGGATGTTCCAGGGCGCGGCAGCGTGGGGGTGCGCCTCGGTATCGAGCTTGGCCAGTTGCACGCCGGGCGCCAGCGCCTGAGCCGCCTGTTCGAAGGCAGGCGCCATCATGCGGCAGGGGCCGCACCAGGGGGCCCAGAAATCGACCACCACGGGCACCTGGCTGCGCCCCACATGCCTGGCGAAGCTCTGCGCATCCAGCGCCACGGGCTGGCCGGTGACCAGCGGTTGATGGCAGCTGCCGCAATCAGGCGCGCTGCCCAGCTGATCGACCGCAATGCGGTTGGTGGTGTGGCAATGGGGGCAGACGAAATGCAGCTTGTCGGACATGGGCGGCCTCTTGTTGGCGAGTCATGGGGGCAATTGCATGCATATACGGGCGCTGCGCCCATGCTTCAAGCCATGCTCAGACCAGCTTGGCGATCAGGGCGGCAATCACGCTGAGCAACACGGTGCTGGCAATGGGCAGAAAAATCACGCGGCCGAACAGGCGAAAGCGGAAGTCGCCCGGCAGGCGGCCCAGGCCTATGCGTTCCAGCCAGGCGTGCAGGCCATTGAACAGCAGCAGGGCCAGAAAGATGACGAGGAGCCAGCGGATCATGGCGCCGAGTGTACGGCGGCGCGGGACCGGGCCATACAGAGTACACCGCGTCATGCACACGACATATGGACTGCCTACATTGCCGCTGTCCCCCCCTCTTCATCGCCTCCAGGCCGACCACCACGAATTCGCCATGCAACGCAACCGCCGCCTTCTTCTTCTTGCCGCAGCCCTGCCCGCCGCCTTGCTGATGACCGCCTGCGCCAGCGCACCTGCGCCGGCAGCCCGACCCGGCGCCATCGACAACAGCGCCCTGCAGCGCAGCGACTTCCGCGCGCACCAGGCCACCTATGGCCTGGTCTACCGCCTGCCTGCCGATGCCACCGCCATCCTGGACAGCCAGGTCGCGCCCGTGGTGCACGAGCAGTTGCTGCGCCTGAAGCTGGTGGCCGAGGCCAACACCTTCAACCTGCCCCATGTCACCGTGGTGCATATCCACAGCGCCGATCCCTCCACGCCGCGCAAGATGCTGGCGGCCCTGCCGGCGCTGCCGCCCGTGCTGCAGGACGTTCACCTGAAGAATTTCTACACCACCGAGGCCGCCAAGGGGGCCGGCAAGCCCTGGTGGCTGGACCTGGGCATCGTCAAGTCCGGCCCGGCCTACGAGGCCATGATGGACTTCAACACCCGCGCCACCGCCGCCATGGCGCCGCTGCGCGACGGCCCGCTGCCGCGCGTGACGGGACCCGTCTATGCCCGCATGAACGACTCGGCCAAGGCCATGGTGCAAAGCGTGGGTGTCAGCGGCATCAACCAGGTGCAGGCCGGCAAGGAGGTGCGCAGCCACAACCCGCACAACACCCTGGTCTACAGCGAAGCCACCTTCACGCCCGAGATCGAGCGCGCCATGGGCGAGACGGCCGCGCGCCTGAACCGCATCCTGCCCGGCGGCCTCACGACCACGTTCGAGAACCTGTCCATCGTGGAGCTGGGTTTCTCTGGCAACGTCACGCGCGAGATCTACCGCATCAACCTCAAGGACCAGACGGTCCACGACGTCAGCAACGGCCGCAGCGTCCAGCGCTGAGGCAGGCGGGCCCCGGCCCGCTACAGGCGGTGCGTGCGGTCGCCGCGCACAAAGCCCATGGCGTCCCAGGGCTCCACGCCCTTGGCCAGGCCGATGACCTTGAACAGCTCGCCCATCTCGTGCTCCATCATCAGCTTGGTGGCCATGGCGCGCGGGCCCTGGGCCAGTGCGTCGAGCTTGGGGCCCAGGCCGCAGTTGATGAGGAAATGGGCCTGCGAGGTATAGCCCAGCACCTCGAAGCCGGCCTCCTGCGCGGCCACGGCCGTGCCCGTGAAGTTCACATGGGCCGTGATGTCCTTGAGGCCGACATCGGCCAGCGGATCGTCGTCCACCTTGTGCAGCCGGTGGCACACCAGGGTGCCCATGTGGCGCTGCGGGTGGAAATACTCGGATTCGCCAAAGCCGTAGTCGATGAAAAATGCCGCGCCGCGCGCCATGCGCTCGCCCAGCGTGCGAATGAAGGCCTCGCCCTGCGGGTGGATTTCGGTCAGGTAATCGTGCTCGCCCTCGATGTCCATCGGCGGGCGCAGTGGCGTGGGCCTGTCTTCCCAGCCCAGGCTGCCGTCCGGCTGCAGCACCACGCCGCGCTCGTGCCAGACACCTGCCTTGCGCACCAGCAGTTGCACGGGCATGGCATCCAGCACCTCGTTGCCGATGACCACGCCTTCGAGCCTATCGGGCAGGGCATCGGCCCAGTGCACCAGGCTTTCGTACTTCACCAGCCTGAGCTGCTGTCGCGCACGCAGCGTGCCCGACAGGTCGACGATGGTGTAGCGGTCCGGCCGCACGCCCAGGGCCGCCAGCTCGTCCAGCACCTGCAGCGCCAGCGCGCCCGTGCCGGCGCCAAACTCCCAGACTTCGCGGGTGTGCGTGCGCTGCAGCGCCTCGGCCACCTGGGCGGCCAGCAGTTGGCCGAAGACCGGGGACATCTCGGGCGCGGTCACGAAATCGCTGCCCGACGATGGCATCAGCCCGAACTTGGCGGTGTCATTGGCGTAGTAGCCCAGGCCCGGCTCGTACAGCGCCAGGGCCATGAAACGGTCGAAAGCCAGCCATCCGCCCGAGGACGCAATCTCTTGCGCAATACGGGTTTGCAGGGCGGCCGTTAAAATTGAGGGTTCTGTCGTCACGATCCGTACATTGTCCTCGAATGTCCTCACCTGCCCGAACACGCACAGTTTTGGTGACCGGCGCGGCCCGCCGCCTGGGGCGCGACATCGCGCTCGCGCTTGCCAGCGCCGGTTGGCAGGTGGCCGTGCACTACCGCGACTCCCACGACGAGGCGCTGGAGACGGCCGCCACCTGCGCTGAACTGGCCGGCGACAGCGCCGCCCTGGATGCCGATTTCTTCAACGAGGACTCGGTGCGCTCCCTGGTGCCGCGTGCCGTTGCGCACTTCGGCCACCTGGACGCCGTGGTCAACAACGCCTCTCTGTTCGAGCATGACGACGCCGGCAGCTTCAGCTACGTGGCCCTGGAAGCCCACCTGCGCAGCAACACCGGCGCGCCCATCCTGCTGGCCCAGGCGCTGCATGCCCATATCGAGGACCGCGTGGCGGCCGGCGAGGAGCATGCCAGCGGCGCCGTGATCAACATGCTGGACCAGAAGCTCTGGAACCAGAACCCCGATTTCCTCAGCTACACGCTGTCCAAGGCAGCGCTTGAGGCCGCAGGCACCATGCTGGCGCTGGCCCTGGCGCCGCGCGTGCGCGTGGTCGGCGTGGCCCCGGGCCTGACGCTGACCAGCCACATGCTGAGCCAGGAGCGCTTCGAGGCCCTGCACCGCCTCAGCCCGCTGGGCCGCTCGTCCAGCGCGGCCGACGTGGCCGCCACCGTGTGCTTTGCGCTGGACAACCAGTCCATCACGGGCACTACGCTGCTGGTCGATGGCGGCCAGCACCTGCAGCGCTTCGAGCGCGACTTTTCCATGATGTAGGCGCCTGCCCGCGCCCATCCCCACACTCCACGGCTTTTCCCCATGAACTCCGCCACCGGACAACAGATCCTGACGCTCACGGGTTTGCGTTTCGACGCCAACCTGGGCATCCTCGCCCACGAAAAACAGATGCCCCAGCCCATCCAGGTCGATGCCGAGCTGAGCCTGGGCACGCAGCCGCTGGCTCCGCGCGACGACGACATCCTGCATGTGCTGGACTACCGCAAGGTGCGCCAGATCATCATCGATGAATGCACGGCCGAGCATGTGAACCTGCTGGAGAGCCTGATCGGCAAGCTGGCCCAGCGCCTGATGCAGCTGCCCGGCGTGATGGGCGTGCGCGTGAAGATCGCCAAGCTCGAAATTTTTGACGACTGCGAAGTGGCCATTCGCGTCGAGACAGGACAATGGTGAACCCCATGAACGCAGTGACCGACAACCCCTGGCTGGCCGAAGAAGCCGCCGCCGACGCCCCCGCAGACACCGCAGGCGGCAACCGCATCAAGATCGAGCGCGAGCAGATCAAGCTCGAAAAGCGCCTGTGCCGCGAGGTGGGCCGCGCCATCACCGACTTCAACATGATCGAGGAAGGCGACAAGATCATGGTCTGCATGTCGGGCGGCAAGGACAGCTACACGATGCTGGACGTGCTGCGCAAGCTGCAAAAGCGCGCGCCCGTCAAATTCGAGCTGGTGGCGGTGAACCTCGACCAGAAGCAGCCCGGCTTTCCCGATCATGTGCTGCCCGAGTACTTCAAGAGCATCGGCGTGGACTACCACATCGAAACGCAGGACACCTACAGCGTGGTCAAGCGCGTCGTGCCCGAGGGCAAGACCACCTGCGGCCTGTGCTCGCGCCTGCGCCGCGCCATCCTGTACAAGGTGGCCGACGAGCTGGGCTGCACCAAGGTGGCCCTGGGCCACCACCGCGACGACATCGTGCAGACGCTGATGCTCAACATGTTCTACGGCGGCCGCATGAAGGGCATGCCCCCGAAGCTGGTCTCGGACGACGGCAAGCATGTGGTGATCCGCCCGCTGTGCTACGTGCCCGAGAAGGACACCGTGCGCTGGGCCCAGTACCAGAACTTCCCCATCATCCCCTGCAACCTCTGCGGCAGCCAGGACGGCCTGCAGCGCGTGGCCGTGGGCGAGCTGCTGCGCGAATGGGACAAGAAATTCCCGGGCCGCGTGGAAAGCATGTTCCGCGCCATGGGCCACATCGTGACCACGCACATGATGGATCCCGAGCTGCACGACTTCAAGAACGCCAAGGCCACCGGCATTGCCGACCCCAACGGCGACATGGCCTTCGACCATGAAGAGATGCCAGTGTCCGCATCGCTGCCCGGTCTGCAGGTGGTACAACTGTCGTCCTGACGGCTGAACCTATAACAATCGCCCCACTCCAACCAAGGCCCGTGCAAACGGGCCTTTTTTCGACCAAGGAGTACACCATGAAGCTGCGCTGCATCCATGTCCTGGCCATCGTGGCCACGGCCTTGCTTACGGGCTGCGCCAGCGTGCGCGAAGTCCAGAGCACCGTCCAGAGCTATTCCACGCTGGGCGCCCTGCCCGCGCCGCCCACCTACCGCCTGGAAGTGCTGCCCTCGCAACGCGAGGCGCAGACGCACTTCGCGGCCATCGAGTCCCAGGCCCAGCAGGCCCTGGGCCGCGTGGGCCTGCAGCGCGACGACTCCCGGGCCAGCCTGATCGTGCAGATCGGCGCCGACGCCCGCTATGCGCGCGACTACGCCGCCTGGCCCTACTACGACCGCTGGGGCGGCCCGCGCTGGGGCTGGGGCCTGGGCTACGGGCGCGGCTGGGGCATGGGCTTTGGCGGCAGCTTCATGTTCGACGGCCCGCCGCTGGAGTACTACCGCGCCGTCAGCATCGTGATGCGCAACGCCACCACGCAGCAGATCGTCTACGAGACCTCGGCCCAGCGCCAGGACGTCTGGACCGACGACCCGGCCATCTTCGGCATCCTGTTCGACGCCGCCCTGACCGGCTTCCCCAACCCGCCCAAGGGCTCGCGCGTGGTGCGCACCACCATCGGTCCGGTGCAGCAGGGTGGCGCGCCGGCGCAGCCGCCGGCCCAGGCGGCGCCTGCAGCGCAGGCAGCACCGGCCACGCCAGCACCCGCCCGGTGAGCCATCGTGTCTCAGAAGCAAAGGCCTGCATCCGCAGGCCTTTTTTGGGTCCATCGCTGTCATTCGTTCCTGGGAACATGAGAACGCTGTAGGTCATGTGGACAGCGCCTTGCAGCGTTGGTAACTCATAAGTTACCATCCAATCCATGCGAATCCAGCTCCAGGAGTACATCCGCGAAGACGGCAGCAGCGCGTACCAGACATGGTTCAACGGGCTGGATGGCCAGGCGGCCGCCAAGGTGGCCGTCGCCATGGCCCGCATGGAGTTGGGCAACACCTCCAATATCGAATGGTTCCGGGGTATTGGCGAATACAAGATCGACTGGGGCCCGGGCTACCGCATCTATCTCGCCAAGGACGGGGAAAGATTGATCATCCTGTTCGGGGGCAGCACGAAAAAGGGCCAGCAGAAGGCCATCGACGAAGCCGTGGCCCTGCACAGCGAATACAAGGCTCGCAAGAGGCAACGCCCCTCGGACAATGCCAAAAAAGGAACGAAGCCATGACGCTCACCCGCGATTTCAAACAAACGGTCATTCAGCGCATTGAGCGCGACCCTGCTTTCGCACAGGCGCTGCTTGATGAGGCGGCCACTCTTTTTCTGAGCGGTGAGCCAGAAACGGCACGCCTCGTCCTGCGCGATCTCGTCAACGCAACGGTGGGATTCGAGACGCTGGCCGACCTCACGCACAAGCCGAGCAAGAGCCTGCACCGCATGCTTTCGCCGAAAGGCAACCCCAGCATGGACAATCTTGCCGCGATCTTTGCCGCCATCAAGAACTGGCTTCAGGTCCGGTTCGACGTGCGGGTCGTTGCCGCGACCTGAACGCCAGGCCATGACAGTGCACTTTGCTCAGTGCACATGCTCCATATCCGGCACGGCAGCCATCAGCGCGCGCGTGTACGGATGCTGCGGCGCATCGAGCACGGCGCCAGCCTCGCCGGTCTCGACCAGGCGGCCGCGCTGCATGACGCCGATGTCGTCGCACATGTGGCGGATCACGGCCAGGTTGTGGCTGATCAGCAGGTAGGTCAGGCCGAATTCCTCCTGCAGGTCGCGCATGAGGTTGAGCACCTGGGCCTGGACCGAGACGTCCAGCGCCGAGGTGGGTTCGTCGCAGATGATGAACTCGGGCCGGCTGGCCAGGGCGCGCGCGATGGCTATGCGCTGGCGCTGCCCGCCCGAGAACTGGTGCGGATACTTGCGCGCATCGTCGGGCTTCATGCGCACGCGGCGCAGCGCCTCCTGCACGCGCTCGGCCGTCTCGTCCTTGCCGGCCGTGAGGGCCAGCACCTGCAGGGGCTCGGCAATCAGTTCCTGCACGGTCCAGCGCGGGTTCAGGCTGGCATACGGGTCCTGGAAAATCATCTGGAAGCGCCGGCGCATGGCCACGGTCTGGGCGGCCGGGCTCCACTTGTCCACGCCGTCGAACAGCACGGTGCCGCTGGTGGGCGGCGTCAGCCCGGCCACCATGCGCGCCACCGTGGATTTGCCCGAACCGGACTCGCCGACCAGGCCGAAGGTGGAGCCCCTGCGGATCGAAAAGCCGACGCCGTCCACGGCCTTGAGGATCTTTTTGTCCTCGCGCGCCAGCAGCCGGGCCAGCCAGCCGCTGGACAGGTCGAACTCCTTGCACAGATCCCTGACCTCCAGCAGGGCAGCCGCGGGCTCCTGCGCTCCGGCCCCGGGCTGCCAGGGCACGGCGGGCGCGGCCGGGCCGCCGCCCACCTCGGGCACGGGCAGGCGCTGCACGCGGTGGTGCACGCTGGGAATGGCGCCCATCAGCACCTGGGTGTAGGGCTGCTGCGGCGCGTCCAGCACCTGGCGCACGGGGCCGGTTTCCAGCACGCGGCCCTGGTACATGACCATGACGCGGTCGGCCGTCTCGGCGATGATGCCCATGTCGTGCGTGATCAGCATGGCGGCCGCGCCGCGCTCCTTGCACACGCGGCGCAGCAGGGCAATGATCTGCGCCTGCACGGACACGTCCAGCGCCGTGGTGGGCTCGTCGGCAATGATGAGTTCGGGCTCGGCGCACAGCGCCAGGGCGATGGCCACGCGCTGGCGCATGCCGCCCGAGAACTGGTGCGGATACTGGGCCATGCGCTCGCGCGCCTGCGGGATCTCCACCTCTTCGAGCAGGGCCAGCGCGCGGGCTTCGGCCTCCTTCTCGGAGACGGGCAGGTGCGTGCGGATGGTCTCCACCAGATGCCGGCCCACGGTATAGACCGGGTTCAGGCTGGTCAGCGGGTCCTGGAAGATGGAGCCTATGCGCCGGCCGCGTATGCGCCGCAGGTCCTCGCCGCGCAGCGTGTCGATGCGCTCGCCGCGCAGCTGCACCGTGCCGGCCGAGATGCGGCCCGGCGGCTCGATCAGGCCGATCACGGCGGCGCCCGTCATGGACTTGCCCGCGCCAGACTCGCCGACCACGCCCAGGATCTCGCCGGGCGCGATGTCGAAGGACACATCGTCCAGCACCTGCACGGGGCCCTTGTAGGTGTCGAAGGTGACGGACAGGCCGCGAACGCTCAGCACCGCAGGCTGTGCAGGGCGCTGCCCGGATTCTTGTGTCGTGCTCATTGCAGCTTGGGGTTCAGTGCGTCGCGCAGCCAGTCGCCGACGAGGTTGACGGACAGCGCCAGCGCCAGCAGCACCAGCGAGGGGAACAGCAATATCCACCACTCGCCCGAGAACAGGAAGCCCTGGCCGATGCGGATCAGCGTGCCCAGCGAAGGCTGGGTGGGCGGCAGGCCCACGCCCAGGTAGGACAGCGTGGACTCGGCCACGATGGCATGCGCGAAGCTGATGGTGGCGATCACCAGGATGGGCGCCAGCAGGTTGGGCAGGATGTGGCGCACCAGGATGGCCACGCGGCTGCGGCCTATGAGCTGGGCCGCCAGCACGTAGTCCTTGTGCTTTTCCACCATCACCGCGCCGCGCACGGTGCGTGCGTACTGCACCCAGTCGGACAGGCCGATGGCCACGATGATCACGAAGACCGCCATGTCGTCGCGGTAGCCCTCGGGCAGCAGGCCGCGTGCGATGCCGAAGACCAGCAGCGCCACCAGGATCACGGGAAAGGTCAGCTGCACATCGGCGATGCGCATCATCAGCGTGTCGAACCAGCCGCCCGCATAGCCGCAGACCAGGCCCAGCGGCACGCCGATCAGCAGGGACAGCCCCACGGCCGACACGCCCACCAGCACCGACATGCGCAGCCCGTAGAGGATGGCGCTCCAGACATCGCGGCCCTGGTCGTCCGAGCCCAGCGCGTACAGCGTGCCGCTGGTGCCCGCCTGGCCCGGCGGCGTGAAGGCATCCATCAGGTCCAGATTGGCCGGATCGAAGGGGTTCTGCCAGGCCAGCCAGGGCGACAGCAGCGTGGCCGCCACGATCAGCGCCAGCACCAGCGCCGCCGCCTGCACCAGGCGCGAGCGTGCAAAGGCGCGCTTGACCGGCGAGTCGCTGGCGCGCCAGCCCGTGGGAGGGATTGCTTGTTTGGCGGAATCGGTCATTGGTTTCTCAAGCGGGGGTCCACGATCACGTACAGGAAATCGACGAGCAGGTTGATGCCCACGTACAGCAGCGCGATGAACATCAGGTAGGCGGCGATCAGCGGCACGTCCACACCCTGGATGGAGGAGATGAACAGCAGGCCCACGCCGGGCCACTGGAACACGGTCTCGGTGACGATGGCAAAGGCGATCAGCGAGCCGATCTGCAGGCCCGCGATGGTGATCACGGGAATCAGGGTATTGCGCAGCGCATGGCCGAAGTACAGATCGCGCTCACGCAGCCCGCGCGCACGGCCGAAGCGCATGTAGTCGGCGCGCAGCACCTCCAGCATCTCGGCGCGCACCAGGCGCATGATCAGCGTCATGTTGTAGAAGCCCAGCGTGATGGCCGGCAGGATCAGCGCCGACCAGCCCGAAGCCGTCAGCAGCCCGGTCTCCCAGCCGCCCAGCTTCACCGTCTCGCCGCGCCCGAAGGACGGCAGCCAGCGCAGCTCCACGGCAAACAGGTAGATCAGGGCGATGCCGATCAGGAAGGTGGGCAGGGACACGCCCACCAGCGACACCGTCATGATCGAGCGGCTCAGCCATCCCTCGCGCCGTATGGCCGTGTACACGCCCAGCGCCACGCCGATGACCAGGGCGAACAGCGCCGCCGTCATCGCCAGCTCCAGCGTGGCGGGCAGGCGCTCGGCAATGATCTCGGTCACGGGGCGCTTGAGCCGGTAGGAGATGCCCAGGTCGCCCTGCAGCACCTTGCCCACGTAAGCCAGGTACTGCAGCGGCACGGGCTTGTTGAAGCCCAGGCTTTCCGTCAGCGCCTCGCGCTCGGCAACCGTCGCGTCCTCGCCCAGCAGGCTGATCGTGGGATCGCCGATATGGCGGAACACCATGAACGAGACAAAGGAGACGGCCAGCAGGACCAGGGCGGACTGGCCCAGCCGGCGCAGCAGATGGACCAGCATCGGCGCTTACTTCTTCTCGAACTTGACGAACTTGAAGTGCAGCGCGTTGTCCGGGTGCACGGGCACATTGAGCCGGGGCACGGACGCGAAGTGGATCACCTGGTCATGCAGCGCAATGTAGAAACGCTCCTTTTGCACGGTCTCCCAGATGCTCTTGATGGTGGCATCGCGCTTTGCCTTGTCGCTCTCCGAGGACAGGGACAGGATCTTGGCATCCACATCGGCATTGCTGTAGTGCGTCGCGTTCTGCGCGCCACGGCTGTCCTTGCCGCGCGTATGCACCAGGAAGTCGAAGATGTAGGCCGAGTCATAGGTGGGCACGCCCCAGCCGTACAGGTAGAAGTCGCTGTCCGCCTTGGTGAGCGACACGCTGTGCATGGCAATCGGCCGGGCCGAGACTTCGGTCTTGATGCCGATGCGGCCCAGGAAGCCCGCCACCGCCGTGGCAATGGCCTCGTCGTTCACATAGCGGTCATTGGGCGTGTTCAGCGTGATGGTGAAGCCGTTGGGGTAGCCCGCCTCGGCCAGCAGCTGCTTGGCTTTGGCGGCATCCGCCTTGGGATAGGCCGCAAAGGCCTTGTCATAGCCATTGACGAACGACGGCGCGATCACGCCCGTGGGAATCGACAGGCCGCGCATCACCGAGCGCTTGATCGCATCGCGGTCGATGGCCAGCTCGATGGCCTGGCGCACCTTGGGATCGGCCAGCGGATTCTTGCCCTTGACGTTGCTGCTCTTGAGCTCTGCCGCACCCACGTTCAGTCCCAGGAAGATGGAGCGGTTCTCGGGACCTTCATTGATGCGCAGGCGCTTGTCCTGCTTCAGGCGCGCCACGTCCTGCGCGGGAATGTCCTGTGCGAAGTCCACCTCGCCCGACAGCAGGGCCGCCACGCGCGTGGCCGGGGACTTGATGGGCAGGTAGACCAGCTCGGTCACCTGCAGCGGGAACTGGCCCTTGCCCCAGTAGTCGGGGTTGAGCTTCATCACCGTCTTCGAATCGACCTCGCGGCTGGCCAGCACATAGGCGCCCGTGCCGTTGGCCGCGCGCGTGGCGCCGTTCTCGGTCTTGCTGGCCGTGTCCTGCGTGGTCTCGGCGCCGTTGGCCTTGGACCACTTCTCGCTCATGATGAAGAGGTTGGTCAGGTTGTCGGGGAAGATCAGGTTCGGGCCCTTGGTCTTCACATGCACCGTGAGATCGTCCACGGCCTTGGCCTCCTCCATCGAGGACAGCAGGGACTTGACCTGGGCGTTCTCGCCCTTGGCGCGGTTCAGCGAGAAGACCACGTCGCGCGCCGTGAACGGCGTGCCGTCATGGAACTTGACGTTGGGACGCAGCTTGAACTCCCAGACCGACGGGTCGGAGGTCATCTTCCACGAGGTGGCCAGCGTGGGCACCAGCTTGCCGTCGGCCGAGCGGATGACCAGGGTTTCGTAGATCTGGTGCAGCAGCACGAAATTGGTGCCCACGTTGAAGGCATGCGGGTCCAGCGAAGTCGGATCGGAGCCGCGCGCCCAGCGCACGGTCTCGGCCTGGGCCAGCGCGGCCGAGGTCAACAGGCCTGCGGCCAGCAAAGAACTGCCCAGAATCTTCATGATCATTTGTCTGCTCCCCTGTGGATTGATTGGAAAGGCGGCGGCCATGCGACGCAGCAGCCCGGGCGCCGCAAGAAGCGGGCCATATAGGTGCGCCCCACTTTAAATAACTTTTTCAGCTTGTTGAATTGATTTTTATACTTAAAAGCCATTTTCAAATAACAAGACTGCCGCCGCGGCCCGCCAATGATGTGCGGCCATCATGGACAGGCCAACGGCTTTGACAGCTAGTGAAAACGCGAAAGACCGACACGGCCCGCTCTGGCAAAGGTTTGCAATCGGGCACAGGTCTGCGCCGCACGGCGTGCTAATTTCAGACCCTGTATCGAGCCTGCGGGTTTCCGCGGAAAGGAAGCATCCATGAAGACATCCATTGCCAGCGCACTGCTGTGCGCCATGCTGGGCCTGGGCGCCCTGCCTGCCCAGGCGTCGGGCCTGGGCGACTCGCTGCGCCAGGCCTCGGGCCTTGGCGGTGACAAGGCCGCCGCCAGCAGCGAAGGCGCCGGCTCCGGCCTTGGCGGCATGCTGGGTGCGGGGGCAGGCGGTGCGGGCGCGCTGTCCGCCCTGGGCCTGAGCCCCTCGGCCACGGCCGGCAATGCGGCAGGCGTCATCTCCTACTGCATGAAGAACAACTACCTCAATGCCGACAAGGCGGCCCAGGTCAAGGACCAGTTGCTGGGCAAGCTGGGCATGCAAAAGCAGGAAGAGCCCAAGGACACGGGATTCCAGAACGGCCTGGGCGGCCTGGTCACCGGCGCCAACGGCAAGAGCTTCAGCATCGACAAGCTCAAGGGCGACCTCAAGGAAAAGGCCTGCGACTTCGTGCTGGACAACGCTAAATCGCTGATCTGATCCCCTGAGCGGCTGCGCCGCTTCCCCCTTCTCGCTTCGCGGAGGGGGACGACACCTTCGGCTGGGCGCCCCCGCCGCGAGGCGGCTCTTGCTCTGCGTCCCTGAGTGGGGCCGCGCCAGTTTCAACGGCGGCGCGCGATGCAGGCTTGCCTGGCTTGCGGGACAATGCCTGCTCTTTTTGCAGCACCCCACGCCAGCCCCTCATGCAAGCCACGCGCATCATTGCCATCCGCCACGGAGAAACCGCCTGGAATGTGGACGCCCGCATCCAGGGCCATCTGGACATTCCTCTCAACGACCTGGGCCTTTGGCAGGCCGCCCAGGCCGGCAAGGCCCTGGCGGGCGAGCCGGTGGCCGCCATCTACAGCAGCGACCTTCTGCGTGCCTATGCCACGGCCGAAGCCGTGGCCGCAAGCACGGGCGCGACGCTGACGGCCGACAAGGGCCTGCGCGAACGCTGCTTCGGCAGCTTCGAGGGCCAGACCTTCAACGATATCGAGGCGTCCCACCCGGAGGACGCGCTGCGCTGGCGCAAGCGCGATCCCGAGTTCGTGCCCGCAGGCGGCGGCGAGTCGCTGCTGATGCTGCGCGACCGCATCTCGGCCACGGTGAACCGCCTGGCCGGCCGCCACGCAGGCGAGCAGATCGTGATCGTGGCGCATGGCGGCGTGATGGATGTGCTCTACCGCCTGGCCACGCACCAGGAAGTGCAGGCACCACGCACCTGGGCGCTGGGCAACGCGGCCATCAACCGCCTGCTGTGGACGCCCCAGGGCCTGGGCCTGGTCGGCTGGGGCGATGTGCAGCACCTGGAAGGCGGTGCGCGCGACGAGGTTTTCAGCTGAACGCCTGCACTGCAGCGCAGTCCCTCATTCCACCTGGATATTGGCGGACTTGACGATCTGCGTGTAGCTCGCCTTTTCCTTCTTCAGGAACTGGGCGAACGTGGCCGGCGTGCCCGAGCCGGGCGTGGCGCCGCTGTCCTGCAGGCGCTTGCGGACCTCGGGCAGCTTCAGCACCTCGGCCAGTTCGGCGGCCAGGCGGCTGACCACGGGTTCGGGCGTGCGGGCGGGGGCGAACAGGCCGGTCCAGGCTTCCAGCTCGAAGCCCTTGAGATCGGGCGCCTCGGCAAAGCTCATCACTTCAGGGATCAAGTCGATGCGCTGGGCCGAGGTCACGCCCACGCCTTCCAGCTTTTTCTGCTGCACCAGCGGCGTGGCGCCGGTGGTCATCAGAATGCCCAGGTCGACTTGGCCGCCCATGACCTCGCTGGTGACCTGTGCCACGCCACGATAGGGCACATGGACCAGGCGGATGCGGGCACGCTCCTGCAGCCGCTCCATGGCCAGGTGCAGCACCGTGCCCACGCCCGGGGTGGCATAGGTCAGCGCGCCGGGCCGGGCGCGGGCCATGCTGATCAGCTCGTTGAGGTTGTGCACGGGCAGGCCAGGGCGGGCCACGATCACCATGGGCGCCACCGAAGTCAGGCCCACGGGAGCCAGATCACGCTCGGCGTCATAGCGCACGGAGGAGTTCACCAGCTGCGCAATGCTCACCGGCCCGTCAAAGCCCAGCAGCAGCGTGTAGCCATCGGCATGCGAGCGCGCCACCTTGCTCACGCCCAGCACGCCGCCAGAGGCCGGCACGTTGTCCACCACCACCGACTGGCGCAGCCGCGCACCCAGCTTTTCGGCGATCAGCCGCGCCGTGGCGTCCACATCGCTGCCCGCGCCAAAGGGCACGATCAGCGTGATGGGCCCGGCTGCCGGCCAGGGCTTGCCCGCGCCCGGCGCGGCATGGGCGGCGGGTGCGGCAGCAAGGGCCGCAGCCACTGAGGCTGCAGCCGATAGCAGGGAGCGTCGGGACAGGTGCATGGAGCGTGGGCATGCGCGGCGCATGCCGGCGAAGGCGGTGCGGGCTGGCAATGGCCTGCAGGGCAGGGACGGCCAGCGCGTGGAAAGCGGGCGATTCTGCCATAGGGCGCAATTTTCCTGCCACACGCTTGCCACGAAGCCCTATTTATTGCAATCCGTTTCAACCCTTGTGATTCCGTGTCCTAGGGTTCTCGCCTAAGGCGCTGCCCCGCCGCCATGCCCAGAATCGGCTGACCATGCTCTCACCCAGCCAAGTCATTGTCTTCGCCACTCCTGCCTTTTTGCTGCTGATCGCGCTGGAATGGGGCGTGAGCCTGTGGCGCGGGCGCAATGCCTACCGGCTGGCCGACGCCATCAGCTCCATCAGCCTGGGCATGCTCAGCCAGACCAGCGCCGTCTTCACCACGCTGCTGCGCGTGGGCCTGTACACGCTGGCCTTCGAGCACCTGGCGCTGTGGCGCAACGATGCCTTCTGGACCAGCATTCCCGGCTGGCTGCTGGCCCTGCTGTTCTACGACTTCTGCTACTACTGGCTGCACCGCATGGGCCATGAGGTGGCCGTGCTGTGGGCCGCGCATGCCGTGCACCACCAGAGCCAGGACTACAACCTGTCGACGGCGCTGCGCCAGACCAGCTCGGGCGCGCTGCTGGGCTGGCTGTTCTACCTTCCCATGGCGCTGGCCGGCGTGCCGCCGCTGGTGTTTGCCATCGTGGGCCTGATCGATCTGCTCTACCAGTTCTGGGTCCATACCGAGCAGGTGCGGCGCCTGGGCTGGTTCGACCGCTGGTTCTGCGCGCCCAGCAACCACCGCGTGCACCACGCCGTCAATGACTGCTACCTGGACAGGAACTACGGCGGCATCCTCATCGTCTGGGACCGCCTGTTCGGCACCTTCAAGCCCGAGGACGACAGCGAGCCCTGCGTCTACGGCACGCGCGGCCTGCTGCAAAGCTGGGACCCGCTGTGGGCCAACGCCGTGGTGTACCGGCAACTCATCCATGACAGCTGGCATGCGCGGCGCTGGGGCGACAAGCTGCGCGTCTGGCTCAAGCCGCCCGGGTGGCGCCCTGCCGACGTGGCGCAGCGCTTTCCCAGGCCGGCCTTCGACCTGGACGCGCACCGCGTGCTCTACGCACCCGACATGCAGCGCAGCCTGCGCTGGTTTGCGGGCCTGCAGTTCGTGGCGCTGATCGCAGGGGTGTCGCTGTTCCTGTGGCATGCCGACCAGTCCTCGACGGCGCGCAATGCGCTGTGGTTTGGCGTGCTGCTGGCCTGCCAGTGGGCACTGGGCGCGGCCATGCAGGGGCGCATCAGCCTGTGGGTGGCCCTGGCCATCGAGGCCGGCGCGCTGGCCACCGCCACCAGCGTGCTGGACATGCTGCACTGGCACTGGCTGTTCAAGCCGCTGGCCATGGTCTTTGCGCTGATCGCTGTCATGCAGCTGTGGCGCGGCAGCGCGGCGTTCTCGGCGCTGGCGAAACCCGCGCGCGGCGCCTGCTGGCTGGCCGCGGCGTTGGCGGCCTCGATGGCGGGCGACGTGTTCCTGATGCTGCCCGATCTGTTCATCCCGGGCCTGGCCAGCTTTCTGCTGGCCCACCTGGCCTATATCGTGCTGCTGCGCCAGGACGCCCCCTGGTTTGCGCACCGGCCCTCGCTGGCCGCCACGCTGGCCCTGGGCGCGGGCATGTATGCCGTGCTCTGGCAGGGCGGGCTGCCCGCCGCGCTGCGCCTGCCCGTGGCCGCCTATGTGCTGGTCATTGCGCTGATGGCGGCCCAGGCCCTGGGCCGCGCCAGGCACCTGGGCGGCCAGCCTGCCTGGACCGTGGCCATCGGCGCCTGCTTCTTCATGGTCAGCGACTCGCTGCTGGCCATCAACCGCTTCGTGCAGCCTTTCGACGGGGCGCAAGCCGCCGTGCTGTCCACCTACTACGCGGCGCAGTTGCTGATCGTGCAAGGCTGGCTGGCCCGTGGCGCATCGACATCAGGGTTGACCCGAGGCAGCTCGCAAGGCACAATCGCGGGATCGCATTTTCAGGAGTCCTTCCGTGGACAGTGCCAGTTCAACCAGTGACAAACAGCGCGCCGCAATGGCTACGCTGCTGGCTGACTGACCGACTCCTGTGATGGGAGCGGCCATGTCGGTCGGCTTCCATCCATTGCTGCGTTTCCCCTTGGATCTTCGCGCCCGCCCGGCGCTGCAGTTGCGCTTGGCATGCATCAGGTAGGCCGCTCCTGCACCGAAGATTCCAATGGCTGTTGATCACTGACCGCGTGCCCGTGTGGCTGCCATCGAGCAGCGCGCGGCCCACGCTGCTTGACGGCCCTGCCCGCGGCAGTCTTCCTGGTTCGCCAAGGAGAAAGCCATGTCCACACCGTTCGTCCGCCCCGCAATGCAACGCCTGCAGCCTGCCACTGCCGCGCCCTGCCCCGGCGCCACCGGCACGCGCGTGGCTGCCTCCCAGGCAGCAATGCAGGCCAAGGCACAGATGCAGGCCCAGGCCCCATCGGCCATGGAGCACGCCATGCACCTGGACCTGCAGACCCACTGGCCCACGCACCGCATCCGCAGCTTTCTGAGCCTGCAGCCGCGCTGAGCGCGCGCCGCAGCCTTGTCCGCCCCATCGTCAGAAAGGAGTTCCCCCATGGACCCCGATCCGAGTCGATCTTGCCCTGACCCCTCCGATACGGTCCGGCCGCACATGCCTGCGGCCCTTCCGCCCCTTCCCAAGGCCCCGGCCGGGAGACCCGCGCACGTCCATTGACGGATAGGTGCCGGGCTTCTTTCGGCCGCAACGAAAGAAGCCCGCCATGCAACACGTCATCACCGCGCTGCGGACCACGCCGGCAACCACGCCCGCCACAGCACCCGTCTCCACACGCGCCAGCCGCACCTCCCACACCACCCGCGCCAGCACCTTGCAGCTGGCCCTGCAAGCCGCCATTGCGGCACGCCACACCGGGCAACTGCACACCCTGCTGCAGCAACACGGCCCCGACCTCTTTGCCCATGCCCTCGTGGCGCTCACGCAGCGCCAGCAGGCCGACGTCCTGTCCCTGCTGGCGGCGCAGGAGCGCGCCGAGGTCTACCGCCACCTGCCCGCCCACGCGCGGCGCCAATGGCTGCAGTCGGCCACCGTGGCCCGCCCGCCGCTGCGCCGCCGCCTGCTGTGCGCCTGCCAGCGCAACTGGCACTGGCTGCGCGCCACCCTTCGCTCGAGCCAGGCCTGAGCCACCGGGGAGGTCGCCATGAAAAACCTCAAGCACCTGTTCCAGGCCTTTTTGCGCAGCCGCCACGCCCTGGGGCTGTTCCGGCGCAATGCCCTGCCCTCGGGCACGGCCGTGCACCACTCGCGCCCGGTATCGCCGACCCTCACGCGCGAGCTGCTGCGCGCCTCGCGCGATGACATCGCCGCCGTGCTGGCGCGCACCAGCTCCAGCGAGGACGGCCTGACCCGCGAGCAGGCCCGCGGCGCGCTCGCACGTCTCGGCCCCAACGAGGTCGAGCACGAAAAGCCGCTGCCCGGCTGGCTGCACCTGTGGTACTGCTACCGCAATCCCTTCAACCTGCTGCTGACGCTGCTGGCCGTGGTCTCCTACGCCACGGAGGACATGAAGGCCACGGTCGTCATCGCCTCCATGGTGCTGCTGTCCACGCTGCTGCGCTTTGTGCAGGAAGGCCGCTCCAACCGCGCCGCCGCGCGGCTCAAGGCCATGGTCAGCAGCACGGCCACGGTGCTGCGCCGCAATGGCGGCCCACCGGCCCCTGCAGATGCCGACTCCGCAGACGCCCCGCACAGCGGCTTCGGCCAGCAGGCGCGCCGCTACGAGGTGCCGCTGCGCGAGGTCGTGCCCGGCGATTTCGTGGTGCTGTCGGCCGGGGACATGATCCCTGCCGACTGCCGCGTGCTCAGCGCCAAGGACCTGTTCGTGAGCCAGTCCGCCATGACCGGCGAATCCCTGCCCGTGGAAAAGCGCGCCGACGCCAGTGCATCGAATGGCACCGGCGTGCTGGACGCCAGCAACCTGCTGTTCATGGGCACCAACGTGGTCTCGGGCACGGCGCTGGCCGTGGTGCTGGCCACGGGCAACCGCAGCTATTTCGGCACCATTGCCACGCGGGTGACCTCCAACGACCGCGCGCCCACGGCCTTCGAGACCGGGGTCAACAGCGTCAGCTGGCTGCTGATCCGCTTTGCGGCCGTGATGGTGCCCGTGGTGCTGTTCATCAACGGCTACACCAAGGGCGACTGGGCCGAGGCCTTCCTGTTCGCGCTGTCCGTGGCCGTGGGCCTGACGCCCGAGATGCTGCCCATGATCGTGACCTCCACCCTGGCCAAGGGTGCCGTGGTGCTGTCGCGCCGCAAGGTCGTGGTCAAGCGGCTGGACGCCATCCAGAACTTCGGCGCCATGGACGTGCTGTGCACCGACAAGACCGGCACGCTGACCCAGGACCGCATCGTGCTGGAGCGGCACACCGACGCCTTCGGCCAGCCCTGCGACGAGACGCTGCGCTTCGCCTACCTCAACAGCCACTACCAGACCGGCCTGAAGAACCTGCTCGACCATGCCGTGCTGGAACACGTGGAGCTGCACACCCAGATGCGCGTGGCCGAGGACTACCGCAAGGTCGATGAGATCCCCTTCGACTTCGAGCGCCGCCGCATGTCCGTGGTGGTGGCCGAGCGCAACCACCACCACGAGCTGATCTGCAAGGGCGCGGTCGAGGAAATCCTGGGCGCCTGCACCCGGCTGCGCGAGGGCGACGGCACGCGCCCGCTGGACAAGGAGCAGCTGGCCCGCGTGCGCCGCGTGACGCGCGAACTCAACCGCGAGGGCCTGCGCGTGGTCGCCGTGGCCATGAAGGAAGTGCCGCCGCACAAGAGCGACTACGGCGTGGCCGACGAGTCGGAGCTGACCCTGATCGGCTACATCGCCTTCCTGGACCCACCGAAGGAAACCACGGCCGAGGCGTTGGCCGCCCTGGCCGCGCACGGCGTGGCCGTCAAGCTGCTGACCGGCGACAACGAACTGGTGGCCGCCAAGGTCTGCCGCGATGTGGGGCTGCCCGCAGACCACATCGTCCTGGGCACGCAGATCGAGCACATGAACGACGAGATGCTGCGCCAGACGGTGGAGCGGCACCAGCTGTTCGCACGGCTCACACCGCTGCACAAGGAGCGCATCGTGCATGCGCTGCGCGCCAACGGCCACATCACCGGCTTCATGGGCGACGGCATCAACGACGCCCCGGCCCTGCGCGCGGCCGACATCGGCATCAGCGTGGACAGCGCCGTGGACATCGCAAAGGAAGCGGCCGACATCATCCTGCTGGAAAAAAGCCTGATGGTGCTGGAGCAGGGCGTGATCGAGGGCCGGCGCACCTTCAGCAACATGCTGAAGTACATCCGCATGACGGCCAGCTCCAACTTCGGCAACGTGTTCTCGGTGATGGTGGCCTCGGCCTTCATCCCCTTCCTGCCCATGCTGCCGCTGCACCTGCTGGTGCAGAACCTGCTGTACGACCTCTCGCAGATCGCCATCCCCTTTGACAACGTGGACGACGAACTGGTGCGCCAGCCGCTGCGCTGGAACCCGGCCGACCTGGGCCGCTTCATGGTGTTCTTCGGGCCCATCAGCTCGCTGTTCGACATCCTGACCTTCGCGCTGATGTGGTTCGTCTTCGCCGCCAACACGCCCGGGCAGCAGACGCTGTTCCAGTCGGGCTGGTTCGTCATCGGGCTGCTCACGCAGACGCTGATCGTGCACATGATCCGCACGCCCAGGATCCCCTTCCTGCAAAGCCGCCCGTCCTGGTCGCTGCTGCTGGCCACGGCGGCCGTGATGGCGGCCGGCATCTTCCTGCCGATGGGGCCCCTGGCCGGCTACTTGAAGCTGCAGGCGCTGCCGGCGGCCTACTTCCCGTGGATGATTGCCATATTGCTGGGCTACGCTTGCCTGGCCACGCTGCTCAAGCGCGTCTACATCCGCCGCTACGGCTGGCAGTGACGCACCCTTCAGCGCCCCTTTCAACGCCCCTTCAACCCATTCACCAGGAAAGCCCGGAACCCCATGCAGGCCCTGCAGAACCTCAACCCCGGCGCCATGCTGGACACCTTCGTCAGCCTGACCACGGCCTTCGTGTTCGGCGCCCTCATCGGCCTGGAGCGCCAGGTGCGCCAGCGCACGGCGGGGCTGCGCACCAACACCCTGGTCGCCGTGGGCGCGGCCGTCTTCGTGGACCTGGCCGTGCGCCTGGGCGGGGCCGAGGGCGCCACGCGCGTGGTGGCCTACGTGGTCTCGGGCGTGGGCTTCCTGGGTGCGGGCGCCATCATGAAGGAAGGGGCCAACATCACCGGGCTGAACACGGCGGCCACGCTGTGGGGCTCGGCCGCCGTGGGCGCCTGCGCGGGCGCCAGCCTGGTGGCCGAGGCCGGCCTGGCCACGCTCTTCGTGCTGGCCAGCAACACCTTGCTGCGCCCCGTGGTCAACCGCATCAACCGCCGCCCGGTGGATGACGAATCCACGGAGTCGACCTACTACGTCTACGCCATCTGCCACCGCGGCGCCCAGGGCGATGTGCGAGAGCAGATGCTGGAGCTGCTGGAGAACGCCAGCTACCCCGTGCGCGGCGTGGAAACCCATGCCTTCGGGCCGCAGGACACGGAGATCGAGGCCATGCTCTACGCCACCTCGGTGGACTCCGACGAGCTGGACCGCGTGATCGCCGCCATCGAGGCCCTGCCCGGCGTGCTGCAGGCCTTCTGGAACGCCGGCACGGAGGAGTGAGCCTGCGTCAGCTGGCGTCGTCGCCCGGCACGGGAAGGCCCAGGTGGCGGTACGCCGCCTGGGTCGCCATGCGCCCGCGCGGCGTGCGCTGCAAAAAGCCCTGCTGGATCAGGTAGGGCTCGATCACATCCTCGATGGTGCCCGCCTCCTCGCCGATGCTGGCCGCGATGTTGTCCAGGCCCACGGGGCCGCCGTCGAAGCGGTGCACCACGGCCTCCAGCAACTTGCGGTCCATGAGGTCGAAGCCCTGGGGATCGACATCAAGCATGGCCAGCGCGCGGTCGGCCAGCTCGCGCGTGATGCTGCCGTCGCCGCGCACATCGGCATAGTCGCGCACGCGGCGCAGCAGGCGGTTGGCAATACGCGGCGTGCCGCGCGAGCGGCGCGCGATCTCGAAGGCGCCCTCGTCGTCAATCGGCGCGTTCAACAGGCCTGCACTGCGCCGCACGATGCGCGCCAGCTCCTCGGCCGTATAGAACTCCAGCCGCGCCACGATGCCGAAGCGGTCGCGCAGCGGGTTGGTCAGCATGCCCGCGCGCGTGGTCGCGCCCACCAGCGTGAACGGCTGCAGGTCCAGCTTGATGGAGCGCGCCGCCGGCCCCTCGCCGATCATGATGTCGATCTGGTAGTCCTCCAGCGCCGGATAGAGGATTTCCTCGACCACGGGCGACAGGCGGTGGATCTCGTCGATGAACAGCACATCGTTGGCTTCGAGGTTGGTCAGCAGCGCCGCCAGGTCCTTGGGCTTTTCCAGCACGGGGCCGCTGGTCTGGCGCAGGTTCACGCCCAGCTCGGCCGCGATGATGTGCGACAGCGTGGTCTTGCCCAGGCCCGGCGGGCCGAAAAGCAGCACATGGTCCAGCGCCTCGCTGCGCTTTCGGGCCGCGCCGATGAAGATCTCCAGCTGCTCGCGCGCCTTGGCCTGGCCCACGTACTCCTGCAGCAGCTTGGGGCGCAGGGCGCGCTCCATGGCCTCTTCCCCGCGCGAGACCGGCGCTGCCGAAATCATGCGCGGCTTTTCCGGTGCCTTGTCGGGCGCGAAACCGCCCTGCGGAAAGCCGCCCTGCCCGAAATCGTCGGTATGGATGCTCATGCGCCGCTCACTTGGCCAGCGCCTTCAGCGCCAGCTTGATGCCTTCGGTCACACCCACGTCGGGCGGCAGCTTCTTGAGCGCGGCGGCCGCATCCTTGTCGGAATAGCCCAGCGCCATCAGCGCCTGCACGATGTCGTTCTGGTCGTTGTTCACGAACAGCGACTGCGCGCCCGTATCGGCGCCGATCTTGCCCTTGAGCTCCAGCAGCAGGCGCTCGGCCGTCTTCTTGCCGATGCCCGGCACCTTGACCAGGCGGCCTACCTCCTGCAGCGTCACGGCCTGGGCCAGGTCCTCCACGCTCATGCCGCTGAGCACCGACAGCGCCATGCGCGGGCCGATGCCGGTGATCTTGATCAGCTCGCGGAACGCCTGGCGCTCGCTGTGCGTGCCAAAGCCGTACAGAAGCTGCGCATCCTCGCGCACCACGAAGTGCGTCAGCAGGCTGACCCTGGCCCCGCTGGCCGGCAGGTTGTAGAAGGTGCTCATGGGCACCTGCACCTCGTAGCCCACGCCGCCGCAGTCCACCAGCACCTCGGGCGGGTTTTTTTCCAGCAGCGTTCCTGTCAATTTGCCTATCATTGGTGTCCTTTGCCGCCCCAGGGGCGGCTTTTCATGCCCGTCCGCAACCGAACGCCGGCCCATTCACAGGGTATGGCACCACGCCCTCGCGCTGGCCGCCGCCCGGAATCTCTGGAATTATCCGCGTGATCCTGCGCCACACATTCACACCCCACGACAACAACCGGTTGAGCCATCTGTGCGGCCCGGCCGACGCGCACCTGCGCACCATCGAGATCGCACTGGGCGTCAAGATCGCCCACCGCCACGAGCAATTCAAGATCGACGGCCCCAAGGCCAAGGCCAACGACGCACTGGAGCTGCTGCAGGCCCTCTACGAGATGGCCGACGACCCCATCCTGGACGATTCGCTGCAGCTCATGCTGGCCGGCGACACCGAACTCATCGAGCAGCCCCTGGACGCCATCCAGCTGTCCACGCGCCGCCCCGACCTGCGCGCGCGCACGGCCAACCAGTCGGCCTACCTGGAGAACATCGCCCGCCACGACATCACCTTCGGCATCGGCCCGGCCGGCACCGGCAAGACCTACCTGGCCGTGGCCTGCGCCGTGGACGCGCTGGAGCGCAGCGCCGTGCAGCGCATCGTGCTCACGCGCCCGGCCGTGGAAGCAGGCGAGCGCCTGGGCTTTCTGCCCGGCGACCTCACGCAGAAGGTCGACCCCTACCTGCGCCCGCTGTACGACGCGCTCTACGACCTCATGGGCTACGAGAAGGTGCAAAAGGCCTTCGAGCGCAATGTGCTGGAGATCGCGCCGCTGGCCTTCATGCGCGGGCGCACGCTGAACAACGCCTTCGTCATCCTGGACGAGGCGCAGAACACCACGCCCGAGCAGATGAAGATGTTCCTCACGCGCATCGGCTTCGGCGCCCGCGCCGTGGTCACGGGCGACGTCAGCCAGATCGACCTGCCCAAGGGCGCCCTGAGCGGCCTGATCGATGCCGAGCGCGTCTTGAAGCGCGTCAAGGGCATCGCCATCAACCACTTCACCAGCGCCGACGTGGTGCGCCACCCGCTGGTGGCCCGCATCGTGGACGCCTACGACGCACGCGGCCAGGCCCCGGCACGCCGTGCCGCACCGCGCCTTGCAGCGCCTTGATCCCGACAGCCACAGCAGACGCCCGCCCACGGGCGCTCCAAAGCACAAGCTCACGCCCACGCACTTCCCCATGTCCCTGAACCAACTGCAACTGTCCCTGCAATTCGCGCGCTTTGCCGAGGCGCCCGCCCACCGCGCCGTGCTGTCCCGCAGCAAGGTCACGCGCTGGATACGCCACGCCCTGGCCGTCGATGCCGAGATCACCGTGCGCATCGTCGATGCCGAGGAAGGCCAGCAGCTCAACCGCGAGTACCGGCAAAAGGACTACGCCACCAACGTCCTGACCTTCGACTACCAGCAGGAGCCCACCGCCATGGCCGATCTGGTGCTGTGCGCCCCCGTGGTCGAGCGCGAGGCGCGCGAGCAGAACAAGACGCTGGAGGAGCACTACGCCCACCTGCTGGTGCACGGCACGCTGCATGCCCAGGGCTGGGACCATGAAACCAGCGAGCAGGACGCTGAGGAAATGGAAGCCTACGAGACCGAGATCATGGTCGAGCTGGGCTTTGCCGACCCCTACGCCAAGTAGGCGGCACCAGGCCCCGCGCGGGCCTCAGCGCGCCGTATCGATGACGACCCGGCCGCGCACCTGGCCGGCAAGCAGCCTGGGCGCCAGCGCAACCGCATCGGCCAGGCCCGCCTCTTCGGTATTGCGCTCCAGCACCTCGCGCGGCAGTTCGGCAGCCAGCCGCGCCCAGGCCTGCTCGCGCCGCGCCTGCGGCGCATAGACGCTGTCGATGCCCAGCAGCGACACGCCACGCAGAATGAACGGTGCCACGGAAGCCGGCAGGTCCAGCCCCTGGGCCAGCCCGCAGGCCGCCACGCAGCCGCCGTAGCGCAGGCTGGCGCACACATTGGCCAGCGTATGGCTGCCCACGCTGTCCACGGCCGCCGCCCAGACCTCCTTTTGCAGCGGCTTGCCGGGCGCATCCAGGCTGCTGCGCTCCACGATCCGCGCCGCGCCCAGCGCCTTCAGGTGCTCGGCCTGTTCGGGCCGCCCGGTGCCGGCGTGCACCTCGAAACCCAGGCGCGACAGCAGGGCCACGGCAATGCTGCCCACGCCGCCGTTGGCCCCCGTCACCAGCACCGGGCCGCTGGAGGGCGCGATGCCATGCGCCTGCAGCGCCATCACGCACAGCATGGCCGTATAGCCGGCCGTGCCTATGGCCATGGCATCCCGTGCGCTGAAGGCCTCGGGCCGGCGGATCAGCCAGTCGCCGTTCACGCGCGCCTGCTGGGCGAGCCCGCCCCAGTGGGTCTCGCCCACGCCCCAGCCGTTGAGCAGCACGGCATCGCCGGGCTGGAAACGCGCGTCCTCGCTGTCCAGCACCGTGCCGGCCAGGTCGATGCCAGGCACCATGGGGAACTGGCGCACCACGGGCGAGCGTCCCGTGATGGCCAGTGCATCCTTGTAGTTGAGCGTGGAATGCGAGACGGCCACGCGCACCGCGCCGGCGGGCAGGCTGGCTTCGTCCAGCTCCACACACTCGGCACGGGTTTCACGCGGTACGGGTTGGGTCAGCAGCAAGGCTTTGAACATGGGGTCTCCAGCAAGGCAGTGGCAAAGGAATCCAAAGGCAATCAGGACTGCGGCGCGCCCAGCACGCCGCTGCGGCACAGGCGGGCGATGGCCTCATCCGCCATCCCCATCTCCCGCAGCAGCGCAAGGTTGCCATCGCCCAGGACGGGGGCCGGGGCACCCGGCAGGGGCTCGGCATCCATCCACCGGAACCCCAGTCCCGGAGTGTCCACCGCAGCGCCGCCGGCGCCATAGCTCACAGGTGACACGGTGCCGGCGGCGCGGGCCTCGCCCAGGAATTCACCCAGGCGCCGCACCCTGGCGGCAGGCACGCCCACGGCGTTGAGCCGGGCTTCCATGTCCCGTGCGCTGCGTGCGGCGAAGGCCTCGGCCAGACAGGCCTGCAGCCGCTGCAGCGCGGACGCATCGCGCGCGGCAACAAAGCCGCCCTCGGGCGCATTGAAGGCATCGAGGTCCAGCAGCGTGGCGTCCTCGCACAGGGCATCGAGCCCCAGCACGCTGGCGAGCCTGCGGAACTGCTGCGGCGTGTTGGCGGCCGTGGACAGCCAGCCGTCGGCGCACCGGTAGGTGTCGGCCGCCGGGCTGCCCGTATAGCCCCGGTTGCCCACGCGCAGCTCCATGCTGCGCCGCATGATGGAAGAGGTGTTACGCCGCGAAGGCGTGATCGCGCCCACGCCCGTCATCGAATCCACCAGCCCCTTCACCAACCTGCAACTGGTCCGGGCCGGCCTGGGGCTCAGCGCCGTGCCCGACTCCACGCTGCAGGCCTCGCACCGGTCGCTGGGGGTGCGCAGGGTGCATGTCACATCCGCCATCTCCATGGGCCCCGTGGCGTTGATCTACCGCAGCGCCGTCGCCAACCCGCGCGTCGCCCTGCTGCGCGCCACGCTGGGCCTGCCCGGCCCGGTGGTGGAGCCGCCCTAGTCGCCTGGTGGCCACCACGCCGGCGCGATCCTGTCCTTTTGCGCAAAGCAGCCCTGACCCAGCCGCCATGCCGGTGCGACAGCCCGCCCGATGGTCCGGCACTAAGATCGGCCTCGACCTATAACACCGGCCTGGCCGCGCAAGGCCACGGCGGCCTGCCGATGCCCGGCTCCAGGAGGAGACAACACCCATGTGGGACATCGCACTGCTCATGAGCGCCGCCTTCGTGGCCGGCGCGCTCAATGCCGTCGCCGGGGGCGGCAGCTTCCTCACCCTGCCCGCCCTGGTCTTCACCGGCGTGCCGCCCGTGGCCGCCAACGCCACCGGCACCGTCGCCCTGCTGCCCGGCTACATGGCCGGTGCCTGGGGCTTTCGCCAGGACATGGAGCCGCCGCCCGGCCTGGGCATGCGCGGCGTCATCGTGCTGTCGCTCATCGGCGGCTCGCTGGGCGCGGCCCTGCTGCTGGTCACGCCCGACCACCTGTTCCGCAAGGTCGTCCCCTGGCTGCTGCTGGCCGCCACCGCCATGTTCGCCTTCGCGCCCCAGCTCAGGCGCATGGCATCACGCGGCAGCGCCGAGCATGCCGCCCATGCATCGCCCCTGAAGGCCGGCGCCGGCATGCTGGTCGTGGCCATCTACGGCGGCTACTTCAACGGCGGCCTGGGCATCCTGCTGCTGGCCCTGTTCGGCCTGCTGGGCCAGACAAGGCTGCATGCCATGAACGGCATGAAGAACCTGGTCTCCGCCCTGCTCACGGCCATTGCCGTCGCCATCTATGCGGCCGGCGGCGTCGTGCAGTGGGAGCAGGCCCTGGTCATGATGATTGCCGCCACCGCAGGCGGCTACGGCGGCGCCCGCCTGGCGCGCCGCATCCCGCCCGAATGGCTGCGCGCGGGCATCGTGCTGACGGGGCTGGTGATGGCGGGGGTGTTTTTCTGGAGGCAGTGAGGCCAGAAAGCTACTTCTTCGGCGCCGCACTCCGCACTGTCTTTGATACGCGCTTGCCTATGGATTTTTCCGGCGTCGCCGCATCCGTGGCTGGCTGAGAGCCGCTCTGTGGCTGGGCCAGGGCTTGCGCAAGCGATTGCAACCGCTCTTCGATACGCTTCACGGTTTCCAGCGTTTCGTCACCGACGCGGGTATCCAGATTCATTTGCGAACTATCGCTGTCCATGCCCGAAACGCGCGGCGCCGCAAAGGTCTGCTGTAGCCGAGCCACGACCTCGGCAGTCATTGAGCGCCGGTTCTCTTCGGAAGCGGCATCCAGCAGATCCTTCAGCTCCTGAGGGATACGCATGTAGATGGTTGGGTCGTCGCGTGCCATCCGCGCACTTTGCCATGGAACACACTTGCCATTTTCTATGCACAGTGCATAGAATATTGAGTGCATAGATCGTGCATAGAAAGCCCGAGTCATTGAAGCGACGACAAAGGAATCGATATGGCTGCGTCACGACACCCAACGAACAAGCCCTGCACGATGGACACCGCTGCCTGGCCCACCATGCAGCAAATGATCGCCCTGTCCATTGCCCGCGCAGAGATGGGGCTGGTTGCCCTGATCGAAACACGCTGTGCCGACAGGGACTGGCATGACGCGGATGTAGAGGTGGACCTGGCCGCAGACCTGGCGCTGAATCACATCCGGCAAATTCGGCACAAGGTATTCGAGGACGCCAGCGAATTCGACAACGAGTGGTATCTCGCCCGCGCAGCCATCGCCCTGGCAGCCCAGGCCTTCAACCGGCCACAGAGCCTCTACGCCCGGCGCCTCAAACTGCTCTTGCAACTGTTTGATGAAGCACCGTCCTTTGTGGAATACGCGGAGCATGGCCCGGAAGGTTGAATGCAGAGGCTTCTCTGTCGCCTCCAAGTCAGCAGCCTTTCTGAGCTGCCTAAGCGGCAACGAACCTGAGCGCCCCCCCCGCGCCGGGCGGCTCCGTTTTCTGAGTTGCCTACGCGGCAGCGAACCCTGTGCGGTGGAAACGGATCTGGCCCGAGATTTTCTAAGCTGCCTACGCGGCAGCGAACTCTTTGGCCACATGATTTGCGAGCTTGGCCAGTTTCTGAGCTGCCTACGCGGCAGCGAACGACGCAACCGGCGCCAAAGCAGACTTTGGACATTTCTGAGCTGCCTACGCGGCAGCGAACCCGTGGCGGGTATCGATCCGAGCCCCCGGCGGTTTCTGAGCTGCCTATGCGGCAGCGAACGTTCCACGGCTACGAGCCGGGGGAGGGGGTCATTTCTGAGCTGCCTATGCGGCAGCGAACTGCCAGTTCATGGTGTGTCCTCAGATTGCATCTTTCTGAGCTGCCTATGCGGAAGCGAACCCGGTCTGGTTGTTGCCCATCAACTGGTTCCATTTCTGAGCTGCCTATGCGGCAGCGAACTGGATCAGCAATACAGAGGTCCAGTGCCTCAATTTCTGAGCTGCCTATGCGGCAGCGAACGCAACTACCGACCGCGACCTGGCGATCAAGCATTTCTGAGCTGCCTATGCGGCAGCGAACTGCCGGGGGAAAGCCTGCGCCTGCTCCCCGTATTTCTGAGCTGCCTACGCGGCAGCGAACTCGGCGGCGGCTTGGGCGCGCGTGATGTCGATTTTCTGAGCTGCCTACGCGGCAGCGAACCCTGAGTCATCTCCAGCAGACGGACAGGATCGTTTCTGAGCTGCCTACGCGGCAGCGAACGCGTCACGGGCGCTGTGGCCCTGCTGACGGGTTTTCTGAGCTGCCTACGCGGCAGCGAACGTCTGCATGTCAGCTCTCCTTGTGCCCAGTGGTTTCTGAGCTGCCTACGCGACAGCGAACCTGGGCTACGCGGGCCACCCGGACGCCATCATTTTCTGAGCTGCCTACGCGGCAGCGAACAGCGCAGAGGCTATGGCGGAAGACCTCATCGATTTCTGAGCTGCCTACGCGGCAGCGAACCTGTTCAGCGGGCCGATGGTCCGCGCCCTGCTTTTCTGAGCTGCCTACGCGGCAGCGAACTTTTCGAGGAAGGCGCCGGCCCAATCCTCCAGTTTCTGAGCTGCCTACGCGGCAGCGAACAGTGGCCGCAGGGCAGGCCTTCGCCGGGCTTCTTTCTGAGCTGCCTACGCGGCAGCGAACCATGCCGTGGTCTGGAACGGCCCGCAATCCATTTTCTGAGCTGCCTACGCGGCAGCGAACGCCACGGGGCGCGAGATCATTTCGTAGGCCATTTTCTGAGCTGCCTACGCGGCAGCGAACCCAGTCCCTAAACTCGAACCACATCTTTCTGATTTCTGAGCTGCCTACGCGGCAGCGAACATCGTGGCTGGTCAGCCAGCATGGGGGCCAAGTTTTCTGAGCTGCCTACGCGGCAGCGAACGCCACGGGCTCGATCACGCTGCAGTTCGGCGTTTTCTGAGCTGCCTACGCGGCAGCGAACCTATTGATGCCGCGAACAAGGGCTTCCTTGACTTTCTGAGCTGCCTACGCGGCAGCGAACGCCCCGACGAGACGGTCCGAAAGCTCCTTGTATTTCTGAGCTGCCTACGCGGCAGCGAACAGTCTCTCGACACCGCAGCGCGCGCCTCGTCTTTTCTGAGCTGCCTACGCGGCAGCGAACGCGATCCCGCAGCGCTGGATGCTGCGCTTCAATTTCTGAACTGCCTACGCGGTAGCGAACTGGCCGATTACCGGCTCGGCGATGAGCGTCACTTTCTGAGCTGCCTACGCGGCAGCGAACGGTGGACCAGCACGACCCAGATGCCCTGCGTTTTTCTGAGCTGCCTACGCGGCAGCGAACACTTCTTCCAAGCTGAACCACTTCGCCTCTATTTTCTGAGCTGCCTATGCGGCAGCGAACTCGCCTGGCTACCGTCAGCCGATCTCCCCCAATTTCTGAGCTGCCTATGCGGCAGCGAACTCAGTCGAGATCAGGAGTCAGCGATTGCGCTCTTTCTGAGCTGCCTATGCGGCAGCGAACATTCCCGCGACGACGTTCGATGAACCCAACTGTTTCTGAGCTGCCTATGCGGCAGCGAACCTGGAGGCACGGCAGGGTGAAGGCTTCCCGAATTTCTGAGCTGCCTATGCGGCAGCGAACCGCGATTACCACTTCGAGCGCGTGCCCGACCCTTTCTGAGCTGCCTATGCGGCAGCGAACGTGTTGTGGGTAGCGTTCCCCTACACGCCCGATTTCTGAGCTGCCTATGCGGCAGCGAACACGCAGAGGGCCGCATCGGCCACACCTACGCTTTTCTGAGCTGCCTATGCGGCAGCGAACACTGCGACGCCTAAGAACGTCTACGAGACTCATTTCTGAGCTGCCTATGCGGCAGCGAACTTTCCTGTGCGCGCTCAAGTGCTGCAGCCTCGTTTCTGAGCTGCCTATGCGGCAGCGAACACAAGCCCGCCAGGCCCCAGGGGTCGCCGTCATTTCTGAGCTGCCTATGCGGCAGCGAACGGCATCGAAAGCAGCCCGCCAAGCGCGCGCCCTTTCTGAGCTGCCTATGCGGCAGCGAACGCAGATGCAGTGCGCCGGTTTGCGGACTTCCATTTCTGAGCTGCCTATGCGGCAGCGAACTCTCCAGGCTACCGCCAACCCATCTCTCCCAATTTCTGAGCTGCCTATGCGGCAGCGAACCGAACCCACGTCTTGGCGTGGGCTTCTTCGTTTTTCTGAGCTGCCTATGCGGCAGCGAACCCTAATGTGTGAGTCCTATCGATCGGACTCGGTTTCTGAGCTGCCTATGCGGCAGCGAACGGGCAGGGTGGCGGGCGACGGTTGCGGCGTCATTTCTGAGCTGCCTATGCGGCAGCGAACTCAATGCTGCGCGAGCTTATGCGTTTTTCAGAGTTTCTGAGCTGCCTATGCGGCAGCGAACCACGTGCTCCCGGTTGATGTCATAGGCGCTTTTTTCTGAGCTGCCTATGCGGCAGCGAACAGGGATCCAGCACACTTGTGGACTCTGTGTCATTTCTGAGCTGCCTATGCGGCAGCGAACCGCTGCAGCTGCGGCCGCGCGCTCGGTCGCCATTTCTGAGCTGCCTATGCGGCAGCGAACATGCACGCCCATGCATCGCCGGATTTGTAGGATTTCTGAGCTGCCTATGCGGCAGCGAACGTGCCGCTGGGCCTGCACGTCGACCTGCTGCTTTTCTGAGCTGCCTATGCGGCAGCGAACTAGGCAAAAAATTCCCTAATCCATTGATTTTGAAAGAGCTTTCACCTCCAGCTGGCGAACACCCCAAATTCCGGGGCATCCGCCAAGCTGTTGATTTACAAGGCAGTCTTCAGGCCGCCAGAAAAAGGCTCAGAACCAGGGAACAGCAGTTCCCAGGCTCAGCCCGTAGGTGTTGAAGCCTTCCTGGCCCGCCGTGCCCTGCACCGCTTTCTGCTCCACGAACAGGCAAAACGGCTGGCCGGTGCTGGCGCTGCGCAGTTGAACGTAGGGCAGGTCCGGGGTGCGCTCCACGCTGTCGGGGATGGCGGCCGCGGCCTGTTCAGCGGTTTCTCCCTTGCGCCGCATGCGGCGTCGGCGCAGGCGGTCGGGGCTGGTCTTGAATTGCCGGCGCTGCACCAGGCAGGGCACGGCGCCCTCTGGTACCAAAGCTGGCGGCGTGCAGTGCACGTGATCGCGCATGCCCTGCAGCCAGGGCTGTTCCATCAGGCCGCGCAGCGCGGCTTCACTGCCATGCAGGCGCAGGATGGTGCCCAGAGTGCGTGGACGCAGGCTGTAGCCGGGAAAGCTGATGCCTATGTCAGCGCTGCCCAGTTGCACGAGCGCGCGGTGCAGCTTGGCGACCAGCGCGCCCAGCAGGTGGGCGTGGCTGAATTCCGGGTCAGGCAGCAGCGTGATGTCGATGTAGTGCGAGGTCATGGCCATCAGCTCGCATCGCCGAAGACGCCGCCACGGATCAGCACGGCCATCACGAAGTGCTGCTGCTCGACGGGCGGCACCTTGTCCTTGAGCAGCCAGTCGTCCAGCAGGGTGTAGAAGTCCTGCTTTTGCTTGGGCTGGCGCCAGGCCTTGCCCTGGGTGGTGACGGAGCCGTAGGGCTCGACCGCGATGGGGCCCAGGTCCTGCGCGCCGTCGTACCAGGTGTCGATGGTGCGCAGGGCGTTGCCGATTTTCTGGGAGTGGATGGCGGCGACCTCCTGGCCTTTTTCCCCGATCTGGTAGAGCGTCTTGCTCTTTTTGGTGCTGCCCTTGTCGAGGATCAGTTCCTGCGAGGGGAAGACTTCCTGGCCCGCGCCCAGGCGCACAAAGGCGGTGATCTGCAGCAGCACATGGGCCTTGCCCTCAAGCCCCTGCGCGATCACGCTGCCCAACGCAGCCACTTTCTCGTCAGGCTGCTCCAGCGTGCGCAGGTTGTGGGCCAGCGCATCGAACGACCATGCCTGCCCGGCCTTGCCATCCTTGAGCTGCACCACCTGCACCTGCACGCTTTCCGCGCCCACGCGGTTGCGCCACAGGAAGCGCCCGTTCGCCAGGTTGGCCGCATAGCGGTTGGCCAGTTCGGCAAAGCCCTGGGCCGAGGCATAGGCCTGCACCGTTTGCGCGAGCCTGGCCTGGTATTCGGCGCTGTTGCAGGCAGACGGGGTGCCTGCGCCAGACAGCACGCGCAGCGTGAACTGCACCTTGAGCGTGTCGGCATCGGCGGGCAGGGCTGCCACGTCCACGGTCTGCAGGTTGGGGTTCTCGATGGCAGCGTCGAGCTTGGCCGGGTCCTGGTCCTTGGTCTTGAGGCGGTTGGAGATGGTGCCGCGCACGGATTTCTCGCGCAGCTTGACGGAGGGCCAGGAGGCGGAGGCCGCCCGGTCATCCCAGTTGCCTGCGTGGAAGACGGCGTCGGAGGGGTCGAGCTTGCGTTCGAAGGCGAGGACGGATGCGGTCTTGAGGGTGCTGGACATGGTGTTCAATCCTTTGGCAATACGGTGTGAAAGGCGGCGGTGCAAGGACGCGGGTCAGGTGTATGCATAGCTGTCGTCGTCTTCCTGCTCCTGGGCTGCGGCGTCGTCAGGGTCGGCCACGGTTGCGGGGTCTGGCACGTAGCCGCTGCGGCAGCGGTAAAGGCCCCGCTTTTCATCGGTGTGCGCATGCCACAGCAGTTGCTCCAGATGGGTGAGGCGGTGCGGGCTGATCCATTCGCCCAGCGAGTAGACCGACTCCACGAAGCGCAGCGGCGTGGTGGCATCGCGGGCGTTGAGCACTTCGCCTGCGGCATGCGATGGCGAGAGCGCCGCATAGCCCACGGGCACAGGCACGATCCACCCGCTGCCCGGGCCGCGCCAGGGGTCTGCCCATGGCTGCTTGCCATCGGCAGGCGGGGGCTGGCCTTCGGCCGCTGCCACGGGCTCGTGGTTGAAGCGCGATGCATGCAGCCAGGCGTCGAGCAGCGTGGTGTGCGCCGCTTTGTCGCGCAGCCTGTGCAGGCGGTCGGCCAGCAGGTCGTCACGCCCCACCAGGGCGAAGCCCGGCAGCCACTGGCGCCGCCATTCTCGGAACTGTCGGCTGCGCTCCGTGGCGTCTTCTGCCAGCACGGACAGCCTGGGGCGCACGCGCCTGCCGGGCGCGGCACGCGATGGCAGCAGGCTGCCGCCGGCCACCCGCATTTGCGACAGGATTTGCCCGGCTTCATCGGCCCATTGCTGCATCGGCTCGGCAGCGCTTTGCACCAGGGTCGGGGCCGAGTTGGAGCCAGGGACGCGTTTTTCCGAGACGGTGAAGACCAGGGAGATGTCGAGGTGGATGCGCCCTTCCTCCACGATGGCGGCGGTACTGCCGTCCTTGTCCACCGGGTTGCGCGTGAGGTTGAAGCTGCGCACATAGCCCTGCGTCACCTGCTCCTGATGGTGGTGGCAGACCACGCCCACCGCGTGCAGGCGCAAGGGGATGCCGGCCTGCGCCAGCTTGCGCTCCAGCGCCCACATCAGGCCGGTGAAGGCGGTGATGGAGGGGAAGCCATGGGTGAGCGGGCTGGAGATGGCGTTGGCGTTCTGCACGCGCAGATGGGGAAAAACGAGAAGCGCTTGTGGAGACTGGCTCATTGCGCGTCCTCCCTGTCTTCAAGCCGTTTGCGCAGTTCGCGCAACTGCTGCACAAAACCATCCTCATCGGTCAGCAGCTCTTTCCGCCACACACGCGCCTCGGCGTCGCCCACGGGCAACTGGCCGAACAGTTGGCTGTTGAGCCAGTTGGCAAAGCGCTTGCCTACCTCGGCAGGCCAGTCCATCCAAAGCCATTCGCGGGCGAAATCTGCCTCATCGCGCAGTTCGGCCCGCAATGGGTCCAGCCACAATTGCTCTTCACGCACCAGCTTGCCGAAGCGTTCCGAGTCGCAGCTCCAGCCAGCGGGCAGGGCCTGCTGCACTTCGCCGGCGAGTGAGACCATTTCATCGATCAGCGCATCGACGAAGGCTTCGCGGCGCTCACGCGTTTGCAGGTTGGGCTCCGGGTCGGTCGCAAGGAAGGCACGCAGCTTGCGCACCGTGCTGCGCACCTCGGGACGGCCGATGAACAGCTTGTCGAACACGGAGCTGGCATGCACCGGCAGCCGTACATCGCTGCTGCGCCAGACCGGTGGCAGCGAAGCCAGCAGGTAGTTGACCCCGCCACGCTCGCTGTTGAGCTGGGAAATATTCTGTGGCTTTGTCCCTCCCATCTTCTGGACGGCCAGCCCCGGGTAGTCATGGAAGACGCCGTCATGCGCCTTGCGCTCGCGCCGCGCCTGCCGGGCCGCCTTGTTGCTTTCCCCAAAGCGGTCTTCCTGCACCTGCGCATGCACGGCATGCGCCAGCGAGGTGGCAAACAACGGCGCCAGCAATTCATAGCCTTCATCGGCACAGGCATCGCTGCCCGTCAGCCAGTACAACTGCTTGGCCCGCGTGTGCGAACTGGGTGCGCCCGCGCGCGGCTGGGTCAGGCCGACGAAGGCATCGCGCAAGCCCATGGCCTGCTGCGGGTCCTCATGCAGGGCCTGGAGCGCGCCCGGGTCTTGCGCCAGCAGCGCGGCCAGCAGGCTGGTGCCCTCCACCTCGACCTTGAGGAACTTGTAGACGTCAAGCGCCGCCGCATTGCCCACCACGTCGCCGGCGAATGACTGCCCCAGCGCATGGCTTCCCAGTTCCTGCAGCACGGGCAGGCTGGCCGGCTCCACATAGAGATTGGTGCCGCGCGCGTCGGGGTGTATGGGTTTGAGGGAGTGGGTGACGGCCTGGATTTGATCGACGCGCTTGGCAGCACTGGCCACCCAGGTATCACGCAGGAATGATGCGACGAGTTCGTCGCGCTGAGGATCGTCAGGCTTGAGCTTTTCGAGCTTGGATTGCAATCGTTCTTGCAGGAACTGGTCGATTGCCGCACGAAAACCTGCCTTGCGCCCTGTTGCCGGGGCGTTGGACATAGGGATCACCTTTCGTGAGAAATGAAAGATAATTCCCCGGTCAGCACAAACCGACCGGAGAAAGTGGAACTGACGGCAAGCCGTCAACGAACTAATAAGGTGACGTGGTTGCTAATCACTGTTCCTCCAATCCTTTGGTAGCCTGGAAGCTGGTGTTGATGGACCGTCGCCGTTGTGGAGCAGCGGCGACGGCTCCTATTGTGGAGTGGGCTTTATGCAAAGTCAAACCATACCTCAGTGATCGTGTTCCGAGAAGGAAGCTCAGCAAATACCGCAGTGGTGGTGCTCTTTTTCTGCCGTGTAGGCAGCTATGTTTTCGGCAGCACCAACATGCAAACCGCCAGCATTACTTCTTAAGGCCGGATGACGCTGGCATATCGCACGTGCAGAAAACTTCAAGCACACCGAACACGTGAAGATAGGAGCAGGAACATGACGAGGAACGGCATGCGCCCCATACACCCAGGTGAAGTCCTGCGCGAGGACTACCTGAAGCCCATGGACATGAGCGCCAACGCGCTGGCCAGGCACCTGCACGTTCCCGCCTCGCGCGTGAACGACATCGTGCTGGAGCGGCGCGGCATCACGGCCGACACGGCGCTGCGGCTGAGCCGCTTCTTTGGGGGCGACGCGCAGTCCTGGCTGAACCTTCAGACCGCCTACGACCTGCGCACGGCAGAGCTGAACGCGGAGTTGCAGGCGTCCGTGAGGCAAGTTCATCCGATGCAGCTGCATACCGCCTGATCCTCAGGCCCGGCCCACAAAGCTCAGCGCGCCATGCCAGCGCCAGCCCTGTGCCTTGTCGGGCAGGCTGGCCGTGGCGTACTTGCTTGCACAGGCATCCAGCGCCAGCCCCTTGCCCTCCGCCAGGGCTAACAGTTCCTGCATCAGGTCGGCCTGCCCCCATGCAGTGACAGACCCCTTCCGTGGGTCCAAGGGCTCCCGGTGCAGCAGGCTGTCCTGCACCAGCACATGGAGCTTGTCGCCCCGCCGCTGGCCATCGACCACGCGGTGCAGGTGCAGGCCCTCTTCCTCCTCGTCCGGCAGAAACACCACATCCACGCGCGGCAGCGGGTCGTAGCGGAAGCGCTGGAACTGCGGCAGCAGGCCCGTGAGCCAGAAGCAGGCAGGGCTGGCCCAGTGCAGGCTGGCGGCGCGCAGCACCGGCGTGGCATCCGGGCTGCCTGCGGGACGCGGCAGCATGGTGTCGTGCATGCGGGCGTGTTCCAGGTCCACGAGGTTCCTGGCCGGGTGGAACTGCTCCCTGGCCACTTCGATGCGTGCGCGGGCATCCACGGGCCAGAGGGGCTCGCCCTTGGTGTGCTTGGCCAGCAGCGATTGCAGGTCATGCGAGCGCAGGTGGAAGTACCGCGCCGTATCTGCCTTGTCATCCACCGGCTCCATCTCGAAACCCGGCTTGCAGAATGCCGCCCGGCCTGGATGCTCGAAAGCGCGCAGGTTGCTGTCCAGCACCCGCATGTTGGCCTCCTGCACCGCACCCGGCCGGTGGCGCCGCACACGTCCGGCCAGCTGGATCAGCGAGCGCATGGAAGAGGGCTCGACCAAGGCCCAGTCATAGTCATGGTCGCGGCCCACTTCGGTGACGGGGGAGCCGAGCACGATGAAGAGGTGGTCGACCTCATCGTTGGCATCAAGCAATGCGCGGATGGCCGGCCTCTGGATGATGGGGTCTGCGCCGTCGGGGGAGCGGCGGTCCAGCACGGTGTCCAGGTGCCGCTCGATGCTGGAGCGCGCCAGCAGCGGAAACTGCGAGTGGTAGACGCACAGGTGCACCCGCACGCCCGGTGCAGGAGCGCCCTGGCCATACATGGCCACGGCCACGTCGAACAGCGGTTCGATGTTGGCCATGCGGATGAGGCCGAAGCTCACGCGCTTGCCACTGGCGGGGTCAATGCCATGGTTGCCCGGCTGCTGGTGCAACTGCCATGCATGCTCCAGCGCGATGCGCGCAAAATCCCGGCGCCGCGCGGCCGGGTCCAGCCCCTGCCAGCCGGCAGGCAGGGGAGCGATGGCAGCCAAGCGCCGCACCTCGGCCCGGGCGAGCTGGGCCACGCGCTTTTGCACAAAGCTTCCGTGGCCTGTGCGAAACCCTGCGCCATCGGCGCAGTCCAGTGCCTGCTGGTGGAATTCGTCCACCCACAGGCAGCAGACGGCCACGGGCTCGCCGGGCCGCTCGCCGCGATGGCGCTGGAAGATCTCGCGCCCGGCGCGGTAGGCTAGGTAGAGCCCCTCCACCAGCGCTGGCGGCAAGGTGGCCGAGGACAGCAGCACGCGTGAGCCCAGCAGGCCCGCCCAGTGCACGAGTCGCGTGAGCGCGGGCAGGTCGGCCATGTCGAAATCATCGGGCTCGTCCAGTACGAGGTCGCCCGTCATGAGGCGCAGCATGGGCGCGATCTGGCGGCCGCCGCGCAGGCTTTCGGTGGCGGGCGTGAGGTGGTCCACGGTGCAGGCCAGCACGGGCGCGGCGATCAGCGAGCGCACCTGCGCATCGTCGGTCAGGCGCTGCAGCAGCGGGTGCTGGTCATTGCCGTCGAACAGGACTTGCCCGCCTTCGTCGAGCAGCGCCTGGCGCGAGGCCGAACCCGTGGCCTCGGCCTGCGCTTCCCAGTACTCGAACAGCGCGCGGCTGGCCGCGCCGCCGACCTTGATGGCGAGCTGGTCGTCGCCCAGTCCCAGGTCGTTCTGGAACACCCGCCCCGTCTGCAGCGTGAGCGTGCGCAGGCCGATGGCGAAGGCACAGCGCATGCCCACGCCCGGGTCGGCCAGCGCGTTCATGATGCGGGCATTGCCCAGCGTCTTGCCGCAGCCGGTGGAAGCCATGTTGACGATGAAGCCGCCCTGGCTGGCGGCCCGGTGGCGCACGCTGGCAGCCAGGTCGGCAGCCTTGTCCTGCCACTGGAAGCGCGCGTTGCTGCTGCGCTTTTTGAGGCCGCGATGGCTGCGCAGTGCCGGCAGGCTGCGCGCCAGCGTGGGCAGCGAGCGCGCCACCAGCGTGGCATGGGCCTGCACGCCAAGCAGGTGCTCGTCCAGCGTCTGGTTGAAAGCGGACGCGGCGCCTGGAGCTGCACTCTTGCGCCGGGTGTTGGCGTACAGCGGATAGCCCGCGTTGCGGAAAGGCTGGCGGCGCGCTTCGTCCTCGATGCTGGAGTAGTGGTGGTCGGCCAGCATCAGGCACAGGCGCGAGAGGTGCAGCGTGAACGGATCGCCCAGGCTTGCAGCGTCAAGCGACCGGCCCGCCAACTCCTGCAGCTTGAGCGCATAGCGCGCCGCCTGCTTGCGCCAGGCGGCCGTGGCCACCGGAAGGCCCTGCGGGAAGTCCCAATGGGAGCGCACTTTCGCCGGGTCGGCTTTCTCGCGCGGCTCGTTCCAGTCGGCGCTGATGCACTGCAGCAGCTGCTCGATCTCATTGCTGTTGACGAAGCGCGGGCGCGCGCCGAAGCGGCACCATTGGCGGCGGTCGGGCTCCAGATCGTCGTAGGACTCCTGCCGGCCTGCAGCGACCGGCATGCAGGGCAGCCGATGGTGTGTCAGAACCAGCCAGGCCACGGCGGTGGCCAGCGGCGGCAGCGCCTTGAACGGCAGATGCTGGCTGGCCTGCGGCTCGTCCAGGCCATCGCGCAGAAGGCGGCCGCTGCGGTGATCCAGCCATTGCGCCTCAAAGGCCCGGGCATCGGCGGCCTCATCCACACAGGCTGCCAGCCTTTGCAGCCATGCCGCGTCGCCGTCGCCGCCCACGAAAGCCTGGAACAGCCGCACCGACACCCATTCATGGCGGTAGTGGTTGCGCTCGCGCAGGCCAGGATTCTTCAGCCGGTCCTGGAATGCCTGGGTGGCCTTGCCCAGGTCATGCACCAGGGCCGCCAAAGCGGCCAGCGCCGTGATCAGTGGCAGGTGGTGCCAGTGGCTTTCATCTTCGGCGCGCAGCACGTTGCTGGCCGAGGTGTTGGTGGGCACGGCGCCTTCGGCGTTGAACTGGCGCCCGTCGCCTACGATCCACAGCAGTTCACTGTGGTCACGTCCGCGTATCCAGTGGCAGGCCACGGCGGTGTTCTTGCGCGCGCTCTGGCGCAGCAGCTTGCGCACGGTATCGAGCCCGGCCGCCGTGATGGGTGTCTGCCAGGTGCGGTCGCCGCGCCGCTCGGCAAACTGGTCGAGGATGCGGCGCGTTTCGGTGAGGGCGCGCTTGCTGCACTGGGAGACGAAGAGCACGTTCATGTGCCGCCCTCTTGCGCAGCGCCGGGCGTTGTGGGCGTGGTGGGCGCGCCGGCCATGCGCGCCGTGTCGACGGCAATGCGCTTGAGCGTGTCGATGATGAAGTCCAGCGATTCGCTGCGCGTAAGGGCCTCTATGCATTGGCGGCGAAATTGCGGCTCGTCGTCGCCGCGCATGGCCGACAGGAAGGCCTGGGGCAGGATGGCGGCATCCTTGACCAGGTCGGCCGCATCGAACACCAGGCCGCCGCGCCGCGTCTTGCCATGCAGAACGGCCAGACCGTGGGGCAGGCCCAGCACCCAGGTGGCCGTGGCGCCCAGTCCGTAGGCCAGGTAGTTGCCATGGTCCAGATAGCGGTTGGCTGCATCGGTGCCGGTGCCGCGCTTGGCGCGCGTGAATTCGCCATATCCCACGGCGTCCACGGCGAGCTTGAACAAGGCCTTGGTCAGCCGTGCCTCATCGGTCAGCAGTGTCATGACATCGGGCGCATTGGCCATCAGCGCCGCAAATTGCTGCACCAGCGCCTTCAGGCGCTCCATGTCCACGGAAAACCCTGCTTCGCGCAAGGCTCGTGCGCCCCATTCCTGCTGCATCCGCTGCAATCGCAAAGCCTGCAATTGCTTGGCGGCATGCAGGCGCAGTTCATCGTCAAACCAGAATTGGACCCAGGCCTGCAGGTATTCAGTGGGGCGGTACTCGCTTTGCGGAGTGAGCCAGGCGACTTCCACATCGACTTCATTGGCGCTGAACAAGGGCGTTCCACCGCCGCCGCAAAAGCCCACCAGCACCCCAGCCTTGGCCAGCTCCCGCATGGCCGCCTGCGTGATGGAGGTGCCGGTGCCAAGCAGGATGCTGGTGGTGTTGGCAATGGGAATATTCCAATACAGGCTGCGCTTGCCGGCATCGGTCACATATTCCACCCGCCCGCCATTGACCAGGACACGGCAGTGCTCAAGGTAATAGATGTTGGCGCGTTTGGAATGGAGAATGGTCTTGAGATCCTGGCCTTTGATGTCCTGCATGAATGCCTCCCGCAGGGATTTTCATCAATGCTCCAATCCCCTTCGCCGGATTGTCCCAGGAATAAAAAAGCGCCTTGCTTTCACAAGGCACTTTCGCATTTCAATAGCCGGAGAGTGTCACTGCATCTGCTTCAGATTCCCGATGCGCACCAGCATTTCCGTGAACATCTGCATGTCGGCGCGCAGGTCGGGCAGTTCCTTGTATTCGAGCGCGTTGTGCGCCGTGTACTTCTTGCCGGGCATGGCGGGGCCGAAGTTGATGGCGTTGGGCATGAGCTTGGCCGTGGTGCTGCCGGCCGTGGGCACGGGCTTGGCGTCCAGGCCCGTGGTGTCGCCGAAGATGTTGAGCAGGGTGGACAGCCAGGCGCCCTTGGGGTCGCGCGCCATCCAGTTGCCCTGGGTGTACTGCAGGGTGAGGGGAACCTTGGCGGCCTCGCTCCAGCGGGTGATGCGCTGCTCGACTTCGGCGCGCAGCTGCTCGGGCGTCTTGCCGCGCGGCATGCGCACGTTGGTGGTGACTTCGAGCTTGCCGTCGGCCGCCTTGATGAGGTTGGGCGACAGGGTCAGCGGGCCCATGAAGTCGTCTGCATAGGCAACGCCCAGCTGCTTGCCGAGGTAGTCGAGGCCGAAGGCGCCGTTGATGTAGCGCAGGGCGTTGCTGTAGGCATTGGGCTGGACCAGGGCCACGCCATCGGTGGGCATGAGCACCTGCTGCAGGAACAGCGTCAGGCGCGGCACGGGGTTGACGCCTTCCTCAGGGCGCGAGCCGTGGGCCGAGGTGCCCGTGACCTTGACGGTGGCTGCGGTGCCGCTGCGCTGGATGTCGATGGTGAACGGCCCACCCTGCCCTGCATAGCTGGTGGTGAAGTCACCCTTGGCCGCCTGCAGGCGCGCGGCGATGGCTTCGATGGCGGCTTCGTCGCCGGCCGTGATGGTGGCGGTGGCGGTCTGCGCAATGGCGTTGGCCGAGGCGGCGCCGGCCATGGCGGTGATGGCCGGGCGGGCGGGGTCGGTCTTCACGTCGTCGAACACGGCCTTGAGCGCGCCCGAGCCTTTTTCCGCGACAACGGCCGGGTACTTGCTGTCCAGCACGATGTTGTAGGCAGGCAGCGTGGTCTTGCCCTGGTAGTACTTCATGGCGTCGCCGCCGGTTTCCTCGGTGGTCTCGATCATGAGGCGTATGCCGCGCGACAGGGGCAGGCCGCTGTCCTTGACGGCCTTCATGGCGAACAGCACGGTGGCGATGGAGCCCTTGTCGTCGATGGTGCCGCGCCCGTAGAGCTTGTCGCCCACGCGCGTGACCTTGAAGGGGTCGATGGCCTGGCCGTCCAGCACCCATTCGGCGGGGACGACGGGCACGACGTCGGCGTGGGTGAGGATGCCGAATTCATCGGTGCCCGCGTTCGTGGCGTTCGCGGTGTTCGCAGGCAGGGTGACTTCGAAGATGCGGTTGTCCACGTTGCGGTACTGCAGGCCGAAGTCCTTGGCCATCTGCTGCACCAGTTCGCCGAAGGCGAGGATGGCCGGGCTTTCGTGCGGCGGCACCTTGGCATCGCGCACCGTGGGCAGGGCGACCATGCGCTCGATGCTGGCCAGCACGGCCCGCTCCTGCGTGAGACGTGTGTACAGGCCCAGCAGGCGGGCGATGTGGTTGAGTTCATCCCCCGTGAGCGCGGCGCCTGCGGCATGGCGCTGCACGGCCTGGGCGATGGCAGGCTGCGCGGCCGCGGCCTGCTTCAGGAAGCTGGCGAAGTCGGTGGGTGCCGGCTGCGCCTGGGCCAGCGCGTCCAGCGCGGGCTTCCTGAGGGTGTCGGCGCCGGCCGCGCCGCTCCACGCCAGGGCCATGCTCATGGCAAGGGCCAGGGTGGAGGCTTTGAACGGATGGTTCTTCATGGTCGTCGGTCTGTCGATGAATGCTGAGGCCGCAAGAATACGGGCTTTGCAGGCATGTTCCGACCAGGCCGCGCTCGCAGATCGCGCCAGAATCCGCCCCAGAACAGCAGGTCTGCGGCGCGCTATGCCGCGGTGGCCGGAGCTATCGACAGCGGGATGGTCACGGGCCCGTCGTTGAGCAGGTGCACCTGCATGTCGGCGCCGAAGCGGCCCGTGGCGACTTCCGGGTGCAGGGCGCGCGCCCGCTGCACGATGTAGTCGTACAGGCGCTCTCCCTCGGCCGGTGGCGCGGCGCGCGTGAAGCTGGGGCGGTTGCCGCCGCCGGTGTCGGCCGCCAGCGTGAACTGGCTGACGATGAGCAGGCCGCCGCAGGCGCCCTGCCCGTCCAGGTCCTGCACGCTGCGGTTCATCTTGCCCGCGTCGTCGGCAAAGATGCGCAGCTTGAGCATCTTGGCCAGCAGCTTGTCGGCCTCGGCTTCGGTGTCGCCGCGCTCTGCGCAGACCAGGGCCAGCAGGCCAGGGCCTATGCTGCCGGCGACCTGGCCATCGATTTCCACGCGGGCCTGTTGCACGCGCTGCAGGATGCTGATCATGGTTCGGGGTTCGGTTTCTTGTCGGTGGATGGGGAAGAAGTGTCCGCCTGGCCTGCCGCCTCGATGGCGGCTTCCATGGCGGTCTGCATGCCCAGCGGCAGCAGCTCTATGCGCGCGTACAGGCCGGGCACGGCCTGCAGCAGTTCGGCCTCGATCTCGGTGCGCAGCCGGGCGGCGCGGGCCACGCTCCAGTCGCCGGGCACATGCATGTGCAGGTCGGCAAAGCTGCGCTCGCCGGCGCGCCGGCTGGAGATGTTGTCAAAGACCACGCCATGCGCGCGGTGCGCATGGCGGTCCAGAACGGCGTCGATGCGCAGGCGCTCGGGCGCGTCCAGGGCCTGGTCCATCAGGCCCTGGGAAGACTGCCAGACCAGTTGCGCGCCCTGCACGCAGATGTTGATCGCAACCCCGATGGCCACGGCCGCGTCCAGCCACAGCCAGCCTGTGAGCGCTGCGCCCATCAGGCCGATGACCACGCCGGCCGAGGTCCAGACATCGGTGAGCAGATGGCGGGCATCGCCCTCCAGCGCCATGGAGCGGTGCTGGCGCGCCGAGCGCAGCATGGCCACGGCCAGCAGGCCGTTGAGGGCAGAGCTGGCCACGGACAGCGCCAGGCCCCAGCCCAGCTGCTCCAGCGGCTGCGGGTTCCACAGCCGCGCCAGCGCCGCCCAGCCAATGGCCAGGCTGGCTCCGATGACCAGGATGCCCTCGAAGCCCGCAGAGAAGTACTCGGCCTTGTGGTGCCCATAGGGATGGTCGGTGTCCGCCGGCCGCTTGGCGATGGTGACCATGGTCAGCGCGAACACGGCGCCGGCCAGGTTGACGAAGGATTCGAGCGCATCCGACAGCAGGCCCACCGATCCCGTGAGCCACCAGGCCAGGGTCTTGAGCACGATGGTCAGCAGGGCCACGGCCACCGAGATGCGCAGCAGCCTGTGCGGCGCCATCCAGCCGGCCGCGGAAGCGGGGGCGGGAGCGTTGGCAGTAGAGGGAGTGGGTTCGGCCATGCTGCGCTGCGGTACGTGGGGGGGTGCTCCGGATTAGACCACCGCGTGCACGAGCCGCATGACAGAATCCGCGCCATGAATGGATGGCAGCGAGCAGCGGGGTGGGTGCTGGCCTGGGCCCTGGCCGCAGGCTGCGGCGCGGCGTGGCTGGCGCACAAGCGCCTGCAGTCGCTGCGCGAGGTCTTCGACACCGATGCCCGCATCGCCCACCGGCTGCTGAGCCAGCGCATGGTGCAGCACGACGCCGTTCTGGGCACGCTGGCCCTGCTGCAGCCGCGCCAACCCGCATCCGGCCAGGCCTCATGGAAGCAGTTGCCGCGCCTGTATCCCCAGGTGCTGGATGTGGCGCGCCGCGCGGCCACCGCAGGCGAGTCCTGGCCCGAGACCTGGCCGCCCGGCATGGCCGAGGCCGAGCGCCGCTCCCAGGCCAGCGGCCAGGCCGAACTGGCCCTGGCCGACCTGGTCCGGGGCCGCCTGTACCTGGTGCAGGCCGGGCTGCCGGCCAGCTACGCGCTGCTGCTGGACCTGCGCGCCACGATTCCCGCCGACGAGTGGCCGCTGCCGCCCGCCACCAGCCCGGTGCGCGCATGGCTGGCCCTGGGCGGGCAGGAATTCGTGATCCAGCCGGGCCGAGCCGCCGCGCACGGCTGGAACACATGGTCGTGGGAGGTGAGCAAGACCCTGGCCTCGCCCAGCCAGCCGCTGGTGCTGCACCTGCGCCAGCCGCTGGACGCCTCGGTACTGCCCTGGACGGCCATGCTGGGCTGGGCCCTGGGCTGCGCGCTGGCGGTGGGCGCGCTGCGCACCCTGCTGCGCCAGCGCGTGGCCCGCCGCCGCGCCGAGCAATTGCTGCAGCTGGGCCAGGTGGCGCGGCTCAATACGCTGGGCGAACTGGCGGCCGGCATGGCGCATGAGCTGAACCAGCCGCTGACGGCCGTGCTGTCCAACAGCCAGGCCGCGCGCCGCCTGCTGGCCGAGGACCCGCCCGAGATGGACGCCGCACGCCAGGCCATGGGGCAGGCTGCCGAGCAGGCCAAGCGCGCATCGGCCGTGGTGGGCAGGCTGCGCCGCCTGGTGGAGCGGCCGGGGCTGGCGCCCCAGGCCGAGCCGCTGGATCTGGGCCAGGCCGTTGCCGAGGCGCTGTATCTGCTGGAGCCCGAGCTGCGGCGCCGCCAGGTTCAGGTCATGGTGCAGGCCGCCGATCTGCCCGCCGCCCAGGCCGACCCCGTGGCGGTGCAGCAGATACTGCACAACCTGCTGGTCAATGCACTGCAGGCCATGGACGAGCAGCCGCCCGCAGCCCGCCATCTGCGGGTGGAGCTGGCACGCCGCGACAGCCGCCTGATGGTGGCCGTGCACGACAGCGGCCCCGGCGTGGCGCCCGAGATGCGCCAGCGCCTGTTCACCCCGTTTGCCACGGGCCGCGCCCAGGGCCTGGGACTGGGCCTGACGCTCAGCCAGAGCCTGGCCGAATCCATGGGCGGCAGCCTGGAGCTGGCCGCATCCGCCGCCACCCCGCCGCAAGGCGGGGCGCGCTTCGAGCTGCTGCTGCCTGCGGCCCATGGCCCGGCACCTGCCGCACCCAACGCCCCTCAGGAACCACTGACCCCATGACTGCCGCGCCCGCCCAAGACCTGTCCCCGCTGATCCATCTGGTCGATGACGACGAGGCCGTGCGCGACAGCCTGGCCCTGCTGATCGGCACCGTGGGCCTGCGCGTGCAGTGCTGGGCCGATCCGCTGGCCTTTCTCGACGGGCTGGACCGCCAGGGCATAGGCGCCATCGTGCTGGACGTGCGCATGCCCGGCATCGGCGGGCTGGCCCTGCTGGGCCGGCTGATGGAGCAGGGTGTGGACCAGCCCGTGATCATGCTCACCGGACATGGCACGGTGGACATGTGCCGGCGCGCCTTCAAGGCCGGCGCGGCCGAGTTCCTGGAAAAGCCCGTGGACGACGAGGTGCTGATCGATGCGCTGCAAAGCGCCGTGCGCCAGCATGTGCAGTCGCGCGAACGCCAGCAGGCCGACCGCGATGCCCAGCAGCGCTTTGCGCAGCTTTCCGCGCGCGAACGCGAGGTGCTGGGGCTGATCGTGCAGGGGCTGACCAACAAGGAGATAGGCCGCAGCCTGGAGCTGTCGCCCCGCACGGTGGAGACGCACCGCGCCAACCTGTTCGCCAAGCTGGATGCGCCCAGCCTGGCGCAGCTCATACGCCGCTACGCCAGCCTGGCCGATCCGGCGGCAGGCGCCTGAAGCTCCACCGCCGCGCCCAGCGCGCCTGGCTTCTCCGTATTTCTACGCAGCGGCGCGCGTAACCGTCCGAATGGTGCGCGGCGACGGCATTTTCTACAGTGCATGCATGCCGTCCGGGCTTGTGTCCCGGGCCGTCCTGACCCCCAAGGAGAAGACCATGCAACGCCGCACCACCAAGCTCGCCACCCTCGCCGCCCTGACCCTTGGCCTGATCGCCACCGCCGCGCAGGCCGATGCCGTGCGCACGGAAAAGAACATGTCGCTGGAGCTGGCCAACCAGATCGCCGCACGCAGCGTGGCCGCCTGCGCCGCCGACGGCCATGCCGTCACCGCCACCGTGGTGGACCGCGCCGGCACCGTGCGCGCCGTGCAGCGTGCCGACAATGCCGGCCCCCACACGCTGGAGGCCAGCCGCCTGAAGGCCTACACGGCCGCATCGGCCAAGAACAGCACGCTGGCCATCATGGAGGGCGCGCAGAAGAACCCCGGCGCCGCCAACCTGGTGAATATTCCCGGCTACCTGCTGCTGGGCGGTGGCCTGCCGGTGAAGGTGGGCAACGAGGTGATCGGCGCCGTGGGCATCGGCGGCGCGCCTGGCGGCCACCTGGACGACAAATGCGCCCAGGCCGCGCTGGGCCAGGTGCAGGAACTGCTCAAGTAAGGCGCCCGCAAGGGCTACCACACTGCGCCGCACCGCGCCCGGCCGCGCCTGCCCTTGATGCGGCGCTGCAAAAAAAAGACAGGCCGCCACGGCGGCCCCTGATGCCCGACAGCCGCACGCGCCCCCACGCGTCAGCGGCCGCTCACCCTCGCACAAGAGCGCTATCAAAATCTCTGCGATTCCGCTATAAATCCCCAGCGAGGGGGACGCATGCCAGAGAACATCGATGCGCAAGACACGGGGCCCGATGATGCGCTGTTGCGGCTGATAGCAGACACGGCTCCGGCCATGCTGGCCTATTTCGATGCGCGCACGCTGCGCTGCCGCTTCGCCAACATCAACTACGCACGCAATTTCGGCTTGACGCCCGCCGAGGCCGTGGGCAAGACCGTGCGCGAGATCGTGGGCGAGGCCGTGTGGCAGCTCATCGCGCCGCAGGTGGAGCGCGGCCTGCGCGGCGAGCATGTGCGCTACGAGCGCGAAGTGCCCCAGCCGGACGGCCCGCCTCGCCATATCGAGTCGCTGCTGATGCCGCACTTCGAGCAGGGCCGGCTGCAGGGCGCCGTGGTGCAGATCACCGACGTGAGCCACCACCACCATGTGGCGCAGAAGGTGCGTGACAGCGAAGAGCGCATGCGCAAGTTCACCGAGGTCACGACCGAGGCCATCGTCATGCACCGCGACGGCCTCATCATCGACGGCAACGAGGCCCTGTCCCGCCTGGCCGGCTACACGCTGGACGAGCTGATCGGCCGCCCCATCCTCGACTACATCTGCCCGGAATTCCGCCTCTACGCGCTGCAGTACATGCGCAGCGGCCGCGAGGACCGTTTCGATGGCGCCCTCCAGCACAAGGACGGCCACCGCATTCCCGTGGAGATCGAGGCCAAGACCATGCCGGCCGGGGGCAGGCCCTACCGCATCGTGCTGGTGCGCGACATCACGCTGCGCCAGCTGGCCCAGGAGCGCATGGACTTCCTGGCCCAGCACGACCAGCTGACCCAGCTGCCCAACCGGGTGCGCCTGATCCAGATGCTGCGCCAGGCGCTGTCGCTGGCCTCGGTCAAGCAGCGCACGCTGGCCGTGCTCCTCATCGACCTGGACCATTTCAAGACCATCAACGACTCGCTGGGCCACCAGGCCGGCGACCTGCTGCTGTGCGAGGTCGCCCAGCGCCTGCGCGGCAGCGTGCGCGCCCATGATCTGGTGGCGCGCGTGGGCGGCGACGAATTCGTGGTCGTGCTCACCGATGATCCCGATCCGCAGGAGACCGAGACCCAGGCCAGGCACCTGCAACGCATCATCGAGGCACCCTGCACCATCGACGGCACGCCGCTGGTGGTCTCGCCATGCATGGGCATCGCCATGTACCCGGGCGACGGAAAAAGCGCAGAGGAACTGCTCAACCGCGCCGAAAGCGCCACGCACACGGCCAAGGACAGCGGCCGGCGCAACCTGCAGTTCTACGCACCCGCCCACGGCGGCCAGGCCACCCAGATGCTGATGCAGGAGCAGCAACTGCGCGGCGCGCTGGAGCGCGGCGAGTTCGAGCTGCACTACCAGCCCCAGACCTTCACGGCCGATGGCCGGCTGGCGGGCTTCGAGGCCCTGGTGCGCTGGCGCCACCCGCAGCGCGGCCTGGTGCTGCCCGGCGAGTTCATCGGCTTTGCCGAGGCGCGCGGCCTGATCTCGGCCATAGACCACTGGGTGCTGCGCGAGGCCTGCCGCCAGGCTCGCCAGTGGCAGGACGAGGGGCTGCGGCCCGTACCCCTGTCCGTGAATGTCTCCGCGCTGGAATTTCGCCAGCGCAACATGGCGCGCGAGGTGGCCCTGGTGCTGGAGGAAACCGGCCTGGAAGCGCGCTGGCTGCACATCGAGCTGACAGAGTCCACGCTGATGCACACCAGCGGCCAGGTGCAGGACACCTTGCAGGCGCTGCAGGCCCTGGGCGTGGGCCTGGCCATCGACGACTTCGGCACCGGCTATTCCTCGCTGGCCTATCTGCGCCGCCACCCCATCAACCAGCTCAAGATAGACAGGTCCTTCATCGCCGACGTGCCCGATAGCGAGGACGACACGGCCATCGTCACCGCCATCGTGCAGATGGGCCACAGCCTGCATCTGGACATCGTCGCTGAAGGCGTGGAAACACCTGCCCAATTGGAGCTTTTGCGCGACCTGGGCTGCGGCATGATGCAGGGGTACCTTGTGGCGCCGCCCATGCCGGCCGACAGAGCGCGCGCCTGGCAGTTGCACAACAGTCATCCAGTCCAACGACAATAGCCCATGGTTTCGCTTCACAACCCCTCGCAGGCCTCACGGGCCGCAGCCACCTTGCACACCGACCCCCAGCGGGCCCTGGAGCACGTACAGCAGATCTACCGGGAGCAGATAGAGCACCTGCGCACGAACATGCAGCGCTTCGTCTCCGGTGAAACCCCGGCCGCCCCCGTCCACGCCTACTACCCCTTCGTGCGCATGCATACGGCCACCGTGTCACGCGCGGACACGCAGCTGGCCTACGGCTTCGTCGAGGGGCCGGGCACGCACGAGGCCACGCTCACGCGGCCCGACCTGTTCTCGCGCTACTACGCCGAGCAGTTCCGCCTGCTGATCAAGAGCCACGGCGTGCCGCTGGAAGTGGGCCTGAGCGACAAGCCCATCCCCATCCACTTCTCGTTTGCCGAGAACGACCACATCGAAGGCACGCTGTCGCGCGAGCGCCGGCAGCTGATGCGCGATGTGTTCGACCTGCCCGACCTCGAGGCCATGGACGACGGCATCGCCAACGGCACCTGGCGCCCCCAGCCGGGCGAGGCCCTGCCGCTGTCGCTGTTCACGGCCCCGCGCGTGGACTATTCGCTGCACCGGCTGCGCCACTACACGGGCACCCAGCCGGAGTGGTTCCAGAACTTCGTGCTGTTCACCAACTACCAGTTCTACATCGACGAGTTCATCCGCCTGGGCCACGCCGAGATGGCCCGGGAGGACAGCGAGTACGTGGCCTTCATCGAGCCCGGCAACGTGGTCACGCGCCGCACCGGCCTGCCGGCCCAGCCCAATGACGAGCTGGGCACGCCGCCGCCGCGCCTGCCGCAGATGCCGGCCTACCACCTGGTGCGCGCCGACCACAGCGGCATCACCATGGTCAACATCGGCGTGGGGCCGGCCAATGCCAAGACCATCACCGACCACATTGCCGTGCTGCGCCCGCACGCCTGGATGATGCTGGGCCACTGCGCGGGCCTGCGCAACAGCCAGCAGCTGGGCGACTACGTGCTGGCCCACGCCTATGTGCGCGAGGACCATGTGCTGGACGAGGAGCTGCCGCTGTGGGTGCCCATTCCCGCGCTGGCCGAGATCCAGCTGGCCCTGCAGCAGGCCGTGGCCGACGTCACGCAGATGGACGGGCCCGACCTCAAGCGCATCATGCGCACCGGCACCGTGGCCAGCACCGACAACCGCAACTGGGAGCTGCTGCCCAACAACCTGCCCCAGCTGCGCTTCAGCCAGAGCCGCGCCGTGGCGCTGGACATGGAAAGCGCCACCATCGCGGCCAACGGCTTCCGCTTCCGCGTGCCCTATGGAACGCTGCTGTGCGTGTCCGACAAGCCGCTGCACGGCGAGATCAAGCTGCCCGGCATGGCCAACCACTTCTACCGCGAGCGCGTGGACCAGCATCTGCGCATCGGCATGCGCGCCATCGACATCCTGCGCGAGGGCGGCACCCAGCGCCTGCACAGCCGCAAGCTGCGCAGCTTCGCGGAGGTGGCGTTCCAGTAGCGCCCCGCCACCGGCCACCTTCTTCCAAGGGCCCCGCTTCGCACCGCCATCCAGGGACGCACATGCCATCCACGCTGCCCACCCTGGATTTTTTCTCCATGACCTCGGTCGTGGCCCTCAACATGATGGCCATGTCGGCCGCCCTGCCGCTGGCCATGGGGCGGCGCGTCAGCGGTGCCGCGCGCCATGCCCAGCATTTCTTCCTGATCCAGGCCGGGGCCTGGATCTTCATCCTCATCGCCAGCCGCCTGCCGCAAGGCCTGCTCTCGCGCGAACTGCTGTCGCTGGGCGCAGCAGCCTGCGCGGCATCGGCACAGTGGCAGATGGCGCGCGCCTTGCGCGAATGGCTGGGGCCCCGGCCGCCCTGGCTGGAACGCGGCCTGATCGCGCTGTGCTTTCTGGGGCCGCTGGGCTTCACCCTGCTGCTGCCCCACTTGTCCTTGCGCACCGGCTGGTTCAGCGCCGCCCACGGACTGAGCCTGCTGGCGCTGGCCGGCCTGTGCCTGGCGCCACGCCGCCCCGTGGCACGCAGCTGGCGCTATCTGATGTGCGGCGTGGCCGTCTTCATGGGGCTGGTACTTCTGGTGCGCAGCTACCTGGCCCTGGCCACGCCCTTCCTGCCCAGCTTCACGGCCGACAGCGGCGCCAACCAGATATTCGCCCTGCTGGTCACGTTGAGCAGCACGCTGCTGATGGTGGCCGTGCTGGTGGCCTGGCGCGACGAGACCAACCAGCAGCTGCGCGACATGGCCTTGCAGGACATGCTCACCGGCCTGCCCAACCGCCGCGCCCTGCTGGAGCGCGCCCCCGCCATGCTGGCGCATGCCCAGCGCCACCGGCAGGCCCTGGCCCTGGTGATGCTGGACCTGGACCACTTCAAGCATGTCAACGACGAATACGGCCATGCCACGGGCGACCGTACGCTGTGCCTCTTCGCCCGCCTGCTGCAGCAGCAATTGCGCAGTGACGAAATCGCTGCGCGCTGGGGCGGCGAGGAGTTCTGCCTGCTGCTCTACACCACGGACGACGGTGTGGACACCCTGTGCACCCGGCTGCAGTCCGCGCTGCTGCAGGCCTCGACGCAGACGCTGGGCTTCGAAGTCCGCTTCAGTGCCGGCTGCGCCCACGCGCCCCAGGTCTGGGACGGCCTGCGCCTGGAAATGCTGCTGCCCGCCGCCGATGCCGCCCTCTACGCTGCCAAGCGCCGCGGGCGTGACTGCTGGACGCAGGTGCGGCTGAGCCCGCCGCAGCAGCAGGCCTGCGCCGATGCGCCAGCTGTATCGGAGACGCCGGAGACGCCGGATGCGCCGGCCAGGCCCGCCCTGGCCGCCAAGCCTGCGCGCTAGCCCCGGACCCCAGGAAAACGCTCCATGCCCGCGCTCTTCGACGCCCTGAACCTGCGCAAGCGCTACGGCGACACCACGGTGGTCGATGACCTGTCCTTTTCCATCGCTCCCGGCGAATGCCTGGGCGTGATCGGCCCCAATGGCGCGGGCAAGACCACCACGCTGCGCATCTGCCTGGGCCTGACGGCACCCGATGCGGGCCATGTTCTCTACCACCCCGAAGACGGCTCGCCGCCGCTGCACATGCCTGCCGATGCACTGGCCATCAAGGCGCGGCTGGGCGTGGTCTCGCAGAACGACACGCTGGACCCCGACTTCAGCTGCGCGGAAAACCTGGGCGTCTACGCGCGCTACTTCGGACTGGGTACGGTGCAGATGCGTGACCGCATACCGCAGCTGCTGGACTTCGCGGCGCTGTCGCACAAGGCCGCGGCCAGGCCGGGCGAGTTGTCCGGCGGCATGAAACGGCGCCTGTCCCTGGCGCGCGCCCTGGTCAACGACCCGCGCCTGCTGCTGCTGGACGAACCCACCACGGGCCTGGACCCGCAGGCACGCCACCTGATCTGGGAGCGTCTGCAGTGGCTGCTGCAGCAGGGCAAGGCCATCTTGCTGACCACGCATTTCATGGACGAGGCCGAGCGCCTGTGCTCCCGGCTGCTGGTGCTGGACCACGGCCGCAAGATCGCCGAAGGCCGCCCGCGCGAACTCATCGCCGAGCACCTGGAGCCCGAAGTGGTCGAGGCCTACGGCAACGGCGCCCTGGGCCTGGCGCATGACGCGGCACTGCGCCCACTGGCCGGGCGCACCGAGGTCAGTGGCGACACCGTCTTCTTCTATACGCACGACGCGCGCCCGCTGCTGCAGGCGCTGGCCGCGCACAGCCACCTGCGCACCCTGCACCGCCCGGCCAACCTGGAGGACCTGTTCCTCAAGCTCACCGGCCGACAGATCAGAACCGACGGCTGAACCACCATGACCGAACCCGCATCGGACACCCCCAGCATCTGGCGCCCGCCCGACCTGTCGCTGCGCTGGTGGCCGGTGTTCCTGCGCAACCTGCTGGTGTGGCGCAAGCTGGCCCTGCCCAGCCTGATCGGCAACATCGCCGAGCCGCTGATGTGGCTGGTGGCCTTCGGCTACGGCATGGGCGCCTTGGTGGGCGACGTCACCGTGGGCGCCACGGGCCGGCAGGTGCCCTACATCCTGTTCCTGGCCAGCGGCTCCATCTGCATGAGCGCCATGAATGCCGCCAGCTTCGAGGCGCTGTACTCGGCCTTCTCGCGCATGCATGTGCAAAAGACCTGGGACGGCATCATGAACGCGCCCATCAGCCTGGACAGCGTGCTGCTGGCCGAGATGCTCTGGGCCGCCTTCAAGGCGCTGTTCACGGTCACCGCCATCCTGGGCGTGATGCTGGCGCTGGGCATCAGCCATTCGCCCAGGCTGCTGGTGGCCTGGCCCGTGCTGCTGTGCGTGGGCATCATGTTCTCCAGCATCGCGCTGATCTTCAACGCCCTGGCCAAGGGCTATGACTTCTTCACCTACTACTTCACCCTGGTGCTCACGCCCATGATGTTCCTGTCCGGCGTGTTCTTCCCGCGCGAGCAGCTGCCCGAGGCCGTGCGCCTGGCCTCGGACTGGCTGCCGCTGACCAATGCCGTGGAGCTGGTGCGCCCGCTATTCATGGACGAGTGGCCGGCCCACCCGCTGCGCCACGGCCTGGTGCTGGCCGCCACCACGGTGGCGGCCTACTGGTTTGCGCTGGCGATGACGCGCAGGCGCTTCAGGGCCTGAGATCCGGCCGTTCTTCAGCGCGCTGCGGCGCGGATCATGTCCACCGCCTTCTCCGCGATCATCACCGTGGGCGCATTGGTGTTGCCGCTGACGATGCGCGGCATGACCGAGGCATCGACCACGCGCAGGCCCTTGATGCCGTAGACGCGCAGCTGCGCATCGACCACGTCCATGGGCCCCGGCCCCATGCGGCAGCTGCCCACGGGGTGGTAGATGGTGTCGGCATGGCTGCGGATGAAGGCCTCGATGCCCGCATCGTCCTGCGCGCCGGCCGAGGCCGGCATCTCGCGCCCGCCCAGGGCCGCCAGCGCCGGCTGGGCCAGGATCTCGCGGGCGCAGCGCACGCCGTTCACCATGCGCCGCAGGTCCTGCGCGTCGGAGAAAAAGGCCGGATCCACCAGCGGCAGGGCCAGCGGGTCGGCACTGGCCAGGCGCAGGCTGCCGCGGCTGGCCGGCTGCAGCACGCAGACATGCAGGGAATAGCCGTGGCCCCAGACCGTCTTGCGCCCATGGTCCACCAGCTTGGCCACCACGAAGTGCAGCTGCAGGTCGGGCGCGGCCTCGCCGGGGCTGCTGCGGATGAAGCCGCCCGCCTCGGCAAAGTTGGTGGTCAGCATGCCGCGCCGCTGGCTGCGCCATTGGCCCACGGCGGCCAGCAATCTGCGCGCACCGCCCAGTGACAGGCCGAAGCTGTCGGTCAGCTGCGCGCCATCGACCACCAGCACCACATCCGGGTGGTCATGCAGATGGGCGCCCACGCCGGGCAGGTGGTGGACCACATCGATGCCCAGCGAACGCAGGTGATCGCCCGGCCCCACGCCAGACAGCATCAGCAGCTGCGGCGACAGCAGTGCGCCGCCGCAAAGCAGCACCTCGCGCCGGCAGTGCAGTTGCTGCACCGTACCGCCCTGCAGGTACTCCACGCCCACGGCGCGCCGGCCCTCGAACAGAATGCGCAGCACCTGGGCACCCGTTTCCACGCGCAGATTGGGCCTGGCACGGTGCGGCGCCAGATAGGCCTTGGCGACGTGGTGGCGCTCGCCGTTGCGCTGGGTGACCTGGTACAGGCCCACGCCCTCCTGCGCCTGGCCGTTGAAATCCGCGTTGTGCGCATGGCCGGCCTGCACGCCCGCCTGCACGAAGGCCCGGGACAGCGGGTTGGGATCGCGCAGCTCGGCCACGTTCAGCGGCCCGCCCGTGCCGTGCCAGGCATCGGCGCCGCGTTCGTTGTGCTCGGCGCGCAGGAAGTAGGGCAGGACTTCGCTCCAGCTCCAGCCCGGATTGCCCTGGGCGGCCCAGTGGTCGTAGTCGGCCGGCTGCCCGCGCACATAGACCATGGCGTTGACCGCGCTGGAGCCGCCCAGCACCTTGCCGCGCGGCTGGTGGCCACGCCGCCCGCCCAGGCCCGGCTGCGGCACGGTGGACAGGCCCCAGCTGTGGCGACCGCCCTTGGCCATGGCGGCCATGCCTGCCGGACAGTGGATGAGCACGCTGGAGTCGGCCGGCCCGGCCTCCAGCAGCGCCACCTGCGTCTGCGCATCCTCGCTGAGCCGCCCGGCCAGCACCGAGCCCGCCGAGCCGCCTCCGATCACGATGTAGTCCAGCATGCCTCCCCCTCCCCTGCGGTGTAGCCATCCACTGTTGCAGTCGCCTGCGCGGCGCCGCAAGCCGGGGCAAACCCGGTGGATGCTCCGAATCCCGCTACGATCGCTGGATCGCATTCACGTTCGCATTCACTTTGTTCGTTTGAGGAGACTGACAGTCATGGCAATTCAAACCGTAGGCATCATCGGCGCAGGCACCATGGGCAACGGCATCGCGCAGGCCTGCGCGGTATCGGGCATCGACGTGGTCATGGTGGACATCTCCGATGCCGCCGTCCAGAAGGGCGTGGCCACCGTCTCGGGCAGCCTGGACCGCCTGATCAAGAAGGAAAAGCTGACCGAGGCCGACAAGGCCGCCGCCCTGGCCCGCATCAAGACATCGACCGACTACGCGGCGCTCAAGGGCGCGCAACTGGTCATCGAGGCCGCCACCGAGAACTACGAGCTCAAGGTCAAGATCCTCAAGCAGCTGGACGCCCTGCTGGATGCCGACGTCATCGTCGCCACCAACACCTCGTCCATCTCCATCACCCAGCTGGCCGCCGTGACGGGCCGTGCCGACAAGTTCATCGGCATGCACTTCTTCAACCCCGTGCCCATGATGGCGCTGGTGGAGATCATCGTCGGCCTGCAGACCAGCGACGAGACGCACGCAACGGTCAAGGAACTGTCCGAGCGCCTGGGCAAGAGCCCCATCACCGTGAAGAATGCCCCCGGCTTCGTGGTCAACCGCATCCTGGTGCCCATGATCAACGAGGCCTTCTTCGTGCTGGCCGAAGGCCTGGCATCGGCCGAGGACATCGACGCCGGCATGAAGCTGGGCTGCAACCAGCCCATCGGCCCGCTGGCCCTGGCCGACATGATCGGCCTGGACGTGTGCCTGGCCGTGATGGAGGTCTACCTCAAGGAATTCGGCGACAGCAAGTACCGCGCCTGCCCCCTGCTCAAGGAAATGGTGGCCGCCGGCCGCCTGGGCCGCAAGACGGGCCGCGGCGTGTACAGCTACTGATACACCGCCCCCAAGGCCAAGCGAAGGCGAAGGCGAAGGCAGCTCAGGCTGGCCTTCGCCTTTTGTTTTGGTGGCCGCGCGCTACTTGGTTTTGCGCACCAGCGCCAGCATGTCCTCGATGACGATGTGACGTATCGACCTGAGCATTCTCAGGTGGGCACTTCTTGTGGAATGGTCCATTGCAGAGTCGGCAGGCTGGTGGAGCTGGCCAGCCTCGAATTCTGCGATCAACGCATCGGCCTGCGGAGCCAGCATGCCAAGCATCCTGTCGAGCACACGTCCGCTTGTGCTCTGGGTCAGGCCCAAGGCCGTACCTGCGGCCAGCAGCTTTCCGTAGGTCACGTCGGCAAAGAAGGCCGCACCCGCAAGCGGAACCGTCAGCCGCTCCTGTGGCCATACCGCATGTTCATCGGCGTAAGCCCGCGTGTGATAGACGGCGGTGCTCAGGAGATCGTAGAACGGCGCCAGCCTGACGCCGCCCCGGTCCACCAGGAACGACAGATTCTTCAGATGACTGTCGCTGTTGCCCACCAGGGTGTTGAACAGCAGCCACTGATAGATGCCCATCCGGGCTTGCGCCTTTTCGCGGCAGCGGTCCATCAACGACGCCAGTGTCTGGATGCTGGCTCCTTGATATTTGAAAGTCCGGGCCAGGTCGAGCAGTTGGCAGGCATCCACCACATGCAGTCGCAGCCACTCTTGGGACGCTTCATCAAACACGCGGTCAAAGCGGTTGATGACATAGGCCGGCTCGGGCGTGTACAGCAGGTGTACCGGCGGCACATCAAGCCCCAGGCGCCCGGCAAGCTTCATGGTGAAGGCCTCGTTGACGGTCGAGTGCGGATAGCCTTCGGCCGTGGAGTCCGGCTTGAGGATATGGCTGGAAGCCGTCCCTTGGAAGGGTTCCTGCAGGCGAGCGGTTTTCTCGTCGTACAGCACCACCATTTTGTGCTGCGCTCCAGCCAGGGACATGCGCTTGGGTGATCCGGCATGCAAGGATGTGCGCGGCAAGTTCCTGAGTCTCAGCGACAGTTCGCCGAACTCCAGCCTCCTTGCGCCGCGCTCGGCTGCACCCGCCCCAGGCGGCAGCAGGACCAGGGATCCGGCCGATTCCGCGCCAAGGGCCTGCAAAAGGCCGAAGGCATCGTGCTCATTCACCTCCAGCTCTTTGCTGATCGCACTGCGCAGTGCTTCCTCGGGCAGCAGGTTGTCGAAGAACCATTGGACGCTGCGGTGCGTAGATCCGTCGATGTGCCTGCGCTTTGCCAAGGAAATGCCGGGCGCCAATGGGAAAGCGCGAGGGTCGCCCATCCACTCCTCCTCATAGGCAAAGCCCCAGACATCCCTGTTTTCGACCAGCTTTCCGGCAAGCCGGCCGTTGATGAATACGTCCAGGATGCGTGCGGTCACGGCCTGTTCTTTTCGAAGGCGGTGCGGAAGAACGCATCGTCCGAGTCGCGGGCACCGGGCTCCTCCCTGACTTCAGCGGCTGGCCCTCCGTCCGGTGCGCCCTGGCGCGTTCGGTACTCGTGGGAACCATGGGACTCAGGTGGCAGCCTGGCCTGGCGGCGCTGCAGATAGGCCTGCTCGGTTCCCTCGGGAAGGTCGATGAGCACCTCGATTCCCAGTTCGGACAGCAGTTGCAGCACGCGCCCAAACTGGACCGTGGGCTTGCCGCGCTCCACGTCCCGCACAAAGACATGGCTCACGCCTGCGGCGCCTGCTGCATCGTCCTGGCGCAAGCGCCGCGCCTTGCGAACGGCCCATACCGCGTCACCGAGTGCATCCACAGAGTCGATGGAGATCTTCATGGCTTCAATGAAATCGAAAGCATGGTTTCGATCTTATCGATCGGCAATGGCGCTGGCAATGAATCGAAACGAACTTATCGATTTTCATCGATCAGCTTCCCAAACCTCAGAAAACGAAAGCATTGCTTAGATATTCATTTCGTTTTCAACCGTCCTCTGCGCGACTGCACCCATCCCTGGCCTGCTCTAAGGTCCATGCGCAGGAGACACGCATGGACATCAACACCCCCACCCCGCCGCCCGAAGGCTGCATCAGCTGCGAAGTGCGCGGCCATGTGCTGCTGATCGGCATCAACCGTCCCGCCAAGCGCAACGGCTGGACGCCCCCCATGTTCCAGCAGCTGGCCGAGGCCTATACCCGGCTGGACGACGACCCGCAATTGCGCGTGGGCGTGCTGCATGCGTTCGGCAGCCATTTCACGGCGGGGCTGGACCTGCCGGTGATGGCGGAGTACCTGCGCTCGGGCAGGAAGGCCATCCCGCAAGGCCTGGTGGAGCCGCACGACTACGGCCTGGTCGGCTACCGGCGCCGCGCCAAGCCCATGGTGGTGGCGGTCAAGGGCATTTGCTTCACGGTGGGCATCGAGCTGATGCTGGGCGCCGACATCGTGGTCGCGGCCGATGACTGCCGCTTTTCCCAGCTGGAGGTGCAGCGCTGCATCATGCCCACGGGCGGCGCCACGCTGCGCATGGCCGAACGTGCGGGCGTGGGCAATGCCATGCTGCACCTGCTGACGGCCGACGAATTCGACAGCGCCGAGGCCTATCGCCTGAACTTCGTGCAGAAGGTGGTGCCGGCCGGCGAGGAGCTGGCCGAGGCGCTGCGCATTGCCGAGCGCATTGCCGCCCAGGCCCCGCAGGCCGTGGTGGCCACGCGGCTCAATGTGCTCAAGGCCATCGAGCTGGGCCAGGCCGCCGCCGTGGCCGACTTCATTCCCGTGCAGCAGCGCCTGGCCAGCAGCGAGGATGCGGCCGAGGGCGTGCGCTCCTTCATCGAAAAACGCCCCGCTCGCTTCACGGGCCGATAGGCCCCCTCGGTCCCTCGACCCCTGCGGATCTTCACCTTCCGATCCGAAGGGGTTTTTCAAATTAAGTTGTGCACAATTTAATTGACAGCAATAATTCAACCCATGCCCAGCAGCCCCCCCCTTCCTCTCGACAGCTCCGAGCTTCTGCGCCTGGACAACCAGGTCTGCTTCGCGCTGTACTCGGCATCGCTGGCCATGACCAAGCTGTACAAGCCCCTGCTCGATGGCATCGGCCTGACCTATCCGCAGTACCTGGTGATGCTGGTGCTGTGGGAGCGCGACGGCCTGACCGTGTCCGAGATCGGCGAACAGCTGTATCTGGATTCGGGCACGCTGACCCCGTTGCTCAAGCGCCTGGAAGGCGCAGGCCTGCTGGAGCGGGTGCGCGATGCGCAGGACGAAAGGCGCGTGCGCATCACGCTCACCCCGCAAGGCCGGGCACTGCGCGATGCGGCTGAAAAGATTCCCGCCTGCGTGCTGCAGAGCACGCAGTGCACGCTGCCCGAGTTGCAGGCGCTGACGCAGCAACTGGGCGCACTGCGCCAGCGGCTGGTGCCGCGCCGCAGCGATTGACGACCACCCGCAGACGATTTCCTCCACCCGTCCGCACCGCCGGACAACTTTGCAAAAGGAAGACACCATGGCCCAGCTCGAAAAAGTCCTCTACACCGCACGTGCCCACACCACCGGCGGCCGCGACGGCGCCTCGCGCACCGATGACGGACGCCTGGATGTGACCCTGTCCTCGCCAGGCACCAGCGGCACGGGCACCAACCCCGAGCAACTGTTCGCCGCCGGCTACTCGGCCTGCTTCATCGGCGCCATCAAGGCAGTGGCCGGGAAGCAGAAGATCAGCCTGCCCCAGGACCTGGCCATCGACGCCGAAGTGGACCTAGGCACCATCCCCAACGCCTACGGCATCGCCGCGCGCCTGAAGGTCAGCCTGCCCGGCATGGACAGGGCCGCCGCCCAGGCCCTGGTGGACGCGGCCCACCAGGTCTGCCCCTACTCCAACGCCACGCGCGGCAACATCGACGTGCAGATCACTCTGGCCTGATCAGGCCCAGTCCGGCCTCTGCAGCCAGTGCAGCCTGCGGCCCAGGAGGTCGTAGCGGGCGTGGCAGGTCAACGGCCCGTGCAGCACATCGGCTGCATAGCTGACCAGCGCGATCTCGCCCACGGCGGCCTGCCAGTGCTCCTGCATTGGCAGGCCGCTCATCCATTGCAGCACCTGGTCACGGGGCCAGGCAGCGCTCCAGGCGCCCAGCGTCACATGGGGCACGTAGGGGCGCATCGCCTCGGTCAGCGCCAGCCCTGGCCCTGTCTGCGCGAGCACGCCATGCAGTCCGTGCAGCGTGCAGCCTTCCGGCCTGCCGTCGCGCACCTGAAGGTAGGGCGCCATCTCGAAACTTCCCCAGCCACCGAACTCCAGCTGCAGCGGCGCGGCCGGCAGGTGCTGCAGCGCGAGCAGGTCGCGCGACAGTTGCGCCGCGCCGTAGGCCTGCGGCAGTTGCGCACCGCCATCCAGAAAGCCCGCGGTGGCCAGGGTCACGTGCAGTTGCCGCTGGCAGTGCGGGACCAGCGCCGCGCCCAGCCAGTGGCGTGCCTGCGCACAGGCGGCTTGCACTGCGTCGCGCACAGGCGGGGCCAGCGCCTGCATCGTCACCACCCAGACCGCATAGCGGCCACGGCCGAGGTGCCAGGCGCTCCAGTCGTCGGATGGCCCGGCCGCACTGGCGATGGCATGGGATTGCAGGAAGTGGGGCAGCAGCGGCACGGCGGGCGGATCGGCGTTGTCGGGCGGACGCAAAGCTTAAGCCAGCCCGGCGACAATCGCCCCATGTCTGCCACACCATACGATCCTGATCTGAGTGCCGTCCCCGATGCCGGTTCGCACGCCTATGCCCGGCTCACGCCCGACGCCGTGCTCGACGCACTGGCCTCGGTCGGCCTGTGGGGCGATGGCCGGCTCACGGCCCTGGCCTCCTACGAAAACCGCGTCTACCAGGCCGTGCTGGAGGACGGCGAACGCGTGGTGCTGAAGTTCTACCGCCCGGGCCGCTGGAGCCGCGATCAGATCCTGGAGGAGCACGCCTTCAGCGCCGAGCTGACGGCCGCCGAAGTGCCTGCCGTGCCCCCGCTGGTGCTGGCAGGTGCCACGCTGCACAGCTACGCGGGCTTTGATTTCTCGGTCAGCCCCTGGCGCGGTGGCCGCCCGCCCGAGCTGGACGATTTCGAGGTGCTGGAGTGGACCGGGCGCTTCCTGGCCCGCATCCACACCGTGGGCGAAGCCCGCCCGTTTGTGCACCGGCCCGCGCTGGACCTGGCCACCTTCGGCCACGACTCCATGCAATGGCTGCTGGACCGGAAAATGATTCCGCTGGAGGTGGAATCCACCTGGAAAGCCGCCTGCCAGCGCGCCCTTGAGCTGATGGCACCCGCTGCCGACGGCCTGAGCGCAGCCGGCCACTTCGGCCTGCACAGCGCGCGCACGCTGCGCCTGCACGGCGACTGCCATCCCGGCAACGTGCTGTGGACGCCGCTGGACGACGAAGGCCATGGCGGCCCGCATTTCGTGGACCTGGACGATGCGCGCACGGGCCCGGCCGTGCAGGACCTGTGGATGCTGCTGTCGGGCGACCGCAGCCAGCGCACGCGCCAGCTGGGGGCCCTGCTGGATGGCTATGAACAGTTCCGCCCCTTCGACCGACGCGAGCTGGCCCTGATCGAGCCGCTGCGCACGCTGCGTCTCATCCACTACAGCGCCTGGCTGGCGCGGCGCCAGGACGACCCGATCTTTGCCATCAACTTCCCCTGGTTCGGCACGCCCGACTACTGGCGCGGGCAGGTGGACATGCTCAACGAGCAGATCGAGGCGATGCAGGAAGAGCCTCTATACGCCTGAGGCCACCGGGCCGCCTGCCTGCCGAAGACAGAGATCTTTACAAATTGTCCACACCCCCTGCGCCCTATCCAGGGCTGCGGGTTCCGGGGTATTCTCGGCCCGAAATCCCACCGGCCATGCCCTACTCCGCCTTCCCCCCTACGCTGCCCAACCCGCTACAGCCCTTGCCTGCCGGGCAGAAGGTGCTTGTGGTGGACGACGTCCCGGACAACGCCGCCATCATCTGCCAGGTGATCAAGGATCTGTGCAGCGTGCTCATGGCCCACACGGGCGAGGACGCGCTGACCCTGGCCCGCCAGTACCTGCCCGACCTCATCCTGCTGGACATCCGCATGCCCGAGATGGACGGCTTCGAGGTCTGCCGGCGCCTGAAGGCGGACCTGGAAACCGCCCACATCCCCGTCATCTTTCTCACGGCGCTGACCGAGCCCCATTGCGAGGAACTGGGACTGAACCTGGGCGCGGTGGATTTCGTGACCAAGCCCTTTCGCCCGCCCGTGCTCAAGGCGCGTGTGCGCACGCATCTGGAGATTGCACAGCAGCGCAAGATGCTGCAGCTGCTCTCGCACAGCGACGGGCTGACGGGCACGGCCAACCGGCGCTTTTTCGGCGCCCAGCTGGAGCGCGAGTTCATGCGCCTGCAGCGGCTGGGCGAGCCGCTGTCGCTGGTGATGATCGATGTGGACCACTTCAAGGCCTACAACGACCACTACGGCCATCTGGTCGGCGATGAATGCCTGAGCCAGCTGTCCCAGGCCATACAGGGCGCGCTGCACCGGCCTGGCGACCTGCTGGCGCGCTATGGCGGCGAGGAATTCGTCTGCCTGCTGCCCCATACGGCGCTGGACGGCGCGGTGCTGGTTGCGCAGGGCATCGTCGATGCGCTCAGGGCGCTGGACCTGCCCCACGCCGCCTCGCCCCTGGGCCATGCGCTGACCGTCAGCCTGGGTGTGGCCAGCATGGCGCCTTCGCCCGACAACAGCGCCGACCAATTGCTGGCCGATGCCGACCGGCGCCTGTACCTCGCCAAGAACGCGGGCCGGGACCGTATCGTCTGGGCGGGGTGAACCGAAGTACCCCCTGAGCGGCTGCCCTAGGCTGGGCCAGGCGCACCTTACAGGGCGACGCATACGCTTAAGCGTTAGCAACGCCCGTCGACGCGGCAGGCCGGTACGACCTGACCGCTGGCGTCGCGCCATTGCAGCTGGCCGGCGGGGGTCTGGGAGGGCGCTGCAGGTGCGGGCTCCTGCGGTGTTTGGGTGGCGGAGCGCTGCGGGTCGTGCAGCACGGTGGACGAGCCCACGCCCACACCCACCCGCGCGCCGCCCACGCCCGTGGAGGCGCCCACGCCGGCGCTGCCCAGGACCTGGCCACTCTGGTTGACGCCCACCCCAACGCCCAGCGGCCCCACGCCCGTGCCGACACCGGCGCTCAGCCCGCCGCTGCCCAGCCCGACGCCCACCGATACCGGGCCGACGGGAATGCCTATGCCCACGCCGCCGCCTACCGAGCCGCAACCGGCCAGCAGCAGCGCACAGGCGGCAAGCGCGGCACCAGCCGCCTTGCGCGATGGCGGGCAGGTGATGAAGGCGGTGGGTGGAACTGGCATGCCGGACTCTCAGGACAAGGGGAAAACACAGGGACGGCCACAGGGTACACCCGCCCGCCTGGCGCACGATGCCAGCGGTATGCCCGGGTGCATGCCAGGGGCTCGGAGGCGGCGCAACACCCAGGACACGCGGGTTTCTTAGAATTCACCCATTGGCCTGCGGGTCATTCCAGATTCCATGCGCTCCCGGACAGTGCCGCGGCGCCTCGGGGCGCAAGGCCTGCGCGGCGCCTCTTTCCCTCGCTTTCGTCTTCTTCGCGTTCCCTTTTTCTATGCAAACCCGTTGGCCGCCCTATGCGTGGGTGTGTTTTTCCATGTGCGTGGGTGTCATGGGCACGGCCCTGGCCAGCCCGCTGTACCCGCTGTACCAGCAGGCCTGGGGGCTGCAGCCCAGCCACATCACGCAGATCTTCGTGGCCTACATGTTCGGCGCGCTGGCCAGCCTGCTGTTCCTGGGCCGGCTGACCGACCGCTTCGGCTTTGTCGCCGTGCTGCGCGCAGGCCTGATCCTGATGACGCTGGGCGTGCTGGCCTCCACCGTGGCCTGGAACGTGCCCAGCTTTGCGCTGGGCCGCGTGGTGATCGGCGTGGCTTCGGGGCTGATCACCACCTCGGCCTCGGTGGGCATGACCCGGCTCAACAACCGGGGCGACCTGCAGCGCGCCGCGGCCACGACCAGCCTGACCATTGCCTTCGGCTTCGGGCTGGGCCCCGTGGTGGGCGGGCTGATCGCGCAGTGGCTGCCCTGGCCGCTGGTCACGGCCTATATCCCCTCGCTGGGGCTGGGCCTGCTGGCCGTCTATGCGCTGTACCAGGTGCGCATCGCCGAGCCGGCGGAGCTGGCCTCCACCCAGGCACGCGCGCTGCACTGGCGTGATTTCATGCCCACCATCACCCTGCCCGAGCGCCGCTTTGCGCGCCACTACGCGCTGGGCGGCATGTGTGCGTTCTGCGCCTTCGGCATGTTCAGCCTGTTCGCATCGCTGGCGCCCAGCTTCATGCAGCGCATGGTGCCCTGGCATGGGCCGGCCGTTTCTGGCCTGTCCATCGGCGTGATCCTGTTCCTCTCGGCGGGCTTCCAGTACCTGGCGCGCCCGCGCCCGACCAAGGGCTCGGCCATTCTGGGCTTTGCCTGCCTGGTGGCCTGCAACCTCCTGCTGCTGGTCAACAGCTTTGCGGGCTCGGCCTTGCTGTTCGCGCTCAGCGTGATCGCCACGGCGGCGGGCCACGGCCTGTGCAACCTGGCGGGCATGTCCATCGTCAACAAGGTCTCGACACCGGCCACGCGCACGGGCCTGCTGTCCACGTACCTGGTGGTCGGCTACCTGGGCACCATCGTGCCCATCCTCGGCCTGGGCTGGCTCTCGGACCACATCGGCATCACCGAGGCCCTGGTCGCCTACTGCATCGTCATGGGCGCGCTGGCCGGCTGGCTGTGCTGGATGTGCACGCGCACGCCCACGCTGCCCATGCCCAAGCACTAGGGCCTGTTCGCGCCCACGCGCATGCTATTCAGCGAAAGTGCGGCCCCGGCCCGTCCTTGGCCAGGCAATCGCCGTCATTGCGCAGCGGGCAGACCTTGAGGGACAGGCAGCCGCAGCCAATGCAGCCGTCGATCTGGTCGCGCAGCTGGGTCAGCCCCTGGATGCGCGCATCCAGCGCATGGCGCCAGCGCGCGGACAGCGCGCTCCAGTCGGCCTGCGTGGGCGTGCGGCCGCTGGGCAGCTCCTGCAGCGCCTCGGCAATCTCGGCCAGCGGCACGCCCATGCGCTGGGCCACCCTGATGACGGCCACGCGCCGCAGCACGGCACGCGCATAGCGGCGCTGGTTGCCGGGCGTGCGCAGGCTCTCGATCAGCCCCTGGCGCTCGTAGAAATGCAGGGCCGAGACGGTGATGCCACTGCGCCGGGCCACTTCGCCCACGGAGAGGATGGCCGGCCCGTCATGGTCGGACGCGGTGACACCGGCAGAAGACAGATTCATGGCAGCAGAAAATAGGCGCAGGAAAAATAGGTCCAAGCAGGCCTGCATTTGACCTCAACTTTGGTTGAGGTTTCACACTGGCAAGCCTCACCGGTCCAGCCGGCGCACTTTCGGACTCCAGGCCCACCATGCAACACGACGCACTTCCAGCCGCCTCGGCACAGCCCGCCGCTTCCACGGCCCCGCAACTGCACCATCTGCAGCCCGCCGGCCTCTACGACGCCACGCCCAACGGCTACACCCATGTGGTCACCGTGCACGGGCCGGCGCAATGGGCCTTCGTCTCGGGCCAGGGCGGCGAGAACCAGGCGGGCGACTTGCCCGACAGCTTCGCGGCCCAGGCGCAGCAGGCGCTGTCCAACCTCAAGCTGGCGCTGCAGGCGGCGGGCGCGGACATGGGCCAGGTGGTCAAGCTGACCCTGCTCATCGTCGACCACTCGGAGGCCCGCTTCAACGACTGGCAGGCCGCCGTGCGCCTGCATTGGGGAGATGGTTCCCCCGGCGATGGCGCCCCCAGCAATACCCTGCCGCGCTTTCCGGCCTGCACCCTGATCCCCGTGCCCCGGCTGGCCCTGCCCGGCATGCTGATCGAGGTCGATGCCGTGGCCGCACTGCCCGCCACCGCCCAGCCGGCGCGGCCGCCGCTGTGGGTCTGAGCCATCCGCTTGCCACCCATCAGCAGATACCACAGGCATTCGTCCGATGAACAGATCCTCCCCGGCCCCCGCCCTGCCCTCGCCGCCCATGCAGGCCACCGCCGCGCCCGTGCTGCCCCAGAGCACCCTGCTGCTCATGGCCACGGCCTGCGGCCTGTGCGCGGGCGCCAATTACTTCAACCAGCCGCTGCTGCACTCCATCGCCATCGACCTGGGCATCAGCGAGGCGCGTGCCTCACTGACAGTGACCATGGCCCAGGTCTCCTATGCGCTGGGACTGCTGCTGCTCGTGCCGCTGGGCGACATGCTGGAACGCCGCCGCCTGGTGCTGGGCCTGATGCTGCTGGCCGCGCTGGGCATGCTGGCCAGCGGCATGGCGCACAGCTTTGCGCTGCTGGCGGCGGGCACGCTGATGACGGGGCTGTTCTCGGTCGCGGCCCAGGTGCTGGTGCCCATGGCGGCCAGCTTTGCGGCGCCCGGCGCCAGCGGGCGCGCCGTGGGCCTGGTCATGAGCGGGCTGCTGATCGGCATCCTGGCCTCGCGCAGCGTGGCCGGCGTGCTCTCGGACCTGGGCGGCTGGAATGCCGTGTACTGGGTCGGTGCCCTGGCCACGGCCGGCGTGGCCCTGCTGCTGCGGCGCGCGCTGCCGCTTGCGCAGCCGGCCCAGCGCATCGGCTATGGCGCGGTGATGCGCTCCCTGCTCACGCTGGCGCGTGAGCAGCCGCGCCTGCGCAGCCGGGCGCTGATCGGCGGCATGGGCTTTGCCACGGTGAGCGTGCTGTTCTCCACCATGGCACTGCTGCTGGCCGGGCCGGGCTACGGGTTCGGCGATGCGCAGATCGGCCTCATCGGCCTGGTCGGCGTGGCCGGCGCCCTCATGGCCAACATGGCCGGCCGGCTGGCCGACCGGGGGCTGGAGCAGCGCACCACGCTGGCCGGCGGCCTGCTCATGCTGGCGGGCTGGGGGGCGCTGTGGCTGGGCGGCACCAGCCTGTGGTGGTTCCTGGCGGGGCTGCTCATCGTCGATGCTGCGCTGCAGGCCCTGCACATCAGCAACCAGAACGTGATCTACGCGCTGGCGCCTTCGGCGCGATCGCGCATCAATGCGGTCTACATGACGGGGTACTTCATCGGCGCCTCGCTGGGCTCGGCCGTGGGCTCGACGGTGTGGCTGCACTGGGGATGGACGGGTGCCGGCGTTGCAGGCCTGGCCCTGAGCCTGTGCACGCTGGCCGTGGTCGCCTGGGACAGAAGCCTGGCGCGCCAGGCCAAGGCACGGGCGTAGGGCATCGCACCAACCTGCGGCACGGCGGCGCAGGAATGCACCGCAAGCGTGCCGCATTCCGCCCCGCGCATGGCAGCGCACGCACCAATCCGATGCGCCAGCGCACCAGCAGGGCGCAGCCGCCACTGCACCGGATTGGCACGCTAAATGCATGACGGAAGGCCGTTACCACCCACACGCCCTGTACCGTCCGCCCCGCCCATGTCCGCAGCGCTACCGATCACCGCCGTGCCCACGTCCGCCTCGGGCTGGCAGGCCATGCTGGAGCTGCGCTTCGGGCACCGTGCCGGCCAGGGCAGCGTGCTTTCCCACGCACGCCACAGCGGCCCGCTGCGCGTGCAAAAACCGCTGCACCCCGAAGGCCCCGGCATCTGCCATGCCGTGCTGCTGCACCCGCCCGGCGGCGTGGCCGGCGGCGACCAGTTGCAGATCGATGTGACCGTGGAGCCCGGCGCCCACGCCCTGCTGACCACGCCAGGCGCCACGCGCTGGTACAAGTCCCAGGGCCGCCCGGCCGCGCAGCGCGTGCGGCTGCGCGTGGAAGAAGGCGCCATCCTGGAATGGCTGCCGCAGGAAAACATGCTGTTTGCCGGTGCCGACGCCACCATGGCGCTGGACCTGGATCTTGCGCCGGGCGCGCGCGCCATCGGCTGGGACGCCACGGTGCTGGGCCGCTATGGCGCAGGCGAGCACTGGAACCATGCCGACGCACCGCCTGCGCGGCTGCAGCTTCACAACCGGCTGACCCATGCGGGCCTGCCACTGTGGCTGGAACAGGGCGAGCTGCACTGCGGCCATGCCCTGCTGTCCAGCCCGGTTGCCTGGGCAGGCTTGCCCATACAGGCCAGCCTCTGGGCCGTGGCCCCGGAACCCCTGGCGGCCATGGAGCCATTGAGCGAGCAACTGGCCGCCAGCCTGCCCTGGAGCGACGAAGTGCGCGCCGGCGCCAGCCTGCTGGCCGGCCAGGGCGGCGCGCCCTCGGTGCTGCTGCTGCGCGTGCTGGCGCGGCGCATGGAGGCGGCACGGGCCGTGCTGCATGAAGGCTGGCGCCTGCTGCGCCCCGCACTGCTGGACATGCCTGCCCGCCCTCCCCGCCTCTGGGCCACCTGATCAACGGAGACTCATCCATGGAACTCACCCCGCGTGAAAAAGACAAGCTGCTGCTGTTCACCGCAGCCCTGGTGGCCGAGCGGCGCAAGGCGCGCGGCCTGAAGCTCAACTACCCCGAGGCCGTGGCGCTGATCAGCGCTGCCGTGCTGGAGTGGGCGCGCGACGGCAAGACCGTGGCCGAGCTCATGCACCTGGGCACCACGGTGCTGACGCGCGCCGATGTGATGGAGGGCATCCCAGAAATGATCCCGGACATCCAGGTCGAAGCCACTTTCCCGGACGGCACCAAGCTGGTCACCGTTCATCATCCAATAGTTTGACCCCCTGAGCGGCTACGCCGCTTCCCCCAAGGGGGACGGCGCCATCGCTGCGGGGCGGCGCGGCCAGCTTAGGCCCTTGCTGGGCACCCCCAACCAGCCCGCTGCATCCGCTTGTGCCGTGGGCAGATCCAGTCTCGATAGCGATCAAGGAGATCTCCATGTTCAGATTCCGCAACACTTTCAACTACCTGCTCGCCCCGGCCCTGCTGGCCGCCGCCACGGCCGCCAGCGCCCATACGGGGGCCGGCGCCCACCTGCATGCCGGCGACGGCGCCATGCAGGCCCTGATGGCCGGGCTGTCCCATCCCATCGCGGGCCTGGACCATCTGCTGGCCATGCTGGCGCTGGGCCTGTGGTGCGGGCTGATGCTCAAGCGCCAGTGGCTGCCGCCCGTGGCCTTTGCCGCATGCATGGCGCTGGGCCTGGCGCTGACGCAGACCCCGCTGGAGCTGCCGGCCGTCGAGCCCATGGTGGCTGCATCGCTGCTGGCCTTCGGCCTGCTGCTGGTGGCCCAGCGCCGCCTGCCCGTGGCCCTGGCCATGGTGCTGGCCGGCGCCTTCGCGCTGTTCCACGGATACGCGCATGGCGAGGTCTTCCCCCACGCGCTGCCCGCAGCCGTGTTCTGGGCCTACATGGCGGGCATGGTCGCCACCACGCTGGTGCTGCATGCGCTGGGCGTGGCCTTTGGCCGGGCCATGCGCGGCGGCACGGCTTCGGCCTGGGCCGCACGCCTGGCAGGTGTGGCCGCCATGGGCTACGGTGCCGTGGCGCTGGCAGGCTGAGCGCGGGAGCCGCACATGACCGAGCGCATCACCCCCGGCGAACTGCTGGCCGAGCCCGGCGAGATCCTGCTGAACGCAGGCCGGCCCGTGCAGACCCTCACGGTCACCAACACCGGCGACCGGCCCGTGCAGGTGGGCTCGCACTTTCATTTCTTCGAGGTCAACGAGGCCCTGCACTTCGACCGCGCCGCCGCACGCGGCTGGCGGCTGAACATCGCGGCCGGCACGGCCGTGCGCTTCGAGCCGGGCCAGGAACGCACAGTGGAACTGGTGGAAATCTCCGGCGACCGCATCATCTATGGCTTCAACGCCAAGGTGATGGGACCTCTCTGAAAGGGAACATTCATGGCAAGCATCACGCGTCAGGCCTATGCCGAGATGTTCGGCCCCACCGTGGGCGACCGCCTGCGGCTGGCCGACACGGCCCTGGTCATCGAGATCGAGAAGGACCACACGATCTACGGCGAAGAGGTCAAGTTCGGCGGCGGCAAGGTCATCCGCGACGGCATGGGCCAGAGCCAGCGCATGGCCGCCGACTGCGCCGACACCGTCATCACCAATGCCGTGATCATCGACCACTGGGGCATCGTCAAGGCCGACATCGCCATCAAGAACGGGCTGATCGCCGGCATAGGCAAGGCCGGCAACCCGGACATGCAGCCGGGCGTGACCATCGTCATCGGCCCCGGCACGGAAATCATTGCGGGCGAGGGCATGATCGTCACGGCCGGCGGCATCGACACGCACATCCACTTCATCTGCCCGCAGCAGATCGACGAGGCGCTGACCAGCGGCGTGACCACCATGATCGGCGGCGGCACGGGCCCGGCCACGGGCACCTTCGCCACCACGGTCACGCCCGGTCCCTGGCACATGGAGCGCATGCTGCAGGCCGTGGACGGCTACCCCATGAACATCGGCCTGCTGGGCAAGGGCAACGCCAGCCAGGCCGCGCCGCTGCGCGAGCAGATCGCGGCAGGCGCCATCGGCCTGAAGCTGCACGAGGACTGGGGATCGACGCCCGCCGCCATCGACTGCTGCCTGGGCGTGGCCGACGAGACCGACACCCAGGTCGCCATCCACACCGACACGCTCAACGAGGGCGGCTTCGTCGAGGCCACGGTGGCCGCCTTCAAGGGCCGCACCATCCACACCTACCACACCGAAGGCGCGGGCGGCGGCCACGCGCCCGACATCATCAAGGTCTGCGGCGAGGCCAACGTGCTGCCCTCGTCCACCAACCCCACGCGGCCCTACACGGTGAACACGCTGGACGAGCACCTGGACATGCTCATGGTCTGCCACCACCTGGACGCCTCGATTGCCGAGGACATCGCCTTCGCCGAAAGCCGCATCCGCCGCGAGACCATCGCCGCCGAGGACGTGCTGCACGACCTGGGCGCCTTCTCCATGATCTCCAGCGACAGCCAGGCCATGGGCCGCGTGGGCGAGGTCGTGCTGCGCACCTGGCAGACCGCGCACAAGATGAAGGTCCAGCGCGGCAGCCTGCCGGGCGACAACGCGCGCCACGACAACTTCCGTGTCAAGCGCTACGTGGCCAAGTACACCATCAACCCCGCACGCACGCATGGCATCGCCCATGTCGTGGGCTCGGTCGAGGTCGGCAAGCTGGCCGACCTGGTGCTGTGGCGGCCTGCGTTCTTCGGCGTCAAGCCCAGCCTCATCCTCAAGGGTGGCAGCATCGCCAGCGCCGCCATGGGCGACCCCAACGCCAGCATCCCCACGCCCCAGCCCGTGCACTACCGCCCCATGTTCGCGGGCCAGGGCAGCGGCGTGGCGGCGGCCAGCCTCACCTTCATCTCGCAGGCCGCCCAGCAGGCCGGCGTGGCCGACCGCTACGGCCTGCGCAAGCGCACCGTGGCCGTGGAAAACTGCCGCAGCGTCAGCAAGCGCGACATGGTGCACAACGACTGGCAGCCCGACATCAGCGTCGATCCCGAGACCTACCAGGTCGTGGCCGACGGCCAGCTGCTGACCTGCGAGCCCGCCACCGAGCTGCCGATGGCGCAGCGGTATTTTCTTTTTTAAGGGGGAGCAATGGGGTCAGCGGGGCAAGGGCGCACTGTGCTCACGTATCCAGAGGGCGAACCCGGCCTCGTCCAGTTCGCCTGCGGCCAAGGCCACCATGGTCAGCACACAGGACTCGTCACCCGCCGTCAATTCCCAGCCATTGAGATGGAGAAACAGCTCGGTCGCCACAAAGGCTGTGCGTTTATTGCCATCCGCAAAGGGATGGTTGCGCGCGATGCCAAAGCCATAGCTGGCTGCCAGCTCGGCCGCATCAGGCGCCCCATAAGCGGCCAGATGGCGTGGCCTGGCCAGGGCGGATGCCAGCAACCCGGCATCACGCACGCCCGCCGGGCCACCATGCTCGGTCAGTTGCTCTTCGTGAACAGCCAGCATGACGGCCTCGCTGAGCCAGACCCAAACCTGCATGTTCCCGGTCATTTCGCCAGCTCACGCAAAACACCACGCCGCTTTTTCATGATCAGGCGCGCTGCATCCATCTGCTGCCCGAAGTCCTCGTCATACGGAGAAAGCTTGATGCCACCGTCGGCAACCTCGGTCAGATACACCGTGTCGCCTTTGCCCAGGTTCAGCTTCGCCAGAATCTCCTTGGGCAGGATCAAGCCCACGGAATTGCCGACCTGGGTGAGTTTGAGAGTGGTCATGATGGAATCTCCAGGGAAGTCATTGACCTCGCAATGTTATAACGAACGTTAATACGAAACAATTCATGCTCACCGTCAACAAACACATGCCCCAGGGCGGCGGCCTTGCCGCCGTGCTGGTCAGGCGCGCCGCCACGCTGGAACTGGACTGGGACATGCGCCAGAAGAGCCGCTTTGCGGCCATCGACTCCACGGGGCGCGAGCTTGCCGTGGTGCTGGCGCGCGGCAGCGTGCTGCGCGGCGGCGATGTGCTGGTGGCAGAGGATGGCAGCCTGGTCGCCGTGCGCGCCGCGCCCCAGGCGGTGTTGCGCGTGACGGCGGCCACGCCGCTGGGCCTGCTGCGTGCGGCCTACCACCTGGGCAACCGGCATATCCCGGTGGAGGTCACCCCCACCCACCTGCACCTGGAAAACGACCCTGTGCTGCACGACATGCTGCTGCGCCTGGGCGCGCAGGTGGCCCTGGTGGATGCGCCCTTCGAGCCCGAGGCCGGCGCCTATGGCGGCGGCCACCGCCACGGCCATGACGCCAGCTTTGCCGAAGACCAGGCGCTGGCGCAGAGCGTGTATGCGCTGCATGACCATGGGCACGCACACGGCCATTCACACGACCATTCACACGATCATTCCCACGGGCATGAACATGGCCACGACCACAGCCATGACCATGATCACAAAGGCTGCTGCGGACACGGGCACGGCCACGACCATCCGCATGGCTGACCTGTCGATACAGGGCCTGTGCGCCCTGCTGCACCTGGCATCGCCCCAGCTGCCCGTGGGCGGCTTCAGCTATTCGCAGGGGCTGGAGGCCGCCATCGAGCACGGCCTGGTCACGGACGCCGGCACGGCGCGCACCTGGATTGCCGATGCGCTGGTCCACGGCTTTGCACGCTGCGAGGCGCCGCTGTGGCTGCTGCTGCGCCGGGCCTGGAGCGCAGGCGACGAGGGGGCGGTGCGCGAATGGAACCAGTGGTTCATTGCCAGCCGCGACAGCCGCGAGGCCCGTGCCGAGACGCTGCAGATGGGCTGGTCGCTGCACAGCCTGCTGCGCTCCGTGCCCTGGGGCGGCGAGGCCTTTGCGCCCCGCATCGCACAACTGGGCGCCCTTGTGGACAACCCTGGCCTGGCCTATCCCACGGCCTTTGCCTGCGCCTGCGCCGCCGTGGATGCCGACGAGGACCATGCCCTGCTGGCCTATGGCTTTGCCTGGCTGGAGAACCAGGTGGCCGCCGCCATCAAGGCCGTGCCGCTGGGCCAGGTGGCGGGCCAGAGCCTGCTGCTGGCCCTGCATCCGCTGCTGGAGCAGGCCGTGGGCGAGGCCCGCCGCCGCGCCGACGCGCAGCCGCCCCGGCTGGACACCATGCTGCCCCAATGGAGCGTGCTGCAGGCGCGGCACGAACACCAGTACTCCCGGCTCTTCCGGTCCTGATCACTCACCCCAAGTCCACCATGAACACCCGCACCAAGAAACTCCCCCCGCTGCGCGTCGGCATCGGCGGCCCGGTCGGCTCCGGCAAGACCACGCTGCTGGAGATGCTGTGCAAGGCCATGCGCGCCCACTACGACCTGGTGGTCATCACCAACGACATCTACACCAAGGAAGACCAGCGCCTGCTGACGGTGGCCGAGGCCCTGCCGCCCGAGCGCATCATGGGCGTGGAGACCGGCGGCTGCCCGCACACGGCCATCCGCGAGGACGCCTCCATCAACCTCGAGGCCGTGGACCGCATGCTGCGCCAGTTCCCCGAGGCGGACATCGTCTTCATCGAAAGCGGCGGCGACAACCTGGCCGCCACCTTCAGCCCCGAGCTGTCGGACCTGACCATCTACGTGATCGACGTGGCCGGCGGCGAGAAAATTCCGCGCAAGGGCGGCCCCGGCATCACCAAGAGCGATCTGCTGGTGGTCAACAAGACCGACCTGGCGCCCTACGTGGGCGCCAATCTGTCCATCATGGAAGCCGACACGCAGCGCATGCGCGCCCACAAGCCCTATGTGATGGGCAGCGTGAAAAGCGGCAAGGGCCTGCGCGAGGTGATCGACTTCATCACCGAGCGCGGCCTGCTGCCGCCCATGCCCGCTCAGGCCTGAAGACGGCCGCGCACGGCCTTCAGCGCTGCGGCGTGCCGCTGGTGGCCTTGGCCTTGGGCAGGGTGGCCGCGCTGCTGGAAGACACCAGCGGGTGGCCGGTGGAGGTGGCGGCGCCATCGGTCTGGCGCCAGGCCGAGGGCTTGGGCGCCACCATGGGCTGGGGCGCGGCGGCAGGCGCCCGGCTGCGGTTCCAGGCCGGCAGCAGCACGCGGCGCACAAAGCCCATGTCCAGCGCCAGCCACAGCAGCACCGGGCACAGCGTGGGCACCATCAGCCCGCCCATCTGGTAGGCGTAGACGATGGCCTCCAGCTGCCATGTCTGTATGCCCAGCACGTTGAGGTCAAGCCGCGCCGCAAGGCACAGCTGCATCAGCACCTGCGAGACCACGCTGAAGGTCTGCAAGGGCAGCAGCGCCACATACCCCACCAGGATGCGCCACCACCGGCCCGGCCCCCAGGCCGCCAGCAGCATGGCCACCAGCACGGGCAGGCCGTAGCCGTAGCGGGCGGGATCGACCTCGACGATGGCCTCGGCGCGGCGCCAGCCGGTCTGCTCGTTGGAGACCTGGACCGAGGAATTGACGACCAGGTTGCGGGGCGTCTCCAGGTCCACGCGCTGCACCCAGCCGTTGGCGGCGTTCTCCAGCACCCACTTGCTCATGCCGGACACCGGCACGGCCAGCCAGCCAGCCGCCAGCGTCCAGGCCAGGGTCAGCACCACGATGCCGCTCATGGCCAGGCCCGCGAAGCGCGAGATGGGATTGCGTCCGATCATGGCCTGCTCCTCAGGCGGCCACGGCGGCGGAAGCTGCAGCGGCAGGCGGCAGCGGCGGCTGGCCGCCATCATCGTGCGACGGCGCCTTGCGGCCGCTCCAGCGCACCCACAGCAGCCAGAACACCAGCACGTCCAGCATGATCAGCGCCTGCCAGAGGTACTCATGCGCGAAGTTGAAGGCCGTGGTGCTCCACTGGCCCAGGTAGAACAGGCTGATGACGCGCAGCACATTGATGGCCTGCACGGCCACGAAGCCGGCCAGCAGGCCCACCAGCTTCTGGCGCCATGACGAGGGGAAGGCCATCACGGCGGCAAACAGCACGATGTAGGCCTCCAGGCCGTTGCAGCCGGCCTCGATGGAGACGCCGAAGCCCGTGGCCGTGTTCCACAGCACCTTGCCCGTGGCCGAGGCCGTGCTGTCGAACCAGGTCACCAGCGAGGCGCAGATGTGCGCCAGGAAGGCCGTCCAGGGCAGCACGATGTGCTGCTGCACCCAACTGAGCAAGTTCAGCCCGAACATCGTCAGCTGGATGGCCAGAAAGATCAGAAAGAAACGCAGCATGGCAGGTCTTGGAGTGTTGGTTGCCGGGCTTGCGACCTGGCGGTTGCGAAACAGTGTCCCTCTATAGGCTCGCATTATCTTCGGACCGCTCAAAGACGACAAAGGCCGGTGCGTGAATCACGCCACCGGCCCTTGTCGTCACGGGCGCATCACCGACGCTCGCGCCTGCGCATGGTCCCCAGCGCCATCAGCGCCAGCAGGGACGACATCAGCATCAGGCCCCACTGCGACAGCGTGGGAATGCTGGCCGTGCCACCCGGCCCCGGCTTGAGCGGCGTGGTGGTCGTGCTCTTGTCGTTGTCGGGATTGCCATCACCGGGTACCGAGACCGTGGCCGAGTTGACCAGCGGGCGGGCGCCCTTGTAGGGCTTGTCCAGCTTTGTCTCCAGCGTGAAGACCGCCGTGCCGCCCTGGGCCAGCTGCGGCACGCTGCAGGTCACGGTGCGCGTGCCGCTGGCGTAGCTGCAGCCTGCCGAGGCCGAGACGAACTCCAGCCCGGCGGGCAGCACGTCGGTCACCGAGCCGCCCGCGGGCGACTGCGGATCGCGGCCGTAGTTGGTGACGGTCAGCGTGTAGCTGGCCGTGTCGCCATCGTCCAGCGGGCCGGCGGGGCCCTGCTTGCCGATCCCCAGGTCCACGGCATTGCCCTGGCGGCTGGTGGAGGTCCGGTCGGTGGTGGTGTTGTTGACGATCACATCGCCGCCATTGCTCAGCCATTCCGTCTCGAAGGGCTTGACCGAGGCCTCGTGGTAGATGGTGCCGCCCGATGCCTTGTCGGGCAGGGTCTGTGCACGCATCTTGAACTTGATGGTCATGCTCTGGCCCGGCGCCAGCGAGGGGATGGTGCACTGCAGAGGCCCGCTGGTCGCGTTCAGCGCCGGCTGCACGCCGCACCAGGATGCGGAGGCGCCGGGAATGCCGGCCAGCGCCAGGCCGTTCTGGTAGCTGAAGGTGGCCGTGGAGCCCGATGCGGGGAACTTGTCGGTCACGACCACCTGGGTGGCGTAGGAGGGGCCGGAGTTGGTCACCGTGATGGTGTATTCGGTGTCCTCACCCAGCACCAGGCCGTCCGCCGTGTGGCGCATGCTGATGTTCACATCCAGCTCGGCACGCTTGAGCCGGGCCTTGGCCTCGGCCTGGTTGTTGGCCTTGGTCAGTTCCTCGGTGGCGGTGTCCACGGCGACCGTGTTGAGGATCTCCGTGTCAGCCGCCAGATCGCCGCGCGAGCGCATCTTGTAGGTCACGGTGTACTGCGCGCCTGTGGGCAGCGGATTGGCCCAGGCGCACTCCAGCGTTCCGCCCTGCACGCCATCGGTGGCAGCCGGAGTGCAGGTGCCGCCGCCGGAGACCGTGGGCGTGCCGATGAAGATGGCGTCTGCAGGCAGCACGTCCTTGAGCGTGACATTGGCGGCCGACGAGGGGCCGTAGTTGGGCACCGTGACCGTATAGGTCAGCGGCTCTCCCGCAGCCGCCACCTTGGGCGAGACCTGCTTTTGCGCGGCGATTTCCGCGATGGCCTGCACGGTGATGCTGGCCGTCGAGGAATCGTTGCCGGGATCGGCGTCATGGATGTCCAGGGACTGGGCCGAGGCCGCGTTGGCATAGGTGCCGGTGGTGGCGCGCTTGGGGCGGATCTTGACCTCGATCACCACCTCGGCCTCCGGGGCCATGGAGGTGATGTCGCAGGTCAGATCGCGCGTCTCGCTGTTGACGCCGCCCGAAGGAGTGCCGCAGCTGGCGTTGGCCCCGGAGACGATGCGGCTGGAGACAAAGCCGCCGCCCGGGTAGGTGTACGGCACGGGATTGCCGGCCTCGTCCACCGGGTTGCCGCCCACGATGCGCACGCCGTCGGTCTGCTTGACCAGGGACTGCAGCGCGTCGCGCACGCGGACATTCGTCACCGTCGTGCTGGCCGAGTGGTTCTTCACCACCAGCTGGTAGGTGACCTCCTCACCGCTCTTGATGGCAGCCGGCGGCACGGGGCTGACCACGCTCTTGACGATGCCCACATCCACCTTGTCGGCAGACACGGTGACGGTCGCGGAGGTGGTGGCCGATGCATTGTCCCGGCCGATCACGCCAGCGGAGGCGTTATTGGTGAAGTCCAGATGGCCCGAAGCCAGCGTGACCTTGGCCCTGACCTTGATCTGGCGGCTGGCGCCCACGGCCAGGCCCGCGGTCGAGGTGCAGCTCGGGGTGGTGCAGGTCCATTCCCCCGCGCCGGTGCCCGCACCGGACATGCTGACGATGGCCATGCGGCCGTCTGCGGGATTGTCGGTCACGGTGATCTGCTGATTCGGCAGCACGGGCATGGGGCCGGTGTTGGTCACCGTGATCGTGTACTCGAACTCCTGGCCTGCCAGCACCGGGCGGCCAGGGCCGGCCTTGGCCAGCCTCAGCCGCGCATCGTTGCTGAAGTCCACGGCCGCGCTGGCCGTGTTGTTGGTCGTATTGGGCTCGTTGAGGCCGGGTGCCACCCCGATCACGCCCTGGTTCACCAGCTGCGTGCCGGGTGTCCCGCCCGCAGCCACGACGGCCTTGAAGCGGATGGCCTGCATGTTGGCGTAGCCGGCCACCGGGTACTCGCCCGCATGGGTGCAGGTGATGGTGCCGCTGTTGTGGCCGCAGAGCCAGGGCGCCGTGCTGCCGTCGAAGCCCGTGAAGGTCACGCCGGCCGGCAGGGTGTCGGTGATGGTGAGATCGCGCGGCACGAGGGAGCCGCCTTCGCGGCGCGGCTGCAGCGTGTAGGTGACCTCGGTTGCCTGCAGCGCATCCAGCACTGTAGGCGCCACCTGCTTGCGCAGCGAGACATCCACGAACTCGCTGCCGCTGGAGACCACGGCGGCGCTGGCGGTGTTGTTGCCGGACTGGCCGTCGGGCATCTCCGTGCTGGCGTCCTTGTAGCCCTTGACGCTGGCAGCGCCGGCAATGGTGCCGCTCATGTTGGCGATGGCCGGCACGGTGATGGCTGGCAGCACGGCGCCTGGCAGCACCGGGCCGCCGCGCGTGCAGTTGAGCTCGCCCGAGATCAGCGGATAGCCCGAGGCCGGCGTGCAGCTCCAGCCGCTGCCTGAGGGCACGCCCGTGACCACGGCGCCGTTGGGCACGGGGAAACGCACCACGGTACGGCCACCGGCGGGGACCTCGGACGGGCCCTTGTTCTGCACGTCGATGACGTACTGGAAGGCGCCGCCGTTGGCGACGCTGGCGGGAGCCGCCATCGCGATGGCCAGATCGGCGGCCTCGGTGGTGGTGAAGTTGCGGTCCAGCTGCGTGTTGTTCTGGTCGTTGTCGTAGTCGGGCGATGCCATGCGCGCGCTGGCCACGGCGCGCCAGTTGGTGCCGACGGTCGGCAGGATGACCTCGAAGCCCACGGACTTGAAGCCATCGGCGGGCGCCAGGTTGCCGATGTTGCAGACCAGCGTGTTGTTGCCTGCGGTGAGCACCGTGCCGGCAGCCGGTGCCGTGCAGGTGATGCCGCCCGGGCTGCTGCTGTAGCCCTGGAACACGGCGCCCACGGGCAGCACCTCGGTCAGGGTGACGCCTACGGCGTCGGGACCGATGTTGTTGTGCCTGACCTTGGCCACATAGGTGAAGGTGCCGCCGGCAGGCCCTGCCGATGCGTCCTGTCCGTCATAGAGACCATCCTGGTTGACCAGGATGTCGGTATCGGCCGGCGCCGCCACGGCAGCCGCTGTTGCCAGCAAGCCGCCGGACAGCAGCGCACGCGCCAGCCAGCCCTTTCTCGTGAAAGCCATACAAACCTCTCTTTTGCTTCGTTGACAGCGCCGAATGCCGCAGGCACGGACGCACGGGGTGCCCGGCTGGAACAGCTCTGTCAAAAAGCCGACAACCGGACGCACCAAAGGGAGGCATGATGGTTCTTTATTACCAAAAGTAAATATGATATGGAATTTTTGACAAAAGTGAGTATTTAGAAGAATTTGTGAGTTTTCCGTGAGTCCACCGACGACTACCGGTTTTCCTCACGGATTGCAGACGTGAAAAAGCCGGTGGCAGCTTGGCTGGCACCGGCTTGGAAGGCTTGTCTGCCGTGCGCTGGCACGACAGTGAGCAGGCACTGAGGCCTATGGAATGCGCCTGGGCGATCCTTGTGAGGAACTCACGCGAGAAGAGCGTTCACGCGCTTGACGTAGGCGGCCGGGTCCTCGGGCATGCCGCCTTCGGCCAGCACGGCCTGGTCGAACAGGATGTTGGCCAGGTCATGGAAATGCACCGATCCGTCCAGCTTCTTGACCAGCGGATGCTCGGGGTTGACCTCCAGCACGGGGCGGGCGTCCGGCGCCTGCTGGCCGGCCTGCTTGAGCAGGCGCGCCAGCTGCAGGCTCATGCCGCCGTCCTGCACCACCAGGCAGGCCGGCGAGTCGACCAGGCGCGTGGACACGCGCACGTCCTCGGCCTTGTCCTTGAGCGCCTCCTTGAGCTTGGCCAGCAGGGGCTTGAAGGCTTCGGCCGCTTCCTCGGCGGCCTTCTTTTCCTCTTCGTCCTGCAGCTTGCCCAGGTCCACGGCGCCCTTGGCCACGGACTGCAGCGGCGTGCCGTCGAAGTCGGTCAGGTAGCCCATGGCCCATTCGTCCACGCGGTCGGCCATCAGCAGCACTTCGATGCCCTTCTTGCGGAAGACTTCGAGCTGCGGGCTGTTGCGCGCTGCCGTCAGGGAGTCGGCCGTGATGTAGTAGATCGCGTCCTGGCCTTCCTTCATGCGGGCCTTGTAGTCGGCCAGCGAGACCATGGCGTCTTCCTGGCTGGTGGAGGCAAAGCGCAGCAGCTTGGCGATGCGTTCCTTGTTGGCGAAGTCCTCGCCCAGGCCTTCCTTGAGCACGGCGCCGAACTCGGCGTAGAACTGGCTGTACTTGCCTTCCTTGGCCTTGTCCTCTTCGCTGACCACGTCGGTGACGCCGTCCGTGCCTTCGCCGGCCTCGTGGCGATCGTGCTTGGCCAGGTCTTCCAGCATGGACAGCACGCGCTTGGTGGAGCCGTCGCGGATCAGGCGCACGTCGCGGCTTTCCTGCAGCAGCTCGCGGCTGACGTTCAGCGGCAGGTCGGCCGAGTCGATCACGCCCTTGACGAAGCGCAGGTAGCCGGGCATCAGCGCCTCGGCGTCATCCATGATGAAGACGCGCTTGACGTAGAGCTTGACGCCGGCCTTCTTGTCGCGGTTGTAGAGATCGAACGGTGCCTTGGCCGGAATGAACAGCAGCTGCGTGTACTCGGTGTTGCCCTCCACGCGATTGTGGCTCCAGGTCAGCGGGTTCTCGAAGTCGTGGCTGATGGCCTTGTAGAAGTCCTGGTACTGCTCGGCCGTGATGTCCTTCTTGGGACGCGTCCACAGCGCGCTGGCCTTGTTGATGGTCTCCCACTCGCCGGTCTTGACCATGGCGCCGGGCTGGTCGTTCTCGCCGTCCTTCCATTCCTCCTTCTCCATGAGGATGGGCAGGCTGATGTGGTCGGAGTACTTGCCGATGACCTGCTTGATCTTCCAGGCATTGAGGAACTCCTCGGCCTCGGGGCGCAGGTGCAGCGTGATGCTGGTGCCGCGCTGGGGGCGCTCGATCTGCTCGACCTCGAACTCGCCCGTGCCGCCGCTGGTCCAGCGCACGCCTTCGGAGGCCGGCAGGCCCGCGCGGCGTGTTTCCACGGTGATCTTGTCGGCCACGATGTAGCCCGAGTAAAAGCCCACGCCGAACTGGCCGATCAGTTGCGAGTCCGACTTCTGGTCGCCCGACAGCTTTTCCATGAAGGCCTTGGTGCCGCTCTTGGCGATGGTGCCCAGGTTGTCGATGGCTTCCTGCTCGCTCATGCCGATGCCGGTGTCGGCAATGGTCAGCGTCTTGGCGGCGGCGTCGAAGGACACGCGCACTTCCAGGTTGGGCTGGTCTTCATACAGCGCGGCGTTGTTCAGCGCCTCGAAGCGCAGCTTGTCGCAGGCGTCCGATGCGTTGGAGACCAGCTCGCGCAGGAAGATCTCGGGGTTGGAATACAGCGAATGCGTGACCAGGTGCAGCAGCTGTGCAACTTCGGCCTGAAAAGAATGGGTTTGCTTGCTCATGCAGACAGTGTCCTATGTCCTATGGGTTCACAACAGGGAAAAAATCAGCCCTCATCTCGGGTCGGCGGATGCAATTTCAAGAGCCCGCCGCCCCTGTGGCGACGCAGGCTCTGGACGATTGTTCACTTTCTTGCCCTCTCGGCAGGCCAGGCGCAGCGCTATAACTGCGCCACTTTCCGCCATTCGGCGGGCAGTGCGCGCAGGGCCCGGGCGCAGCGGCGGGCCTGTTTCAGGAGATTTCCCATGCACAGCTCTGTTCAAAAATGGTCCGCAGAATTCCTCGGAACCCTGTGGCTGACCCTGGGCGGCTGCGGTGCGGCCGTGCTGGCCGCCGCCTTCCCGCAGGTGGGCATCGGCCTGGTCGGCGTCTCGCTGGCCTTCGGCCTGACGGTGGTCACCGGCGCCTATGCCTTCGGCCCCATCTCGGGCGGGCACTTCAACCCTGCCGTCTCCGTGGGCCTGGCCATGGGCGGGCGCTTTGCCTGGAGCGAGCTGCCGGGCTACGTCGTGTCCCAGGTGCTGGGCGCCATCACGGGCGCAGGCATTCTCTACGTGATCGCCACGGGCAAGGCCGGTGCCGACATCGGCGGCTTTGCCACCAACGGCTTCGGCACGCATTCGCCGGGCGGCTACGGCATGACGGCTGCCCTGGTCACCGAGGTGGTGATGACGGCCTTCTTCATCCTGGTCATCCTGGGCGCCACGGCCAAGCGCGCGGCAGCCGGCTTTGGCGGGCTGGCCATCGGCCTGTGCCTGACGCTGATCCACCTGATCTCGATTCCCGTGACCAACACCTCGGTCAATCCCGCGCGCAGCACGGGCCCGGCCCTGTTCGGTCCCGAGATCGCCGTCTCGCAACTGTGGCTGTTCTGGGTGGCCCCCATCGTGGGCGCGCTGATCGGCGCCGTGATCTACAAGGCCCTGCTGTCCAATCCGGCCGACGAGTAAGGCCAGGCACAGGCGCAGCAGGCGCCCCGCAGCAAACCCCGGCGGCTGGCGACAGCCGCTTTTTTTCGTCCGGCAGCAGCCGCGTTTTCATTGGACCTGTGGTGAAACACGGTTTTCGTTTGTTGCATGGCGGCAACGCGAAGGACTTTTACCCAGGGCAAACAGGCCAACTTTACGAAGCAGAAACCGAACACTAGTGATTCGCAATAACAATCCGCGGGCTTTCATCGGAGTGAACATGAGCAAAATCCAACAAATCCTCCCCCCCGCGAACCTCACCCAGCTGGCCCTTGCCGCTGCCCTGTGCCTTGCTGGCACCCCGGCCTTTGCGCAGGCCAGCACCACGCTGGGCACCGTGAACGTGACGTCTTCGACCGAAGCGCCCGTCAAGACCGACAACGCCTCCTCGGCCAAGTTCACGGCCCCGCTGGTGGACACGCCCAAGACGGTGCAGGTCATCAACGAGGAAATCATCAAGCAGACCGGCGCGACCAGCCTGCAGGAAGCCCTGCGGTCCACGCCCGGCATCACCTTCGGCAACGGCGAAGGCGGCAACCCCTCGGGTGACCAGCCCTTCATCCGCGGCATGGATGCCCAGGCCAGCACCTTCGTGGACGGCATGCGCGACATCGCGGCCGGTACGCGCGAAGTGTTCAACCTGGAATCGGTGGAGGTCATCAAGGGTGCCGATTCGGCCTATGCCGGCCGCGGCGGCGCTGGCGGCTCCATCAACCTGGTGACCAAGAAGGCCAGGAACGAGAACTTCATCAGCGGCGACGTGGGCCTGGGCACGGACAGCTACCGGCGCGCCACCATCGACGCCAACCGCGTGCTGGGCGAAGGCGTGGGCCTGCGCCTGAACGCCATGGTGCACGACGCCGACGTTCCCGGCCGCAGCGGCCCCGAGAACAAGCGCTGGGGCATCGCCCCCACAGTGACCTTCGGCATGGGCACGCCCACCGAGGTCTCGCTGTCCTGGCAGCACCTGCAGACCGACAACATTCCCGATGGCGGCGTGCCCTACCTGTACACCAGCACGGCGGCCGCCGGCCTGCCCGGCGGCAGCGTGGTGCGTCCCACCTACGGCAGCAACCGCGACAACTGGTACGGCCTGACCAGCCGCGACTACGAAAAGGAAAAGAGCGACCTGTTCACGGCCACCGTCGAGCACAAGTTCACCGACACGAACAAGTTCCGCAACAGCCTGCGCTACAGCAAGACCGAACAGGACTACCTGTGGACCCAGCCCGACGACAGCAAGGGCAATGTCGTCAATGGCTATGTGTTCCGCCGTGGCAATGCACGCGTGGCCGACATCAAGACGCTGCAGAACCTGTCGGAATTCACGGGCAAGGCACAGACCGGCAGCGTGGGCCACAGCTACGCCTTCGGCCTGGAGCTGTCCAAGGAAAAGGCCGAGTCCCGCACCGCCGCGCTGCAGACCACCAACACCACGTGCACGGCCGCCAGCCTGTGGTGCGCCTCGCTGAACAACCCGGACAGCAGCCCGCAGTGGAACCTGCCCGTGACCCTGGGCGACCCCAGCCACAACAAGATCGACACCGTGGCGCTGTACGGTTTCGACACGCTCAAGTTCAACGACCGGTGGCTGCTCAACGCCGGCCTGCGCATGGACCACTACAAGCTCAGCGCCTCCGGCCCCGCCGGCCGCAACACGCCGGCCTATGACCTGAGCCGCTCGGACACGCTTTTCAACTACCAGCTGGGCCTGGTCTACAAGCCGGCCACCAACGGCAGCATCTACGCCAGCCTCGGCACCTCCTCGCGCCCCGGCGGCTCCATGCTGGGCAACGGCAACGAGGACCTGGGCATCTCCACCGACCAGCTGGCCAACCTGGCGCCCGAGAAGACCCGCTCGCTCGAGCTGGGCACCAAGTGGGACCTGATGGAAAAGCGCCTGGCGCTGACCGCCGCGCTGTTCCGCAACGACGTGACCAATGCGCGCATCACCGAAAACGGCGTCACCTACATGGGCGGCAACAAGGTGGTCAACGGCGTGGAGCTGGGCTTCACGGGCAGCGTGCTGCCGGGCCTGAGCGTCTTCGGCGGCTACACCTACATGGACAGCGAGCAGAAGAACGCAGGCGCAGGCAACGTGGCCAACGGCCAGCCCTTCCCCAACACGCCCAAGCACAGCTTCAGCCTGTGGACCAGCTACAAGCCCATGGCCAAGCTGACCGTGGGCCTGGGCATCTATGCCCAGAGCAGCGTGAACCAGAGCTACATCCGCTCCACCGTGGATGGCGGCATCGTCACCAAGGGCGCCAGCGGCTATGCGCGCTACGACGCCATGGTGGCCTACCAGATCGACCGCAACCTGACCGTGCAGCTGAACCTGTACAACCTGGGCGACAAGGTCTACTACAGCGGCGTGCGTTCGCCCCACTACGCGACCATGGCGGCAGGCCGCTCGGCCGTGGCCTCGCTCAAGTGGACGTACTGATCTGCTGATCGCCCCGGGCGAACGCGCAGCGGCTTGACGCTGCGCAGATCACCGCAAAGCCCCGCAGGCCATCGCCGCCTGCGGGGCTTTGCGGGACACTCATTGATTCCGCCCCTGAGGACCGCCTGCCATGATGCTCCGCATACCCGCCCTGCTCAGCCCCGACGAAGTGCGCCAGTGCCGCCAGGCGCTGGCGCTGGCCCCGTGGCAGGACGGCCGCGCCACGGCCGGCCCCCTGGCGGCCCAGGTCAAGGCCAACCTGCAGCTGCCGCTGGACAGCCAGGCCGGCCAGGCGATAGGCAACCTCATCCTCGACAGGCTGGGGGCCAGCGCGCTGTTCATGTCGGCCACGCTGCCGCTGAAGGTGCTGCCGCCGCGCTTCAACCGCTACGAAGGCGGCGGCACCTACGGCAACCACATAGACAATGCCATCTTCACCATCCCCGGCACGGCCATCAAGGTGCGCAGCGATGTCTCCACCACCGTATTCCTCAGCGAGCCCGATGAATACGAAGGCGGCGAGCTGGTCGTGGAAGACACCTTCGGCCACCAGAGCGTGAAGCTGGCCGCAGGCGACGCCATCGTCTACCCCGGCACCAGCCTGCACCGCGTCAACCCCGTCACGCGCGGCACGCGCTACGCCAGCTTCTTCTGGACCCACAGCCTCGTGGCCTCGGACGAGAAGCGCCGCCTCCTGTTCGACCTGGACCAGCAGATCCAGCAGTTGACGCTGCGCCACCCGGGCGACCCCGCCCTATCCGCGCTGTCCGGCACGTACCACAACCTGTTGCGGATGTGGTCGCAGGCCTAGTGGCACAGCCGCCAGGCAGCCGCATCAGAACCTGTAGCGGGCCGTGACCAGCACATTGCGCGGATCGCCATACACACCCGTGCCATAGGAACCCAGGCCCGGCATATAGGTCTTGTCGAACAGGTTGTTGACGTTCAGCGTCACCGACCACTGGCGGTCCACGTCGTAGCGCGCCATCAGGCCCACCAGCGCATAGGCACGCTGGTCGGCGCGCGCGTAGGGAGCGGCGGACTGCTGGTAGTAGGTCAGGCTCTGCCAGGCCAGCGACCCACCCACGGTCCACTGCGGGTTGAGACGGTAGCTGGTGCTGAGCTTGAACAGGTGGCGCGGCTGGTTGGTGTTGACCGCGCTGAGGATCACGTCGGGCTGGGCCGGCGCACGCGAAGTGCGGTAGGTGTAGCCGCCGTAGATGTTCCAGGCCGGCGTGATGCTGCCCGACACCTCCATCTCCACGCCCTTGCTGGTCACGCCGTCGATGGCCGCATAGACCTCTTCCCCGGATTGCGGGTTGGCGCTGACGTACTGCGCGGCATTGCGCTGCTGGATGTGGAACAGCGCCAGCGAGGCGTTGAGCCGGCCGTCCAGGAACTCGCCCTTGACGCCCACTTCGCGGCTGCGGCCCGTGAGCGGCGGAAGCGGGCTGCCGGCAGCGTCCTTGTAGTAGGTCTGCGGATTGAAGATATCGGTCTGGCTGGCGTACAGCGACAGCTGGCGGTTCAGGTCATACACCACGCCCGCATAGGGCACGGTCTTGTGCGCCACGCGCAGCGCGTTGTTCACGACGTAGCTGCCGTTCAGGCCCGTGGTGTCGTCCAGCATGTCGTACCAGCTCACGCGCGCACCCAGGATCACCGACAGGTCGTCCGTGGGCCGCAGGCGCGCGGCGCCGAAGACACCCTTTTCCACGATGCGCGTCATGCGGTGGTTGCGCAGCTGGAAATCGGGCCGGGGCACCTGGCCGTCCCACTCGAAGTAGTTGCCCACGGGGCCGTAGGCATTGCTGTAGCCGGGCGCATGGCGGCGCTGGCGCGACCAGCTGGCGCCGAACGACAGCTCATGCTCGCGCCCGAACAGCTGCAACGGCCCGGACAGCGCCGCATTCACGGCCTGCGTGGTGGCATCGGTGGGAATCTTGTTGGACAGCATGTTGATGCCCAGGCCGCTGACCGGGTCCACCATGCCATGGGCTGCCACGCCGACCTCCACGTCGCGCGACTGGCGCAGCCGGCTGGCAGACAGGTCCATCTTCCAGCCATTGCCGAAGCTGTGCTTGAGTTCGGCAAACACGTTGGTGCTGTCGTTGTCCCAGTACGACCAGCGCGCCGCAGGGTTGAGCGAGGTGGGGAAGTGCGTGCGGCTGCCATCCTTGAAGAACAGCGGGATGTGGCCGAAGCTGGCCCCGTCGGCGCGCGTCTGCATGTGGTCAATGCCCAGGCTGGCCACGGTGCCCGGGCCCAGGTCGGCCTCGATGATGCCGTACAGGCTGCGCACGTTGCGGCTGTAGTCGTCCACATGGGACCTGGCGTTCTGCGCCACGGCCACCACGCGGGCGCGCACGCGGCCGTCTTCGGTCAGCGGCGCGGAGATGTCGCCCACGCCGCGCAACCGGTCATGGCTGCCGATGGCCGCCTCGGCCGAGGCCTGGAAGGTCTTGGTGGGCCGCTTGCGCACCAGATTGACCACGGCCGACGGATAGCCCGCGCCCGTGAGCAGGCCTGTGGCGCCCTTGACCACCTCCACGCGGTCATAGATGGCGCTGTCGGCCAGCGAGGTCGTGTACTGGTTGGCCGAGTCCATGGTGTTGGGCACGCCGTCGAACTGGAAATTCTCGATGGCATAGCCGCGCGAGTAGAAGGTGGTGCGCTCGCTGTCGTTGCGGCCCACGGTGATGCCGGGCGTCTTCTCCAGCACCTCCGGCAGGCTGGTCAGGCCCTGGTCGTCCATCAACTGGCGCGTGACCACGCTGACCGACTGCGGCGTCTCGCGCTGCGACAGGCCCAGCCGTGTGGCCGTGCTGGACTGGCGCGTGGCGTAGGAGCCCGTGCCTTCGGAGACCGCGCTGCGCTCGGCAGCGGCCGTCACGTTGACCGTGGCCAGCGTGGCACCGGCGGCCGCCACGGGCGCCACCTGCTCCACGCGCCGCAGCGCATAGCCGCCGCCGGCCTGGCGCACGGCCTGCCAGGCGGTGCCGGCCAGCAGCGCCTCGAAGGCGGCCTCCACCGTATAGCTGCCGCGCAGGCCCGCGCTGCGCTGTCCGGCCGTCTGCTCGGCCGTGAAGATCAGGGCCACGCCGGCCTGGGCGGCCGTGCTGCGCAAAGCGGCATCCAGCGGGCCGGCAGCGACGTCATAGCTGCGCTGGGCCTGGGCCAGAACGGCGGCGGGCATGAGCGCGATGGCCAGCGCCAGCGCGGGGCGGGGCATGAAAAGGGGTTGCATGGTCCTGGGTTCTCCCTGTGTTCCGATATCGAAAATCAAAGCTCTCGGAAACAAGGAAGCGCGGCGCGGGAAATCGGGTCACACCCGGCGCAAAAAAAGCGAAAAGGAAGAAAAAAGCCTCAGCCGCGCACCTGCGCAGGCTCCACCACCACCCACCAGCGCGTGCGCCAGCGCAGTTGCACGGGCAGCGCACCGGGCAGCATGGCCAGCACGGCGTCCGTGCCGTCGATGCCGCCTTCGTCTAGCGGGAACACGCCTGAGAACCGCAGCCCGGCCACGGCCGGATCGGCATGCAGCCAGCCGGGGCGGTAGCGGTTGAGCTCGGCCAGGAAGTCGTCCAGGCGCTGGTTGTCCACCCACAATTGGCCCCGGCTCCAGGCGTCATCCGCAGGGCCGGCCGGCTGCACCGTGCCCCAGCCCGTGCGCGTGAAGTCCATGGCCTCGCCCGCCTGCAGGCGCCGTGCGGTTGCGCCTGTACCGGCCGGGCGCAGCTCCACGGCGCCCTCGAACACCGCCACGCGCGCACCTGCCTGGCTGCTGCGCACCATGAAGCGCGTGCCCAGGGCGCGCACGCGGCCGTGGGCGGTCTCCACCACAAAGGGCAGATCGCCCAGCGCACCTGTGGGATGACCGGTGGTGAACAGCGCCTCGCCGGCCAGCAGGCGCAGCCGGCGCTCGCTGCCGTCGAACTGCAAGGCCACGGCGCTGCCGGGGCCCAGCAGCATGTCCGTACCGTCGGGCAGGCTCCAGCGGCGGCGCTGCGTGCCGGTGGAGTAGTCGGCCGCCATCTGCTGCCACTGCGGCGTGCGGCTGGCCAGCCAGCCCGCGCCCGCCGCCGTGCCCAGGCCCGCGAACAGGCCCAGCAGGCGCCGCCGCGCAGCCCGGGGAGCGGCGGACAGGCCGCGATAGCCCGCGCCACCAGCATTGAGCCCCGTCAGCGCGCCCGTGACGGCCTGCAGATGGGCCCAGGCGCGACCATGGTCGGCGTCTTCATCGAGCCAGCGCTGCCAGCGCGCCCGGTCGGCGGCCGAGGCCTGGCCCGATTGCAGCAGCGCAAACCAGCCGGCAGCCGCCCGCGCCACGCCGGCCGGCAAGGGCCGGCCCAGCGCCTGGGGCGCCTGGATACTGCTGCCGGGTAGCGGCGTGGCGCTGGACAGGCGCCGAGGATCGGAAGGAGGCACCGGCGCCATCAGGACAGCGCCAGCACGAAGCAGCGCTCATAGCCCTGGGCCAGGTAGCGCTTGACGCTGGTCATGGACACGCCCAGGCGCGTGGCGATGTCCGCATAGCTCAGGCCTTCGAGGTTGGCCAGCAGGAAGGCCTCGCGCACCTTGGGCGCCAGCGCGTCCAGCGCCTGGTCCACGGCCTGCAGTGATTCGAGCGCGATCAGCCGCTCCTCGGGCGAGGGAGCCAGCTCGGCCGGCAGCAGGGCCAGGGTGTCGAGATAGGCGCGCTCCAGCAGCCGGCGCCGGTGCTGGCGGATCACAAGATGGCGGGCCACGGTGGCCAGAAAGGGGCGCGGCTGCTCGATGCGGCCGGCCATGCCCGAGGTGATCACGTTGACGAAAGTGTCGTGCGCGATATCGGAAGCCTCGAACACATTGCCCAGCCTGTGGCGCAGCCAGCCTTGCAGCCAGCCGTGGTGTTCGACATAGAGGGTGTGTACAGGATCGGCCGGTGCGCGCATGAAAAGACGGACGCGCCCCGGACTGGCGTGCCGCAGCGCTGAAGCTCGTTTGAGAATGGTTCGCATTCTAAACACGAGCTGTGCGCTCACTGAAACCGGCGCGGCCCAAGACCAGAGACACCAAGCAAGGGCCGCCCCGCCGCGAGGGTGTCGTCCCCCTCCCCCGCGAAGCGGGTAGAGAGGGGGAAGCGGCGCAAGCCGCTCAGGGGGTGCTAAAAGCCTTCGTGTGCACCCAGATAGCGCCACTGGCCCACAGGCAGATTGCCCAGCGTCACGCGGCCGATGCGGATGCGCTTGAGGCCCACCACGCGCAGGCCCACCAGTTCGCACATGCGGCGGATCTGGCGTTTCTTGCCTTCGGTCAGCACGAAGCGCAGCTGCTCGGGGTTCTGCCAGTCCACCTTGGCGGGCTTGAGTTCCTCGCCGTCCAGCGACAGGCCATGGCACAGGCGTGCCAGCTGCTCGGCCGGGAACACGGATTGCACGTCGATGTCGCGGTCGCCGTAGGTCACGCGTACCAGGTACTCCTTGTCCATCTCCGAGTCTTCGCCAATGATCTGGCGCGCCACGCGGCCATCCTGGGTCATGACCAGCAGGCCCACGGAATCGATGTCCAGCCGGCCGCAGGGCGCCAGGCCCTTGAGCTGCGCGAAGTTGAAGCGCGTGCGGCTGGTGTCCTGGTTCCAGTGGTTCTGGGGAGTGACCAGGACCACGGCGGGCTCGTGGCCATCCTCGGCCTGTCCGCTGACGTAGCCCATGGGCTTGTGGATCAGGATGGTGACCTGCTGGTCCTGGCGGTCACGTGCCTCGCGCTCGACCGTGATGCGGTCGGCGGCCACCACGTTCTGGCCCATGACGGCGAGTTCGCCGTTGACGCGGACCCAGCCCTTGTCCACCCACTCGTCGGCCTCGCGGCGCGAGCACAGGCCCATGTCGGCCAGGCGCTTGTTGATGCGCACGGCGCCCGGAACCTGCTCCTGCACGGGCGCGGGGGCACGCTTGACGGGAATCTCGCGGCTGGCGCCACCGTCGGCGGGACGGTAGGTGCGGATGCCGCTGAGCGGACGGTAGGCGGGTTCGGCCTGGGCCGGCGCATCGCGGCGCGGGCCGCGGGCGTCATCACGGCGGGGACCCCGGGCGTCGTCACGGGGGCGATCACGGAAGCCGCCCTCCCGGGGGCCGTCACGTTGCCCATCACGCGGACGCTCGTCGCGCTGGCCATAGGGCCGGTCGCGGCGATCATCCGGGCGGGGCGGACGCGGGGGACGGGAGTCGCGCATGTCGCCCGCATGGCGCGTGTCACGCGCATCACGGGGATCGCGCTGCTCGCGCGGGGCACGGTTTTCGCCGCCGCCATGGCCACGCCAGTCGCCACGCGGCTGGGAACGGTCCAGGTCCTCGGCACGGCCGAAACCGCTGCTGCGCGGGCGCTGATCACGGGCGTCGCCGCGGGGCGCCGCATCACGGGCATCGCCGCGAGGGCCTGCGTCACGGCGGTCGGAGCGCTCGTAGCGTTCATTGCGCCCGCCGCGTTCATTGCGGTCTTTGCGGTCGTTGCGGTCGTTGCGGTCGTTGCGCGGGCCGCGTGCGCCCGCAGATCTGCCTGCGCCACCAGAGGGGCGGCGGGCATCGCCAGCCGGCTCGGCCTGTGGCTTTTCGGGGCGGCGCAGCACAGGGCGCGCGGAGGGCGCGGCCGCCTCGTCGGCGCCGGGCCGGGACGGTTTGGAAGAAGTAGGGGATGACATTAGGCCGCCATTGTCGCGCGGCACGGCCTGCAGCGGCAGCGCCCTGCGGCCAATACGGGCATTGCGCTCGGCTATCGGCCCCGCGCTGCCCCGGCCTGCCGGGCCCCCTGCGCGGCCCCGCAGCGAAGCGCCTGCACGAAGGACGGCACACCCGTTGTGCGAGCCCGATTCCCGTCCATGGCAATGCACCTGGCCCCCAGGCCCATCCCATTCGCTGCATCCGGCGCGATATGCATATTCATATGAATCCCCAATGAAAGATGGATCAGGTTGAATCAACTCGCCACGAAAATTCGCCATCCGGCCAATGAGGAAATAACAGCCCATGGCATTGAATATGTAAAAAACTGTATTTCTCACGAGCGCATTCATTCATTTTCCATTGCAAACCAATCCATTGGGCTTGCCATTTCCCATGTATCTCCCCATAGAATGGCGCCCGTCCAGAGACAGGGGCCCTCTTTCGAGACAACAGCCCTGCGCGCAGCGCCCGCTGCGGCATCCAGACCATCACGCCCGGAATCCCGCCTCATTCAACAAGGAAAACCATGAGCGATACACCCAACCTATTGAATTCCATGCCCTTGAAAGAACAATTCAAGGCGCTGCTCATCACCAAAATGGACTTGACGGGAATCGAGTGGTCCGATATGGAGACCGCCATCGGCCCGAATGCCGACAAATACCGTCCGCTGTGGGAGCGCATGGTCAGCGGGAAAAAGGGATTTTTCGCCGCACTCAGTCCCTGCTGGACGGCCATTCCCTTCATGGGCGTATCCTGGGCCATTGCGCGCCGCGTCTACGCCTATGCCGTGGTGGCCTTCATCACCCTGTTGATCATCAACCTGCTGATGCCCGGCACGGGCGGCGCCGGGCGCGTGCTCGGCATCGCGGTGGCCATCTCGTTCACGGTCAAGCGCACCTACCTGCAATGGCTGGTCACGCGCATACAGCAGATCAACCAGAGGGGCCTGGTGGGCGCTGCGCGCGAAGAGGCGCTGCGCCAGATCGGTGGCCTGGACCAGAAGAACGGCTGGATCTCCTTCGGCGTGCTGCTGGCCATCGGCATCGTGCTGGCCGCCTTCTGAAGCGCCAGGCCCGCAGATCAGCGGTCCACGGGCAGCCGGTCGCACAGGGCCACCAACTGCGCCAACTGGGGGCCCACATCCCGGATCAGCGTGCGGGCCGGCATGCGCAGGCCCGGCACGGCGCAGTTGAACAGCAGCCGGCGCGACCCGTAGCGGATGCGGGAGGCCGCGCCCACTGCGCACACGCCCAGGCCGGAGTCGCCCATGTTGACCGCGAAGCCCCGGGCGGCATAGTGCGCCAGGCTTTCGCTGGCGTTGTCCCTGCAGCGCGCGTATTCCTCGGGCCGCTGGCTGCGCACGCGCTCCAGAAAGCGCTGCAGTTCCCCGGCATCGAGCTGGGCAAGCCCTGCCCGGCCCATGGCCGTTTCCAGCACGCCGCGAACCGCGCCCACGCCGGGGCGCTTGAGCGTGCCGCCTTCCCAGGCGCAGGTATCCAGGTAGACCACATCCAGGTCCATGACCACGCCCACCGATACCGCCCCCTTCACGCGGTCGGCCAGGGCCTGCATGGGCAGGCGCAAAGGCCCCAGCAGCGGCGTGTTGATCACATAGGGGTAGCCCAGGGCGACGGCGGCCGGGCCGACGAAGTAGCGGTCCAGCCGCTCGTCATGGTCCAGGTAGCCCATGGTCTGCAGGCTGCGGCACAGCCTGGACACGGTGGGGCGCGGCAGGCCCAGGCGGCGGGCCAGCTCGCTGTTGGCATGCGGGCGCGGGTCGCTGACGAAGCACTGCAGGATCATCAGCCCCTTGGCCAGCGTGCCCGCGAAATACGGGTCCTGCTCGCGGATGCGGCAGACATCCTGCGAGTCCCTGGGTTGGTGGGCAATGGGGGCGTGGGGCACGGCGCCATTGTGCGGACTGCGGCCACAAGGCCGCAACTGCGTTTCAATAATTGAAACAGCATTGCCGCCTTCCCGGCCGCGCTTCCTACAGTGCGGCCCATGAACCACGCCCCAACCTTCACCCCCCAGCCCGCCGACGCCCGCCTGCAGGCGTTGATTGCAGACATCCGCCATTTCGTGCGCCACCGCTGGCATCCGCTGGAGGATCAGATCGAGCGCGATGACGAGATCCCGCCCGCCGTGGTCCAGGAACTGCGCGACAAGGGCTATTTCGGCTGGAGCATTCCCCAGGCCCATGGCGGCCTGGGCCTGAGCACCGAGGAACTGGTGCGCTGCGCCTTCGAGCTGTCCCAGGCCTCGGTGGCGCTGCGGGCCCGCGTGGGCACCAACACCGGCATTGGCTCCGAAGCCCTGGTGGCCGACGGCACCGAGGCGCAAAAGCAGCGCTGGCTGCCGCGCATGGCGCGCGGCGAGCTCACGGGTTGCCTGGCGCTGACCGAGCCGGACGCGGGCTCGGAGGCGAGCAACATCCAGACTACGGCCCGCCGCGAGGGCGACCACTATGTGCTCAACGGCAGCAAGCGCTTCATCACCAATGCGCCGCTGGCCGATGTGTTCACCGTCATCGCCCGCACCGGCGAAGGCAGCACGGGCAGCGAGGGGCTGACGGCCTTCTTCGTGGAGCGCTCGCCGGGCCTGGTGACGGGCCAGCCCTATCGCAAGATGGGCCAGGCGGGCTCGCCCGTGTCCGACGTGCATTTCCAGGACTGCCGCGTGCCGGCGGACCAGATCATCGGCGGACGCGAGGGCCAGGGCTTCAAGACCGTGATGAAGGTGCTCAACAAGCAGCGCCTGCACCTGGCCGCGCTGTGCACGGGGCCGGCGATCCGCATGCTGGACCTGGCGCTGGCCCATGTGCGCCAGCGCGAGCAGTTCGGCCAGCCGGTGGCGAACTTCCAGCTGGTGCAGGCCATGCTGGCCGACAGCCGCACCGAGATCTTCGCGGCCCAATCCATGATCCTGGAGGCCGCCCGCGCCCGCGACCGGGGCGAGGACGTGGCGCTGTCCGCCTCCATGTGCAAGTACTTCGCCTCCGAGATGTGCGGCCGCGTGGCCGACCGCGCCGTGCAGATGTTCGGCGGCGCGGGCTATGTGGCCGACTTCAGCCCCATCGAGCGCTACTTCCGCGACGTGCGCCTGTTCCGCCTCTACGAAGGCACCAGCCAGATCCACCAGCTCAACATCGCCAAGCTCATGCTGCGCGAGAGCGCCTGACACCGGAGGCCCCCATGAAACGCCCCCTCACCTCGAAGCACCTGGCCACCCTGGGCCTGCTGGCCGCGCTGTGTGCCTGCGCGCAGGCTACCCAGGCGGCCCAAGCGGCACAGACGGCCCAAGCGACTTTTCCCGATCGGCCCGTGCGCGTGATCGTTCCCTTTCCCGCAGGCGGCAGCACCGACCTCGTGGCCCGAGCGCTGTCGGTGGAACTGGGCAAGGCCCTGGGACAGCCCGTGGTGGTGGAGAACAAGCCGGGCGCGGGCAGCCTGGTCGGCTCGGAACTCGTGGCCCGCGCCGCGCCCGACGGCTACACCCTGCTCATGGCAGGCCTGAGCAATGTCTTCCTGCCCCATGTGCACGCCAACCTCAAGTGGAATCCGCTGACCGACTACGAGTACATCGGCCTGGTGGCCGACCTGCCCAACGTCATCGCCGTCAACGCCAAGACCCCCTACCGCACGCTGGCCGAACTGGTGGCGGCCGACAAGGCCAGGCCCGGCACGCTGTCCTTCGGCTCGGCCGGCACGGCCACGCCCTCGCACCTGGTCTGCGAGATGGTCAACCACCGGCTCGGCACCAAGATGCAGCACCTGCCCTACAAGGGCAACGCCCCGGCCGTCAACGACCTCATGGCCGGCCACATCCCGGTGATGTGCAACAACCTGGGCGGCACCCTGCCCTACATGCAGGGCGGGCAGATCCGCATCCTGGCGCAGACCGGCAAGAGCCGCTCGCCCGCCGCGCCCGACATTCCCACCTTTGCCGAGCTGGGCGTGGCCGGGCTGGACACCGGCCTGTGGGTGGGCCTGGCCGCGCCCAAGGGCACGCCGCAGCAGATCGTGGCCACGTTCAACCAGGCGCTGGCCAAGGCCATGGCCTTGCCCGAGACACGCGACAAGCTGGCGCGCCTGGGCGCCACGCCGCTGCCCACGCAGGCGGCGGACTTCCACCAGCGCGTGGCCGAAGACCGCCGCGCCTGGGAGCCCGTGCTGAAGAACGTGGACCTGAAAGGCAACTGATGCAGCGCCAAGGCTATCCGCTGGAGGGTGTGCGCATCCTCGACATGGCCACGGTGCTGGCCGCGCCCTTCTCGGCCACGCTGTGCGGCGACCTGGGCGCCGACGTCGTCAAGCTGGAGCTGCCCGGCGGCGGCGACACGCTGCGCAGCCTGGCCCCCGTGCACGACGGCCACGCCGTGTTCTGGAAAACCGCCAACCGGGGCAAGCAGGGCATCTCGCTGGACGTGCGCAAGGCCGAGGGCCGCACGCTGTTCCTGCGGCTGATCGAGGATTTCGACGTACTGGTGGAGAACTTCCGCACCGGCACGCTGGACCGCTGGGGGCTGGACCTGGCCACCTTGCATGCCCGCAACCCGCGCCTCATCGTGCTGCGCCTGACGGGCTTCGGCCAGACCGGCCCCTATGCGCGCCGGCCGGGCTTTGCGCGCATCTTCGAGGCCATGAGCGGCTTCGCCCACCTCACGGGCGAGGCGGGCGGCCCGCCCCAGCACATGAACTACCCGCTGGGCGATGCCGTGGCCGGTCTGTTCGGCGCCTTCTCCATCGCGGCCGCACTGGCCGAGCGCAATGCACAGCCTCCAGGCGAACGGCGCGGCCTGGAGATCGACCTGTCGGCCACCGAAGCCATGCTGCGCCTGCTGGACCCGCTGGCGGCCGAGTACCAGCTGGGCGGACAGGCACGCAGCCGCACGGGATCGTGCGCGGGCTACACGGCGCCCTCCAACGTCTACCGCACGCGCGACGGCGCCTGGCTCACCGTGGTCGCCACGGGCGATGCCATCTTCGCGCGCCTGTGCCAGGCCATGGACCGCGCCGACCTGGCCGCCGACCCGCGCTTTGCGGACAACGCCGCGCGCATCCGCCACCTGCAGGCGCTGGATGCGCTGATCGTGCAATGGTGCGCAGGCCTGGACTGCACCCAGGCCATGGCCGCGCTGGCCGCGCACGACATCCCGTTCAGCAAGGTCTGTTCGGCCGAGGACGCGCTGCAGGACCCGCATTTCGCGGCACGCGGCAGCTTCATCGCGCTGCCCGACCCCGACCTGGGCCCCCTCACCGCCCCCGCGCCCGTGCCACGCTTCACCGGCCGCCAGGCCCCTTCGCCCCGCAGCGGCCCGGCCACCGGCCAGGACAATGCACGCATCTATGCGGCATTGGGGCTGGATGCGCAGCAGCAGGAGAGGCTGCGGCGCGAGGGCGTGATCTGAAAATGTGCAGTGCTGGCGTCAGATGGCCAGCCGTGCGGCCAGCAGGTCCGCCTGCTCGGCGAACTTGCGGGGATGGGACGTGCGCAGCTGCGCCAGGTTCTGCACCTTCCATCGCACGCCGGGCAGGTGTTCGAGATGGGCGATGTCCAGCGCCGGCCAATCGGGGACTCCTGCGGCCAGCGACAGCAAAAAGCGCCGCTCACTGGCATCCAGCCCTTGCTGGAGCTCCCGCAGCAACCGCTCGCGTGCTGCGAGCAGAGATTGCAGCGACACAGGCTCGGCCGTCATGCCCCGGAAGTTGTTTTCGAAATCGTGCCGGACATCACGCAAGGGAGGAAACAGCACTTCGTGCAACGGCCGGTTGCTGCAGGCCAGATAGACCACGAACGCGCGCCGGATGCCAGGAGTGATGCCGCCGTGCGCGAACAGCTGCATCACATCGAACAGATCACGCGGGTGCTGCCGGTCCAGGGCGGCCACAAGCTTGCCGCCGTACACGTCCTCTGCCGAGACCACGGGAATCTCCAGGTCGGCCATCAGCACATCGCGCGCAGTTGGCGTGAGCGAGGCCTGCCGCACCGGCAGCACCGTGCCCCGCATGACATAGTTCACTTCGATCTTGACCTGCACGGGACCGCGGCGCACCAGCAGCTTGGTCTGGCCCGCTGCAGCCACCGGCGCATGGGTCTGGAAGCCCCGCTTCGTCAGGCGTATAGCCGCTTGCCGGATGGCCTCATTGATCCGTTGCAGCGCCTCGTCGCGCGACGGCCTGTGGTCGGGAAACACCAGGTCCAGATCAACGGACAGACGCGGCATATCGCGCACGAACAGGTTGATCGCGGTTCCGCCCTTCAGCGCGAACGTGTCATCCACAAACACCAGCGGCGCGACCTGTGTCAACATGCGCGCGGTATCGAGATAGGTCTGGTTCATGGCTTGAGCACCAACAGGCCCTCGGCCGACCGGGACACCCAGGGCCTGTCGCTTCCCGTCGGCAGCGAGGCCGTCTCCAGCCTGGCGACCCAGGGCAGCGCCCCCTCGCGCCCGAGTTGAAGGCACAGGCGCACGGTCTTGACGCTGGTGCAGCGCTGCAGAAGTTCACGCAGCACATCGGCGCGCAGGCTGTACGCGCTCTCCACCAGCTCCCTGGCTTCCTGCAGCGGCTGGCGCACGCCCACATCGCTCAGAAGCTCCAGCAGTGCACGCTCCGGCGCCGAGACCTGGGCGGCACCGCTGCGTTGTTCGAAGGGCCCGACATGCAGCAAGGCACCGGGTTGCTCGTCGAACAGCCTCTTGCGGTGGTATTCAGCGGGAAAACGCTCGGTGAACCATGGCGGCAGCTGCCCGGCGGCCCAGCCATACAGCTGCAGCACCGGCTGCTGCGCCACATACTGGCGCATGCCGTACCAGTCCAGCGCCGACTTGCCCCCCACATGCAGGCCCTCCAGGCGGCGCTGCAGCACGCCCAGGCTCGGATGCAGGGCCAGACTGTCGTTGGGCCGGCAGAAGACCCCCCGCATCAGGCGCTTCAGCCAGCCCGCGCGCACGTAATGGACAGCCAGGTCTGCGGAGATGCCCAGCCCTGCCAGATCCTGCGAGGTGATGGGTGTGCCCGCAGGCAGCTGCGTGTAGAGCGCGTTTAATTTGCTTGCCCCGGTCGTAGTCATGCTGCGATTCAAGCACCTATTCCAAACACGGGCAACTTTGATATTTCCTTCCAATCGTAGTTCTACTACGATTTTCAATACTTTTCAAAATTTCATGGTGACATGCATCGGTACTGGTCCATGCCGATGGGTACGGCGCCAAAGCGGACGCCGCGCATGCTCAGGCCGCCCGCCGCGCCGTCGCAAACAGCCCGCTGCGCAGCGCTTCCAGGTCGAGCACGCGCAGGCCGCCGTACTCCACGACGATGGCGTTTTCGCGCTGCAGCACGGACAGCGCCTCGTTGACGCGCTGGCGTGACAGGCCCACCAGGTAGGCCAGCTCCTGCTGGGTGATGCGCAGCACCTCGCCGACGCCGGGATACAGCAGCGGGTGAAAGAGCGCCGCCAGGCTGCGGGCCACGCGCAGGTCGGGGTTGGTGAGGCGGTCGATTTCGCGGGCCGAGATGAACTGGCCCAGGCGCTCGTTGAGCTGGCTCATGACGAAGCGGTTGAAGCCGATGGAGTGGTCCAGCAGCCAGTGGAAGGTGTCGATGGGCAGGCCGGCGACCACGCTTTTGCGGATGGCCTGCACGTTGTAGCGGTAGGGCTCGCGCTTGACGGCCGTGCCCTCGCCGAACCAGCCGCCCGGAGGCAGGCCGGCCAGCGTCATGCTGGCGCCATCGGCGCCATCGGTGTTCATCTTGAGCAGGCCTTCGACCACACCGAACCAGTAGGTGGGTGCGCGGCCGGTGCGGCAGACGTAGTCGCCGGACTGTGCGTCGCCGACGACCAGCGCCTTGTGCGCGCGCTCGCGCTCGGCGGGCTGGAGCAGGGCCAGCCAGGGAATGCCATCGAGTTCCTCGGGTCGGGGCGCACGGCGGCGCTGGTGCAGTGACAGTTCTTGGCTCATGGAGTCGCGGCGAGGGTGCGCGGATGAATCAACAAAACCACCCAAGCATTGCCCGAGGCCAGTGGCTGGCGTGAGCGGGATTTCCAGAAGGACGGCGACCCGCTGCGAACGGGCTGGAGCGCAAGCCCCCCAACGGGCAATGAGACCGTTTTGGCACCATTTGTTACGGCGCGTTTTCCCGATGATGAGTTTCCCGAAGATTGTCGTCAAACAGACACCACGGCGTCAAAGCCAGTCCTACGATGCAGTCCAAGCCGGTGGGTCTCAGCCTGGGCATTTGCACCACGCGGCCACCATCCACGAACAACCAAGGACATGGAATGACGACCACGTTCCCGCACCTGCTGCTCCAGCATGCTGCCCAGCGCCCACAGGCACCGGCGCTGCGCGAGAAGGAATACGGCATCTGGCAGACCTGGAGCTGGAGCGAGGCCGCGCAGACCGTGCGCCACATGGCCTGCGGCCTGGCGGCGCTGGGCCTGGCACGCGGCCAGAATCTGGCCTTCATCAGCGACAACCGGCCCCATGTCTACATGGGCTTCCTGGCCGTGCAGGCGCTGGGCGCCGTGCCGATCCCGCTGTACCAGGACGCGGTGGCGGCCGAGATGCGCTTCGTCATCGAGGATGCCGAGATCGACTTCGCCTTCGCCGAGAACCAGGAGCAGGTGGACAAGCTGCTGGAGGTGCGCGAGAGCGTCCGCGGCCTGGGCCACATCATCTATGACGACCCGCGCGGCCTGCGCCACTACGACCAGCCGGGGCTGATCAGCACCGAGGCGCTGCTGCAAAAGGGCAAGGAATGGGAGGCCGCCCACCCGGGCGCCTGGGATGCCATGCTGGCGGCGCTGTCGCCCGACAACGTGTCCGTCATCCTCTACACCTCGGGCACGACGGGCAAGCCCAAGGGCGTGTGCCAGACCCACCGCAGCTTTGGCGAGTCGGCACGCGGCGGTGTGCAGGTGGACCGCCTGGGCCCTGGCGACAACGTGATCTCCTACCTGCCTCCGGCCTGGGTGGGCGACCACCTGTTTTCCTTCGCGCAGTGGCTGGTGGCGGGCTTCACCATCAACTGCCCGGAGTCGGCCTCGACCGTGTCCATTGACCTGCGCGAGATCGGCCCCAGCTACTACTTCGCGCCGCCGCGCATCTTCGAGGGCATGCTGACCTCGGTGTCCATCCGCATGGAGGATGCCGCGCCGTTCAAGCAGTGGATGTACGGCCGCGCCATGGCCGTGGCGCGGCGCGTGGGATCGGACATCCTGGACGGCAAGAAGGTGGGCGCGCTGGACCGCCTGAAGTACGCGCTGGGCGACCTGTGCATCTACGGCCCGCTGCGCAATGCCATGGGCCTGTCGCGCATCCGCGTGGCCTATACGGCAGGTGCGGCCATCGGGCCCGAGCTGTTCCGCTTCTTCCGCTCCATCGGCATCAATCTCAAGCAGCTCTACGGCCAGACCGAGACCTGCGCCTATGTGTGCATACAGCGCGACGGGCAGGTGGAACTGAGCAGCGTGGGCCAGGCCGCACCGGGCATCGAGCTGAAGATCGCCGACAACGGCGAGGTGCTGCTCAAGGGCGTGTCCGTGCTCAAGGAGTACTACAAGCGCCCCGATGCCACGGCCGAAGTGGTGGATGCTGACGGCTGGTTCCATACGGGCGATGCCGGCGTGATCGACGCCAGCGGCCAGCTGCGCATCATCGACCGCGCCAAGGACGTGGGCAAGACCAGCCGGGGCGCCATGTTCGCGCCCAACTACATCGAGAACAAGCTCAAGTTCTTCCCCCAGATCAAGGAGGCCGTGTGCTTCGGCCACGGTCGCGACCAGGTCTGCGCCTTCATCAACATCGACTACGAGGCCGTGGGCAACTGGGCCGAGCGCCAGGGCCTGCCCTACGGCGGCTATGTGGACCTGGCATCGAAGGCCAAGGTGCTGGAGATGGTGGCCGACTGCGTGGCCCAGGTGAACGCCGACCTGGCCGCCGAAGCCGGTATGGCCGACACGCAGGTGGCGCGCTTCCTGGTGCTGCACAAGGAGCTGGACCCCGACGACGACGAGCTGACCCGCACGCGCAAGGTGCGCCGCGGCTTCATTGCCGACAAGTACGGCGTGCTGGTCGATGCGCTGTACACGGGCAAGCGTGAGCAGTTCATCGAGACCCAGGTCAAGTTCGAGGACGGCCGCACGGGCAGCGTCAGCGCCACGCTGTCCATCATCGATGCCAAAACCCATTCGGTGGCTGCCACCGCCAGGGCCTGACCGGAGCCGCTGACATGACCCACAAGAAGATCGGCGATGTCATCCTCGACATCAAGAACATCAGCCTGCGCTTCGGCGGGGTGAAGGCGCTGACGGACATCTCGTTCGATGTGCGCGAGCACGAGATCCGCTCCATCATCGGCCCCAACGGCGCAGGCAAGAGTTCGATGCTCAACTGCATCAACGGCGTGTACACCCCGTCCGAGGGATCGATCACCTTCCGGGGCAAGACCTTCAGCCACATGAACAGCCGCCAGGTGGCCGAGATGGGCGTGGCGCGCACCTTCCAGAACCTGGCGCTGTTCAAGGGCATGAGCGTGATCGACAACATCATGACCGGCCGCAACCTGCAGATCAAAAGCGGCATCCTGATGCAGGCCCTGCGCCTGGGCCCGGCCCAGCGCGAGGAGATCCGCCACCGCGAGTTCGTCGAGCACATCATCGACTTCCTGGAGATCCAGGCCTACCGCAAGACCCCCGTGGGCCAGCTGCCCTACGGCCTGCAAAAGCGCGTGGACCTGGGCCGCGCCCTGGCCATGCAGCCGCAGGTGCTGCTGCTGGACGAGCCCATGGCCGGCATGAACGTGGAGGAAAAGCAGGACATGTGCCGCTTCATCCTCGATGTGAACGACGAGTTCGGCTCCACCATCGTGCTGATCGAGCACGACATGGGCGTGGTCATGGACATCAGCGACCGCGTCGTGGTGCTGGACTACGGCAAGAAGATCGGCGACGGCGCACCCGACGAGGTGCGCCAGAACGAAGACGTGATCCGCGCTTACCTTGGCACCAGCCACTGAGGGGACTGACATGGGATTTTTTCTGGAAACCTTGTTCGGCGGCCTCATGGTAGGCACGCTGTACGCGCTGATCGCCATCGGCTTCGTGCTGATCTTCAAGGCCTCGGGCGTGTTCAACTTCGCCCAGGGCGCGATGGTGCTGTTCTCGGCCCTGGCCATGGCGCGCTTTTCCGAGTGGATCCCGAAGTGGATCGGCATGGAGCCGGGCTGGTTCACCAACCTGCTGGCCATCTGCGTGTCGCTGGCCATCATGGTGGTCGTGGCCTGGGTGATCGAGCGGCTGGCGCTGCGCCACCTGGTCAACCAGGAGCCCATCACGCTCTTGATGGCCACGCTGGGCATCGCCTACCTGCTCGACGGACTGGGCCCGATGATCTTCGGCAGCGCCGTCTACAGCATCAACGTGGGCATGCCCAAGGACCCCATGTTCATCCTCGACGGCCTGTTCGAGGGCGGCGTGCTGCTGAGCCAGGAAGACCTGTATGCGGCCTGCATCGCCGCGCTGCTGGTGGCCGCGCTCAGCGTGTTCTTCCAGAAGACCAAGACCGGCCGCGCGCTGCGCGCCGTGGCCGACGACCACCAGGCGGCGCAGTCCATCGGCATCCCGCTGTCGCGCATCTGGGTCATCGTCTGGTCGGTGGCCGGCGGCGTGGCCCTGGTGGTGGGCATCATCTGGGGCTCCAAGCTGGGCGTGCAGTACTCGCTGTCGCTGGTGGCCCTGAAGGCCCTGCCCGTGGTGATCCTGGGCGGCCTGACCTCGCTGCCCGGCGCCATCATCGGCGGCCTGATCATCGGCGTGGGCGAGAAGCTCTCCGAGGTCTACCTGGGCCCCATGGTCGGCGGCGGCATCGAGACCTGGTTCGCCTACGGCCTGGCCCTGTGCTTCCTGCTCGTGCGGCCCCAGGGGCTGTTCGGCGACAAAATCATTGATCGCGTTTGACCGTTACGGAGAACCTGCACATGTTTTATCGTGAGAACGGTCAATTCAAGACGACCTACGCATCCGACCAGCAGATCTTCGGCGTCGCCCAGGACCGCTGGGCCATCGTGGCGCTGCTGGCCGTCGCCTTCCTGGTGATTCCCTTCAGCGTCAGCGACTACACCTTCCAGGCCGTGCTGATCCCCTTCCTGATCATGTCGCTGGCGGCGCTGGGGCTGAACATCCTGGTCGGCTACTGCGGCCAGATCTCGCTGGGCACCGGCGCCTTCATGGCCGTGGGCGCCTACGCGGCCTACAACCTGCAGGTGCGCTTCGAGGGCATGCCGCTGCTGGTGGCCCTGATCGGCGGCGGCGTGCTGGCCATGGTCTTCGGCGTGATCTTCGGCCTGCCCAGCCTGCGCATCCGCGGCCTGTACCTGGCCGTGGCCACGCTGGCCGCCCAGTTCTTCGTGGACTGGCTGACCAGCCGCGCCGCCTGGGTGACGAACAACTCCTCCTCGGGCTCGGTGAGCGCGGGCCCGCTGTCCATCATGGGCTGGAAGATCGACACGCCCATGGAGAAGTACCTGCTGTGCCTGGGCATCCTGTGCCTGCTGGGCCTGGCCGCCAAGAACCTGGTGCGGGGCGCCATCGGCCGCGAATGGATGGCCATGCGCGACATGGACGTGGCCGCCAGCGTGATCGGCATCCGCCCGACCTACGCCAAGCTCAGCGCCTTTGCCGTGAGCAGCTTCATCGTCGGCGTGGCCGGCGCGCTGTGGGGCTTCGTACACCTGGGTGCCTGGGAGCCTGCGGCCTTCAGCCTGGACCGCTCGCTGCAGCTGCTGTTCATGATCATCATCGGCGGCCTGGGTTCGGTGGTCGGCAGCATCTTCGGCGCGGCCTTCTTCGTGCTGCTGCCGCTGCTGCTCACCCAGGTGCCTCACTGGCTGGGCCTGCCGCTGTCCACGGCCACGGCGACCTACCTGGAGCACATGATCTTCGGTGCGCTGATCGTGTTCTTCCTGATCGTGGAGCCGCACGGACTCGCGAAGCTGTGGGCAACGGCAAGGCAAAAGCTTCGCGTCTGGCCCTTCCCGCATTGATATGACACCCCCTGAGTCGCTTCGCGCATTCCCCCTCTCTACTCGCTACGCGAGGGAGGGGGACGACACCCTCGGTGCGGGGCGGCCCTTCCTCGGTGTCCCTGACCTGGGGCTCGCCAGTTCCACAGATGGCGCCAGGAAACATGGAATGTTTGATTCTGATCGAGACAGGGCGCCACAGAGTGCCGGATAACCGGGGAATCTTCCCCAGCCAACTAGGAGACAACGTCATGATGTTCAAGAAAGTCGCCATCGCCGCCGCCACCGTCGCAGCCGGAATCGGCGGCCTCGTGGCCGCCCCCGCCGTCCAGGCCCAGGACCAGTTCGTGCCGCTGCTGGTCTACCGCACGGGCCAGTTCGCTCCGCTGGGCATTCCATGGGCCGATGGCAAGCAGGACTACATCAAGCTGGTCAACGCCAAGGGCGGCATCAATGGCGTGAAGATCGCCTACGAGGAATGCGAGACGGCCTACGACACGGCCAAGGGCGTGGAGTGCTATGAGCGCCTGAAGGGCAAGGGCGGCGGCGCGGCGGGCTTCGATCCGCAGTCCACCGGCATCACGTTCGCCGTGACGGACAAGGCGCCCGGCGACAAGATGCCCATCATCACCACGGGCTACGGCCTGTCGCAGTCGGCCGACGGCAAGGTCTTCGAGTGGAACTTCCCGCTGCTGGGCAACTACTGGACGGCGGCCGACTCCATCATCCAGGACATCCTCAAGAAGGAAAAGGGCAGCCTCAAGGGCAAGAAGATCGCCCTGGTCTACCACGACTCGCCCTATGGCAAGGAACCCATTCCGCTGCTGCAAAAGCGCGCTGCCAAGGAAGGCTTCGACCTGACGCTGCTGCCCGTGACGGCGCCCGGCGTGGAGCAGAAGTCCACCTGGCTGCAGATCCGCCAGCAGCGCCCCGATTACGTGCTGCTGTGGTCGGCCGGCGTGATGACGCCCACGGCCGTGCGCGAGGCGCAGGCCACCGGCTACCCGCGCGAGAAGATGTACTCCATCTGGTGGGCCGGCTCGGACCATGACGTGAAGGACATCGGCGCCGGCGCCAAGGGCTACAACACCGTGACCATCCACAACACGGCCGAGCACGACAAGGTGCACGACGAGGTCAAGGCCATGGTCTACGACAAGGGCCAGGGCACGGCCACCGACGCCAAGGAACTGGGCGCCATGGCCCATACGCGCGGCATGGTGATCTCCATGCTGCAGGTGGAGGCCATCCGCACGGCACAGGAAAAATACGGCAAGGGCAAGGTCATGACCTCCGAGCAGGTGCGCTGGGGCCTGGAGAACCTGAACCTCACGCAGGAGCGCCTCAACGAGCTGGGCTTCGGCAAGATCATCCGCCCCGTCAAGACCAGCTGCGACAACCACCTGGGCACCGACTGGTCGCGCATCGCCCAGTGGGATGGCGCCAAGTGGAAGGTGGTCTCCGACTGGTACCAGGCCGACAAGTCCATGGTCGAACCGCTGGTCAAGGAGTACGCGGACAAGTACGCCAAGGAAAAGAACGTAAAAGCTAGAACTTGCACCCCCTGAGGCGCTTGCGCGCCTTCGCCCTCTCTACCCGCTTCGCGGGGGAGGGGGACGACACCCTCGGTGCGGGGCGGCCCTTCCTCGGTGTCCCTGAGTTGGGGCATGCCCCGCGCAGAGATGCTTCGAGAGTTGCGGCCCCGCACTCCGCTTTCGTATCAACGCCCATGGACGACGCCATGACCACCGCACCCACCTCCGCCCCGGCCGCCAGCGATCCGCTGCTCGTGGTCAATGGCATCGAAGTCATCTACAACCATGTGATCCTGGTGCTCAAGGGCGTTTCGCTCCAGGTGCCGCGCGAGAGCATCGTGGCCATCCTGGGCGGCAACGGCGCGGGCAAGACCACGACGCTGCGCGCCATCTCCAACCTGCTCAAGGGCGAGCGCGGCGAGGTGACCAAGGGCACGATCGAGCTGGAGGGCGAACGTATCGAAAGCCTCACGCCCTCCGAGCTGGTGCAGCGCGGCGTGGTCCAGGTCATGGAGGGGCGGCACTGCTTCGCCCACCTGACCATCGAGGAAAACCTCATGACCGGCAGCTACACGCGCACTGACAAGGGCGAGATAGCGGCCAACCTCGAGAAGGTCTACAACTACTTTCCGCGCCTGAAGACGCGCCGCACCTCGCAGGCCGCCTACACCTCGGGCGGCGAGCAGCAGATGTGCGCCATCGGCCGCGCGCTGATGGCCAATCCGCGCATGGTGCTCCTGGACGAACCCTCGATGGGCCTGGCCCCGCAGATCGTCGAGGAGGTGTTCAACATCGTCCGCGACCTCAACAGCAAGGAAAAGGTCACCTTCCTGCTGGCCGAGCAGAACACCAACATGGCGCTCAAGTACTCGGACTACGGCTACATCATGGAAAGCGGCCGCATCGTCATGGACGGCGCAGCCTCGGACCTGGCCAGCAACGAGGATGTCAAGGAGTTCTACCTGGGCGTGGGCGGCGGCGAGCGCAAGAGTTTCAAGGACGTGAAAAGCTACAAGCGCAGAAAACGCTGGCTTGCATGAATACCCCCTGAGTCGCTTCGCGCCTTCCCCCTCTCGCGTCGCGGGGGGGACGACACCCTCGGTGCGGGGCGGCCCTTCCTCGGTGTCTCTCGCCTGGGGCCGCGCCGGTTTCGCAGGCAACGGCGTTGCTGAATTTCTGGAATAAACCACTATCACTGGCCGGACTCCATCTGCCCTTTTCCACATACAGGACTAGCCATGAGTGCCTTCTACGACGCGCTGGAGACGCGCACCCCTGACGAACGCGAAGCAGCGCTGCTGGCCGCCCTGCCCCGACAGATCGCCCATGCGCAGCAACAGTCGGCTGCCTTCGCCCGGATCCTGGACGGCGTCGACGCCGCGCAGATCACCAGCCGCGAGGCCCTGGCCCGCCTGCCGGTGACGCGCAAGTACGAGCTGCTGCAGCGCCAGGCCGAGCAGCGGCCCGCGCAGATCTTCGGCGGCTTCAACGCCATCGGCCTGGGCCAGCCCATGCCGCGCCTGTTCTGCAGCCCCGGCCCCATCTACGAGCCCGAGAGCCGCCGCCCCGACTACTGGCGCATGGCGCGCGCGCTGCATGCCTCTGGCTTTCGGCCCGGCGAGCTGGTGCACAACTGCTTCAGCTACCACTTCGTGCCCGCGGGCTCGATGATGGAAAGCGGCGCCCATGCGCTGGGCTGCACGGTGTTCGCAGGCGGCACGGGCCAGACCGAGCAGCAGGTGCAGGCCATGGCCGACCTGCGTCCCGCCGGCTACGTGGGCACGCCCAGCTTCCTCAAGATCATTGTGGAAAAGTCCGTGGAGATGGGCCTGCCCATCCCGTCCGTGACCAAGGCCATGGTCTCCGGAGAGGCCTTTCCGCCCTCGCTGCGCGACTGGCTGGCCGAGCGCGGCATCGCGGGCTACCAGTGCTACGCCACGGCCGACCTGGGCCTGATCGCCTACGAGACCGAGGCGCGCGAAGGCCTGGTGCTGGACGAGCAGGTCATCGTCGAGATCGTGCGCCCCGGCACGGGCGACCCCGTGGCGCCCGGCGAGGTGGGCGAACTGGTGATCACCACCTTCAACCCCGACTACCCGCTGATCCGCTTCGGCACGGGCGACCTCTCTGCCGTGCTGCCCGGCCAGTGCCCCACGGGCCGCACCAACGCACGCATCAAGGGCTGGATGGGACGCGCCGACCAGACCACCAAGGTGCGCGGCATGTTCGTGCACCCGGGCCAGATTGCCGACGTCGTGCGCCGCTTTCCGCAGGTGGGGCGCGCAAGGCTGGTGGTCACGGGCGAGATGGCCAATGACCAGATGCAGTTGCTGGTCGAAACCCGCGAGACCTCGCCGGGCCTGGCCCAGCAGTTGTCCGACGCGGTGCGCGAAGTGACCAAGCTGCGCGGCGACGTGCAGATGGTGCTGCCGGGCACCCTGCCCAATGACGGCAAGGTGATCGAAGACGCGAGGTCGTACAAGTAGCCACCGAGGCGCGGGGACGGTGGCCGCGCCGCCGCGCAGCCGGCGCAATCCCTGAAAACATGACGCCTGTCAAGCCTCCAAGGGTTTGCACTAGATCAATGGCAAGGGAATCTGCTGCGGCGCAATAGAAACAATTCTTAAAATTCGTCTCCTCGTGCATTCGGTTTCTTTTGCGTGTTTGCCCTTTAGGGCGAAAACGCATCGCCCCCTATCATTTGCACGCCATTCACCTGGAGACACTATGAAAGCATTGTTCAAGATCGCAGCCATCGCCCTGGCAGCCGGCGCAGCCATTGGCGCTCATGCGCAGGACTATCCTGCCGCAGGCAAGACGATCACCCTCATCGTGCCGTTCACCGCAGGCGGCCCGACCGACAAGGTGGCCCGCGATCTGGCCGAGTCCATGCGCAAGCATCTGAACAATGCCACCATCGTGGTGGACAACGCCGACGGCGCCGGCAGCACCATCGGCACGGCCAAGGCTGCACGTGCCCGCCCTGACGGCTACACGCTGCTGATCAACCACATCGGCATGTCCACGATCCCGTCGCTGTACCGCAAGCTGTCGTTCAACGTGCTCAACGACTTCGAGTACGCCGGCATCATCAACGACGTGCCCATGACCCTGATCGGCCGCCCCAGCCTGCCGGCCAAGAACTTCGCCGAGGTCAAGGACTGGATCGGCAAGAACCAGGGCAAGGTCAACCTGGCCAATGCCGGCATCGGTTCCGCCTCCCACCTGTGCGGCCTGATGCTGCAGGCGGCCATGAAGACCGAAATGACGCCCGTGCCCTACAAGGGCGCCGCGCCGGCCATCGCCGACCTGATCGGCAACCAGGTCGACCTGCTGTGCGACCAGACCACCAATACCACGGGCCAGATCACGGCCAAGAAGGTCCAGGCCTATGCCGTGACCACGCCCAAGCGCCTGGTCATGCCCGCACTGAAGGACCTGCCGACGCTGGCCGAAGTGGGCGTGCCTGACTTCCAGGTCACCATCTGGCATGGCCTGTACGCGCCCAAGGGCACGCCGGCCGACGTCGTCAAGAAGGTCAACGAGGCCATGAAGGCTGCCCTCAAGGACCCCGAGTTCATCAAGCGCCAGGAAGCCCTGGGCGCCGTGATCGCCAGCGACGGCCGCATCGAACCCGAAGGCCACAAGAAGTTCGTCCAGGCCGAGATCGAGAAGTGGGGCAAGGTCATCAAGGCAGCCGGCACCTACGCCGACTGATCCCGAGGACCACCACCGCGACGGATCGCCCAGTTGCAACCACGATCAAGCCCGGCTTCGGCCGGGCTTTTTCGTTGGCGGGGACGGCGCGACAGCGGCGATGCAGGGTTCAGGGCGCCGGCCCGCGCAGCGCCATCACGGCCTGCCAGCTGCCGCCGCGCTGGCTTGCGTTGTAGAGGTTGCTCTGCGTGTTGCCGGGACCTTCGTAGTAGCTGCCGCGCATCAGGCATTGCGATCCCGAGGCCGTGCAGTGCACAAGCTCGACGCCGAACATCAGCGCCGGCCGGCCGCTGGCCCGGTCCAGCACCTGCTCGCCGCCCTTGCCCACGTCGCAGGCCGAAGCCGGCCGCACCTGGCTCTGGCCGCTGAGCAGGGCCAGCGTGCCGGCATCGGGGTCCAGCAGCGCCCATCCACGGCCGTTGCCTATGCAGTAGGCCGCCGCCTTGGGGCCGAGGTTGGAGGCGTTGTCCAGAAACAGCAGCGAATACACGGCCGCCGCCGCTCCCGGGGGCGCCTGCGGGCCGGTGGGCGCCTTGGGCCTGTCGGCGCAGGCGGCCAGCGCCAGCGTGGCGGCCAGCGCGCCCAGCCAGGGCAGGAATCGGGAGGAATGACGGAGGCGGTGCATGGAAGTCCTTTCTTTCTCGCAATCTGCGTGCGTGTTTAACACGGCGCGCGGCCCCTGCTGCGGCTCAGGCCGGGCCTTCGAGTTCGGCATGCCGCCGCTCGAACAGTTCAATGAGGTGGTCCGCCACGGCCCGCACCCGCCGCGAATGGGCAAGGTCGGCATGCATGGCAAGCCAGATGGGCTGATCGACGCCCAGCTGCGGCTCCACGCAGACCAGCCCCGCCTGCCGCGCCAGGAAATGCGGCAGCACGGCCAGGCCCAGGCCCGCCTGGGCCGCGGCCATCTGCGCGGACAGGGTGTTGGTCTCCAGCCGGCAGGGACGCCCGCGCAGGGCGCGCGCCATCCAGCGTGCGGCGGGCAGGTGGGCTTGGCTGTCGTCCCAGCCGATGAAGGCGTCGCCTTCGAAGGGGTCCGGGCCGCTCCGGCCAGCGCGGCCAGCAACATGGCCGGCCGATCCGTACAAGCCGAAACCCAGCGTTCCCAGGCGCCGGATCGTGACGTGGCCGGCCTCGGGCTGGGTCATGCGCACGGCCAGGTCGGCATCGCGCCGGTGCAGGTTCAGCGTCTGCACGCCGCTGACCAGCTGCACGCGCAGCCCCGGATGGCGCGCGAACAACTGCGCCAGCGAGGGCACGATCAGCGGGTTGGCCAGGTTCTCGGCCGTGGCCAACCGCACCACGCCCGCGACCTGCGCCTGGCTGTGCGCGGCATCGCCCAGGGCCTGGGCCGCCTGCTCCAGCGTCTCGGCCGGGGTCAGCAGCGCCTGGCCGTCGGCCGTGAGCCGATAGCCGCTCTGATGGCGGCTGAACAGCGGCATGGCCAGCGCGGACTCCAGCCGGTCCAGCCGGCGCGAGACCGTGGCCACGCCCAGCCCCAGCGCGGCCGAGGCGCCGTTCAGGCTGCCGGCGCGGGCAATGGCCAGGAAGATGCGGGCGTCGTCCCACTGCAATGAAGTGCTCCTTGGTTTTCCTGGAAAGCCCTTGCGCAGAGCCTTTGCGGAAATGTTTTCCGGAAATGGAAGATCGAAGCGCGATTTTCTCAGTAGGCAAGCCCACCCCGGAAAACCATACTGGCCCCTTGTTTCAGCAAGAGGATATGCAATGCAACAACGCACACTTGGCCACGATCTGCAGGTATCCGCCCTGGGCCTGGGCTGCATGGGCATGAGCGAGTTCTATGGCCCGCGCGACGACGCCCTGGCGCTGCAGGCGCTGGACCATGCCGTGGAGGCCGGCATCGACTTCCTGGACACGGCCGATGTCTACGGGCCGCACCACAACGAGGAGCTGATCGGCCGCTTCCTGGCATCGCGCCGCCCGCGCGTGAAGATCGCCACCAAGTTCGGCATCGTGCGCAAGGCCGGGGAGTACCGGCGCAGCATCGACAACAGCGCGCAGTACGCGCGGCAAAGCTGCGAGGACTCGCTGCGGCGCCTGGGCGTGGAGCGCATCGACCTGTACTACGTGCACCGCGTCGATGCCACGCGGCCCATCGAAGAGACCATGCAAGGCCTGGCGGGCCTGGTGCAGGAAGGCAAGATCGCCCGCATCGGCCTGTGCGAGGTCAGCGCAGCCACGCTGCGCCGCGCCCATGCCGTGCACCCGGTGGCGGCGGTGCAGACCGAGTATTCGCTGTGGACGCGCGAGGTGGAGGACGAGGTGCTGCCCGCCTGCCGCGAGCTGGGCGTGGGGCTGGTGGCCTATTCGCCGCTGGGGCGCGGCTTTCTCACGGGACGCTTTCATGGCGGCACGGCCTTCGAGCAGGGCGATTTCCGCGCCAGCCTGCCGCGCTTTCAGCCCGGCAACATCGACACCAACCAGGCCCTGGTGGGTGCCGTATCGGCCCTGGCGCAGCGCAAGGGCAGCACGCCTGCGCAGATCGCCCTGGCCTGGCTGCTGGCCCAGGGGCTGGACGTGGTGCCCATTCCGGGCACCCGGCGCATCGCCCATCTGCAGGACAACCTGGGCGCGCTGTCCGTGGCACTGACGCCCGGCGAGCTGGACGAGCTGCGGCGCGCCAGCGACGAGCTGCCCGTGGCCGGGCAGCGCTATACGGAGGAAGGCATGAAGGGCATCAACGCCTGACGGGCCAGCGGGGGCCGCCGGCTTACCAGGTGACGTCGCTGTTCTCGGCGGCGCTGCGGCGCAGCATGTCGATCATGGGCGCAGCGCGCTGGCGCAGGCTGACGGCATCGCGTGCGCCCGGTGCGGCATTGTCCTGGTCGCCATCCTGCGCATCCTCTTCCTGGTTGGCCTTGCGGCGGGCATCGTCATCGGCCACGGCGGCTTCCAGCGCATCGATGGCGGCCGGGATCTGCTGGACGGTGATGATGCCGCTGGCGCCGGGCGTCTTGCCGACGATCTCCAGGACCTGGCGGCCGTTGGATTCGAGCATGATGACGTCGGCCGTGGCACGGGACTTGAACTTGTAGAGCATGGCTATCCTTTTTCTGTGTGGCGTGTCATGCACTCAGCGGTACATGTACTCGCGGTTGAAAGCATAGTCCGATTGGGCTCCCACCATGGACCCCGACTGCAGCCGTCCGTCGGGATGCGTGCACAGCATCTGGTGCAGGGCGATCCAGCCGCGCTCGAAGCCCATGGCGCAACCCGCCAGATAGAGCCGGTAGGCGCGCAGCACCTTGGCGGCACCTTCGGCATCGGCATGCTGCTCAAGGATACGCTGCGCCTGCGGCAGCTGGGCCTCCAGTGCGTCGGACCAGTTCCACAGCGTGCGTGCGTAGTGGGGCCGCAGGTTCTCCGTGTCCACCATTTCCAGCCCGCTGTGGCCCATGTCGTGCAGCACGCGGCTCACATGCATCAGCTCGCCGCCGGGGAAGATGTAGCGGTCGATGAACTCGCCCATGCCCGCGCCCAGCTGGGTGTTGTCCACGCCGCCCGCGGTGATGCCGTGGATCAGCGCCATGCCGCCCGGGCGCAGCAGGCGGTGCACGGTCTGGAAGTACTCGGGCAGCTGGGCCTGGCCCACATGCTCGAACATGCCCACCGAGCCTATCTTGTCGAAGGGCTGGCCGGGCGCCAGCGCGCGGTAGTCCAGCAGTTGCATGTCCACCCTGCCCTGCAGGCCGCGCTCGGCAATCAGCTGCTGCACATGGCGGTGCTGGTTGTGCGAGAGCGTGATGCCCGTGGCGGTGACGCCGTAATGCTCGGCCGCCCACAGCAGCAGCGCGCCCCAGCCCGCGCCGATGTCCAGGAAACGCTCGCCGGGCCGCAGGTCCAGCTTGCGGCAGATGTGGTCGAGCTTGGCCTCCTGGGCCTGGGCCAGCGTCATCTGCGGATCGCGGAAGTAGGCGCAGGAATAGACGCGGCGCGGGTCCAGCCACAGGCCGTAGAAGTCGTCGGAGATGTCGTAGTGGAACTGGATCTGCTGGGCGTCGCGCGCCAGTGTGTGCGCGGCCATGGAGCGCATGCGGGCCATGGCATGCACCCACCAGTGCGATGTGCCGCGCACCGGATCGGATTGCAGCAGGCTGGCGGCCACCGCCATCACGTCGCGCATGCGGCCATCGATGCGTACCAGCCCCTCCACGATGGCACTGCCCAGTGTCCCTATCTGCCCGGCCGCCAGGCTGGCCATGGCCGCCATGGACTGGAAATGCAGCACCACCTGCGCATCCGCAGGACCGGCGCGCTGGCCGGACGGCAGGATCACGGCCACGGGAACAGGGAGAGACGCCAGCCGCGCCTCGATGGAGCTCAGCACTTGTGTCATGGCGTTCATTTTTGACAGCAAGCCGCACTGCGTCAATCGCAGCCTGGGCTGTGCATGGCGGGGCATGGCGCCCCGCCACAGAGGGGGCGATCAGGCGATCAGCTGCCTGTAGTCGCGCCGTGTCTGGTCACTCACCGAAGCAAGCACTTGCTCGAAGGGCGTCTTGTGCCGTGCGACCAGCCGCAGGGATGCCACGGCGCGCGATTTGCAAAACCAATGACAGGTGTACTGCATGAGCAACAGCTCGGCCGTCATCATGAAGGCGCGCGCACGGCGTTCTTCCTCGGTGGCGCTGTCGGCCACGCGCACGGAGGCAATGCCGCGCGCATGCAGCTGCATGGCTTCGCGCAGATCGAAGCCGGACGACGGGAACAGCCGGTCCAGATAAGGCAGCGCCACGGGCAGCGTGCTCACGCGCGTGAGCTGCGGATCGGCCGAGGCCATTTCCTTGGCAAAGCGCTGGAACTGCTCGACCAGGCTGGTTTCGGTGTTGTCCAGCACGGTCCAGATCTGGGCGCGGCGCTGCTCGTCGTTCTCGCCCAGGGCGCGCAGATAGCCTTCGATCAGGCCGCCCATCAGCTTCTCTATCTGGAAACGCCCCAGATACTGGGCCAGCAGCAGGGTATGCCGGCGCTGCTCCTGCGTCTTGAGAAGGTAGATTGCGATGAAGACAATGATCGCCAGCGTGAAGAAGTCCATGAAAGCAGCAAGGGGGCCAAGGGTGCGTGAAGGCTTGAGTGTAGTCAGGCGCGGCCTGCCCGCGATTTTGGCGGGCATAGGCCTGCTGCTGGGCGGCTGTGCCAGCACGGGGGCCGGCGGCGACGGCCTGGGCTATTACTGGCAGAGCCTGCGCGGCCAGATACACCTGCTGCAGGCCAGCCGCCCCATTGACGACTGGCTGCAGGACGACAACCTGGCACCCGCGCTGCGCGAGCGCCTGCTTGCGGCCCAGCGCATGCGCAGCTTCGCCGTGCAACGGCTGGGCCTGCCCGACAACGCCAGCTACCGCCGCTACGCCGATCTGCAGCGGCCCTTTGCCGTGTGGAACGTGGTGGCCGCGCCGCCCGACAGCCTGGAGCTGCACCGCTGGTGCTTTCCCGTGGCCGGCTGCGTGGGCTACCGGGGCTACTTTTCCGAGGCAGACGCCGTGGCCCAGGCCCGGCTGCTGGCCGACCAGGGCCTGGAGTCCGGCAGCTACGGCGTGCCCGCCTATTCCACGCTGGGCTACCTGAACTGGCTGGGGGGCGATCCGCTGCTCAACACCTTCGTGGGCTGGGGCGAGGGCGAGTTCGCCGGCCTGCTGTTCCATGAGCTGGCCCACCAGGTGGTCTACGTGGCCGGCGATACCGCCTTCAACGAATCCTTTGCCACCACCGTGGAGCGCCTGGGCACGCCGCTGTGGCTGGCCACCGAGGCCGGCCCCGCCGCCCGCGCACGCTGGGATGCAGGCCAGCTGCGGCGCGCGCAGTGGCGGGCACTGACCGGCCACACGCGCCAGGCGCTGCAGCAGCTCTACCAGGACCCGCAGCAGCGCGGCCCCGCCATGCCGCAGGCCAAGGCGCAGATCTACCAGCAGTTCCGCAGCGACTACGCCGCGCTGCGCGCGCAATGGCGCAGCGCCGATGCCGCTCTGCTGACCACCGATGCACAGCGCCAGCTCTACGACCGCAACCAGGCGCGGCTGGACCAGTGGGTGGCCGATGCCAACAACGCCAGCTTTGGCGCGCTGGCCGCCTACGACGACTGGGTGCCTGCCTTCACCGCGCTGTGGAAAAAGGCGCAGACCCAGGCGCCGGCCCATGCCGGCGGCGAGGCCGCCCAGGGCTGGCAGCGTTTCTATGCCGAGGTAGAGAAACTGGCCGCCCTGCCTGCCTTGCAGCGCAACACAAGGCTGTGCGGGCTCATGCCCGCCGATGCGCCCCTGCCGCCTGCCTGCGCCCCGGATCAGGACCGTGCGTCGGTATCCACGGACGGGTCGCATCCCGGCAACTGAATGCGGGCCAGCAGGCCGTTGGAACTGCCGGGCAGCGGCGACTGCAGCTCCAGGCTGCCGCCATGCTGGGCCACGATCATGGACACGATGGACAGGCCCAGGCCGTAGCCCGGCGACGCCAGCTCCCGCACGGTGCCCTGGGGCAGGCGCAGGTCGTCCACATGGCGCACATGGCGCTCGCGCGCGGTGCTCAGCGCCGCCGCATCCATGCCCGGCCCCTCGTCGCGCACCTGGACGGTGTGGCTGTCGCAGACTTCGAGCAGCACCTCCGAGCCATCGCTGTAGCGCAGCGCGTTCTCCACCAGGTTGCGCAAGGCAATGGCCAGCGTGTCCACATCGCCCGCCACCGGCCCGCAGGGCTGCTCGGGCAGCACCACATCCAGCCGCAGCTGGGTGGATTCGTCCTGCTGCCAGAACTCGGAGGCCACCATGCTGGCCAGCGCGTCCAGCCGCACCTCGTCCTGCGCCAGCGCCGAGCCCGAGGCCGCGCGCGACAGCTGCAGCAGCTTTTCCGTGCGCTGGCGCAGCCGCTCCAGCGCCTCATAGGCCGCGCGTACATCGGTGTTGTCCACGCCCCTGTCCAGGGCCGTCTGCAGGCGCAGCGTGGCCACGGCCAGCGGCGTGCGCAGCTCGTGGGCCGCATTGGCTGCCATGGAGCGCTCCACCTGCAGCGCATGCGACAGGCGCTGCATCAGGTGGTTGATGCCCCGGCCCAGCCGCCACAGCTCGCGCGGCATGGCGTCCAGGTCCAGCGGCTCCAGGTTGGAGCCGCCGCGCTCGCTCAGCTGCAGCTGCATGTCGCGCAGCACGCGCAGGCGCCGCCGCGCGGTCACGCGCAGCGCCCAGCCCATGAGGGCGAGCATGACCAGCATCACCGAGCCCAGCGCCAGCAGCGCCCGCTGCAGCGCCTCGCTGCGCTCGACCATGGGATCGGCCAGCATCAGGAACAGCGGCTGCCGGGGATGGGCCACCACATAGATGCGCCAGCCCTCGCGCTCGTAGAAGCCCTCGCGCATGGGCACGGCAAAGGCCGCCACGGGGGCGGCCTGGGTGCGCAGCAGCACGTTGCCGCGGCCGTCCTGCAGCTGGTAGACCAGATCCTCGGCCTCGTCGCCCGGCTGCGAGGCCACATGCGGGCGCTGCACGCCCTCGCGCGAGTGGTCTTCCTGTTCCAGCTGGTGCACGGCCACCTCCAGCAGGCGGTGGCCGCTGTCGATCATTTCCTGGTCGAAGTTGTGGTGCACGATGTGGCTGACATACCAGGCCAGCGCCAGCACGCAGGCCAGCCAGACGGCGGCCAGGGCCAGTGTCAGCTCGCGGGCCAGCTGGTCGGCCAGACGGGGCGGCAGCGCCAGGCTGTAGCGCTGCGGCTCATCCATGCTCGAGGGCCAGGCGGTAGCCGGTGCCGCGCACGGTCAGGATGCGGTCGCGCCCGAGCTTGCGGCGCAGCCGGCTGATGAACACTTCCAGCGTGTTGCTGTCGGCCTCGGCATCGAAGCCGTAGAGCGCATCGAGCAGATGCTCGCGCGCGTGCACACGCTGCGGCTGGGCCGTGAGCACGCGCAGCAGCGCCCATTCCTTGGGCGTGAGCAGCAGGGTGCGGCCGGCGTCGCGCACCATTTCACGGGCCAGGTCGATCTCCAGCGTGCCCATGCGCAGCACGGCGTCCTGCCCGGCCTGCATGCCGCCGCCGCGCCGGCTCACGGCGCGCAGGCGGGCCAGCAGTTCCTCGGGGTCGTAGGGCTTGACCAGATAGTCGTCGGCCCCCGCATCCAGCCCGCGGATGCGATCGCTGACCTGGTCGCGGGCCGTCAGCACGATGGTGACGGGAGGCTGCGCCAGCCGGCGCAGCGTGGGCATGAGCGCCAGGCCGTCACCGTCGGCCAGGTGCAGGTCCAGCAGCACGGCCGCGTAGCTGGCACCGGCCAGGCAGGCGCGCGCCTGGGCCAGAGAAGGCACGCTGTCGATCAGAAAGGCCTTGGAGCGCAGATAGCTGCCCACCGCCTGGGCCAGGGCCTCATCGTCTTCGACCAGCAGGATTCGCATGGGAGGTTGGGCCTTCGCACATCAGGATGCGCACCGGATACGGACTGAACAAGCGTGGCGCAAGGGGGGGGGCGGCAGGGGTTCAAGCTGAACGGAGTCTGAACGCGGGGTTCAGATGTTCTTAAGCTGCGAATTCTACGCTCGCGGCCATGTCAGAACGCCTGCTCGCCCGCCCCCCCTTTGCCGGCTCCTCCGGCACCGGCCAAGCCCCGGCCCCATCTTCTGCCCAGCCTGCCCAGGCGGCCCCCGCCAGCCTCGCGGCACGGCTGCGCACGGCCTGGACCGCACCGCGCTCGCCCCAGGCCGTGGCCCTGGTGCTGGCGCTGTGGCTGCTGGCCACCGCCAACTGGGCGCTGTGGCGGCGCCTGCCCCACCTGGAAGGCTATGACGGCAGCCTGGCCGCCCTGGTGCTGCGGCTGCTGCCCCTGGGCCTGGGCGGCCTGCTGCTGCTGCTGTCGCTGACGGCCTGGCCGCGCGGCATGAAGCCGCTGTGGATTGCCCTGCCCTGGATTGCCGGCGCGGCCCAGTACTTCATGACCGCCTACGGCACGGTGATGGACGGCGGCATGATCAACAACATCCTGCAGACCGACCTGCGCGAGAGCAGCGACCTGTTCAACCCCCAGCTGCTGCTGCAGCTGCTGCTGGTGGCCGGACTGCCCACGGCCTGGCTGCTGCGGCTGCGCGTCATCCGCCCGCGCCGCGGCATGCAGACCGTGCTGCGCACACTGGCGCTGCTGGCCGCCTCGGTGCTGCTGCTGGCGGCCTCGGTCTTTGTCTCGTACCGCGAGCTGGCGCCCGTGGTCCGCAACAACCTGTGGATGCGCCACATGCTCAATCCGGTCAGCCCGGTGCTGGCCTCGCTGGACGCGGTGCTCAAGCCCATCCTGCGGCCCAAGCGCCCGTTTGCCAGCATTGCGGCCGGCGCCACGCTGGGGGCCACCTATGCGGCCGAGCGCAAGCCGCCGCTGTTCGTCATCGTGGTGGGCGAGACGGCGCGCGCCGCCAACTGGGGCCTGAACGGCTATGCCCGCGACACCACGCCCGAGCTGGCCAGGCGCAAGGTGCTCAACTGGAGCAACGTGACCTCCTGCGGCACCAGCACGCGCGAATCCGTGCCCTGCATGTTCTCGCACCTGGGCCGCACGGGCTTCTACAAGAGCAAGGTGGACTACGACAACCTGGTGGACGTGCTGTACAACGCCGGCCTGGCCGTGCTGTGGGTGGACAACCAGGCTGGCTGCAAGGGCGTGTGCGAACGCATTCCCAACGCCAGCACGGCTGACCGCCTGAACACGCCCGACGGCAAGGCCCTGTGCTCCAGCGACGGCGAATGCCTGGACGGCATCCTGCTCAGCGGCATCGACGAACGCATCGCCGCCCTGCCGCGCGAGCGCCGCGAGCGCGGCGTGGTGCTGGTCATGCACGAGATGGGCAGCCACGGCCCGGCCTACTACAAGCGCTCCACGCCCGAGACCAAGGTCTTCCAGCCCGAATGCCTGACCAACGCGCTGTCCAGCTGCACGCGCGAGCAGGTGGTCAATGTCTACGACAACTCCATCCGCTACAACGACCATTTCCTGTCGCAGACCATCGACTGGCTGGCAAGCCAGCAGTCGCGCTACCAGACCGGCATGGTCTACATGTCGGACCATGGCGAGTCGCTGGGCGAGATGGGCATCTACCTGCACGGCATGCCCTACGCCATGGCGCCCGACGAGCAAAAGCACATTCCCATGATTGCCTGGCTGGGCAACCTGGGCGAGCGCACCGGCGTGTCCGAGCGCTGCGTGCGCGGCCAGCTGGACGCGCCGCTGTCGCACGACAACCTCTACCACACCACCCTGGGCCTGCTGGACGTGACCAGCCCCACCTACCAGAAGCCCCTGGACGCGCTGGCCGGCTGCCGCAGTTGAGCCGCCCGCGCAGGCGGCTCAGCCCTGTTGCCAGAAGCCCCGGTGCGGCGCCAGCATCTCCTCCTGCAGCGCAGGCACGGGCCCCACGACCTGCACGCTGCGCTGCCCGCGCGCGAAGACCTCGCGGCAAGGCAGGGACAGCGTGGGATTTTCGGGATGGTCGCCCGTCAGCGCCAGCAGCGCCGTTTCCTCGGCGCCGTAGAGCACGCGGCCTATGCCGGCCCAGTAGATGGTTCCGGCGCACATGGCGCAGGGCTCGAAGGTGGTGACCAGGGTGCACTGCGCCAGGTAGGCGCCCGGATAGTTGGCGGCGGCCGTGCGCGCCAGCGTGGACTCCGCATGGTTCACCGTGTCGATGTTGCCCTGCTCGGCCAGCACGGTCTCGCCATCGGGCGCCAGCAGCAGCGCGCCAAAGGGATGGCGGCCCATGGCCATGGCCCGCTCGGCCACGGCGCCTGCGCGCCGCAGCTGGCGGGCCGCCTGTTCGTCGGAGAGGGGCTTCATGGGCGTCACGGGCGTCATGGACGGTGTCGTCGTGGGTGCGGGCATCATGGCCGGATTCTCACTCACCCTGCGAGCCACGCCGGGCCCAGCCGGTGGTGCGCTTTTCGATGGCGCTGAACAGCTCGTACATCACCATGGCCATGGCGCCCACCACGATGAGGCCGGCAAAGGCCAGGCCCATCTGCATGGACGAGCCGGCCGACACCAGCAGGTAGCCGATGCCTTCGTTGGCCGCCGTCATCTCGCTGACCGTGGTGCCCACGAAGGCCAGGGTGATCGCCACCTTCAGCGAGCCGTAGAAGTAGGGCATGGAGCGCGGCAGGCCGACCTTGATGAGCACGTCCCAGCGCCGGGCGCCCAGCACGCGCAGCACATCCTCCAGTTCGGGCTCCAGCGTGGCCAGGCCGGTGGCGATGTTGACCATGATGGGAAAGAAGCTGATCAGGAAGGCCGTGAGGATGGCCGGCCCCGCGCCGATGCCGAACCAGACCACCAGGATGGGCACGAAGGCCGCCTTGGGCAGCGCGTTGAAGGCCGTCATCAGCGGATAGAACGCCGCATAGGCCAGGCGCGAGGAGCCGATCAGAAAGCCCAGCAGCACGCCCACCACGATGGCGATGCCAAAGCCCGCCATGGTCACCCAGTAGGTGCGCCAGGCGTGGGCGGCGATGATGCCGCTGAACTCGGCCAGCTGCCGGCCGATGGCCCAGGGGCTGGGGAAGATGAATTCCGAGACCTCGAAGGCCGAGCAGATGACCTGCCACAGCAGGATGACCGCCAGCAGCAGCACCCAGGGCGCCCAGCGTTCCGCGTATTTCTTGTGCATGTGAATCTCCCCCGTTCTATTGTTGGATGGCCGCGCCGGTCTTGCGCATGGCGCCGATGTGGCCGCGCAGCTCGTGCACGATGTCGGTGAATTCGCGCGTGTAGGTCAGCTCCAGCTCGCGCGGGCGCGGCAGCTCGATGTCGCGGCGCACCACGAAGCGGCCCGGGCTCTTGCTCATCACGTACACGGTGTCGGCCAGGAAGACGCTCTCGCGCAGGTCGTGCGTGACCAGGATGACGTTGAAGCGCTGCTCGGCCTGCAGGTCGCGCAGCACGCACCACAGCTCCTCGCGCGTGAAGGCGTCCAGCGCGCCGAAGGGCTCGTCCAGCAGCAGCATCTGGGGCTCGTGGATCAGCGCACGGCAGATGCTGGCGCGCTGCTGCATGCCGCCCGACAGCTGCCAGGGGTACTTGTCCTCGTAGCCGCCCAGGCCCACCTTCTGCAGCAGGGCGCGCGCACGCGCCTCGTACTCCTTGCGCTTTTGGCGGAACAGCGAGCGGTGCGGCTCCACGATCTCCAGCGGCAGCAGCACGTTGTCCACCGTGGTGCGCCAAGGCAGCAGCGACGGCGCCTGGAAGGCCATGCCCGAGATCTTCAGCGGCCCGGTCACGCGCTCGCCGTTGACCATGACACGGCCCATGGAGGGCATCTTCAGCCCCGTGGTCAGCTTCATGAAGGTGGACTTGCCGCAGCCCGAGGGGCCGACGATGGCGATGAACTCGCCGCGCCGCACCTGCAGGTCGATGGCCTCGACCGCGAAGTGGTTGGCGCGCAGCAGTTCCTCGTTGTAGGCAAGCCAGACGTCGCGGAACTCGACGAAGAAGGCGTCGTCATCGCCGTGGGATGTGGAGGAATTCATGTCAGGCAGCAGGCAAGGGCCGTGCGCGCCACCCGCTGGCGCACGCGCACGGTGTCAATCACTTTGTCGTCACTTCTTGGGCAGGATGTTCAGCTCGGCCGCAGACGGCAGGAAGCTGCCGTTCCAGACCTCGGCCGGGTTCACGCGCGTCTTGGTGGCGTAGACATCGGAGACCTGCGACGCCATCAGCGACAGCCGCGTGGGCACGACCTGGCCAAAGCCTTCGGCACGCGCGTCGGCGCTGTTGACCACGGTGTCGATGGCCAGCTGCAGGCGGCGCGTCTCCAGCTGGGTGTTGACGATGCCGTCGCGCTCCTTCACGTAGGCAATGGCCGCGCCCGGGTTGGCGATGACTTCCTTGGCCCCCTTGGCGAAGGCCTGCAGGAAGGCCTTGATGGCGGCCGGGTTCTCCTTGATCAGCTTCGGGCTGGCGATGATGGCGTTGCCGTACAGCTTCACGCCGAAGTCCGCATAGGGCATGACCACCACGTCGGCGGCCTTGATGCCGCGCGCCTCCAGGTTCAGCAGCGAGGTGAAGGTGAAGCCCGTGATGGCATCCACATCGCCGCGCACCAGCATGGTCTCGCGCAGCGGCGGGTCCATGGCCGTCCACTGCACGGTGCCGACCTGGTTGGCCTTGGCGAACAGCGGGAAGGCGCGGCGGCCCGCATCGAACACGGGCGCGCCCAGCTTCTTGCCGGTGAGGTCGGCCGTCTTGGCGATGCCGCTTTTCTTGAGCGCCATCACCGAGGCCGGCGTGTTGTTGTAGACCATCATCACGGCCACGGGCTTGTTGGGCATGTCCGGGTTGTTGGCCTGGAACTCCATCAGCGCCGCGATGTCGGCAAAGCCCAGGTCATAGGCGCCCGAGGCCACGCGCTGCACCACGCCGCCCGAGCCGCTGCCGGCATCGACCGTGACATCCAGGCCCGCGTCCTTGAAGTAGCCCTTGGCCACCGGCTGCAGGAAGAAGGCGGCCGGCCCCTCGAAGCGCCAGTCCAGCTGGAACTTCAGCGGCGTGGCCGCGTGGGCCTGTGTATGGGCCGTTGCCAGGCCCGCGCTGGCGGACAGGGCCAGGACGGTGTGCAGGAACAGTCGTTTTTGCATGGTGGGCTTCCTCTCTGATGGTCAAAAGAAACGGTGGGGACGGAACGGGGCCGGATCAGCTTTTCCAGGCGCCCTGGTGCGAAGCGGCGGCCTCGCCGATCAGCGCCGGGCCTATGCATTCGATGGCGTGGGACGAGGCGGCGAACACATCGCGGCAGGACAGCTCGGCATCCTTCTGGTCCAGGCGCTCGCCGCGGAATTCGCGCAGGCGCACCGCGTCGATGCCGTAGACCACGCGGCCTATGGCCGACCAGAAGATGGCGCCCGCGCACATCACGCAGGGCTCGGCCGATGAATACAAGGTGGCTGCGGACAGCGCCTCGCGGTCATGCAGGGGGCTGGCCAGGCGGATGGCCGACAGCTCGGCATGGGCCGTGCAGTCGCCGCTCTCGCCGTTGGCGTTGGAGGCCTCGGCCAGCACGCGGCCATCGGCGGCCACGATGAGTGCGCCGAAAGGGCGGTTGCCGCGCTGGCGCGCGCGGTCGGCCATGGCAATGGCGCGGCGCAGGTACAGGCCGTCGCGCTCGTCGAGCGAGGCCTCAAGGGGCAGTGAAACGGTGGCGTGGTCCATGTGCACTCCCTCAGGCCTTGGCCATGCGCGCGGCCAGCGGCGGCAGCAGGCTGCGGTTGAACAGCGCGTCGGCCGACACGGGTGCCTTCAGGCCGAAGGCCTGGCTGACCTGCTCGGCCTGTCGGGCCAGCAGCTGCGGGTCGATGTCGCCCAAGCCGTGGCGCTGCGTATCGGGCGCGGCCAGGTATTGCGAGGTGATGGCCCAGCGCGCCAGTTCCAGCTTTTCATCCAGGATGGGCTCGCGCTGGCGCACGGCGGCCACGGCCAGCGCAGGCTGGGCCAGGCATTCGATGAGGGCGCGGTTGCTGGCGCGCAGGAATCCCGCCACCAGCGCCGGCTGCTCGGCCACCAGCGCGCTGGAAGCCAGGATGGCATTGCCGTACAGCTGCACGCCCGCATCGGTGTAGCGCAGCACCGACAGCTCCTCGGGCTTGATGCGTGCGAACAGCGACACGGCCGAGTCATGGAAATAGGTGGCCGCATCCACATCGCCGCGCACCACCACGTTGTCGCGCGCCGAGAACTCCGTCGTGGTCCAGGCGAACAGGTCGGCCGGCAGGTTCTGGCGCTGCGCGACCAGGGGCCAGACGCGGCGGGTGGACTCCACGGCGGCGGCGGCCACCTTCTTGCCCTTGAGGCTGGCGAACTCGCCCGTGATGCCCCGGTCCTTGCGGCCGATGATGGCGAACGGCGCGCGGTTGTAGTACTGGTAGACGGCCTGCACGCGCGCCGCGCCCGCGTTCTGCGCCTGGAACTCGATCAGCGAGCTGATGTCGCCCAGGCCCAACTGGTAGGCGCCGCTGGCCACCCGCGTGATGGATGCCACCGAGCCCGAGCCCACGTCGATGCTCACGTCCAGCCCCTCGTCGCGGTAGTAGCCCTTTTGCAGCGCCACGAAAAAGGGCGCGGTCTGCGAGGTCACGCGAAAGTCCAGCGTGAACTTCAGCGGTGTCAGCGCCTTGCCATGGGCGAAGGCACCGGGCATCACGGCACTGGCAGCGGGAAGGGCGGCGGCGGCAAGGAAATGGCGGCGTTGCATGGTGGAACTCTCAGTCGCTATCAACATGGGGACCGGCCGCTGGCATGGGGCCGGGCGGCTGGCGTGACATGAGCAATTTCCGGGCAACGCGCACTGGGCGCGTGCTGAACGCTTCTACTCAGTGATGCTTGTATGCAAAGTGCGTACCACCCCCTGAGTCGCTTCGCGCCTTCCCCCTCTCTCGCTGCGCGGGAGGGGGACGACACCCTCGGTGCGGGGCGGCCCTTCCTCGGCGTCACTGGGCTGGGCCGCGCCGGTTTTCGACGCGGCGGGCATGCATCAGATTGGTGCCAGACGGTTCCGATGCGGCGCGTGCACCAAGCTGCCCGGCCCTCTTGCACCACGATGGAACGCAGGCGGCCATGAACCGGCCTTCGCGGGCTGGCGCGCTGTTTGCTTGGGTGGTTGGCAAGAGTAGAAGCGTTCAGCTTGCCGGCCTGTGCCGGCGCGGGTCATTGCTCTTGAAGCGGGTGCGGGAGCGGCGTGGCTGCGACCTGTGCCCTGTCAGCCACTTCAAGAGCGACGGGCGGGACCGGTGTTTTTTTGCGCCGGCCGCCGCGTGCCTTGCCACTGCCTTTGCGGCAAAGGAAACAGACCATGAACATGCTTGCCAACTCCACCCTGCCTTCGGCACCGGCGTCAGATTACGCGCTGGGTGAACTCGCCAAGGAGGCCCGCATGGGCGGCCAGGGGCAGGAGACGCGCGCACGGGAGGTGCGGGTGATCGACATCTCCGACTTCGACCGCCGCAAGGCCGAGATCGCCGATGCGATCTGGCAGGCCTCGGTGGAGATCGGCTTCTTCCAGGTGTCGGGCCACGGTATTCCCCAGCCCGATATCGATGCGGCCTTCGGGCGTGCCGAGCAGTTGTTCGCGCTGCCGCGCGAGGTGAAGGCGCAGTGGCCGCTGTCGCGCAATGCGGGCTGGGAGCACAAGGCGCAGATCCGGCCTTCCACGCGCACGCCCGACCAGAAGGAGTCCTACCAGGTGACGCGCCCGCGCATGGCCGGCCTGTGGCCCACGCAGCAGGAGCTGCCGGGCTTTCAGCAGGCCACGCTGGACTTTGAGCGCCAGTGCTGGCAGGTGGGCACGCAGCTGCTGTCGTGCTTTGCGCACAAGCTGGGCTTTGATGCGGATTTCTTCACGCGCGCCCACGACCCTTCGGTGCCCGCCTACCAGAGCACGCTGCGCATGCTGCATTACTTCGCGGTCGATCCCGCGCTCAAGGATGAGCTGGGCCTGTGGCGCGCAGGCGCCCACACCGACTTCGACTGCCTGACCCTGCTGTTCCAGCGCGCGGGCCAGGGCGGCCTGCAGGTGCTGCCGGGCAAGGAGATGGAGGGCCAGCAATGGACGCCCGTGGACCCCGTGGAGGGCGTGATCACCTGCAACATCGGCGACATGCTCACGCGCTGGAGCGACGACCAGCTGCCCAGCAACTTCCACCGCGTGCGCAATCCCCTGCCCCATGAATACCAGGGCGCGCGCTACAGCCTGGCCTTCTTCTGCCAGGCCAACGAGGACGCGGTGATCGAGGGCCCGCAAAAGAAGTACCCGCCCATCACGGGCGCGGAGTACCTGCGCCAGCGCATCAGCGCGAACTTCTCGAACAAATATTGATCCCCCTGAGCGGCTGCGCCGCTTCCCCCTTCTCGCTTCGCGGAGGGGGAAGACGCCTTCGGCTGGGCGCCCCCGCCGCGAGGCGGCTCTTGCTCGGCGTCCCTGAGTTGGGCCGCGCCAGTTTCCAGCGCTCCACTCTTTGACATAGTGTGGTGTGGCCTGGCCGGAAACGACAAGGCCCCGGAGTCCGGGGCCTTGTCTGTGTCTGCGATCGGTGGTGGTGTTGATCAGCGCAGCGATTCGATCAGGTCGATGTACTGCTGCTTGGCGTCGTCAGCCGAGGTGTCCTTGAGCTTTTCCCAGGCGTCCCACTTGGCGCGGCCGACCATGTCGGTGAAGCTGGGCTTCTTGGCCTCGTTGTCGCCTTCGGTGGCCTGCTTGTACAGCGCGTAGAGCTTGAGCAGCGTGGCGTTGTCGGGGCGCTCGCTGATCGAGGTGGAGTTCTTGACGGCGGCCTCGAAGGCGGCGTTCAGATCGGACATGGCGGGTCTCCTGGTGGGCGGTTCGTGTAGCGGCACAGTGTAGCCAAAAATGCAGGAATTTAGAACGACCGTGCTTTTTTCATCGTCATCCGAACCGAGACCGGCTACGCCCCTCCTACGCTGCGCTGCACAGGTGCCCGGCCATGGGCCATCGGTCGGCCCCGCAAGGCGCGGGGGCCGGCGCCTGGCCCCGGGCGCTGCCCGGTTGCAGGATGCGGCCGTGCTCCATCACGACCACGCGGTCGGCGACGGCGAAGGCCTGCTGGCGGTCCTGGGTCGCATAGACGGCCGTACAACCCAGGCTGCGCAGCAGCCAGGGGATTTCCTCGCACAGGCGCTCGCGCAGGTTGCAGTCGAGGCCGGACAGGGGTTCGTCCAGCAGCACCAGGCGCGGGCGCTCCACCACGGCACAGGCCAGCGCCGCGCGCTGCTGCTGGCCGCCCGACAGGCTGCCGGGAAGACGCTCGCCCATGCCCTGCAGCCCGACCAGGCCCAGGGTCTGCTGCACCCGCTCGTGGATCTGCGCGCGAGGCAGGCCGCGCATTTCCAGCGCGAAGGCCACGTTGGCCTGCAGGCTCATATGGGGCCAGAGCGCATGGTCCTGGGGCACCAGGCCCAGGTCGCGCCGCTCGGGCGGCAGGGACTGCGAGGCGCTGGCCAAGCACTGCCCGCCCATCCAGACTTCGCCGCGGCTGGGCTGCTCCAGCCCGGCCAGGATCTTGAGCAGGGTGGTCTTGCCGCAGCCCGAAGGACCCAGCAGGGCCAGCACCTCGCCGGGGGCGATCTGCAGGCTGATGTCCTGGAGCACGGCGCGCTCGCCGTGGATGCGCTTGAGCTGCCGGGCTTGGACGGCCACGCCCTGCGCGGCGGCCGTGGAGGATTCGATGGAGGTCACAGGGACCGCATGCTAGGTGCGGTGTGTGACATGCCGGTGTCGGCCGGACCCCGCAAGGGCCTCAGCGCGTGGGCTCGCTCAGCCAGCGCTGGGCCAGCTTCACCCAGAACGTGGCGCCCTGCGGAATCAGCTGGTCGTTGAAGTCGTAGCTGGGGTTGTGCAGCGTGCAGGGACCGCCGCCGTGGCCGATGGCGCGGTGGTCGCCGTCGCCATTGGCGATGAAGCAGTATGCGCCGGGCTTTTCCAGCAGCATGAAGGCGAAGTCCTCGGCGCCCATCGAGGGCTCCTGGGGCAGCACATTGGCCTCGCCCACGACCTCGGCCATGACGCGGCGCGCGAACTCGGCCTCGGGCGCGGAGTTGATGGTGGGCGGGTAGTTGCGCACGAACTCGAACTCGCAGCGCGTGTCATGCGCCGCACAGATGCTCTCGGCCAGGGCCTTCATGCGCCGCTCGATCAGGTCCAGCACCTCCAGCGTGAAGGTGCGCACCGTGCCCTGCAGCTCCACGCTGTCGGGCACCACGTTCGTGGCCTCGCCCGCGTGGACCATGGTCACCGAGACCACGCCCGCCTCGATGGGCTTGACGTTGCGGCTGACGATGGTCTGCAGGCCCAGGATGAGCTGGGCCGCCACGGGCAGCGGGTCGATCACCATGTGCGGCATGGCCGCGTGGCCGCCCTTGCCGCGCACGACGATGCGGAACTCGTTGCTGGACGCCATGGCCGGGCCCGGGCCCACGGCCATGGTGCCGGCCTTCATGCCCGGCCAGTTGTGCATGCCGAACACGGCCTGCATGGGGAACTGGGTGAACAGGCCGTCCTCGACCATCTCGCGCGCGCCGCCGCCGCCCTCTTCGGCCGGCTGGAAGATCAGGTGCACCGTGCCCTCGAAGCTGTCGCGGTGCGCGGCCAGGTACTGCGCGGCGGCCAGCAGCATGGCGACATGGCCGTCATGCCCGCAGGCATGCATTTTTCCGGCGTGGCGGCTGGCGTGCTCGAAGGTGTTGAACTCCTGCATGGGCAGGGCGTCCATGTCGGCGCGCAGGCCGACGGCGCGGCCGCTGGCGCCGCCGTCACGGCCGTGGATGGTGCCCACCACGCCCGTGCGGCCCAGGCCGCGGTGCACGGCGATGCCCCATCCCTCCAATTGCCGGGCCACGAGGTCGGCAGTGCGGATCTCCTCGAAACACAGTTCGGGATGGGCATGTATGTCGCGGCGCAGCGCGGTGATCTCGGGTGCGCTGTCCAGCAGTTCCTGCAGCAAGGCCATGGGGTTCTCCTTCTAGAGCTGCAAGCCTACACCCGGACCTTGCCGTCGCCGGTCAGCATGGACAACTCCACGAAGCGCGGCTTGGCCGATTGCGGCTTGAAGGCCAGCGGGAAGCCGGCCACCTGCTGGCCGTGCATGGCGTCGAGCGCGGCCACCAGGCCGTCGCGCGTGGGCTTGCCCGAGGCCGAGGCCTGGCGCAGCGCATCGGCGAACACGCGTGCCGCCAGATAGCCTTCCATGCTGGAGTAGTTGGGCGTCAGCTTGCCGCCGCCCTTCTGGATGGCCGCCAGGAAATCGCGCGTGATCTGGCGCGAGGTCTGGAAGGGCGAGGGCACGACCTGGGTGACGACCACCCCTTCGGCATCCTTGCCCAGCGTCTGCGCCAGTGCCTGCGAGCCGACGAAGGAGACGTTGTAGAACTGCCCGCCAAAGCCCGCCTGGCGCGCGGCGCGCACAAAGGCCGCGCTGGCCGAGTAGGTGACGATCTGCACGATCACATCGGCGCCCAGCGGCACCAGCGTCTTGACGGCCGCCGCCACATTGTTCGAGTTGCGCTCCACCGTGGCCGCGCCCACGGGTTCCAGCCCCTTGGCGGCCAGCGCCGCCTTGACGCCGGCCAGGCCCGATTCGCCATAGGCATCGTTCTGGTGCAGCACGGCCACCTTCTTCAGGCCCAGGCCCGTGAGGTGCCGCACCATCAGCGCCGTCTCGTCGGCATAGGAGGCGCGCACGTTGAAGACCAGTTGGGCCAGCTGGGGCTGGCGCAGCGCGTCGGCGCCCGTCAGCGGCGCGAACAGGGGCACGCGCGCCTTTTGCAGCAGCGGCAGCGCGGCCATGCTGGTGGAGGTGCCCACGTAGCCGAACAGCGCGAACACGTCGTCGGACAGGAAGCGCTGGGTATTGGCCGCGCAGCGCTCGGGCTCGTAGCCGTCGTCCATCACGCGCAGTTCGATGTTGCGCCGGGCAATGCCCCCCTGCGCGTTGAGCTGTTCGAAGTACAGCTTGGCGCCTTCATGGAAGGGCTGGCCGATCTGTGCCGCGGGGCCCGTCATCGGGCAGGACTGGCCCAGCACGATGGTGCCTCCCGCGTCCTGGGCGCGCACTGCGCCGGTCCAGGTGGCGGCAGCCGCCGTGCTGGCTGCGATGAACTGTCTGCGGCTGAACGCCGTCTTGGGTCGGAGCATGAACTTGCCTGTTTTTGTCACTGGAATCGGCGCCGTTGCTGCGTGCAGCCGGCTGCAAGGGTCCGCATAATAAAGACAAGCGGCGATTGCGGCATGCAAGACCGGCACCGCCCCTTGCCCGTGACGGCCTTTTCCTGTTTTTCCGGCTTTCACGGTTCTTTCGCAAAGTCCCCACCCTGTCCGAGACCGCTGCCACCATGTCCTCCGCCACGCCCCCACTCCAGGCCACCTCACAGGTCCTGGGCGCCTGCCCCCATGACTGCCCCGATACCTGCTCGCTGGTGACCACAGTCGAAGACGGCATCGCCAAAAGAGTCCAGGGCAACCCCGACCATCCGCACACGGGCGGCGTGCTCTGCGCCAAGGTCAGCAAATACACCGAGCGCAGCTACCACCCCGAGCGTGTGCTCACCCCGCTGCGCCGCGTGGGACCCAAGGGTTCCGGGCAGTTCGAGCCCGTGGGCTGGGACGAGGCGCTGGCCGACATCGCCGCCCGGCTGCACGCGCTGGCGGCGCGCGATCCCGAAACCATCCTGCCCTACAGCTACGCAGGCACCATGGGCCTGGTGCAGGGCGAGAGCATGGACCGGCGCTTCTTCCACCAGCTCGGCGCCTCGCTGCTGGACCGCACCATCTGCTCCAGCGCCGGGGGCGAGGCCCTGAACCTGACCTATGGCGGCAAGCTGGGCATGCGCGTGGAGCATTTCACCGAAAGCCGGCTCATCCTCATCTGGGGCAGCAACAGCATCGGCAGCAGCCTGCATTTCTGGCGCTATGCGCTGGAGGCCAAGCGCAACGGCGCACGCCTGGTGTGCATAGACCCGCGCAAGACCGAGACCGCCGACAAATGCCACGAGCACCTGCAGCTGCTGCCCGGCACCGATGCCGCCCTGGCACTGGCCCTGATGCACGAGCTGATCACGCACGGCTGGCTGGACCATGACTACATCGCGCGCCACACGCTGGGCTGGGAGGAACTCAAGGCCCGCGCCCTGCAGTGGCCGCCCGAGCGCGCGGCCCAGGTCTGCGGCCTGCCCGTGGAGCAGATCCGCCAGCTGGCGCGCGACTACGGCACCACCACGCCCGCCGCCATCCGGCTGAACTACGGCGTGCAGCGCGCGCGCGGCGGCGGCAATGCCGTGCGCGCCATCGCCTGCCTGCCGGCCCTGGTGGGCGCCTGGCGCCACCGTGCCGGCGGCCTGCTGCTGTCCGCCTCGGGCGCCCTGCCCGCGCAGCGCGCCCGACTGCAGATGCCGCACCTGCTGGGCGAGCGCCGCCCGCGCACCATCAACATGAGCACCATCGGCGACGCCTTGCTGCACGAAGGCGGCAACGGCTTCGGCCCGCGCGTGGACGCCATCGTGGTCTACAACAGCAATCCCGTGGCCGTGGCGCCCGAATCGGCCAAGGTCGTGGCCGGCTTTGCGCGCGAGAACCTGTTCACCGTGGTGCTGGAGCAGTTCATGACCGACACGGCCGACCTGGCCGACTACGTGCTGCCGGCCACCACGCAGATCGAGCACTGGGACATCCACGGCAGCTACGGGCATACCGACGTGCTGCTCAACCGCCCCGCCATCGCGCCGCTGGGCCAGGCGCGCAGCAACGGCCAGATCTTCCGCGACCTGGCCGCGCACATGGCGCGGCATGACGACGCCTTTGCCGCTGCCCATTTCCAGACGGGAGACGAGCAACTGTGCCGCGAAGCCTTCGAGGGCCGCGGCGTGGACTTCGACGAGCTGCTGGACAAGGGCTTTGCCACCCTGGCCCTGCCCGAGGCCCCCTTTGCCGAGGGCGGCTTTCCCACGCCCTCGGGCCGCTGCGAATTCACCAGCGCCGAGCTGGCGCGGCGCGGCATGGACCCGCTGCCCGACTACCTGCCCAACTACGAAACCGCCGAAACGGATGCGCGCTACCCGCTGGCCATGATCTCGCCGCCGGCACGCAACTTTCTCAACAGCAGCTTCGTCAACGTCAAGAGCCTGCGCACCATGGAAGGCCGCCCGCTGGTGGAGCTGCACCCCGACGACGCCGCCACGCGCGGCGTGGCCGAGGGCGACCGCGTGCGCGTCTTCAACGACCGGGGCAGCTACGAATGCCACGCAACCCTCAACGGCCGCGCGCGCCGTGGCGTGGTCAACGGCCTGGGCATCTGGTGGCGCAAGCACGGCGACAACGGCACCAATGTCAACGAGCTCACCCACCAGCGCCTGACCGACCTGGGCCGCGCGCCCAGCTTCTACGACTGCGCGGTACAGGTGCAGCGGCTGGCCTGAGCCCCGCCCCGGAGGCGGGCGATTCCTGCGCAATGGCGTCTGGCGCATCGGCACAATGGACCGCATTGCCACCACCGACAGGAGATGCCCATGCTGCAAACCGCCGTGGTCGCCGTGCGCGACCGTGCCCGGCTGCAGGAAATCGTCGGCGTGCTGCTGCGCTTCGGGCTGGCCGACCTGGTCGACACGCTGGGCCTGGCCCGCTTCGCGCCGCGCGGCAGCCAGCCCCATCCCGAGCATCCGCTGGATGCCAGCCGCCCCGAGCGCCTGCGCATGGCCCTCGAACACCTGGGCCCCAGCTTCGTCAAGCTGGGCCAGATCATGGCCACGCGCTCGGACCTGCTCGCGCCCGAATGGACGGCCGCGCTGCAGCAACTGCACAGCCACGCCGCCCCGCTGCCCTGGGAGACGGCCCAGCCGTTGATCGAGCAGTCGCTGGGCCTGCCCGTGGAGCAGGTGTTCACGCATTTCGATCCCGTGCCGCTGGCCTCGGCCTCCATGGCCCAGGTGTACCGCGCGCGGCTGCCTGCGGCCGAAGACCGGGATGACCGGGATGACCGGGATGACCGGGATGACCGGGAAGGCCGGGAGGACGGCAGCGGCAGCGACAGCCCCCCTGCGGCCCGCGCTGCCGACATCGAAGTCGTGGTCAAGGTCCAGCGCCCCGGCCTGCGCCCCCAGATCGAGGCCGACCTGCGCCTGCTCGAGCACCTGGCGCTGCTGGCCCAGGAACAATGGCCGCAGCTGGCACGCTACCGCCCGCGCGAGGTCACGCGCCAGTTGGGACAGGCGCTGCGCGAGGAACTGGATTTCACCGTCGAAGCCCACAACGGCGACGCCGTGGCACGGCACTTCGCGGCCCAGCCCGAGATTGTCGTGCCGGCCATCCACTGGGCATTGAGCGGGCCGCGCCTGCTGGTGCAGGACTTCGTGCCGGGCGTGCAAGCCTCGGCCGTGGGCGCGGACCCCGCGCTGGACGGCCCGCTGCTGGCGCGCCGTGGCGCCTGCGCGTTTTTGCAGATGGTGCTGCGCGACGGCCTGTTCCACGCCGACCCGCACCCGGGCAACCTGCTGGCCCTGCCCGGCAACCGCGTCGGCTTCATCGACTTCGGCATGGTCGGGCGGCTGTCTCCCCAGCGCCGCCGCCAGGTGCTGGGCCTGATGCGCGCCCTGGTCGAGGGCCAGGGCCGCAGCCTCTCGGGCGTGCTGCTGGATTGGGCGGCCGAAAGCGAAATGCCCGGCCGCGCCCCGCCCTCGGCCGCGCGCATCGAGGCTGCCGTGGACCGCTTCGTGACCCGCCATGGCCCCGGCGCCAGCAACGGCCGCCTGGTGATGTCCCGCGCCCTGCAGGACTTCATGGCCCTGGCCCGCGAAACCGGCGTGGCCCTGCCCGCCGACATGGCGCTGCTGCTCAAGGCCCTGATCACGGCCGACCAGGTGCTGCTGCAGCTGGACCCGCAATTCGACGTGGTGCAGACGGCCACGCCCCTGGTCAAGGCCCAGCTGCTGCAGCGCTACTCCCTGCGCAGCCTGGCGCGCCAGCGCCGCGCCGCCATGGCGCAATGGATGGACCTGGCCGACGACGCGCCGCACACCCTGCGGCTGGTGATGCAAAGACTGCGCTCGGGCCGGCTGCAGGCCGACCTGGACATACGCCACATCGACCGCCTCTCCCAGGCCCTGGAACGCGCCGCCACCCGCCTGGCCCTGGCCGTGGTCTCTGGCGCCTTCATCCTGGGCCTGGCCCCCGGCCTGCTGACCATGGGCCCGCGCCTGTGGGGCATCCCCCTCTTCGCCGCCCTGGGCGTGGCCGGCGCCGCCGCCAGCCTGGCCGTTCTTTTCACCACCATGCGCAGGCAGAAGGCGCTGGATTGATGGCTGGATTGATCGCTGGATTGGCGATCAGGAACGCCAAAAAAAAGCAGCACCAGCGCATCAGATCAAAGCCGGGCGCCGCCCCCAAAACCGCCACGGCACAACCCAGAGACACCGAGGAAGGGCCGCCCCGCACCGAGGGTGTCGTCCCCCTCCGCGAAGCGAGAAGGGGGAAGCGGCGCAGCCGCTCAGGGGGTCAGTCCAATTTGACGCCCGCGCTCTTGATGATGGCCCCCCAGCGCTTGGACTCCGCGCGCGACATGGCCAGGAACTGCTCGGGCGTGCCGGGCAGCGCCTCCATGCCGAAGTCCTGCATGCGCTTGACCACGGCGGGGTTGGCCAGGGCCTTGTTGAGCTCGGCGTTCAGGCGCTGCACCACGGCCGGGGGCATCTTGGCCGGGCCCAGGATGCCCTGGAAGGCATAGACCTCGGTGTCGGGCACGCCGACCTCGGCCAGCGTGGGCAGCTCGGGCAGGCTGGGCACGCGCTTGCCCGTGCCGATGGCCAGGGCGCGCACCTTGCCCGACTGGATCACGGGCAGGCCCGAGGCCAGGTCCAGGAACATGCAGGGCACCTGGCCGCCCATCACGTCGGCCAGCGCGGGCGCCGCGCCGCGATAGGGGATGTGCGTCAGGAAGGTGCCTGTGCGGTTCTTGAACATCTCCATGGCCAGGTGGTGGGGCGAGCCGTTGCCGGGAGAGGCGTAGTTGACCTGGCCCGGATGCGCCTTCACGTAGGCCAGGAATTCCTTGAAGGTCTTGGCCTCGAAGTTCGGGTTCACCACCAGAGCCATCGGGAAGCGGCTGATGCCGCCGATGTAGGTGAAGTCCTTTTCGGGGTTGAAGGACAGCTTGCTGAACAGGTGCTCGTTGTAGGCCAGCACGGCGTTGTCGGCCGACATGATGGTGTAGCCGTCGGGCTTGGCCGTGGCCACGATCTGGGCGCCGATGTTGGTGGAGGCGCCGGGGCGGTTGTCCACCACGATGGTCTGGTTCAGCGTCTGGCGCATGGCCTCGGCCACGGTGCGCGCCAGCACGTCGGTGCCGCCGCCGGGCGGATAGGGCACGACCCAGCGGATGTTGCTGGCGGGCCAGTCCTGCGCCTGTGCAAAAGGCGCGGCCATGCCGGCGGATGAGGCCGCCACGGCGGCCAGGAATTGTCTACGGTCCATTGTTGTCTCCTGTGGGATGGGTGTGGATGGGTCCTGGCCGCGCCCTGTTGCTCTTGTTCATGGAGGCGGCGGCCGTGTGTTTCAGGGCGGGCTGGCTGCGGGGAACTCCACGCGCTGCACCTTGAAGCCCTGGGCCGCCAGCAGCGCCGGCAGGCCGCGCGTGCCCACCATGTGCAGGGCGCCCACGGCGGCGAACACGCTGCGGCCGGAACGGATCTGCCGCGCCACCTCGCGCGCCAAGCCGGGGTTGCGGCCATAGACCATGCGGTCGTAGTCGGCACGCTCGGCGGCATTGGCCATGCAGTCGCACCAGTCGGGCAGGCTCTCCAGCAGGTGGATGCGGCCATCGGCCCAGACGCTTGCGATCAGGCCCAGCTTCTGGGAGGCGATGCCGCTTTCCAGCTGGCGCAGGCCGGACTCCACCGTCTCGGCCACGCGCGCGGGGTCGTCCGAGACCAGCTCGCGCAGTTGCAGCTCGGGCGTCTCCAGCGACAGCACGGGCTTGCCCAGGGCCAGCGCCACGCCGGCCAGCGAGAAATCGATGCCATAGGACGCGTCCAGCCCCTCGCTGCGGCCGGCCAGCGACAACAGGGAGATCACCTGGGCGTCGGGGCGCAGCAGGGCCAGCTCGGGGCCGGCGCAGGCCAGGCGCCTTTGCTCCTCAAGCCGGCGCTGGAGATCGCCGCGCAGCGGCGGCGCATCGGGCCGCGCCTGCATGCCTGCGAACAAGACCTTCATGACCTCGGGATCGAGGATGTTCAGCTCCAGCGCCAGGCTGTCGGAGGCGCGCAGCGCGTCCGCCACCGTGGGGCCGGGCACGCTCCAGTCGAGCTTGGCCGCGTGCATGGTCCCGTAGAGCCAGCTGGTGCGGCCCCGGTGCTCGATGTGCCACAGCAGTCCACGGTCCTGCGCCTTGCGCTGCAGGGCGCGGATCTCGTCCGGGCCGGGCATGCGCGCCTCGGGCGGGCAGGTGACAGGGTCCGCGGCCGGGGGCGCCGCGAATGCCCCCGCCAGCGGCGACAGCGCCAGCGCGGCCAGGCCGGCGCGCAGCGACCTGCCCGCCAGGCGCCACCAGGGTGCGCAGACGCGGCTCATTCGGCAGGCTCGACGATGTTCTGGTCGATGGCGCCGAAGATGCTCTGGCCGTCCTTGCCCTTCATCTCGATGCGGATGGTGTCGCCAAAGCGCATGAACTCGGTCTTGGGCGCGCCGTCCTGGATGGTCTCTATGCAGCGCTTCTCTGCGATGCAGCTGTAGCCCTTGGGCCACTCCATGCGCCGGTTCTTGCCCTTGCCGCTTTCCACGCCCTTGTTGCTCACGGTGCCGCTGCCCACGATGGAGCCGGCGCGCACATTGCGCGTCTTGCAGATATGGGCGATGAGCTGGCCGAAGTGAAAGCTCATGTCCTCGCCCGCATCGCACATGCCGACCTTGCGGCCGTTCCAGGTGGACTGCAGCGTCAGGTGCAGGCGGCCGCCCTTCCAGGCGTCGCCCAGCTCGTCCAGCGTCACGGCCACGGGGCTGAAGGAGGTGGCGGGCTTGGACTGGAAGAAGCCGAAGCCCTTGGACAGCTCACTGGGGATCAGGTTGCGCAGGCTCACGTCGTTGGCCAGCATGACCAGGCGCACGCCGCCCAGCGCACGCTCGGGCGTGGCGCCCATGGGCACGTCGGCGGTGATGACGGCGATCTCGGCCTCGAAGTCGATGCCCATGGACTCGCTGGGCACCACCACGTCGTCGCAGGGGCCCAGGAAATCGTCGCTGCCGCCCTGGTACATCAGCGGGTCGGTGTAGAAATTGGCGGGCACCTCGGCGCCGCGCGCCTGGCGCACCAGCTCCACATGGTTGATGTAGGCCGAGCCGTCGGCCCACTGGTAGGCGCGCGGCAGCGGCGCCATGCACTGGCGCGGATCGAAGGCAAAGGCATGGACCGCCTTGCCGCTGTTGAGCAGGTGGTAAAGGTCCTGCAGCTGGGGCGCCATGTAGCTCCAGTCGTCGAGCACCTGCTGCAGGCGGCTCGCTATGCCGGTCGCATAATGGGCCTGGCTCAGGTCGCGTGACACCACGACCAGTTGCCCGTCCCGCGATCCGTCCTTGTATGTGGCAAGTTTCATGCTGCTCCCCCGTGCCGCCGCCGCGCGCCACGGCATCCGGGCAGCGGCCTGGATACCCATGGCGACGCAGCCACGAATTACGATAAGTTAAATTGATTTAACTAAACAAAACCAAATTCTATTGCAATGGACAAGGAACGCGCAGGGATTCAATCGGTCGAGGTCGGTTTTACATTGCTGGAGGCGCTGACGCGCGCCCGGGGCCCGCAGATGCTCAAGGACCTGGCGTCCGACGCCGGCATGAGCGCCGCCAAGGCGCACCGCTACCTCGTGAGCTTCCAGCGCATCGGCCTGGTCACCCAGGACGCGCGCACCTCCCGCTACGACCTGGGCCCGGCCTCGCTCAAGCTGGGCCTGGCATCGCTGGCGCGGCTGGACCCCGTGCGGCTGGCGCGCGAACGCATGCCCGCGCTCATGGAGCGCATCCACCACACGGCGGCCATCGCCGTCTGGGGCAACCACGGGCCGACCATCGTGCACTGGGAGGAAAGCGCGCAGTCGGTCACCGCCAATCTGCGCCTGGGCGACGTCATGCCCATGCTGGCCTCGGCCACCGGGCGCTGCTTCGCGGCCTGGCTGCCGCGCGAGGTCACGGCCCCGCTGCTGGAGCCCGAGGTGGACAAGGCCCGCCGCATCCAGCGCAAGGACCTGCCGCTCACCCCCGAGGCCATAGACGCCATGCTGGCCGAGGTGCGCGAGCGCGGCACCGCCCGCGTGGTCGATACCGTGCTGCCCGGCATCGTGGCGTTTTGCACGCCGGTCTTCGACTCCTCGGGCCATATCGTGCTGGGCCTGACCACGCTGGGCTCGATTGCCACCTTCGACCCCGAATACGGCGGCGCCATCGATGCGCCCCTGCGCGAGGCCTGCGTGCAGCTGTCCCAGGACCTGGGCTGGAATGCCTGAAATGCACCTGCGCCAGCGCGCCCTGCCCGCCCTCACCGCCGTGGTGCTGGGCGTGCACGCCCTGGCCCTGCTGGGCCTGCCGCTGTGGAGCCAGGTGTCAGCGCCGCACACCGAGGTGGCGGCCATGCAGACACGGGCGCTGTCCCTGCCCGAGCCACCCGCTCCCCCGCCTGCCGCCGCGCCCGAGACACCTGCGCCCGTACCCAAGCCGCAACCCCGCCCTCGCCCCAAGGTCCAGCGCCCGACACCCGCCGCGCCCACCGCACCCGTGGCCGAGCCGCTGGACACGCCCATCCGCGAAACCGTGGAGCCCTTGCCGATGGCCGCAGCGCAGGAGCCTGCTGCATCGGACGCCTCGGAAACCGCCCGTGCTGCTGCCGATACGGGTGCCGGCAGCGAGCCAACTCCGGCCACACCGCCGGCGCCGCCCGCTCCCAAGCCCGAACCCGAAACACCGCCCACGCCCTCGGCCGGACCGGCCCAGGGCATGGCCATCACCTCGCCCGACGGCACGCCGCTGGCCTCCGACGCCCCCGTTCCCGTGCAACTGCCCGATCCCGCGCGGCTGTCGTTCGCCGTCACCGGCCAGGCAAAGCGCTTCAACTATTCGGCCAATGCCGAGCTGGTCTGGCGCCATGCCAACGGCCAGTACCAGGCCAGCCAGGAAGTCAGCCTGTTCCTGCTGGGCTCGCGCTCGCAGACCAGCGAGGGCCGCATCACCGACAGGGGCCTGGAGCCCAGCCGCTTCAACGACAAGGCGCGCAAGGAGCAATCGGCGCAGCTGGCGTTCGACCAGAACCTGGCGCGCTTCAGCACGGGCGCGCCCGACGCGCCCATCGCGCCCGGCGCGCAGGACCGGCTCAGCGTGTTCCTGCAGCTGTCCGCCCTGCTGGCGGCGGCGCCGCAGCGCTACCCGGCGGGCACGCAGATCAGCTTCATCACCGTCAGCGCGCGGCGCGCCGACCGCTGGACCTTCCGCGTGGGCGAGACCGAAACGCTGGACCTGCCCTCGGGCAGCACGCAGGCGCTGCGCCTGGACAAGATCGCAGCGGCCGGCGATGACCAGCAGGCCTCGCTGTGGCTGGCGCCGTCCATGCAATACCTGCCCGTGCGCATCCGGCTGACGGAGGACAACGGCGACTTCGCCGATCTGCAGCTCAAGAGCCGCCAGGCGCCATGACACACGGGCCACCGGTGGGACACCGGTGATTTCCCGGTAGTCCTGCACTTGCAGCCAACGCCACCGCCCGCCTACCACAGCGCGGCCTGCGGCACACGCCGCAGCGCATGCCAATCCGTGGAATACTGCATGCAAGTGCCTGCGATAGATCGGGACCCCCACGGTCCTTGAAATCCGGCGCTTCGCAGCCATGTAGGCTGTGCGACGCCCGGCAACGGGCCAGAAAGGGAACACCATGCAAATGCTTTACGACTCCGAATCTTTTGTGGTGCTCCATCTGCGTCCCGACATGGATCCGGATGCAGCGGCCGGCGAAGCTGCGGTCGATGCCGCCCGCCAACTGCCACGCCACGGCTTCGAAATCGTGGACAAGCGCTCGGGCAAGGAGGTCTACCTGGATGGATCCTGGGCCGAGATGTTCCAGAAGCAGATCATCGCCTGGCAGCAGGACGCCCCCACCGAGGAAGAGGTCGAGGACGCCCTGGAGCGCTACGCCGGCCTGGCCCAGCAGCCTGTCGTGGTCCACTGACAGCACACAGCGCACGGTCCCCTGAAGGGGCCGCGTGCCAAGCCCGCCGCAGACTCTCTGCGGCGGGCTTTTTCTTTGGGCGCGGCCATTGCACGGACCCTGGTGCTTTCACCGATCCGCAGCCTGCGCCTCCTGCCTAGAATCCTGAGCGCAGGTTCAAGATTTGAAGACCATCTGTGAGATGGTCTTGTCACGCCTGTGTGGTGTGCGCCGGCCTCTTGCAGACAACCAGGAGGCAGCGATGCAAACCACAGGCCACAGCATTCGTGGCGTTCAGGATGTCATCTCGTACATCGACGCACGCCAGGGCATTTCAGGCCGCGCCGGCACCATCTGGTGGCTGGCACTCGGCGGCCTTTTCCTCGACGCCTTTTCCAACTCCGCGCTCAGCGTGGGCCTGGGGCCCATGACGCGCGACCAGCAGCTCACGCCGGCCGAGGTGGCCTGGATGACGTCGCTGGCCTCCTGGGTGTCCATCGCCTTCAACCCCATCGGCGGCTGGATGGCCGACCGCTGGGGCCGCATGCGCCCGCTGGTCATCGCCAAGGTGCTGGCCGTGGCCGGCGCGCTGCTGGTCAGCATGGCGCCCGACTACGCCACCATCCTCTTCGGCCGCTTCTTCGTGGGCGCGGCCTATGGCATCGACTTCGCCATCGCCATGGCGGTGCTGGCCGAATTCACGCCCGCACGCCTCAAGAGCCGGCTCAATGTCTGGCAGGGCATGTGGTACATGGCCGTGTGCAGCAACCTGGTGCTGGCGCTGTGGTTCCACTCCTGGGACGTGGGCGATTCGCTGTGGCGCTACTCGGTCGCGGCCACCGCCGTGTTCGGCGTGTTCATCCTGGGCATGCAGGCCGCGCTGCTGGTGGAAAGCCCGACCTGGCTGGCTCGCAAGGAGCGGCTGGACGACGCGGCCCGCGCCATGACGCGCATCTATGGCCAGACCTTCAGGGCCGCGCCCCTTGCCGAGCGCCTGCCCGTACTCAACCCGGCCCGGCGCGGCCTGGCCAATGTGCTGCTGATCTTTCGCGGCATCTACCTGCCGCGCACGCTGCTGGCGGCCACGGTGCAGATAGGCCAGTCCATCCAGTACTTTGCCGTGGGCTGGTACCTGCCGCTGATCAGCGCCTCGCTGTTCGGCAAGGACTTCCGCGAGGCCACGCTGGGCGCGCTGGTGTTCAACGTGTTCGGCATCGTCGGCGGCTTCCTGTCGCCCGTCATCGGGCGCCGGCTGGGCCTGCGGCGGGCCTCGGCCTTCGGCTTTGCGCTGGTGTTCCTGATGCTGCTGGTGCTGGGCCTGTTCAACGGCCGCATGCCGATCTGGCTGGCCGTGGCCGTGCCCTCGCTGTTCATCCTCTTTCATTCGGGCGGGCCCGGCGCCAACGGCAAGAGCCTGTCCACGCTGTCGTTCCGCAGCGAGCTGCGCGCGGGCGCCAATGGCGTGATCGGTGCGCTGGGCGCCATGGGCGCGGCGCTGGGGCTGCTGGTGTTCCCGCTGTTCCGCCAGCAGTACGGGCTGGAGAACACCTTCCTCATCCTGTCCGTGGTGCCGCTGCTGGCCAGCATCGTCTGCTTTTCCATCCGCTGGGACCCCACGCGCACCACGGTGAACCCCGACGACGAGCCCGGCGCGCCTCAGTTCGCGGACGACGCCGCCCCGCCCGCCAAGATCGCTCAAACCACCGCCTGAAAGAGAACACTCCATGCACCATGAAGCCGTGATCCTTTGCATCGACGAAGGCACCTCGGGCACGCGCGCCGCCGTCGTGGGGCGCGACGGGCAGGTGTCCGCCCAGGACTATCTGCCGCTGGAAATCCACTGCCCGCGCCCCGGCGTGGTCGAGCAGGACGCCGACCTGCTGCTGGAGCGCACGCTGGACGTGTGCCGCCGCGCCATCGCCCGCGCCCAGGGCAGCGGCCAGCAGATCGTGGCCCTGGCCATTGCCAACCAGCGCTGCTCGGCCGTGCTCTGGGACACGGCCACGGGCCGGTCGCTGGCCCCCATCATGGTCTGGCAGGACTCGCGCCACCGCGACGAACTGGCCCTGCTGGCCGGCGACTGGGATGCCCGGCTGATCCGCCACGCGGGCCGGCCCGTGGGCGTGCGTTCGCCCTACCTGTGGGCCGCGCGCAAGCTGCGTGAGGATGCGGCCGTGGCCCGTGCCTGGCAGCAGCGCCGCCTGGCCTTCGGCACCATCGACTCCTGGCTGCTGTGGCATCTGTCGGATGCGCGCGCCGTGGTCACCACGCCCACCAACGTGACCTCGGGCAACGCCTATGCGCTGGGCGATCACCGCTACCTGCAGGACTGGCTGGACGCGCTGGAGTTTCCCGCCGAGCTGCTGCCCCGCCTGTGCGAGGACGTGCAGGACTTCGGCCGCACGCGCACCGAGCTGCTGGGCCTGGCCGTGCCCATCCTGGCCTGCGCGGGCGACCAGCATGCGGCGGCCGTGGGCCTGGGCTGCCTGGAGCGGGGCCAGGCGCTGTGCGTGCATGGCACGGGCAGCTTCGTCGATGTGCTCACGGGAACAAAGCTGCCCGCGCATGACGCGGCCCACGAAAGCTCGCTGACCATGACCGCGCGGCGCATGGGCGGTGTCTCGCGCTATGCCATCGAGACCTATGTGCCCACCACGGGATCGGCGCTCAACTGGATCTGCGAGAAGCTGCAGTGGTTCGACAACCCGCAGCAGATCAGCACCCTGGCCCGCGAGGCCGAGACGCCGACCGACCTGGTCTTCATCCCCGCGCTCACCGGCCTGCGCCTGCCGGCCATGGAGCCGGGCGCGCGGGCCTCGATCTCGGGCGTGTCCATGGCCACCTCGCGGCCGCAGCTGGCGCGCTCCATCCTCGAAGGCATTGCGCATTCCGTGGCCTCCTGCGTGCAGGCGGACGAGGCGGCCGCAGGCACCGAGGTGGGCGAGCTGCTGGTGGGCGGCGGCCTGTCGGGCAGCGATGCGCTGCTGCAGATCCAGGCCGACCTGGGCGGCCTGCCCGTGCGACGCCTGGCCGATACCGACAAGGCCAGCCTGCGCGGCATCGCCTTCATGGCCGGCAGCGCAGGCCTGCTGTGGGACGGGCTGGAGCAGGCCTGCGCCACGCTGCGCACCGAAGCGGTCTTCACCCCGCGCATGGCCGCCGACGAGCGCGGCGAGCGCCGCCGCATCTGGCGCGCCCGCGTGGGCGACGAACTGGCCCGCGCCCGGGCCCCCGGCCGCAGCGCCGCCCTGGAGGGCTGCGCATGATGCAATGGCCCTTTGGCAAGGAGCGCAGGGACAGCGCCATGCTGACCCAGACCGCGCCGCTGCAGCTGCAGCGCGCGGACCAGCTCGCGCGGCTGGGTGACGAGGCCTTCGACCTGCTGGTCATCGGCGGCGGCATCACCGGCGCCTATGCGGCGCTGGACGCCAGCCTGCGCGGCCTGCGCGTGGCGCTGGTGGAGAAGGACGACTTCGCCTCGGGCACCTCGTCCAAGTCCTCCAAGATGGTGCACGGCGGCCTGCGCTACATCGAGCAGGGCAACCTGGGACTGGTGCGGCACTCGCTGCTGGAGCGCCAGCGCCTGCGCCGCAATGCGCGGCACCTGGTGCAGCGCCTGCCCTTCCTGTTTCCCGTGATGGAGCGCGACGGCGTCTTCGACGCCCGCCTGGCCAAGGCCTTCGGCAGCCTGCTGTGGACCTACGACCTGGCCGGCGGCTGGCGCGAAGGCATCCTGCACCGCAAGCTCGGCAAGGCCGAGGTGCTGTCGCACTGCCCGACCTTCCGCGAAGAGCAGCTCCTGGGCGGCTACATGTACTTCGATGCGCGCGTGGACGATGCGCGGCTCACGCTGGCCGTGGCGCGCACGGCGGCCTTCCATGGCGCGGCCGTGCTCAACCATGCCCGGGCCACCGCCATCACGCGCAACGCCCACGGCGGCGTGGACGGCGCCATCGTCCAGGCCGATGGCCGCGAGATCACGGTGCGCGCGCGCAGCGTGGTCATGGCCACGGGCGTCTGGCTGCGCGACTGGGATGGCCGCAGGTCCGACCAGCAGGCGCAGCTGCACGTGCGCCCCGCCAAGGGCGTGCACGTGGCCATTCCCTGGCTGCGCATACGCAACGACTGCACCGTCACCATCCCCGTGCCGGGCCGCAGCCGGCGCGCCACCATCACGCGCTGGGGCGATGTCTCCTACCTGGGCACCACCGACGAGGACTATGCGGGCAGCCTGGACGATGTGCACTGCACGCGCGCCGAGCTGGACTTCCTGCTCGAAGGAGCGCGATCGGCGCTCAAGGTGGACCTGTCGCCCGAGGACGTGGTCGGCTCCATCGCCGGCTGCCGCCCCCTGGTCGGCCCGCCCGGCGGCAAGACCGTGGAGATGAAGCGCAACCACGAGATCCATGTGGCCGGCGACGGCCTGGTCACCATCGTCGGCGGCAAGCTCACCACCTCGCGCCACATGGCCGAGCAGACCGTGGACGCCGTGGAAAAGCTGCTGGGCCGGCGCACGCGCTGCACCACCGCCTCGGCCTTCCTGCTGGGCGCGGCCGGCTACGACGCCCAGGCCATCACGGCCACGGGCGGACTGTCGGCCCACCTGGGCGAGCGCTACGGCACGGAAGCGCGCTTCGTCAGCGACATCCTCGACGCGCATCCCGCGCTGGCCCGGCCCATCGTCGAGGGACTGCCCCACACCGAGGCCGAAGTCCTCTACGCCGCGCGCCACGAAATGGCGCGCACGGTGGAAGACGTGCTCTCGCGCCGCATGCGCGCACGCCTCATGGCGCGCGATGCATCGGCCCGCGCCGCAGCGCGCGTGGGCGACATCCTGGCCCAGGAACTGGGGCTGGCACCTGCGCAGATAGCGCAGCAGATCCACGACTACCGCCGCGCCATGGAGCGCGAAAAACAGATTTTGATGGGAGACATCCAATGCTGAGCAAAGACGCAATCGCCCGCGGCTACAACCGCCGCAACTACGTGGTGGGCGCCCCCACGACCCCGGGCTGGGCGGCGCAGGCCGCACCCGCAGCCGACCGCCCTGCCTCTGAAGGTCCTGCCTGCGGCCTGCAGCACGAGCCCGTGGCCGTGCCCGAGGCCGCGCTCGCCGCGCTGCGCGCCGCCTGCGACCGCGTGCAGACCGAGCGCGCCGACATCGTTGCCGGCACGCGCGACTGGTGGGCCCGCACCATGGTGGCCGAGACCTCGGGCAACCCGGCCACGCCGCAGGCCGTCATCGCCCATGCATCCACCGTGGAGCAGGTGCAGGCCGTGATGCGCATTGCCGACGCGCACGCCATTCCCGTCACCGTCTCGGCCGGGCGCAGCAACGTCACGGGCGCGGCCCTGCCCCTGCGCGGCGGCATCGTGCTGGACCTGTGCGAACTCAATCGCTTCATCGCCATGGACGAGCAAAGCCAGATCGTCGAGGTCGAGGCCGGCATGTTCGGCGACGTGTTCGAGGAAACCATCCAGCGCCGCCACGGCATGACCATGGGCCACTGGCCCTCGTCCTTCGGCATCAGCACCGTGGGCGGCTGGGTGGCCTGCCGGGGCGCAGGCCAGCTGTCCACGCGCTACGGAAAGATCGAGGACATGGTCCACGGCATGGATGTGGTGCTGGCCGATGGCCGCCTCGTCACCGTGGGCGGCTACGCGCGCGCGGCCATCGGGCCGGACCTGCAGCAGCTGTTCATCGGCTCGGAAGGCACGCTGGGCGTGATCGTGCGCATCCGCTTCAAGCTGCACCGCCTGCCCGACCACGGCCGCGCCATCGCCTATGGCTTCGCCAGCTTTGCCCAGGGCCTGGAGGCCTGCCGCCAGATCCTGCAGCAAGGCGCCAACCCCGCCGCGCTGCGGCTGTATGACGCGCTGGAAAGCGGCGTGCAATTCGGCCGCAGCGACCTCAACGTGCTGCTGATCGCCGACGAAGGCGCGCCCGAGATCGTCGATGCCGTCATGGCCATCTGCGAACGTGTGTGTGCACCTTTGGGTGAACGGCTGGACGGCGCCGCCACCCTGGAGCGCTGGCTGGACACGCGCTACCTGACCGGCAAGAGCGCCGAGGGCTTCAAGAAAGGCCCGGGCTTCGTCGCCGACACGCTGGAGATGTGCGGCCCCTGGAAAGACCTGCCGGCCATCTACGAGGAAGTGGTCGCCGCCCTGCAGGCCATCCCCGGCACCCTGGCCGGCTCGGCCCACCAGTCGCATGCCTATGTGGATGGCGCCTGCCTGTACTTTTCGCTGCGCGGCGAGGTGGCCGTGGACCAGCGTGCCCAGTGGTACCGCGCGGCCTGGGACGCGGCCAACGCCGTGCTGCTGCGCCACGGCGCCACGCTCAGCCACCACCACGGCGTGGGCCTGCTGCGCGCGCCCTACATGCGGCAATCGCTGGGCCCGGCCTTTGCGCTGCTGGAGGCCACCAAGCGCATGCTGGACCCCAAGAACCTGCTCAACCCCGGCAAGCTGGGGCTGGACCTCTGACATGGGCCGCCCGGACAACTCCCTGGGCGCGCGGCTGGCGCGCCGCCCCGTCATCGCCACCCTGTACGGGGCCGAGCAAATGGACGCGCTGCTGGCCAGCCAGGCCGAAGTCGCCATCGTCGCCAACATCGAACTGCGCCGGCTGCGCTCGGTGATCTCCACCATCACCGGGGCGGGCAAGATCGCCATCGTCAACATCGACAGCTGCGACGGCATCTCGCCCGACAAGGGCGGCGTGGACTACCTTGTGGACCTGGGCGCCAGCAGCCTGCTGTCCACGCGCGTGGCCACCATCCAGCGCGCCAACAAGGCCGGGCTGCTGACCATGCAAAAGGTCTTCGTCACCGACCGCTCCACCTGGCCGCGCAGCATCAAGGCCGTGGAGCAGAGCGACCCCAACCTCGTGCAGATCATGCCCGCCCCCATGCTGGCCCACATCACCGAGGCCGAGCGCCGCATCCTGCCGCCGCTCGTGGCCTCGGGCTTCGTCTGCAGCCAGGAGCAGGTCCAGCAGGCGCTGGCCGGTGGTGCGATTGCGGTGTCTACCAGCGACAGTGGGCTGTGGTGAGGTGGCCCTAGGCCGTGCGCGACGCGGCCGGCCCGCGCGCCTCCACCCAGCGGAACAGCGGCGCCACCAGCAGCAGCACGGCGATCAGCCGGCAGACCTGGAAGGCCGTGACCACGGGCACGCCCAGCTGCAGCACCTTGGCGGTGATGGCCATCTCGGTGATGCCGCCCGGCGAGGTGCCCAACAGCAGGGTGACCCAGGGCAGGTCCACGGCCAGGTGCAGCAGCCAGGCGAAGCCCGCGCAGATCGCCATGAGCCCCACGGTGCCCAAGGCCACGGAGCCCAGCCAGCGCGGCGCGGTGTGCAGGAATTCGCGCTTGAAGCGCACGCCCAGGCTGATGCCGATCACCAGCTGCGCCGCATTGACCAGGGCCTGGGGCACGGCCGACAGTTCCTGGCCGCACATGGTCAGCAGCATGGACACCAGCAGCGCGCCCAGGAACCAGGGGTTGGCGCGCTTGAGCCGGTCCATGGCCCAGGCGCCCAGGCCCGTGAGCACGGCCAGCAGCGCCAGCCCCGGCCATTCGACGATGCGGATGCTGGGAGGCGTCAGCCCCTCCAGCCCATGCAGGCCGCTCCACTGCAGCGCAAACGGAATGCTCACGGTGACGATGACCAGGCGCAGGCTGTGGCTGGCCGCCACCAGGTCGGTGCGCGCGTTCTCGCGCTCGGCCAGCAGCGTCATTTCAGAGGCCGCGCCAATGGCGCCCGCGAAGTAGGTGGTGGCGCGCATCTCGCCAGCCGGTATCTGCGGCATGCGCGGCGCATGCACGCGGTACAGCCAGGCGCCGAAGCCCCAGCCCAGCAGCAGCGCCCAGACGATGGCCACGGCAATCGCCCACCACAGCCCCGCGATCAACTGCACCACGGCCGGAGTGAAATACAGGCCCAGCGAGGCGCCGATGATCCACTGCCCGCCGTTGCGCAGCCGGCCCGCACTGGCCGTGGGCGCGCCCAGGATGGAGGCCAGCGAAGTGGCGATCAGCGGCCCCAGCATCCAGGGCAGCGGCGTGCGCAGCCACAGGCACAGCTGGGCGGCGGCAAAGGCGCCCAGCAGGGTCAGTGCGATGCGAAGCAGGAAAATGTGGCGGCGCTCGGGCATGGCAGGCGAGGCGGGACAGGTTCAAAGCCTGCGAGTATCGCCGCGCCGGCTCCCGCGCGCTGCCGGCGGCGCTATCTCCGTGACAGGTCCGCGCCGCGCCGCACGGCCATCTCACGGCCCATGGCCGCCTGCGCTGCCTCTGGCAGCAGGCCGCGCGCCTGCGGGTAGGCCAGCCGCTCTTCATTCTCGACATGGCTGGCATAGCAGGCCGCGAAGCGTTCGAACACCGCCTCGTCAGCCGCGCCAAAGCCCTGGGACCGCCCCTCGGCCATGTCCAGCAGTGGCTGGCGCGCCAGCGCCCAGTCGGCGCTCATCAGGCCGTGCTCGTGCTGCAGGCGCTGCACCAGGGCCACGGTCTGCGCATCGCCCTGCTCCAGCAGCGGCGGGAAGACATGCAGCTCCTCGTCCTCATGGTGCAGCGGCGCCGCCTGGTCGAAGTAGCGCAGGATGTCGCGCGCCGCCTGGCGTGCGCTGTCGTCGCAACCTTTGGTCCGGAGATGCACGCGCAGCCGGTCCAGCAGCGCCAACATGCGCAGCACGCGCTCGTGGCAGGCTTCGAGCATCTCGAAGGGCTGGTCGAAGCCCGTGCCGGGCGCGCGCCAGCCGGGCACGGCATCGCCCTGCGGGCGTTGACTCATCAGCTGCATATGCAAGTCCTTGGATGAAAAACTCTTGGCTTCCATTGCTCACCATAAGTCGCAAGCGGGCACTGAATGAATGGCGGCTGCAGGCGTCTTGCTCATAGACCTAGCGCGCGCAACCATGCATGCACCTGTCCAAAGGCGTCAAGCTGCCACTGGTCCGCAGAGCGTTCCCCCAGCGTCCTGCTTTCCTCAACGAACCGCCGGACGCAGGTGGGTCCGAATCCATCGGGAGAATCAAACTTCCCGGCAATAAATCGGTATCCGGCGAGGCCCTCCGGGTGATCAAGCAATGGCCGGCAGGCTGCAGCCAGCGCGTCAATGCCGCCAGGGTAGTTACGGACGCAGTAGTAGATGTCGTAGGCGTCCTTGTGCTTGTAGCGGCCATGGATTGCATGACCTTTCATTGCCAGCAGTGCCGGGATGGAGCAGACGGCCACCTCGACCCGGTTCGTCCCGCCGTTGGGCATCGCTCCAGAGATCGGAATGAACTCGCAGAATCTCAGCGCCAACTCGGCGCCGCTGGCCCGCTGCACAGCAAAGTTGTCCACCAGCGGTGGATCGTTCTTCGCGGTCACAGCGTCTCGCGGCCTCAGAAAGTCCACGATGACGTCGATCAGCGGGCCTCCATCGCGGGCATCGATCTGCCGCACGAGTTGAAAGCGCCGCAGGCTCTCGCGCTGCTCGTAACCATGACTTTTCAGTGACTCTATGAGGTGGGCATACTCGCCGCCCCCCAATGCTGCGGCGTCCAGGCTCAGATCGACGTCCAGCGTCCCCACATGGCGCATGTCATTCTGATTCAGGAGCAGCCAAGGCACCGCACCACCCACGACGGCATACCTGCCTTTGTAGCTGCCCAGGATTTGGCCGATCTCGATCAGGACGGATTTGACGGCCGCCGTCGTACGGTCGTCGTAGTCATTTGCGGATTGAGGCTCGCCAGCGGTCATCCCTGCCATTGCAGCCTTTCCCGACGCAGATGCTCAGCCGCTTCGCGGCCACGCTCACCCGACACGTACAGATCCAGATAGGTCTGGACTGGACTCGTGCAATGAATACCGCCTGCTGCTTCGACCGAGTCATTGAACAGGGCAAGGTCGTCAAGGACGGTGACCACCACGTTCTCACCCCGGCCTGCTGGCGAAAGACTCAGGAACTGGCGCAGTCGGTCTGCCCCTTCTTCGTCGGCATAGAAGTAATGCGTCCCGGCGCGTGCATAGGGCGCCAGCCAGTTGGCCGCCGAGAACGAGGAAAGAATGGCGAGCCCGTCATCCGCCAATGTCGGTCCCAACTTCCGAACCGCGTCCTCGAACAAGGCCCCATGCAGGGTCGTGTAGAAAGCTCGGCGGTCCGCGCCAGGGGGCGCATAGTCGTCGCGCCATGCATCAAGCAGCCCGTCGGGATTGGAGAGGAAGACCCCCTCTTCGGACACTTCAGCCCATCCCCTGTCCAGCAGGCTATTGCGCACATTGCTGACATGTCCGACGCTGACAAGCGATGCCTCGGCCAAATCCGCTACCCGCCAACTCTTCGATGGATCTCGCAGCATGGTACGAAGCACCGAAGCGGACTTGGGCTTGAACAGCGAGCGCAACTGTCGCCGCTCCGCTGGCGGCTTGCCTGCCACAGTGCGCATCATGAAGAAGCCGGGAAACACGATGCGCGCGTTTCCCTCGAAGTCAAGGTAGCCGACCCCGTTTTCCGTGCACAGCGCGCGGGCGTCTTCGGAGAGATAGGGCGCGATGAAAACAGGCGTGACCAAGTCCGAGCCCTGCTGTCTGCCAACATACGTTTTGAGCTGCAGCAACGCCTTCGGCACATACCGGGGCTGCCCGCTTGACTTCACTTCGCCCACAACAACGTGGCGTCGCCCCCCGAAATCGACATGGCAGACCAGGTCCACCGACACGTCCTGGATATCGTTGCCGGCCTCGATATCGAGCACCGTGAGCCCGGGCGCTTCTCCCAAGGCTGCTCGCAGCGCATCCACGGCGCGTTGCTCGATATTCACTGGATCAGCAGTTTTCAACATTCGCTGAAAATAGCATTTTTGGTGAAAATTTCAACCGAATTTCAATGAAATGGCTGCATTCAGCAATTGCTGAACACAGCAAAACTACTGAACGCCATTTTTTGAAAACCACAGCGGACTGCCCTTTACCCGCAACTCCCCAGGTTGCCGCAGGCCGTGCAGTACTCGCAGCCGTCCTTGCGGATCACGGCATGGGCGCCGCATTCCTCGCATTTGCGGCCGGCCATGACCATGGGGTCGGTGGCCAGGGCGTCGGACTCGGGCAGCGGCGATGGGGCGGGCGGTGCGCCGCTGCCGCGCCGGGCCAGGATGTTCTGCACCGCATAGGCGATGGCGGCCACCTCGGAGTCGTGCCACATGGGCACGCGCGTGCCGTCGTCGCGCTGGTGGGTGCCCAGGCGCACGGGGCCCCGGTCCCAGGCCACCTTGCGCATGTCGCTGAGGGCGCGCTCCAGGAAGCCGCCGCGCGCGGCCAGTGACAGCAGGCGCATGCTGGAGGTCACCCATTGCTGGGATTCGCCGCTCTGGCCCACGGGCATGAAGAATTCGATGGCGCGGTCCACCGTGCGGCCATCGGGCAGGACCACGGGCAGGAAGGAGACGACCAGGTACAGGCGCTTGGGGCCTTGCTGGGTCCAGTACTCGATCTTCTCGGCCACGGCGTCCAGCGCGCCCTGCGGGCGGCTTTCTATCACGGTGCGCAGCGGGTCGGGTGCGGAAGCCGCCGCTCCCGCCGGCGCGGGGGAGGCCGGCTTTTCAGCAGATTCGGGCGCATGGGTTTCGAGCACGGCACCCAGGATGGTGTTGGGCCGGTAGGTGGCCAGGCCCTTGAGGCCGGCCTTCCAGGCCTGGCGGTACAGGTCCTTGAAGTCCTCGTAGGGATAGTCGGCGGCCACGTTGACGGTCTTGGAGATCGCCGTGTCCACGAAGGGCTGCACGGCCTGCATCATGGCGATGTGGCCGGCCGCAGGCATCTGCAGCGCGCTGACGAAGTACTCGGGCAACTGCTGCACGTCGCCCCCCAGCGAGCGGTACAGGCGCCAGGCATGGTCCTCGACCGCGTACTCGGCGCTGCCGCCATCGGCCGTGCGTTTCTTGCGCTTGTAGGTCCAGGAGAACGGCGGCTCTATGCCGTTGGAGGCGTTGTCGGCAAAGGCCAGGCTGACCGTGCCCGTGGGCGCGATGGACAGCAGGTGGCTGTTGCGTATGCCTTGCGTGCGTATGCGCTGGCGCAGCGCATCGGGCAGGCGGCTGGCGAATGTGCCTTCGGCCAGGTAGCCATCGGCGTCGAACTTGGGGAAGGCCCCCTTCTCGCGCGCCAGCTCCACCGAGGCGCCATAGGCCGCATCGCGCATGCGCTCGGCAATGCGCGCGGCCATGGCCCGGCCCTCGGGCGCGTCGTAGCGCAGGCGCAGCATGGCCAGCGCATTGCCCATGCCCGTGAAGCCCACGCCGATGCGCCGCTTGGCCTCGCTTTCCTCGCGCTGCTGCGGCAGTGGCCACCAGGTCAGCTCCAGCACGTTGTCCAGCGCACGCACCTGCACGGCCACGGCGCGCTCGAAGGCCTCGAAGTCGAACACAGGCTCGCCCGCGAAGCCGAACGGATGGCGCACGAAGCGCGTGAGGATGACGGGGCCGAGGTCGCAGCATCCGTAGGAGGGAAGCGGCTGTTCGCCGCAGTTGTGCACATACAGGCCATTGGCGTCGAAGGCGTGGCAGTCTGCCACCGTGACGTCATAGACCATTTCCTCGCCGTCGCTCTCCAACGCCTGGACGGTGGCAGTGAAGCGCTCACGGTTCGGGGTGCGCCGGTACTGGGCCAGGGCCTGCTCCAGCCGTTCGGCCTTGTCGGTATCCGCAAGGCCTATGCGGTCGGCAAAGATGCCAAGGTTGTCGCCGCTGATGACCAGTTCATGCTGTGCCTGGGTTGCATAGTCGCGCTGGCCGCCTTTGCCGTCGGGCATGGCGCGCAGTTGGGCTGGCCGACGGTTCTCATAAATCGTCGACGCCATGCCCTGGCGCAGCAGCATGCGCTGCACGGTACGCAGCAACTCAGAATCGCTCTGGGACAGGCGCAGGCTCACGCCCTTGTCCTGTGTGCCCTGGACCGATCCATCGGCATCAAACAGGCCGCGCAGCAGCCCTGCGGAAAATGCAGAAGAGGCCGCTTCCATGGACTTGGTGATGCACTTGCACCCTGGCTCCATCCCCATGCCAAGCGCCAGATCGCGCAATGCGGCACTGGCCATGCGCGCCTCGCCACGTCCCGCCACTGGCCGCTGGAATCCACGGAAATCCGCGCGGTGGCGCAAGCTGGCTGCTGCAGCCTCAGCGGCCTGCATGATGCCTGCCGCGCCCGTGGCGGCATAGGCCACCGCACTGCTGGCGTTGCCTGCGACCTGGCGCAGCTCGGGCGCCCATACGCTGATCACGGCCTTGTCGGCCTTGAGGGTTCCATCGCCTATCAGCAGGCCCAGCAGGTAGCCTTCGGCCTCGGTGCCCTGCCCATCCCAGCCTTGAAACGCACGGTGGTTATGAAGCAGTACCTCGTCGCCTGCCTGCAGTCGGGCGGCCGGAGTCCATTCGGCCTGCAACGCATAGCGCGTGCGGCGAGCGACACGCCGCACCAGATGGTCTGCGGTCAGGCGCAGCACCTGGCCCTCGCGTGTAGTCAGCCGCAGCACCGGCTTGCGGCCGGTGGCAAAGAAGCCCGCGCTTTCGGTGGCGTAAACCTGACCGTCGACCACGGCGCCAAATGTCTTTCCGACGAGGTCTGCAACCTGGGCTGGTCCCGACTCGGTGAGTACCCAGGTATCTGCCGTGACGCAAGGATTCGTCGCCGCGATCTCCTCGCAGTAGCGCAGGTTGTTGTCGTCGTTGATGTGGTCCAGGAAGAGGATGCCGGGCTCGGCGAAGTCGTAGGCCGAGCGCATGATGGTGTCCCACAGCGTGCGGGCGGGCAGGGTCTGGTAGACCCACTGGCCGTCGGCGCGCTGGTGGGCACCCTGCTCCAGCAGGGCGGTGCCGGGGCGGGCGCGGTGCACCAGGTGCCAGGGCTGGTCTTCGGCCACGGCCTGCATGAAGGCGTCGCTGACGCCGACCGAGACGTTGAAGTTGTTCCAGCGGCCCGGCGTGCGCTTGGCGGTGATGAATTCGAGCACGTCGGGGTGGTCGATGCGCAGCACGCCCATCTGGGCGCCGCGCCGCGCGCCCGCGCTTTCCACGGTGGCGCAGGACTGGTCGAAGACGTTGATGTAGCTGCACGGGCCCGAGGCCAGCGAGGCGGTGGCGCGCACCTCGGCGCCGCGGGGGCGGATGCGCGAGAAGTCGTAGCCCACGCCGCCGCCACGGCGCATGGTTTCGGCGGCTTCGCGCAGGGCTTCGTAGATGCCGGGGTAGCCGCCGTCGTCCACGCCCTGGATGCAGTCGCCCACGGGCTGCACGAAGCAGTTGATCAGCGTGGCCTGCAGGTCGGTGCCGGCCGCGCTCATGATGCGCCCCGCGCCTATGGCGCCGGCCTGCAGGTTGGCCAGGAACAGGGCCTCGCATTCGGCGCGGCGCGCCTCGGGCTCGACCGAGGCCAGGGCGCGGGCCACGCGGGCGTAGAGCTCGCCCACGCCGGTCTCGCCGTTCTTGAGGTATTTCTCGCGCAGCACATCGAGGCTGATGGGCTGCAGATCCGCCGCGTCCTGCGCGCGGCCCAGGTTTTCGCGATGCATTGGCATGGCTCCCGTGTTGACTTGCCTGCCGCCGTCCCTGGCACTTGCTCGGGCCTCAGTCGACAAGCACTTGTCCATCATGCTCCACGTAGGGCGGGTACGGCCCGGTGCCGCTGTGCGGAGCTTGAGATGCCGCAACAAAGCGGCCGGTCTGGACATCGAAGACATGGACTTCGCCGTCTTCGATGACATAGTGCCACCCGTGCAGGCTGAGCTGCCCGGCCTCTACCCGCGATCGCACCATGGGATAGTCCATCAACCGTTCGAGCTGCAGCACGACGGCGCGCTGCTCGGTGCGGCGCAGCGCCTCGGGGCCGGCCTGCACGGGCAGCACGGCCTCGCGGCCCAGGTCCAGCCAGCGCTGCAGGTTGCGTGCCTCGGGCGAGACTTCTCCATACAGGGCCTTGATGGCCCCGCAGTGGCTGTGGCCGCAGACCACGATGCGGCTGACCTGCAGGTTGAGCACGGCGAATTCGATGGCCGCCGCCGTGCCGTGGTGGCCGTGCGATCCGTCGTACGGCGGCACGAAGGCGCCCACGTTGCGCACCAGGAACAGCTCGCCCGGCGGCGCCCCCGTGAGCAGGTAGGGCACGAGGCGCGAGTCCGAGCAGCCGATGAACAGCGTAGTGGGATGCTGGCCCTCTTCGACCAGGGTGCGGAACTGCGCGCGGTACTGCGGGAAGGCGTGCTCGTGGAAGCGCCGCAGGCGCTGCAGCAGCTCGTCGTCGGGCATGGGCACTTCCCCCTGCTATTGCACCAGCGGCGAGTCGGCCGCAGCGATGCGCACGCCCACCACCTCGGACTGGCCGGCCAACATTTGCAGGTACTGGTGGAGCGCGCTCACCCAGGTCTGCTGGTGCAGGGCCTGGGCGACGGCCGGGCGCGCCTGCTGCCAGTCGGGCAGAACGCCCGCCTCGCGCGCGCAGACTTCGACCACGTGCAGGCCGAAGCGGCTGTGCACCAGGCGCGGCAGCACGCCGATTTCCTGGGAGGCAAAGACATCGCGCGCAAATTCGGGCGCGCAGTCGCTGCGGCCCAGCCAGCCCAGTTCGCCGCCATGCTGGCCGCTGGGGCAGTTGGACCATTGGCGCGCGGCCTCGGCAAAGCGCAGGCCGGCGTCGTCGGCGCAGCGCAACTCGATCAGCAGGGCCTCGGCCCGCTGGGTGAGGGCGCGCACGTCCACGCCGGGCGTGACGGCAAACAGCACGTGGCGCAGGCGCACGCGCTCGCCCTGGGCGAAGCGCGCGGGGTTGGCATCGAAGTGGCGGCGGCAGGCGTCCTCGCCGGGCTCGGGCAGGTGCAGCGATTGCTCCAGCAGCTGCTCTATGGCCTGGGAGGCGCGCTCGCTGATGACGCCGTCGTCGCCGGCCGCATCATCGGCGCCCAGCAGGCCTTCGCGCTGGGCCGCCTGGCGCAGCAGCTCGGTGCAGGCGCGCTGGCGCAGTTCGCGCTCGGGCGGGCGCTGTCCGGGTGCGTGCAGCGGCGTGTTGTTGATGCGGGCCACCTCGGCACCGGCCTCGCCCACGGGCTGGAAGGCCGGCACTTCGGGAATCGCCGGGAGATCCCCCATCGGGGCAGAAGAAGTAGAAGAAGAAGGGGTTGAAGACGCGCAGCCGCAGTGGCCGCCGCCCGATCCGTTGCATCCATGTTCCATGTCGATCTCCTCAATGGCCGGGCTTGGCGTCACGGCGTGCCGACGATGCGGGCAGGCCCAGGCGGCGCGAGCGCACCAGCTGGTAGGGGCGCAGCAGGTAGACCAGGGTGCCGAAGCCGCTCCAGACGTGGACCAGGCGCGTGAAGGGGAAGACCAGGAAGATGCTCATGCCCAGGAACATGTGGGCCTTGAACACCCAGCCGGCCTCGGCCAGCAGTTCGGCCGCGCCGCCACGGAAGGTGACGATGCGCTGCGCCCATTCGGCCAGGGCCATCATCATGGAGCCGTCCATGTGCTTTGCCGACAGCGGGATGGTGGCCAGGCCCAGCAGCAGCTGCAGCCACAGCAGCCAGAGGATGGCGATGTCGCTGAACCTGGAGTGGGCGCGGATGCGCACGTCCGACAGCCGGCGGTGCAGCAAGATGGTGAGGCCGATGAAGCCCAGCGTGCCCGCGATGCCGCCGCTGACCATGGCCAGCAGCTGCTTGGCGCCTGCGGCCATGAAGGGCTCGTAGACGAAGTGCGGCGTGAGCATGCCCACGGTGTGGCCGAAGAACAGGAACAGCACACCGATGTGGAACAGGTTGCTGCCCCAGCGCAGGCTGCCGCTGCGCAGCAGCTGCGATGAATCGCTCTTCCAGGTGTACTGGTCGCGGTCGAAGCGCAGCCAGCTGCCGATGAAGAACACGGCCAGGCAGATGTAGGGGTAGAGGCCGAAGAGCAGGTGGTCTATCCAGGAGGGGGTCATGTCAGGCTCCTTTGGCGGGGTCCTTGGGCTTGGGGCGCCGCCGTGCGGCGCACGAAATGCACGGGCTGCTCGGCGCCGGGACGGGATTTGCCCTGGCTGCTGCAGCCGTCGAAGGCGGCGGGTTCGGCCCAGGCCTCGTCCATGGCGGGCTCGGGGCGGATTTCCACGCGCTCGGCCCGGTGGCCGGTGATCTCCAGCACGGCCGCGATCACGCTGGCATAGGGGCTGTCGCGCCGCGCCAGCGCCGTGAACAGGGCGTTGAGGATGTGGGCCATCTCGCCCAGGAATTCACGGGCGATGGCCGGCGGCTGGGTGGAGGCGAACTCCAGCACCACGGCCAGGTGGTCGGGCAGTTCGTCGGCCTCGAAGGCCAGGCCCGCGCGCTCGTAGGTCTGCTGCAGGTCGATCAGCGCCGGGCCCCGGTCGGCCGAGTCGCCGTGCACATGCTCGAACAGGTGCAGCGAGGTCTGGTGGCCCCGGTCGAAGGTGTCCACGTAGCGGGCCTCGGCCTCGAAGGGGTCCATGGCCTGCAGCTGCTCGGCCAGCTGCTGCAACTCGCGCAGCCGCGCGGGCGCCACGGATTGCTCCAGGCGCAGGGCGTCGATCAGGCCCGGCAGCAGGGCGCGCAGCTCGGCGCCGGGGTAGCCGATGAGGCAGGCCAGCGCGCGCAGCGTCAGGCGCACGGGGGTGGAGGTGTTGTGATTGAACATGGCGGCAGTCCTCACATTTGCGCGCGGATGGGGATGGTGCGCGGCTTCTTGCCGCCGAACAGGCTGGCGTCGGTGCTGCCGTCGGAGCAGCCGTTGCCGAACGAGAAGCCGCAGCCGCCGCGCAAATCGAACGCGCTTTCGGCGTATTCGCGGTGGGCCGAGGGGATGACGAAGCGGTCCTCGTAGTTGGCGATTGCCATGGTCTGGTACATGTCCTCGACCTCGTGCACCGTCAGTCCCGCGTACTGGAGCACGGCCAGGTTCTGTTCCTGGTCCACGTGCTTGCTGCGCTGGTACGCGCGCATGGCCAGCATGCGCTCCAGCGCGCGCACCACGGGCGTGGTGTCGCCGGCGGTGAGCAGGTTGGCCAGGTACTGCACGGGGATGCGCAGCTGCGAGACATCGGGCAGGTCGCCATTGATGGGGCTGCGGCCGACACTGTCGAGATGCCCGGCGTTCGCCGCCGAGGTGATGGGCGACAGCGGCGGCACATACCAGACCATGGGCAGGGTGCGGTACTCGGGGTGCAGCGGCAGGGCCACCTTCCAGTCCACGGCCATCTTGTAGACGGGGCTGGACTGGGCGGCCTCGATCCAGGCGTCGGGGATGCCGTCGATGCGGGCCTGGCGGATGACCTCGGGGTCATTGGGGTCCAGGAAGATGTCCAGCTGCGCCTGGTAGAGGTCGCGGTCGCGCTCCACGCTGGCCGCTTCCTCGATGCGGTCGGCGTCGTACAGCAGCACGCCCAGGTAGCGGATGCGGCCCACGCAGGTTTCGGAGCAGACGGTGGGCTGGCCGGCCTCGATGCGCGGGTAGCAGAAGATGCATTTTTCGGCCTTGCCGCTTTGCCAGTTGTAGTAGATCTTCTTGTAGGGGCAGCCCGAGACGCACATGCGCCAGCCGCGGCACTTGTCCTGGTCGATGAGGACGATGCCGTCCTCCTCGCGCTTGTAGATCGAGCCCGAGGGGCAGGACGCCACGCAGGCCGGGTTCAGGCAGTGCTCGCACAGGCGCGGCAGGTACATCATGAAGGTGTTCTCGAACTGGCCGTAGATGTCCTTCTGGATCTGCTCGAAGTTCACGTCATGGCTGCGCTTGCTGAATTCGCCGCCCAGGATCTCCTCCCAGTTCGGACCCCATTCGATCTTCTCCATGCGCTGGCCCGAGATCAGGCTGCGTGCGCGCGCCGTGGGCGCGGCCTTGCTTTCCCTGGCCGACTGCAGGTGCTCGTAGTCGTAGGTGAAGGGTTCGTAGTAGTCGTCGATCTGGGGCAGGTTGGGGTTGGCGAAGATGCGCATCAACAGGCTCCACTTGCCGCCCTGGCGGGGCGCGATGGAGCCGTCCGTGCGGCGCATCCAGCCGCCGTTCCACTTGGCCTGGTTTTCCCACTCGCGCGGGTAGCCGATGCCGGGCTTGGTCTCGACGTTGTTGAACCAGGCGTATTCGACGCCGGGGCGGCTGGTCCAGACGTTCTTGCAGGTGACGGAGCAGGTGTGGCAGCCGATGCACTTGTCCAGGTTCAGCACCATGCCGATCTGTGCGCGGATTTTCATCGTGTTTCTCCTTGTTGTTCAGGCATGGGCGGCTGCGCCGGCCGGAGCTTCGTCGTCAAGCCAATCTATGCGGCGCATCTTTCGGACCAGCACGAACTCGTCGCGGTTGGTGCCGATGGTTCCGTAGTAGTTGAAGCCGTAGCTGTACTGCGCGTAGCCGCCGATCATGTGGGTGGGCTTGAGCACGATGCGCGTGACCGAGTTGTGGATGCCGCCGCGCGTGCCGGTGATCTCCGAGCCCGGCGTGTTGATGGTCTTCTCCTGCGCGTGGTACATCATCACCATGCCCGGCTTGACGCGCTGGCTGACCACGGCCCGCGCCGCGATGGCGCCGTTGGCGTTGTACAGCTCCACCCAGTCGTTGTCGGCGATGCCGGCGCTCTTGGCGTCGTCCTCGCTGAGCCAGACGATGGGGCCGCCACGCGCCAGCGTGAGCATCATCAGGTTGTCGCCATAGGTGGAGTGGATGCCCCACTTCTGGTGCGGCGTGATGAAGTTCAGCGCGATCTCGGGATGGCCGTTGGGCTTTTGGCCCTGCACTTCCTGCAGCGCCTTCATGTGCACGGGCGGGCGGTAGCTGACGAAGCCTTCGCCGAAGTCGCGCATCCACGGATGGTCCTGGTAGAACTGCTGGCGGCCGGTGAGGGTGCGCCATGGGATCAGCTCATGCACGTTGGTGTAGCAGGCGTTGTAGCTGACCTTCTCGCTTTCCAGGCCAGACCAGGTGGGCGAGCTGATGATCTTGCGCGGCTGGGCCTGGATGTCGCGAAAGCGGATCTTCTCGTCCTCGCGGTGCAGGGCCAGGTGGGCGTGCTCGCGCCCCGTCTGCTTCGACAGCGCCTCCCAGGCCTTGACGGCCACGTGGCCGTTGGTCTCGGGCGCCAGCATCATCACCACCTCGGTGGCGTCGATGTCGGTGACGATGCGCGGGCGGCCCTGGCTCACGCCTTCCTCGCGCACCAGGCCGTTGAGCTCGCCCAGCTGCTCCACCTCGGTCTCGGTGTTCCAGCCGATGCCCTTGCCGCCGTTGCCCAGCCTGTCCATCAGCGGGCCCAGGGCCGTGAAGCGCTTGTAGAGGTTGGGATAGTCGCGCTCGACCACGGCAATCTGCGGCGCGGTCTTGCCGGGGATCAGGGCGCACTCGCCCTTCTTCCAGTCGCGCACGCCATCGGGCTGGGCCAGCTCGGCGGGGGTGTCGTGCATCAGCGGCGTGAGCACCACGTCCTTTTCCACGCCCAGGTGGCCCACGCAGACCTCGCTGAAGGACTTGGCGAAGCCCTTGTAGATCTCCCAGTCGCTCCTGGCCTGCCAGGCCGGGTCCACGGCCGCCGACAGCGGGTGGATGAAGGGGTGCATGTCGCTGGTGTTGAGGTCGTTCTTCTCATACCAGGTGGCCGTGGGCAGGACGATGTCCGAGTACAGGCAGGTGGTGCTCATGCGGAAGTCAAGCGTGACCAGCAGGTCCAGCTTGCCTTCGGGCGCCTTGTCGTGCCAGCGCACTTCCTGCGGCTTGGCCGAATGGCCGGCGCCGGGCCGCCCCAAGCCGGCCGCCCCCTGGGGGGAGGCGCGCAGCGCATCGGGGGGGTCTTGTTCTCCAAGGTCTTTTCCTTGCACGCCGTGCGTGGTGCCCAGCAGGTGCTTGAGGAAGTACTCATGGCCCTTGCCCGAGCTGCCCAGGATGTTGGAGCGCCACACGAACATGTTGCGCGGCCAGTTGGCCGGGTGGTCGGGGTCCTCGCAGCTCATGGACAGCGAGCCGTCCTGCAGGGACTGCACCAAGTGGTCCTTCACGTCCAGGCCCTGGGCCTGGGCGTCGCGCACCAGCTGCAGCGGGTTGGCCTGCAGCTGCGGTGCGCTGGGCAGCCAGCCCATGCGCTCGGCGCGCACGTTGTAGTCGATCATGGCGCCGCCGTACTGGCTGCGGTCGGCCAGCGGGGACAGCACCTCTTCCACGCCCAGCTTCTCGTAGCGCCACTGGTCGGTGTGGGCGTAGAAGAAGCTGGTGGAGTTCATCTGGCGCGGCGGGCGCAGCCAGTCCAGCGCAAAGGCCAGCGCGGTCCAGCCGGTCTGCGGGCGCAGCTTTTCCTGGCCCACGTAGTGCGCCCAGCCGCCGCCGCTCTGGCCTATGCAGCCGCACAGCATCAGCATGTTGATGATGCCGCGGTAGTTCATGTCGCAGTGGTACCAGTGGTTCATGGCCGCGCCGATGATGACCATGGACTTGCCGCGCGTCTTCTCGGCGTTGTCGGCGAACTGGCGCGCAATGGCGATCACCTGGTCACGCGGCACGCCGGTGATCTTTTCCTGCCAGGCCGGGGTGTAGGGCGCATCGGCGTCATAGCCGCCATCAGCGCCCTCGCCTTCCAGACCGCGGTGGATGCCGTAGTTGCCCGCCAGCAGGTCGAACACGGTGGCCACGAGGGCCTCCTCGCCGTCCAGCACCATGCGCGAGACGGGCACGCGGCGCAGCAGCACATCCGTGCCCTGCTCGTTGGCGTCGAAGCCCGGCGACTGCAGGCCGCCGAAGTAGGGGAAGGCCACGTCGGCCACTTCACTGTCCACGCCCTGGCCGTCCAGCACCGAGAGCTTGAGCTGCACGTCGTTGCCCGTGCGCGCCTCCTTGGATTCGAGGTTCCACAGGCCCTCGTCGGCGCGGCCGGCCTCGCCCCAGCGAAAGCCGATGGAGCCGTTGGGCAGGGCCACGCCGCCGTCCTCGCCGTAGGCCACGGTCTTCCACTCGGGGTTGCTGTCCTGGCCCAGGTGGCCGTCGAAGTCGCTGGCGCGCACATAGCGCTCGGGAACCAGGGCCGTGCGGCCGTCGGGCAGTTGCTGGCGCTTGAGGCGGATCAGCAGCGGCAGGTCGGTGTAGCGGCGCGCATAGTCCTCGAAATAGGCCGGGCGGCCGCGCTCGCCGAAGTAGAACTCCTTGAGGATGACGTGGCCCATGGCCATGGCCACGGCCGCGTCCGTGCCCTGCTTGGGGTGCATCCACAGGTCGGCCAGCTTGGCGACCTCGGAGTAGTCGGGCGTGACGGCCACGACCTTGGCGCCCTTGTAGCGGACCTCGGTGAAGAAGTGGGCGTCGGGGGTGCGCGTCTGGGGCACGTTGGAGCCCCAGGCGATGATGAAGTTGGAGTTGTACCAGTCGGCGCTCTCCGGCACGTCGGTCTGCTCGCCCCAGGTCTGGGGGCTGGCCGGCGGCAGGTCGCAGTACCAGTCGTAGAAGCTCATGCACACGCCGCCGATCAGGCTCAGGTAGCGGCTGCCTGCGGCATACGAGATCATGGACATGGCCGGAATCGGCGAGAAGCCGATGATGCGGTCCGGCCCGTGCTTCTTGATGGTGTAGACGTTGGCCGCCGCGATCATGCGGTTGACCTCGTCCCAGCTGCTGCGCACGAAGCCGCCCAGGCCGCGCTGCTTTTGCCACTCGCTGCGCGCATCCTCGTTCTCGACGATGGCGGCCCAGGCATCGACCGGGCTCCTGGCCACGGCCAGGGCAGCGCGCCAGTGCTTGAGCAGCCGGCCGCGCACCATGGGGTATTTGACGCGGTTGGCGCTGTACAGATACCAGCTGTAGCTGGCTCCGCGCGCGCAGCCGCGCGGCTCGTGGTTGGGCAGGTCGGCGCGCGTGCGCGGGTAGTCGGTCTGCTGGGTCTCCCAGGTCACGATGCCGCCCTTGACGTAGATCTTCCACGAGCACGAGCCCGTGCAGTTCACGCCGTGCGTGGAGCGCACCACCTTGTCATGCGCCCAGCGGTCGCGGTAGGCGTCTTCCCAGGTGCGGTCCTCGCCCGTCACCTGGCCATGGCCGTTGGAGAATTCCTGCCGGGGCAGGGAGAAGTAGGAAAGCTTGTCCAGAAAATGGCTCATCGCGGGACTCCTTGTTGTTCGTTGCGGTGCGTTGCTGTTCGGTGCAGTAGTGCTTGCAGCCCAGGGCTCAGCAGGGCATCTCGGCGTTCCTGCGCGCGTAGTACCACCAGGTCACGCCCACGCACAGCACATAGAAGGCGGCAAACACCCACAGCGCCAGCTCGGGCCCGCCCGTGGCGGCGATGGAGCTGCCGTAGCTCTTGGGGATGAAGAAGCCGCCGTAGGCTCCCAGCGCGCCCGCAAAGCCCAGGGCGGCCGCGCCTTCGGTATTGCCCTCCTTGAGGGCATGGGCCTGCGCTTGCTCGCTGGGATGGGCGCCCAGTTCGCTCTGCTTGAGCGCCAGGAAAATCGCCGGGATCATGCTGAAGGTCGATCCGTTGCCGATGCCCGTGGTCAGGAACAGCACCAGGAACATCAGGAAGAAGCCCATGAAGCTGCCCTCGGCGGGACCGAAGCCCAGCGCGTAGCCGCCGCTGCCCTTGGGCAGGAAATACAGCACGCCCACCACGGCCACGGCCATGACGAGGAAGTTCCAGAACGTCACGCGCGCGCCGCCCGCCTTGTCGGCCAGCCAGCCGCCAAAGGGCCGCGACAGCGCGCCCAGCAGCGGGCCCAGCCAGGCATAGGCCAGCGGATTGACCGCCGGGAACTGGCTCTTGATCAGCAGCGGAAAGCCGGCGGCAAAGCCGATGAACGAGCCGAAGGTGCCCAGGTACAGCAGGCACATCACCCAGTTGTGCTTGCGCCGGAAGATGGCGGCCTGGGCCGCGAAGCTGGCCTTGGCGTCGGCGATGTCGTTCATGCCGAACCAGGCGGCCAGCGAGGCGATGGCGATCCACGGCACCCAGATGAAGGCCGCGTTCTGCGCCCAGACCCGGGTGGTCTCGCCGGCCTTGGTGATGGTCTGCGCATCGCCGCCGAAGACGCCGAAGATGCCGGCCGTGATCACCAGCGGGCTCAGGAACTGCACCACCGACACGCCCAGGTTGCCCAGGCCCGCGTTCACGCCCAGGGCCGAGCCCTTGCGCTCCTTGGGAAAGAAGAAGCTGATGTTGGCCATGCTGGAGCTGAAGTTGCCCCCGCCCAGGCCGCACAGCAGGGCCAGGATCAGCATGGTCGGATAACCGGTGCTGGCATCCTGCACGGCGTAGCCGATGCCGATGGCCGGGATCAGCAGCGAGGCCGTGGACAGCGCCGTCCAGCGGCGCCCGCCCATCAGCGGCACCATGAAGGAATAGAAGATGCGCAGCGTGGCGCCCGACAGCGCGGGCGCGGCCGCTAGCCAGAACAGCTGGTTGGTGGAGTAGGTGAAGCCCAGCGCGGGCAGGTTCACGGCCACTACGCTCCAGACCTGCCAGATGGCAAAGGCCAGGAACAGGGCGGGCACCGAGATCCAGAGGTTGATCCTGGCGATGGCCTCGCCCTCGCGCTCCCAGAACTGCCTGTCCTCGGGGCGCCAGAGGGTCAGCACGCTGCCGGGGCGGCTGCGCACGGATGCCTTTGCGGCGGTCTTGGTGTTCGCATGCATGTGCAACTCCTGCGGTTCAGCGCGCGGCCGGCTGCACATCGCTGTGGCCGCCGTGGCTGTTGAGCACGTCGGTGCGGCGCACCTCGGTGAAATACATCCAGATCAGCGATACCCAGACCACGCCGTACAGCAGCATGAAGGCGCTGGAGCGGATGCCCGTCCAGTCCAGCAGCACGCCGAACAGGATGGGCAGGATGAAGCCGCCCATGCCGCCGGCCAGGCCCACGATGCCGCTGATGGCGCCGATGTTTCCGGGGTAGTCGTCGCTGATGTACTTGAAGACGCTGGCCTTGCCGAAGGCCATGGCAATGCCCAGCACGAACATCAGCGCGGTGAAGGCATAGACGTTCAGGCCCAGGTGAAAGCGGGTGCTGCCCTCGGTGGTGAGCACCGTGAAATCCGTCTGCGGATAGGACAGCAGGAACAGGCAGATCCAGCACACCCACAGCACCCACCAGGTCACGCTGTGTGCGCCGTACTTGTCCGACAGCCAGCCGCCGATGGCGCGCAGCACGCCGCCCGGCAGCGAAAAGCAGGCCGCCAGCAGCGCCGCCACGCGGATGTCCAGACCGTACTCGCCCACGTAGTACTGCACCATCCACAGGCTCAGCGCCACATAGCCGCCAAAGACGATGCTGTAGTACTGGCAGTACTTGAGCACGCGCGGGTCCTTGAGCGCCTTCAACTGGTCGCTGAAGCGCACGTTGCTGGGCACCAGGTGGGCCGGGTCGCTGTGGCTGAACAGCCAGAACAGCACCAGCGCGCCCAGCATGATGGCCGCATAGGCATGCGGAACGGCGGCCCAGCCGAAGGCCACCAGGATCACCGGCGCCACGAACTTGTTGACCGCCGCGCCCGAGTTGCCCGCGCCGTAGATGCCCATGGCCATGCCCTGGCGCTCCTTGGGAAACCAGCGCGCCACATAGGGCGTGCCCACCGAGAACGAGCCGCCCGCCAGGCCCACGAACAGGCCGATGGTCAGGAAGTGCCAGTACTCGGTGGCATAGCCCATCACCCAGATCGCGGGCACGGTGACGGCCATCAGCACCGCCATCACGATGCGCCCGCCGAAGCGGTCGGTCCAGATGCCCAGCGGCACGCGCACCAGCGAGCCCGTGAGCACGGGCATGGCCGTGAGCAGGCCGAACTGCGTGGCGTTCAGATCCAGCATCTTCTTGATGGGGATGCCGATGATGCCGAACATCATCCAGACCATGAAGCAGACCGTGAAGGCCAGGGTGCTGACGGCCAGGACCGACCAGGCCTGGCGGTCGTGGCGTGTGCCTGTGCTGGTGCTCTTTCGGGGGTCGCCCTGTGCGGTGGGCGCTGTGTTTGCCATTTTGTTTTCCTCGTGGGGGCTATGGCATCCATGGTCCCGCGCGAGGGCCGCGCCGCACATCCGCCAGCCGTACGCTCGGACAAGGCGGAAGAACTAGGAGCGCGCAGGCGGGCCTAGTTCCAAAGAACTATCGGGGACAAAAAGGCTTGACGCAGATCAGGAGCGGCGGCCGAAGACCGATTTCGGGCTGCGCCCGTAGAACCGCGTGAACGCGGCACTGAAGTTCGACGGATGGGCATAGCCCACCTGCCAGCCGGCCTGGGCGACCTGGCAGCCGGTCTCCAGCAACGCCCAGGCGCGGCGCATGCGCAGCTCCAGCAGCAGGGCCTGGGGCGTGGTGCCGAAGACGGCGCGAAAGCCCTGCTTGAGGCGGTGCTCGCCCAGGCCCACGGTGGCGCTCAGGTAGGCCAGGGTCAGCGCGCGGTCCATCTGGGTGGACAGCAGTTCGCGCGCCTGCTCCAGCCGGGCCAGTTCGTCGGCCGACCAGCGCGGTGCCGCCTTGGCCGGCTGCGACGCAGGCGCAAGATGCCGCAGCTCCAGCGCGGCCAGGCTCAGCATGGCGATGTGGCGGTCCAGCGCATCGGTGGGCTGGTGCCCGGGCGGCTGGGCCAGCCGCCGCGCCAGCGCCAGGCTGGCCGGCAGGCTGGCACGGTGGTCCAAGGGCCGCACGCCGGCCGCGCCGTCCACCTGCGTCAGCCGCCGCGAAAGCTCGGCCCCCAGATAGCGGTCCAGCGCCGCGCCCGACAGCAGCAGGCGCAGCTGGCGCACGGTCTGGCCTGCCGCATAGCGGCGCTCGCCCTGGCTGCCGCGAAAGGCTGCCAGCGTGGTCTGCCCCGCGCCGAAGCGCAGTGCCGCACCCGTGCGCGCCACAAAGCCCGATTCCCCGGCCAGCCCCAGCGTGATGACCAGGGTGCGGCCCTGGTCCGAGGCATCGGCCTGCACGCTGTCCTCCACCAGGTCGCGCAGCGGGCAGTAGTGCGAGCGCGCCAGCACGATGCCGTCGCCCAGCGTGAAGCGCTCCGCATGGCAGTCGCCCAGCTCGGCGGGCAGGGCATGCCGCGTCCAGCCCGGCGCACAGGGCTGGGGCAAGGCAAGCGAGGAAGGGATGCGGGAGGTCATGGGAGAGGAATGGATGCGCGCTTCGCATAGGAAATGCTCCGGCGCGCATACGTTTTCAAATGATAGCGATTCTCATCTTCCCTAGCATCGGTCTCCAACGAGATTCCCTTTTGGAGAGGACGAGAACACCATGGCATTCCCCCTTCGCTGGCCGGCCGCGCTGGCCCTGGCCCCCTTCACGGTGGCGGCCCAGGGCCAGGCGCCCGAAGCCGCCCTGCCCGAGATCACGGTCACGGTGAACAAGCAGGCCGAGAGCCTGGACGCCGTGCCCGCCAGCGTCTCCGTCTTCGACGGCGCGGCGCTGGAGGCGGCCGGCGTGCGCGGGCTGGACGCGCTGTCCGCCCAGGTGCCGGGCTTTGTGTTCCAGGCCTTCGGCCAGTCGGGCGTGCAGCCGCCCGTGATGCGCGGGCTGACAGCCAACTTCGTGTCGTTCTCCTCGTCCACGCTGCTGCTGGTCGATGGTGTGCCCACGCTGATGGCCCAGGGCTTCGAGCACAACCTGCAGGGCGTGGACCGCGTGGAGGTGCTGCGCGGCCCGCAATCGACCTTGTATGGACGCAATGCCGAAGCGGGCGTGGTCAGCATCGTCACGCGCCAGCCCGGCGACGCGCCGTATGCATCGATCAGCGCCGAGGCCGGCAACCACGGCCAGCGCGCGGGCAGCTTCGAGCTGGGCCGCGCCCTGGTGCCGGGCCAGCTCTACATCGGCCTGTCGGGCGAGTGGCGCGCGCAGGACGGATTCATTCGCCAGCAGGCGACGGGAGCGCGCGTGGACGACCGCGAGCGCGCCAGCGGCCGCCTGGCCCTGCGCTGGACGCCCACGGCCGAGACCGAGGCCACGCTGCGCTACGCCCGGCAGCGCTGGGACGACGGCGCCGCGCAATGGGGCAGCATTGCCGCGCCGCGCGCCACGGTGAACTCGGGCACGGACAGCTGGAACCGCTCGCGCGGGCAGACGCTGTCGCTCGATGTCTCGCACCGCTTTGCCACGGGACTGCGGCTGCGCTCCATCACCGCGCGCAATGTCTTCGACGACCGCGTGCTGCAGGACACGGACTTCCAGCGCGCCGACCTGCTCCACGTGCGGCGCGACTACCGCCTGGCCACGACCTCGCAGGAACTGCGCCTGGAGGGCGAGGCCGCAGGCCTGTGGAACGCACGCTGGCTGGCCGGCCTGTACCTGGACCGCGACGACCATGACCTGCGCTACGAGCAAAAGCTGCCCGCCGCGCTGATGCGGCCCACGGCCGGACTCAAGGGCAGCACGGCGGCGCTGTTCACGCACTGGACCGTCCCGCTGTCCGAGCGCTGGACGCTGGCGGCCGGTGCGCGCGTGGAGCGCAACCGCGTGGAACTGGCCCCCGTGGGCGCGGCGGCGCGCAGCGACGACTGGTCGCGCTTGAGCCCCAAGCTCTCGCTGCAATACCAGTGGTCGCCCCAGGCCCAGGTCTACACCAGCCTCAGCGAGGGCTACCGCGCGGGCGGCTTCAACGTGTTCTCTCCGGCCATGGGCTATGCGGCCTACGAGCCAGAGACCGTGCGCGCCTGGGAGATCGGCGCCAAGGGCCGGCTGCTGGGGCAGCGCCTGCGCTATGCGGCCTCGGTCTACACCCAAAAGGTGCGCGACATGCAGGTGCAGCAGATGGGCCTGCCGGGCGTGGTCTACATCACCAATGCGGCGCGGGCCCGCTCCACGGGTGCGGACTTCGAGCTGGACTATGTGTTCGGCGGCGGCTGGCAGCTGCAGACCGCCCTGGGCCTGAACCGCACGCGCTTCGGCAGCTTCCGCGACGGCGGCGCCGTCTACGACGGCCACCGCAACCCGTTTGCGCCCGACATGACGGCCCATGTGGCGCTGCGCTACGACGCTCCCGGCCGCTGGTGGGCGCAGGCCGCCGTGCAAGGCACGGGCAAGGTCTACCTGGACGCCGCCAACGCCTACCGCCGCCCCGGCTACGGGCTGCTCAACCTGTCGGCCGGCTATGCCCAGGGGTCCTGGGAAATCGCCGCCTACCTGCGCAATGCCGCCAACCGCCGCTACGACGCCGTGGGCTACCTCAACGGCCAGGTCGTGGTCTACAGCCCGCCGCGCGAGTTCGGCGTGCGGCTGACCTGGCGCATGTGACTCCCTTTCGTGAAAAGGACATTCCGATGAAAACACCCCGCTGTGAATCCCCTACCCACACCCCCTCCCACGCCCTGCAGCCGCTGTGGGACCTGGCCGCCGCCCAGGTCCAGGCCGAGGCCCTGGTGCTGGCGCTCGAATCGGGGGCACTGGACCGGCTGGCCACGCCCCAGACGCCGGCCGAGCTGGCCCAGGCCCAGGGCTGGAACGAGGCCAATACCTCCCACTGGCTGGAATTGCTGTGGAGCATGGGCCTCTTGCGACGCGGCCAGCACGAGCCCTTGAGCTACCTGCTGGCCACCGACGCGCTGCGCTACCTGCACAGCGCATCGCCCGAGTCCTGCGGCGCGGCCTGGCTGTTCCGCCTGCGCTCGCTGCGCCACTCCGCCACGCTGCTGCGCGGCCTGGTCGAGCACGGCCCTGCCGGGGACGGCTCGGCCTGCAGCGCCCCCTTGGCCACGGGCAATGCCGAAGGCTGGGCCGCCGCCGCGCGCGCCCAGATCAGCCAGGAGCAGCGCGCCGTCAGCGTGCCCGCCGCGCTGAACCTGCTGCAGCAGGTTCCCGAGGCAGGCGCCGCGCGCCGCATGCTGGACCTGGGCGGCGGCCCCGGCTGGATCGCGCTGGCCCTGCTGCGCCGGCAGCCCGCGCTGCAGGCCAGCGTCTTCGACTGGCCCGAGGCCGTGGCCGTGGCGGCGGACAACGCCCGCCAGTCCCGCCTGTCCGACCGCTTCACCGCCCTGGGCGGCAACCTGGCCACGGACAGCATAGGCAGCGGCTACGACCTGGTCTGGTGCTCGTCCGTGCTGCACTTCGTGCCCGATGCGGCAGCCGTGGTCGCCAAGGTGTTCGACGCGCTGGCGCCCGGCGGCGTCTTCGTCTGCGCCCATGCCGAGGTGGATGAGACGCCCGAAGCCGCCCTGCGCACCCTGCCCTACTACCTGCCCATGCGCCTGCTGGGCCGCAGCGTGACGCGGCGCGGCGAGCTGCAGGCGCTGCTGGCGCAGGCGGGTTTCGAGCGCATAGAACGCATCGAGTCGCGCGAGTTTCCGATGGCGCCACTGGCCGTGCTCGTGGCGCGCAAGGCCGCGCCATGAAGGCCGCAGCTCCCCGCCCTGTCTGGCTGCTCCAGGCACTTTTCGGCTGGCTGCACCTGGCGCTCACCGCGCCCAGCGTCTACCTCTGGCTGGGCCTGCCCCTGGTCATGCGCCAGCATGGCTGGTCGGGCACGGCCATCGGCCTGTTCCAGCTGGCGGGGCTGCCCGCGCTCATCAAGTTCGCGCTGGCCGCGCCCGTGGAAGCGCGCAGCGCGAACGGCCGGCCGCGCTACCGCGCCTGGGCGCTGGCCCTGTGCCTGGCCTATGCGGCCGTGCTGCTGGCCCTGGGCTGGCAGCAGTTGCTGGCCGAGCGCCTGTGGCTGTTCGGCCTGGCCTTCGCGGCCGCGCTGGCCGCCACCTGGGCCGACATTCCCGTCAGCGCCCTGGCCATCCGCCTGCTGCCCGCGTCCGAGCGCATGCGCGCCGGGGGCTTGCGCGCAGCGGCGCTGTCGCTGGGCGCCATCGTGGGCGGCGGGATGATGCTGCTCATGCAGGCGAAATGGGGCTGGCGCGCGCCCTTCCTGTGCCTGGCCGGCGCGCTGGCCCTGGGCGCCCTGCTGCTGGCCTGGGTGGTGCGCCATGAGCCGGGGGATGCGCCCTCGCCCCTGCTGCTGCCTGCGCCCAAAGCTGGACTGGCCGCCATGGTCCGCGGCTATGGCGCCCAGCCTGGGGCCTGGCGCTGGGCCCTGGTGCTGGTCAGCTACTTTCCCTTCATCGGCGCGGGCTGGTTCTACCTCAAGCCGCTGATGCTGGACCACGGCTTCGCGCCCGCCCAGGCCGCCCTGCTGGCCGGCATGGGCGGCGGCGTGGTGGCTGCGCTGGCGGGCGCGGCCTCGCCCCTGCTCACGCGCCGCCTGGGCACCCGGCGCGCCCTGCCCCTGTATGCGGGCGGCAACGTGGCGGCGCTGGCGCTGCTGGCGGCCGTCATCGCAGCCGGCGCCCCGGCCCCGGGCCTGGTCGCGGCCGTGGCCTGCGTGGCAGCAGCCATGGGCGCCTCCTCGGCCTGCGTCTTCGGACTGATGATGCAATTCGCCCGCCCGCGCTGGCAGGCCTTCGACTACGGCCTGCAGGCCAGTCTGTTTGCCGCCAGCCGCATGCTGGTGCCGCTGGCCGCCGGCGTGGCGCTGGACGCCGTGGGCACGGCAGCCATGCTCACCGGGCTGACCGTAGCGGCCGCGCTGGCCTGGGTGTGGGCGATGCGGTGTGCGGGGGATGGTTGGGCTTCAGCCACAGCGTAGGCCGCTAATCCCGCTGCCGCTCCGACGCATACACCGCCGCCTGCACGCGCGAGCTCAGGCCCAGCTTGCGCAGGATGTGTTGCACATGGATCTTGACCGTGGTCTCGGCAATGTCCAGCGTGCGGGCGATTTCCTTGTTGCTGGCGCCTCGGGCGATCTGGACCAGCACCTCTTCCTCGCGCGGGGACAGCGGCGAGGCCGGGGCCTCGTCCGGCTCGGGCGCCTGGGGCTCGGGCGCGCCCTGGGACTGGAAGGCGGCCACCAGCTTGCCCATCATCTCGGGGCTGACTACGGGCTCGCCGCGCGCGGCGCGGCGCAGGGCTTCGGACAGCAGGTCGCCGTCGATGGTCTTGAGCAGATAGCCCTGCGCGCCGTTGCGCAGCGCGGCCGCCAGGTCCTGGCCGTCCTCGCTCACGGTGAGCATGACAACGCGGCTGCCGGGCGATGCGGCCCGCAGGCCCGCGATGGCATCGACGCCCAGCACGCCCGGCAGGTGGTTGTCCAGCAGGATGACCTGGGGCGCCAGCGCGGGCACCAGGCGCAGGGCCTCGCCCGCGTCGCCGGCCTCGCCGACCACGCGCAGGCCTGCGTCCTGGGCGATGAGGGCGATCAGGCCGCGGCGGAACAGCGTGTGGTCGTCAATGACGAAGACGGAGATGGGGCTGGAGAAGGACATGGGGCGGTCTTTTTCTTGCGGGAGCGTGTCACGCGTTCGAGGGGAGGGCCTGCGCTGGCGCGCCGGCCGAGGCCGACGGCGGCAGCTCGATCAGCACGCGCGTGCCCTCGCCGGGGCGGGAGTGGACATGGACCAGCGCCTGCGCCAGCAGGGCGCGCTCGCGCATGATGCCCAGGCCCACATGCAGCGAGTCCGGCGCAACGGCGGCGGGGACGAAGCCGCAGCCGTCGTCGCAGACTTCGAAGCGCCAGGGGTGGCGCCCCACGCGCAACTCCACATGCCTGGCACCCGCGTGCTTGCGCACGTTGGACAGCGCCTCCTGCACCATGTGCAGCACCTGGATCTGCACGTCGGGCGCCAGCGGCAGGCCCTGGCCCGACATGCTCAGCGAGGTGGCAATGCCCGTCTGGTGCTCGAACTTGGACAGCGTGGCGCGCAGCGCGGCCTCGATGTCCTCGGCGCTGGTGCGCGTGCGGAAATGCACCAGCAGCTCGCGCACGTCGGCATAGCATTCGCGCACGCCCACTTCCAGCTCGCCCAGGCTGCGGTCGCGCGCCTCGTCGCGGCCCTTGGCCACGGCGTCGCGCAGCAGCTGGGTCTGTATCTTGAGAAAGGCCAGCGACTGGGCAATGGAGTCATGCAGCTCGCGCGCGATCAGGCCGCGCTCCTCGGCCACGGCGGCCTCGCGCTCCAGCGCCGTGGCGCGCAGGCTTTCCATGGCGCTGGCCAGGTGGCGCGCCATGGCGGACAGCAGGTCGCGCATGTCGTCCGTGAGCACCACGGTGGAGCGAAAGAACAGGTTGACCTCGCCCAGCAGGCGCTGCTGCAGTTGCACGGGGATGCTGACCACGGTCTCGAAGCCGGCCTCGCGGCAGTGCGGCAGCTGCAGGTCGCTGGACGGCGTGATGGGGATCACGCGCAGCCGCGCCTGCTCGCGCGGCTGGCCGCACAGGCAGGCGCCCGTGTGCAGGCAGTGCTCCTGCACCGACATGGACTGGGGCAGGCCGTCGCCGGCCAGCAGCACGTAGCGCTCGTTGGCCTCGTCGGACCAGCGCACCGTGGCCGCATCGGCCTGGGCTGCCACACGGATCTGGCGCACGAACCCTTCGGCCAGGGCCTGGAGGCTGGCCGCCTCGGAGGCCTGCACGCTGACCGCGTACAGCGCCTGCAGCTGCTGGTGCTGCACGTTGAGGCTGGCGGTCTTCTCGCGCACCTTGTCCTCCAGTTCGGCGTGCGAGCTTTGCAGCGACTGGGCCATGAGGTTGAAGCCGGCCGCCAGCTGGCCGAACTCGTCGTCCACCTCCACGCTCATGCGCGTGTCCAGGTGTCCGCGCCGCATGCGCTCCAGCGCCGAGCGCAGCTGGCCCACGGGATGCAGCACCAGCCAGTAGCTGGTGGCCATGAAACTCACGGCCGCGATGATGGCCAGCGCCATCAGACACATCTGAAACAGGTGCAGGATGGCCGTCCAGCGCGAGAGCCGGTCTTCGATGGCTTCGACAAAGCCGTCCACCTCGCGCACGAAGGCATCGGCGCTGCCCATGATGGCCTGCGCATCGACATGGTCCTCGGCCTGCCACTGCGTGCGCAGCGCACTCCAGTCGCCGCGTATGCGCTCGTAGCGCGCGCTGACCGCATCGCTCCAGGGCACGAACAGCGGCCGCGACATGTCGCCGCTGCGCAGCAGGTCCAGGCTGGCGTCGAACTGCTGCGCGCGCGCCTGCCACTGCGCTGGCGCCTCGTTCTGGCGCGCCATGGCCATGCGCACCATGCTCATGCGCAGCCGCCCGGCCTCGTTCACGGCGGCCGCGCCGCCCTCCAGCTGCCAGGCCACCCACAGCGTGAAGCCGATCGATGCCACGGCCGCCAGCAGGCAGGCCGCGCCCATGAGCAGCAGCTTGGTCGAAAGCGAGGGCTTGCCATGCATGGTCGCACTGTAGCCACGGCGCATTTGCGCGTCTTGACCTGAATCAAGCGTCACCCGTTTGCGCCGTGCCCCCGCCCCGATTCCTAGGATCCTTTCAACTGCCCCCAATGCCCACAGGGCCTATGGGGGCCCCGGGCAAGGCCAGTGTTTAGCATGGGGCCATGCAAGTCCGCTCCATCCCCCGCCCCTTCATCCGCACCCCGCGCCTTGCCGGCCTGGCAGCGGCCGCATGGCTGGCGGCAGCCCTTGCCGGCTGCGCCAGCTCCTCCGCCCCGGCGCGGGACTGGACGCAGCAGTTGCAGCGCTGGTCAGACGCGCCCATCGTGCTGCTGGGCGAGCAGCACGATGCGGTCGCCCACCAGGCCTGGCAGCAGGCCACGGTGGAGCAGTTGGCAAAACAGGAGCGCCTGGCCGCGCTGGTGATCGAGATGGCGCCGCGCACGGGCTCCACGGCCAGCCTGGCGCGCGATGCATCCGAGGACGCGGTGCAGCAGGCCCTGCAATGGCAGGACGCGGCCTGGCCCTGGCCGCGCTACCGCGGCGTGGTCATGGCCGCCGTGCGCGCAGGCGTGCCCGTGCTGGGCGGCAACCTGCCGCGCGCCGACATGAAGCAGGCCATGCGCAACGAGAACCTGGACACCCACCTGCCGCCCGAGGGCTGGCAGCGCCAGCTCGACGCCATCCGCGAAGGCCACTGCGGCCTGCTGCCCGACACACAGCTGCCGCCCATGGCCCGCATCCAGCTGGCCCGCGATGCCAGCATGGCCGAGGTGGCCAAGGCGGCGATCAGGCCTGGCAAGACCGTGGTGCTGGTGGCCGGGCGGGGCCATGTCCTGCGCGGGGTGGGCATCCCGACCTGGCTGCCGGAGTCCGCAGCAGCCAAAGTGGCCGTGGCGCAGGCAGGCGAGACATCGGTGGCGCACGAATCCGATGTGGACTGGCTGCAGAAGACGGACGCCTTGCCGGCCAAGGATCACTGCGCAGAGCTGCGCGAGAAGTTCAGGAACCCGCCGGCACCGCGGGCGGATGCGGGTCGGGTGGACTGAGCTTCACCCCTGCACGGCCCACATCCCCTCGTTGCCCGAGACCCACTCGCCGAACGCCTGCGCAGGCATGGGCTTGCTGCACAGATAGCCCTGGAAGAAGTCGCACCCCTTGCCGCGCAGGAACGCCAGCTGCTCGGCCGTCTCCACGCCCTCGGCCAGCACCTTCAGCCCCATGGCATGCCCCAGCGCGATCACCGACCCGCTGATGGCCATGTCGTCGGCGCTGTGCGGGATGTCGCGGATGAAGCCCTGGTCGATCTTGAGCAGGTCCAGCGGGAAGCGCTTGAGGTGGGCCAGCGAGGAATAACCGGTGCCGAAGTCGTCGATGGCCAGCCGCAGGCCCTGGGCGCGCAGGCGGCGCATGACGGCCAGGGCCTCCTCGGGGCGCTCGGCCAGGGCGCTTTCGGTGATCTCCAGCTCCAGGCAGTGCGGGGCGAAGCCCGTGGCGGCCAGCGCGTCGGCGGTGGCACCGGCGATGTCGGTCAGCAGGAACTGGTGCAGCGAGACATTGACCGCGATGGTCATCTCGGGCAGGCCCTGATCGCGCCAGCGCTGGCCCTGGGCGCAGGCCTCGCGCAGCACCCACAGGCCCAGCGCGCCGATGACGCCCGAGCTTTCGGCCACAGGGATGAAGCGGGCCGGGGAGATGAGGCCCTCGTCCGGGTCCAGCCAGCGCACCAGGGCCTCGGCGCCCACCAGGCGGCCCGTGGCCAGGTCGATCTGGGGCTGGAAGTACAGGCGCAGGTGGCCCAGGTCTATGGCCTGCCGCAGCCGTGCCTCCATGGCCAGGCGCTCGCGCGCGGCCGAGGTCATGTCTTCCTCGAAGAAGCACCAGGCACGGCCGCTGCGCGACTTGGCGCCGTAGACGGCCGCATGCGCGCCCTGCAGCAGGTCCTGGGCATTGCCGGCGTGGGAGGGGTACATGCAGATGCCCACGCTGACGCCGGCCATGACGGACAGGCCGTCCGGCGAGCTCCAGGGCTGGCCGGCCGCCGCGATCAGTTGCCGTGCGCGGGCGATGGCGTCGCCGCGCTCGCTCATGCCCTTGCACAGCACGGCCAGTTCGTCACCGGCCATGCGACCTATGAGGTCCTGGGGGCCCAGGGAATCGTGCACACGGGCGGCGATGTGGCGCAGCACCTGGTCGCCGATGGCGTGGCCGTAGCTGTCGTTGACGTCCTTGAAGCGATCGATGTTCAGCAGCATCACGGCCAGCGTGCCCTGCTCGGCGGCCGCCTCGGCCACGGCGTCTTCCAGCAGCGCTGTGAAGCGCACGCTGTTGGGCAGGCCGGTGAGCATGTCGCGGTGGGCCAGGAATTCGAGCTGGGCCTCGCGCGCCTTCTCGGCCGAGATGTCGGTGAACATGCACACGTAGTGCGTGACCTTGCCCTGTGCGTCCTTGACGGCGCTGAGCGACATGCGCTCGGGAAAGACCTCGCCGTTCTTGCGGCGGTTCCAGATTTCGCCCTGCCAGTGGCCCGTGGCCTGCATGCTGTCCCACATGGCCTCGTAGAAGGCCTTGTCGTGGCGGCCGGACTTGAACATGCGCGGGGTCTTGCCCAGCATCTCCTGCTCGGTATAGCCCAGCAGCCGCGTGAAGGCGCTGTTGACCGAGAGGATGCGGCTGCGCGCATCGGTGACGACCACGCCCTCCATGGTGTTGTCCACCACGGCGGCGGCCAGGCGCTGGCGTTCGTCGGCCTCCCGCCCGGCGGCCATCGCGGCATGGGCGGTGCGCTCTCCACGGCGCATGCGCCACAGCAGCCAGCCGCCGCCCACGGCCGTGACCAGCACCAGGGCCACCGAGGACAGCATGCGCCGCTGCGCTGCCGGCCCGGGCGGTATCTGCAGGTGCGCCAGCAGCCATTCCACGCCCCAGAGCCACAGCAGACCTGCGCACACATACAGGGTCAATGCGCCCCAGAGCGGTATTCGGGGCTGCTCTCCCTGATCTTGCATGTGATTCCTCAGAACGTTCCCAGAACGTGTGACTTGCGCAGGGTCGTGTGCATGCTGCGACAATTGCGCCGCTATGACCCAAGCCTATATTCTTACCCTTTCGTGCCCCGACCGGCTCGGTCTGGTACATGCCGTCTCGGGCTTCCTGCTCGAGCAAGGCGGCAACATCGAAGAGGCCGCGCAGTATAACGACCCGGCCACCGGACTGTTCTTCATGCGCGTGCAATTTGCCTGCAACGGCTGCGATCCCGCGGCTCTGAGGGCGGCCCTGGCCGACCTGGGCGGCCAGTACCAGATGAAGTGGCGCCTGCACACCAAGGCCGAAGCCATGAAGACCGTGCTCATGGTCAGCAAGGAAGGCCACTGCCTCAACGACCTGCTGTTTCGCTGGAAGAGTGGCCTGCTGCCGGTGGACATCCGCGCCATCATCAGCAACCACCGCGAGTTCTACCAGCTGGCGGCCAGCTACAACATTCCCTTCCACCACATCCCCGTCACGGCTGCCACCAAGGCCCAGGCCGAGGCAAAACAGTTCGAGATCATCGAGGCCGAAGGCGCCGAACTCGTGGTGCTGGCGCGCTACATGCAGGTGCTGTCCAACGACCTGTGCACCAAGCTGGCCGGCCGCGCGATCAACATCCACCACAGCTTCCTGCCCAGCTTCAAGGGCGCCAAGCCCTACTACCAGGCCCATGACCGCGGCGTGAAGCTGATCGGCGCCACGGCCCACTATGTGACGGCCGACCTGGACGAAGGCCCGATCATCGAGCAGGACGTGGCCCGCGCCGACCACACCGACACCGTGGAAGACCTCACGGCCCGCGGCCGCGACACCGAGAGCCAGGTGCTGGCCCGCGCCGTCAAGTGGCACAGCGAGCACCGCGTCATCCTCAACGGCCACAAGACCGTGGTCTTCCGCTGAAGCCGGCTCCCGGCCGCCCATGGCGAACGTGACCCTTGCCGCCGGCAGCGGCTTTGCCCCGCCCGGCAGCGGCGCCCGCCGCATCCCGCCCATACAGTGCCTGCTCACTTTCGAGGCGCTGGCGCGGCTGCGCAGCGTGACGCAGACGGCCGAGGAGCTGTGCGTCACGCCCAGCGCCGTCAGCCACCGCGTGCGCCAGCTCGAGCAGATCCTGGGCACGCGGCTGTTCGGCCGCTCGGACTTTTCGCTCACCACCGAAGGCAGCGCCTACCTGTCCCACGTGCGCGAGGGCCTGGGCGCGCTGCAGCGCTTTCCGGGCGAGGTGACGGCGCCGGGCCGCCGCAGGCTCAAGCTGGCGGTCACGCCCACCTTTGCGCGCGTGATCCTGATCCCGCGCCTGCGCCAGTTCACGGAAACCTATCCCGAGATCGACATCGCCCTGCAGGTCTCCATCCCGCTGCTGGACGTGGTGGCCGAGGATGCCGACCTGATGGTGCGCTTCGGCCCCGGCCACTACGCCGACGTGGAGCACATCGAACTGGCGCGCGACGTGGTCACGCCGCTGGCCTCGCCGGCCTTCATCCGCGAGCATGGCCCCTTCGAGCAGCCCCAGGACCTGGAAGGCATGCCCCTGCTGCGCAGCCCGCTGGAGCCCTGGCGCACCTGGTTCGGCGCCACCGGCCTGGACTGGCCCGAGCCGCACGAGGGCTCGCAGTTCAACGACATCGGCCTGATGTGCGACGCGGCCTCGGCCGGCATGGGCATTGCCCTGGTGCGCCACAAGCTGGGCGCACCCTGGATGGACAACGGCACCCTGGTGCGCCTGTTCGACATGGACACGGCCAGCCCCCATGCCCACTACCTGTGCTGGCGCACCGGCACCATGGACCGCTGGGAATGCGCGGCCTTTGCTGAATGGTTGAAGAGGGCGATGGCCTGCTGAGGCGCCCACAACGGAATTCGCGGATTTCACGCGCCGTTGCAATAAACATCAGCGCAGTCCCGCTGCACAAAGACGGCGGCATCGCCTAAAGTCAGGCCCCATGACTTCCGCCAGCTCCCCAGCCAGCCCTGCCCCCGGCGCCATGGCGTCGGCCGCCGCCGATGCCGCCCACCAGCAGCCCACGGCCTCCGAACGCGCACGGCGCCAGGCCGAGGTCGTGGCCGCGCTGGCCCGCCATGTGCCCGCGCATGCCCTGCTGTGGAACGCCGAGGACACCACCCCCTATGAATGCGACGGACTCACGGCCTACCGCCAGCGCCCCCTGGTGGTCTGCCTGCCCGAGACCGAGGCCCAGGTCCAGGCCGTGCTGCGCGCCTGCCACGCCATCCAGGTGCCCGTGATCGCACGCGGCGCAGGCACCGGGCTGTCGGGCGGCGCCCTGCCCCATCCCATGGGCGTGACGCTGTCGCTGGCCAAGTTCAACAAGATCCTCCAGGTCGATGCCGCCAGCCGCACGGCCGTGGTGCAGTGCGGCGTGCGCAACCTGGCCATCAGCGAGGCTGCCGCGCCCTTCGGCCTGTACTACGCGCCCGATCCCAGCAGCCAGATCGCCTGCACCATCGGCGGCAACGTGGCCGAGAACTCGGGCGGCGTGCACTGCCTCAAGTACGGGCTGACCGTACACAACGTGCTGAAGGTGCGCGGCTTCACGGTGGAGGGCGAGCCGGTGGAGTTCGGCTCCACGGCGCTGGACACGCCGGGCTTCGACCTGCTGGCCATCCTGGTCGGCAGCGAAGGCATGCTGGCCGTGACCACCGAAGTCACCGTGCGCCTGATCCCCAAGCCCCAGCTGGCGCGCTGCATCATGGCCAGCTTCGACGACGTGCGCAAGGCCGGCGACGCCGTGGCCGCCGTGATCGCGGCCGGCATCATCCCGGCCGGGCTGGAGATGATGGACAAGCCCATGACGGCCGCCGTCGAGGACTTCGTCAAGGCCGGCTACGACCTCACGGCCGAGGCCATCCTGCTGTGCGAGAGCGACGGCACGCCCGAGGAAGTCGAGGAAGAGATCGCCCACATGAGCGAGGTGCTGCGCGGCGCCGGGGCCACGGCCATCACGGTGAGCGAAAGCGAGGCCGAGCGCCTGCGCTTCTGGAGCGGGCGCAAGAACGCCTTTCCCGCCAGCGGGCGCATCAGCCCCGACTACATGTGCATGGACTCCACCATCCCGCGCAAGCGCCTGGCCGACATCCTGCTGGCCATCCAGGAGATGGAAAAGAAATACGGCCTGCGCTGCGCCAACGTCTTCCACGCGGGCGACGGCAACCTGCACCCGCTGATCCTGTTCGATGCCAACGACCCCGACGAGCTGCACCGCTGCGAGCTGTTCGGCGCCGACATCCTGGAGACCAGCGTGGCCATGGGCGGTACGGTCACGGGCGAGCATGGCGTGGGCGTGGAAAAGCTCAACTCCATGTGCACCCAGTTCACCACGGCCGAGAACGACCAGATGTTCGCGCTCAAGGCCGCCTTCGACCCGCAGGCCCTGCTCAACCCCGGCAAGGTGATTCCCACGCTCAACCGCTGTGCCGAATACGGAAAGATGCTGGTGCGCGGCGGCCAGATCTCACACCCGGACCTGCCGAGATTCTGAGGCGTGGTGCAACCGGCGTGGTGCAACGGGCGCGGTGCAACCGGCGCCGTGCGACGTGCAACAGGCGCCGTGCAGTCCTTCCCGCCCTCAGGGCTGCTGCAGGCAGCGCGCCCACAGTCCGTCAAGCGCCCGGGCCAATGCGCCTCCCTGGCGGGGCACGGCCTGGCCCTCGCCCAGGTCTTCGACCAGGGTGTCCAGCGGCATGGCTTCGGTCAGCGTGCGCACGCCGCACTCCATGGCCAGGGCCGTGTCCAGGTAGGCCACGCGTGCGCCGGCCACGCTCCAGCGCGTGAGCTCGCGCACGCGGCCCACCTGGCCCAGCCGCAGGCGCATGGCCTCCATGCGCGCGGCCAATGAGCGGCGTATGCGCTCGCCCGCCTCGGGGCGGTCTTCCTCCAGCCGGCGCAGCGCCGCCTCCTGCTGCTCCAGGGTGCGGTCCATCGCCTGCAAGGCCGCCTCGCGGCCCAACCGGGCCTCGTCGTAGCGCGGCAGGGCCGCGCGCAGCCGCACCAGCGTCCGCTCCCGCTCGCGCGCATAGACATGCCCGGCCGCGCGCCCGGCCTGCGCACAGGCCTGGGCTGCCAGCACCAGGCGCTGCGGCGCGGCCTCGGCACTGAGGCTTTGCGGACGGAAGCTGCCGCACTCCTTCATGTCCCCCAGCACACGCAGATCCTCCAGGTGCCGCTGCCTGTGGTCGGCATCCCTTTGCGCCTCCTGCGCGTGGCGCCGCAGCATCTCCTGCCGCTGCCGCTCCAGCACGAGCAGCTCACGCCATTCGCCACGCAACCGCGCCTCGAACCGGGCCTGTTCGCTTTCGGCGGCGCGCTGCAGTGGCCCGACCTCCTGGCGCAGACTGGCCTGCAGGTAGTCGCGCACGCCTGCGCGCTCGCAGGCGTACTCGACGATGCGCCCGCCGCTGCCGTCTCCCACGCTGCGCCAGCTGCTGCGCGCGCAGGCCGACCTGTCCTGCAGCACCTGCCCTATCGACACGCCCGAGGCGGCGCCCCAGGGCGCAGCCCGCACGGTCAGCACCTCGCCATCGTCACCGCCGCAACCGCCCAGCAGCAGGGCCAGGCCCGCAGGCAGCAGCCACACTCGTTGCCAGCGCATGGGCCCTCCTGTGCTTGTGATTTCTGGTTGAGTCTTTGATGTTAACTATCAATCACATCGGATATGTGATTTTTCACAATACTCACTGCACAATCAGACTTATCCCATAGCGTGCCCGCATGCAGGATGCGAAGCAGCGGTTTGCGCAGAAATTACGTGATTCCCTGGAGGCCCGTGGCTATGAAGCCAAGCCCTCGGTGCTGGAGCGCGAATTCAACACACGCTTCTGGGGCAAGCCCATGTCGCAGCACGGCGTGCGTCTGTGGCTGCTGGGCAAGACCATGCCCAACACCAAGAAACTTGCTGCGCTGGCCGACTGGCTGCAGGTGCCGCTGGAGGAGTTCCTGCGCGCGCCGCAGCCGGCGCGCGAGGTGCGTGAGCCCAAGGGCAGCTGGTCCGCCGGCCTGGGCTACGAGGACAACGAGCTGTTCAAGATCTACCTGCGCCTTCCCGTACCCAAGCGCCGCCTGGCGCGCGACGTGATCCTGGCCATCGCACGCGCCCATGAGGCCGAGGAAGCGGAACGCGCCGCAGGCTCGTAGCCGCGCGGCGCGTCGATCATCCCCTGATACGGCTGCTGCGGGGCAGCACTGCATCGCCCCGCACGTGCATCAACCACCCATGGCACGCTGGCGTGCATCGCGCTGGGCAGGCGTTTCGTTGATCAGTTCATTGATCACTTCCTGCCGCGTCTTGCCGCCACCGGTCTGCGGTGCAGGCGCCGGGTAGACGCCGGCATTGAAGCGCGAGGTGCCGCCCTGGCGCACGGCCGCCTCGGCCTCGGCCGTCACCTGGGCGCGCGTCTTGCTGCTCTTGAAATGTTCGGGATGGACGACGGCACCCGCCTCGTTGTTGGCCGGGTGGATGTACCCGGCCGCCGATGCCATGCCCGGCAGCAGCAGCGCTGCCGATGCGACCAGGCCGGCGATCAGGGTAGCGGGGGTGAAACGGCGTTGCGACATGGTGTGTCCCTTTCAAAGAACGTTGGTGATTCGTTCTCCCCACGCCCCGCAAGGCGGAACGCCGGGGAGAGGACTCCAATGTAGAAATCACGTGCCCACACCAGCCCCACAGGATGGTGACATTGCTGTCATACAACCGACACAGATGACCGCGATGACCGAGACACTGCGGCGCCTCGGCGCTCGTCAGCCCCGGTACTGCGCCCGCGCGCGGCCGGGCGCCAGAGGGTCCAGGCGCACGTCCAGCAGGCCCTCAGCATTGCCCGCGATGCGCGCCAGCGTCTGGCCGAAGGGATCGGCGAACTGGCTGCCTCCGCTGAAAGCGTAGCTGTCGCCAGGGCCCACGCGGTTGGCCATGGCGATGTAGCACTGGTTGTCCATCGCACGCACGGGCACGGCATGGCGATGGATGTGGCCGTGGGGGTGCATCATCCCGTCCATCAGCACGATCAGGTCCACGCCCTGCGCACCCAGCGCGCGGGCCGGTGCCGCAAACTCGATGTCGAAGCAGATCAGCATTCCCAGCCGCAGGCCGCGCCATTCGCATGTGGGCCAGCGCTCACCTACCTCGAACACGCCCTGGTCCGAGTCGTAGAGCATGGTCTTGCGGTAGTGCAGCAGCACCTGCCCGTCGGCATCGATCAGCAGGCCGGCATTGAAGCGGCGGCCCAGGTCTGCTTCGGCCAGGCCGATGGCGACGGCCACGCCGGCTTGCCGCGCGGCCTCGCGCAGCGCGGTGGCCGAGGGGCCGTCCAGCGGCTCGGCCAGCTGCGCCACGTTGTCGGGCCGGGGAAATCCGCTGATGCAGGTTTCGGGAAAGACCAGCAGGTCGGCCTGCCCCGCGCTGGCCTTGATCGTCTTCAGCGTCATCGCCAGGTTGCCGGCAATGTCGCCGTCACGCAGACGGGGCTGGATGATGCGGATGCGGTGCTCCGTCATGGTGTGCGCTCCTTGGGATGCAAAGGGTGGCGGTCCTGCCGCGGCTGGCAACGGGCGGCCTCCTCGGCCTGCAGATCCAGGTTGCGGGCCAGCCCCCAGTAAAGGCTGCCGGCGACGAGAATGCCCGGCAGCCAGGCGAAGTCCACGCCGCCCAGCCGCTGCGCAGCCCAGCCGATGAAGACCGCATGGCCATCGGTGGCGTCGTGGATGTGCATGAACGGCACCATGGCTGCAAAGCCGCCCAGATAGGCGCAGATGCCGCGCCAGCCCCAGGCGCCGTAGATGCCCTGTGGCGTGAAGAAATCAGCGATGGCGTAGCGGCCCTTGCGCACCAGGAAGTAGTCCACGAGGTTGACCGCCGTCCATGGCACCAGGAAGTACAGCAGCAGCGCCAGGAAGGAGTGCAGCAGTGCCACGCCGCTGCCCTGGATGGACAGCACGCACGCGAGGATGGTGGCGCTGATGGCGGCGATGGCACCGATGCGTGCACTGCGCGTGGGGCGCAGGCCGCCCAGCGAATCCGCCGCCGTGAGCACGGTCAGCGCCGCGCTGTACGTGTTCAACGCGATGATGGGCAGGAAGGCCACAACGGCCAGCGCCGGCAGCAGCCGGTCCGCGCCCGGGAAAAGCGCCGCGCCGATCTGGCCCAGCGCCGCCAGCGCGTCGCCGGCCTGCAGCCGCTGCGCCATCCATGCGCCCAGGCCGATCATCCAGGCCCCGGACAGCGAGGCACCCAGGAAGATGGCCGCGATCAGGCGCCGGGGCGCAGTGTGGCTCGGCAGGTAGCGCGAATAGTCGGACACATAGGGCGCATAGGAGATGTTGTAGCTGGCCGCGATGGTGAACTGCGCGGCAAAGGCGCTCCATGCGAATCCTGGCAATGGCTCCGACCGACCGTGCAAGGCGGGCTCGCCCACGCCTGCCAGCAACGCCAGCGTGGCCAGCGCATACAGGGGCAGCGCCAGCACCAGCGCGCAGCGGAAGGCCCTGTGCATCACATCGTGGCCGCAGACCGCCAGCAGCGCGCCCACGGCCACGGCCACGCACGCGGTGGGCACGGGCGGCAGGCCGAACACGGCCTGCATGCCCTGCATGATGAGCGAGACGTTGACGACGTTGAACCCCGTGAACACCAGCAGCGTGGCGCACAGCGGCAGGGTGACACCGCGAAAGCCGAACTGCGCGCGCGACTGGATCATCTGCGGCAGCCCCAGCTGCGGCCCCTGCGCGCCGTGCAGCGCCATGAACAGCGTGCCGAACATGATGCCCAGCGTCCCGGCCAGGGCGCTCCAGGGCGCCGAAAGCCCCAGCGACGGGCCGACGAAGCCGATGGAAAGCGTGAAGAAGTGGAAGTTGCCAAGGAACCAGAACGGCCCCTGGTCGGCGAGCCGCGCGTGGCGCTCGCCATCGGGAATGCAGTCGATGGACCGGCTCTCCACGGCGATGCGGGCACGGCCGTGCTGTCCGCTGGCGGGGCTGTTCATGGCCTTGTCCCTCCCGTTGTCCTTGCTGTTGTGGGACGAATTCTAGGCAGGGGCTCGCAGCCGCTCCATGCCAAATGCGCGAGGTTCACATCGATGGGCAAAGATGTGTGGCCCGGGATATCCCGGGCAGGAAGAAACCCGCTGCAGCCAGGCTGCAGCGGGTTCCAAAGTGGCCGCCCGGGTGCTGCCCGGGCGCCGCGTCACACGGCAGGTGCCGGCGCGGCGGGCGCGGGGTCTGTGCCGCTGGCCTCCGACGGATCATTGCGATGCACCAGCCGGTACAGCAGCGGCAGCACCAGCAGGGTCAGCAGCGTGGATGACAGGATGCCGCCGATCACCACCGTGGCCAGCGGCCGCTGCACCTCGGCACCCGTGCCCGTGGCAATGGCCATGGGCACGAAGCCCAGCGAGGCGACCAGGGCCGTCATCAGCACGGGGCGCAGCCGGGTGAGCGCGCCTTCGGTCACGGCGTCGGGCACGCTGGCGCCCTGTTCGCGCAAGGTTCTGATCCAGGAGATCATGACCAGGCCGTTGAGCACGGCCACGCCCGACAGCGCGATGAAGCCCACCGCCGCCGAGATGGACAGCGGTATGTCGCGCAGCCACAGCGCCAGGATGCCGCCCGTGAGCGCGAACGGAATGCCCGTGAAGACCACCAGCCCGTCACGCACATTGCCGAACATGGCGAACAGCAGCACGAAGACCATGAGCAGGGCCACGGGCACGACGATCTGCAGGCGGCGCGTGGCCGACTCCAGGTTCTCGAAGGTGCCGCCCCAGCGCGTCCAGTAGCCGGGCGGCAGCGACAGGCCCTGCAGCTTCTGCTGTGCCTCGCCCACGAAGGAGCCCATGTCGCGCCCGCGCACATTGGCGCTGACCACGATGCGGCGCTTGCCGTCTTCGCGGCTGACCTGGTTGGGGCCGGGCGCGGTCTCGAACGTGGCCACGGCCGACAGCGGCACGAAGCCGATGCGCCCGTCCGCCCCGCGCGGCAGGGCGATGGGCAGGCGGCTCAGGGCCTGCAGGTCGTTGCGCACGGCGTCCGGCAGGCGCACCTGGATGTCGAAGCGCTTGTCGCCCTCGAACACCGTGCCAGCCTCGGTGCCGCCCATGGCGGTGCTGATGGCGTCCTGCACATCGCCCATGTTCAGGCCGTAGCGCGAGGCCTTTTCGCGGTCGATCTGCACGGTGAGCATGGGCAGGCCCGTGGTCTGCTCGACCTTGACCTCGGAGGCTCCCGCGATCTGCTGCAGCATGCCGGCCACGGTCTGGGCGCTTTTTTCCAGCACGGCCATGTCGTCGCCGAAGATCTTCACGGCCACGTCGCTGCGCACGCCCGAGATCAGCTCGTTGAAGCGCAGCTGGATCGGCTGGGAGAACTCGTAGTTGTTGCCCGGGATGCGGTCCACCGACGCCTGCACGGCGGCCAGCAGCTCATCGCGCGGGCGCGCCGGGTCGGGCCACTCGCTGCGGGCTTTCAGCATGATGTAGCCGTCGGAGATGTTGGGCGGCATGGGGTCGGAGGCGATCTCGGCCGTGCCGGTGCGCGCGAACACGCGGTCGATCTCGGGGAACTCCTTCTTGAGCGCCTTCTCGATCTGCATCTGCATTTGCAGCGACTGCGTGAGGCTGGTGCCGGGGATGCGCAGCGCCTGGATGGCGAAGTCCCCCTCGTTGAGGTTGGGCGCGAACTCGCTGCCCAGGCGCGTGGCCAGCAGCAGGCTCAGCGCCACGGCCACGGCGGCGGCCGTGAGCACCACGGCGGGCGCGGCCATGACGCGCGCCAGCACGGGCGCATAGCCGCGGCGCGCCCAGCCCATGAGGCGGTTTTCCTTCTCGGCCACCTTGTCGCCCATGAACAGCGCAATCGCCGCCGGGATGAAGGTGATGGACAGCAGCATGGCGCCGGCCAGCGCAATGACCACCGTGAGCGCCATGGGGTGGAACATCTTGCCCTCCACACCCGTGAGCGCGAAGATGGGCAGGTAGACCACCATGATGATGAGCTGGCCGAACAGCAGCGGGCGGCGCGCTTCCTTCGCGGCGGCGAAGACTTCATGGAAGCGTTCGCTGCGCGTCAGCGACCGTCCGCGCGCCTCCTGCGCATGGGCCAGGCGGCGCACGCAGTTCTCCACGATGACCACGGCGCCGTCGATGATGATGCCGAAGTCCAGCGCCCCCAGGCTCATGAGGTTGGCGCTGACCTTGTAGTGCACCATGCCCGTGAAGGTGAACAGCATGGACAGCGGGATGATCAGCGCCGTGATCAGCGCCGCGCGCAGGTTGCCCAGGAACAGGAAGAGGATGACCACCACCAGGGCCGCGCCCTCCACCAGGTTCTTCTTGACCGTGGCGATGGCCTTGTCCACCAGGTTGGTGCGGTCGTAGACGGTGATGGCCTTGACGCCCGGGGGCAGGCCCCGGTTGATCTCGGCCATGCGCTGGTCCACGGCGCGCGAGACGGTGCGGCTGTTCTCGCCGATCAGCATGAACACCGTGCCCAGCACCACCTCGCGGCCGTTGTCGGTGGCCGCGCCCGTGCGCAGCTCCTGGCCCAGGCCGACCTCGGCCAGGTCGCGGATGCGGATGGGCTGGCCCTGGGCCGAGCCCACGATGACCTCGCGGATGTCGGCGATGCCGCCGACCTGGCCCGGCGCGCGGATCAGGTACTGCTCGCCCTGGCGCTCGATATAGCCCGCACCCACGTTGCTGTTGTTGCGCTGCAGGGCGGTGACGATGTCGGCCAGCGTGAAGCCGTAGGCCGCCAGCTTCTCGGGCGCGGGCGCCACCAGGTACTCCTTGGCGTAGCCGCCGATGGAGTTGATCTCGGTGACGCCGGGCACGTTGCGCAGCTGCGGCTTGATGACCCAGTCCTGGATCTCGCGCAGGTCCATGGGCGTGTAGGGCGTGCCGTCGGGCTTTTTCGCACCGTCCTCGGCCTCCACGGTCCACAGGTAGATCTCGCCCAGGCCCGTGGAGATGGGGCCCAGCGTGGGCGTGATGCCCGCAGGCAGGCTGTCGCGCGCCTGCTGTATGCGCTCGCCCACCAGCTGCCGCGCGAAGTAGATGTCCGTGCCGTCCTTGAACACCACGGTGACCTGGGACAGCCCGTAGCGCGACAGCGAGCGCGTCTGCTCCAGGTGGGGCAGGCCGGCCATCACCGTCTCTATGGGATAGGTGACGCGCTGCTCGGTCTCCAGCGGCGAGTAGCCGCTGGCCTGGGTGTTGATCTGCACCTGGACATTGGTGATGTCGGGCACGGCGTCGATGGGCAGGCGCTGGTAGTTGTAGATGCCCAGGCCCGCCATGGCCAGCACGGCCAGCAGGACCAGCCAGCGCTGCTCTATGGCGAATCGGATGATGCGTTCAAACATGGACTCTCCGATCAGTGGCTGTGTTCGGCGCTGGCCTTGCCCAGCTCGGCCTTGAGCATGAAGCTGCCCTCGGCCACGTAGGATTGGCCGGGCTTGAGGCCTTCGAGCACCTCGGTGGCCTTGCCATCGCTGCGGCCCACGCGCACGGGCTGGGCGCGGAAACCGCCCTGCACGGGCACGAAGACCACGGTCTGCTGCTCCATCTTCTGCAGTGCCTGCGTGGCCACGGCCAGCGGCGCCTGCCGGGACGATGCCGTCAGCTCCACATTCACGAACAGGCCCGGGCGCCACACGCCGTCGGGGTTGGGCAGGGTGATGCGCGCGGGGGCCGTGCGCGTGTCCTGGCCGATCAGGGCGCCCACATAGGCCACCTCGCCCGTGGCCGAGGAGTCGAAGGCCGTGGCGCGCACCGTGGCCTTCTCGCCCACACGCACGGCGGGCAGGTCGGGCGCGGCCACGCGCATCTCGGCCCAGACGCTGCGCAGGTCGGAGATGGTGAAGACCTGGGTGGTGTCCTGCACGGCCTCGCCCACGGACAGGTGCTTTTCCACGATCACGCCGTCAAACGGCGCGCGCAGCTCGAAGCGGTTGAGCCCGCCTGCACCACCGCCGGCACCGGCGCCCGTGGCGGCCAGCTTCTGCTGGGCGTTGGAGACGGCGATCTCGGCCTCGCGCAGCGCCTGGCGCGCCTGCAGGTAGTCCTGCTCGGCCGAGACCTTTTCCTCCCACAGCTGCTTTTCACGCGCATAGGTGGTGCGGGCCAGCTCCAGGCGCTTGCTGGCGGCCAGCAGTTCGCTGCGCTGCTCGGAGACGGCGGCGCTGCTGAGCACGGCCAGCAGCTGGCCCTTCTTCACGTTCTGGCCCAGGTTGGCGGGAACGCTCTCGGCAATGCCGGCCACGCGCGGCACGACGTGGGCCGTGCGGTCTTCGTTGAAGCGGATCTCCCCGGGCAGCTGCAGCACGGAGCGCACGGTGGCCGGGCCGGCCTCGGCCAGGCGCACGCCGGCCGCCTGCATGCGCTGGGCGTCCATGGCGATCAGGCCTTCGTCGTCGCCATGGCCGGCTTCGGCGGCGGCTGCGGGTTTGGCGGCGGGCTTGGCCTCGGCTTTTTCCGCCTTGGAATCTTCATGGTGCTCATCGTCGGCATGGCCTTCGTCGTGCTTGTGGCCATCGGCTGCGGCTGCGGCTGCAGCGCCGTGGTGCTCGCCATCGGCATGGCCTGCGGCCTCGCTGTGGCCGTGGCCATGGCTGTCGGCCTTGGCGGCACCCGGCGGGCCGCTGCGCAGGATCAGCGTGGCGGCCAGCGCACCCACGGCCAGGATGACGGCAATGGCCACGAGGGTGCGGCGCGGTCCGAGGGGGGAGGAGGAGGGCTTGGTGTTCATGGTCTGGATGCAATCAGGTTGCTATCGGGGTCAGAGGCCGGCTTCTGTGCCGAGCAGGCGGTCGATGTCGGCGGCGGCGCGGTGCGTGGCCAGCAGCTGGTCCAGGTACTGGCTGCGCGCTTCGGACCAGGTGCGCTGCGCGTCCAGCACGTCCAGGTAGCCGAACTTGCCCAGCGCAAACCCGCGCGAGGCCAGCTCGTAGGCCGTGCGCGCCGTGGGCAGCACCTCCTCGGCCAGCTGGCGCGCCTGCTCCCGGCTGGACTGCAGCAGCTCGCGCGCCTCGAACAGCTGGGCCTGCAGTTGCACGCGCGTGGCCAGCAACTGCTCCTCGGCCTGGTCGGCCAGGCGCAGGGCCTGCAGCTGATTGCCCCGGTTGCTGTCGAGCACGGGCAGGGGCACGGAGACGCCGACCACGAGCTGGTTGCGCCCGACCTCGGTGGCGCGCTTGACGCCCAGGCTGACGGTGGGATCGGGCAGGCGCCGTGCACGCTCCAGGTCGGCCGTGGCGCGGCTTTGCTCCAGCGCCTGGCGCGCACGCAGCACGGCGGGAGCCTGTTCGATGCGCTGCTGCAGGGCTGCCAGTTCCGGCAGCTGGGGCAGCGCGTCCACGGCGCCCTCGGCCTGGCCGAAGGGGCGCACGCTCTCGCCCCACAGCGCCTGCAGCTGGCCGCGCGCCACGCGCAGGGCAGAGCGGGCCCGGGCCTGCTCCAGCAGGGCGCCGGACTCGGCCACGCGGGCCCGGGTCTCCTCCAGCGGCGCCACCTTGCCGGCCGCCACGCGCCGGGCCGCCGCCTCGCGCGCGCTGCTGGCGATCTCCAGCGTCTGCCCGGCCAGGACCACGCGCTGCTGCGCGGCCAGCACGCCGAAAAAGGCCGCGCCCACATCGGCGCGCAGCGCGGCCTCGGCCCCTGCCAGTTCGGCGCGGGCCAGGTCGCGGCCGCGCTCGGCCACGCGCATGCGGGCCTCGCGCTTGCCGCCCACTTCCAGGGTCTGGTTCAGCTGCACGGTCAGCGTGCGGGTGCTGCGGCGCGTGTCCTCCTGCGACCAGGCCAGCTCGGGATTGGGCCGGGCCTGGCTTTGCAGCACGGCCCCCTCCGTGGCGGCCAGCGCCTGGCGGGCCGCGCGCAGGCCGGGATTGCCGTCCAGCGCCAGGGCCAGTGCCTGCTGCAGGTCCAGCGGCGGGCCATCAGGAAGGGATGCGCCTGCAAAGGCGGGTGGCGCCACGGAATCGGCCGGTGGCTCGGCGGCCTGCACGACGCCACAGGCGGCCAGCGCCGCCAGCACCCACGGTGCGAAGGCTGTCCTCGACGGAAAGGACGAAGGAAAAGACATACACGGGCTCCTTGCCCGCAGCGCGGATCAGGCGTGATCGCTTGGTCGATCAGGCCCCACGCCACAGGGCGCGCACGGACGAGGGCCGCTGCGCGCGAAGGGATTTCTGGAAAATGCCGGTCCGGGGCGAAACAGGGCGATGAACGCCGAATGCCCGGCCGGCGGCTGCAGGAGCGTCAGCCCTGCCAGCGGGGCCGGTCGGGGCGCAGCAGCACGGCCGAGGCATGCCGGCGCAGCGGCTCGGCGAATTGCGCGGGCGGCGGGGCCACCGGCGCCGCCTGCCAGTGCTGTGTGGCAGCGGCCACCCAGGCGTGGCACATGGAGCAGTCCACGCTGAGCGAGGACTGCAGGCCCTGGTCGGCCTTTTGCGCAGGCGGGCCGGACTCGGCATCCGTGCCCGTGCCCGCATGGCGCTCGGCGCCCATGCCGTGCAGGCTCACGCCGTGGACATGGTGGCCGAAGTGCCGGGTCTCATGCCCTTCGTGGCGGCACAGCGCAGCGGCCGCCATCCAGGTCCACTGGAACAGCAGCGCGATCACGAGGATGGCAAGGGCGGCAAGACGGGGCCGGGTCATGGAAGAGGGCATGGCAGAAGTGCGGGATTGTCGGGCATGGCGTTTGACCCCAATCGCGACTGCCCCATGCCGGCGAGTCTAGGGCGGCGCAACGACCCGGCGCTGTCGGGCACATGACAAATTTGTCATCTCCGAAAACCCTTGCCTGCCCCGACAATGCTCGGCATGAAAGTCCTGGTCATCGAAGACGAAACCAAGCTGGCCGACTACCTCCGCAAGGGCCTGACCGAGGAGGGGTTCGTGGTCGATGTCGCGCACAACGGCATCGACGGCCTGCACCTGGCCACCGAGCTGGCCTACGACCTCATCGTGCTCGACGGCATGCTGCCCGGCATCGACGGCCTGGCCGTGCTGGCGGCGCTGCGCCAATCGCGCCAGACGCCGGTGCTGATGCTGACGGCGCGCGGCCAGGTGGAGGACCGCGTGCGCGGCCTGCAAGGCGGCGCCGACGACTACCTGGTCAAGCCCTTCGCGTTCTCCGAACTGGTGGCGCGCATGCATGTGCTGCTGCGCCGCGGCGGCGGCACGGCCCAGCCTGCGGCCGAGGCCACCACGCTGCGCATGGCCGACCTGGAGCTGGACCTGATACGCCGCCGCGCCACGCGCGCCGGCCAGCGCCTGGACCTGACGGCCAAGGAATTCAACCTGCTGAGCCTGCTGCTGCGCCGCCAGGGCGAGGTGCTGTCGCGCACCGAGCTGGCCTCCCAGGTCTGGGACATGAACTTCGACAGCGAGACCAACGTGGTCGAGGTGGCCGTGCGCCGCCTGCGCCTGAAGCTGGACCAGCCCTTCGAGCAGCCGCTGCTGCACACGGTGCGCGGCATGGGCTATGTGCTGGAGTCGCGCGCACCGTGAGCGTTGCCCCTGCCGACATTCCCCATCTGGGCCGGCGCCTGTCGCGCTGGCTGGCGCTGCAGACCATGCTGGGCCTGGGCCTGGTGTGCGCGGCCGTCTACGGGGTGGCATCGATGACGCTGGAGCAGCACCAGCACGAGACGCTGGACCTCAAGCAGCAGGCCGTGCTGCACCTGATGACCGAAAGCCGCAGCGCCCACAACGAAGCCGGGCTGGCCCACATGCTGGACGACTTTCTCACGGGCCTGGACGAGATGTCGCTGCGCATCACCGACCTGCAGGGCCGCGTGCTCTACGAACGCCTGCGCACGCCCAAGAATCCCGGCCGCACGCTGCAGCGCAGCTTCGAGGTCGTGCTGGCCGACTCCGGCCAGCAGGCCCGTGCCCAGCTCACGCTGGACCGGGCCGAAGACGACCGGCAACTGTCCCTGCTGGCCTGGACGCTGGCCCTGGCTGCCGTGGGCGGCGCCCTGCTGGTGTCGCTGACCGGCATCTGGCTGGTGCGCCTGGGCCTGGCGCCGCTGCGACAGCTGACCGAGCAGACGCGCCAGCTGTCGGCCCAGGATCTGCAGCGGCGCCTGGACGACAGCGGGCAGCCGCAGGAGCTGCGGCCGCTGATCGCACAGTTCAACGCCCTGCTGGAGCGGCTGTCCGTGGCCTACCGGCAGATGGAGGCCTTCAACGCCGATGTGGCCCATGAGCTGAACACGCCGCTGACCACGCTGATCAGCAGCTGCGAGCTGGCCCTGCGCAAGCCGCGCAGCGAGGCCGAGCTGCGCGAGGTGCTGGCTTCCAACCTGGAGGACCTGCGGCGCATGGCCGGCATCGTGGCCGACATGCTGTTTCTCTCGCAGGCCGACCGGGGCCAGGGCGCGCGCCTGGCGCCCTGGGCCAGCCTGGCCGCGCTGGCCCATGAGGTCATCGACTTCCACGAGGCCGCACTGCAGGAGGCCGACCTGCAGGTCGTCGTCCAGGGCGACGCGGCCGCCGAGGTCGATGCGCGGCTGCTGCGCCGGGCGCTGTCCAACCTGCTGGGCAATGCCACACGCTATGCACAGCGCGGCTCCACCATCACCGTGCAGATCGGCGCGCGGCCCTGTACCCACCACGGGGGCGCCGGCGATGTGGCGCTGGCGGTGCTCAACCGGGGCCCGGCCATCGATCCCGTCCACCTGCCGCGCCTGTTCGACCGCTTCTACCGCGCCGACGCCGCGCGCAGCCAGGCCGACCGCAACCATGGCCTGGGCCTGGCCATCGTGGCCGCCATCGCGCGCATGCACGGCGGGCGCTGCTTTGCCGAGTCCGAGGGCGGCTTCACGCGCATCGGCCTGGAACTGCCCGACAGCCCGAGCCCGCCGCGCGATTCCCCGGCCTGAACACAGGCACCGGAGCGGCGGCACAATGGCGCCCCATGACGCAAGACGCCCCCTCCTCCTACGCAACGCTGCTGGCCGAAGGCAATGCCCTGGTGGCCCAGGCGCAGCGGGCCGCCACCCAGGATTTCGCCCAGGCCCGGGCGCTGTGGCAGCAGGCCGGCAAGCATTTCTATCTGGCCCACAAGGCCGACCCGGAACAGGCGGAAGCCGCGTTTCGCCTGGCCCAGGCCTGGATGGCCGAAGCCCATGCGCTGCAAAAGGAAGAATCGCCGGACGCCGTGGTGATGTGGCGCAACGCCGCCGCGCAATGCGAGCTGGCGTTCGACCTGGAGCCCGAAAACGGCCGCCTGGCCATGACGGCCGCCAGCTGCCACATGTTCGGCGGCCAGCATGACGCGGCCAAGGCCTGGCAGCAGATCGGCCAGCATCTGCTGCCGCCGGCGCCCGAAGGCGACGGCGCCTGAAGCCAGGCTACAGCGCGATCAGCTTGAACACGGCCCGCGCCGTGCACACGGCCTGGCCCGCGCTGTCCAGCACATCGCCCTCGCAGAACACGGTGCGCGCGCCTGCGCGCAGCACGCGGGCCTCGATCAGCAGGTCGGTGGTGGCCGAGGCGAGGAAATGCGTGCTCATCTCGATGGTCACCACGCCCAGCCCCAGCGGGTTGGACGAGCGCGCGGCCGCGCTCAGCGTGAAGTCCAGCGCACTCATCAGCGCGCCGCCATGGCCATGCCCCCGGCTGTTGGCCAGGTGCGGGCGCATGGGCAGCCGCGTGCGCGCCAGGCCGGGTGCCAGGCTCACGGGCTCCAGGCCGATATGGGACATGAAGGGCACGTCGATGCCGAAGTAGCCGCGCGCCAGCGCGGCGGCCTCCAGGTCCGGGACGGTGGAGATTCCAACGGCGTTCATCCGATCTCCGCAATCGCCTGGCCTTCGGCCACCGGCTCGCCCACGGCCACGAGCATGCGGCGCACGACGCCTGCCACCTCGCTTTCCACGGGAATCTCCATCTTCATGGACTCCACGATGATGAGGGTGTCGCCCAGGGCGACGGTGCCGCCTTCGGCGGCTTCCACAGCGGCCACGAGGCCGGCGATGGGGCTTGTGATCATGTTCGGGGTGGTGGTCATGGGTAGGGCTTTCAAAGGTGGGCCAGCACGCGCTGGGCGATGCCGGTGTCGATGCGCAGGTCCAGGAAATCGGCGTGGCCCAGGATGCGTTCGATGAAGGGGATGTTGGTCTTCACGCCCTCGATGCGGGTCTGCGCCAGTGCCTGGCGCAGCCGTGCGATGGCCTGGGCGCGGTCGCTGCCATGGGCCACGAGCTTGGCGACCATGGGGTCGTAGAAGGGCGTGACGCTGCAGCCCTGGGCATAGCCGGTCTCCACGCGCAGGCCTTCGCCCTGGGGCATCTCGAAGCGGTCCAGGCGCCCCGGCGAGGGCAGGAAGCGCACGGGGTCTTCGGCATAGATGCGCGCCTCGATGGCATGGCCGCTGGCCACGGGCTCGGCGGGAAGCACGTCGCCCATGCGCTCGCCGGCGGCCAGGCGGATCTGGGCCTCGACGATGTCGATGCCCGTGATCTCCTCGGTCACCGCATGCTCGACCTGCAGCCGCGTGTTCATCTCCAGAAAGACAAAGCCGTGCTGCGGCGTGTAGAGCATCTCCACGGTGCCGATCACGTCATAGCCCGTGCGCGCCAGCAGGCCGGCCAGCAGTTGCCGCATGTCGGCCAGGGCCTGCGCGGGAATGCCTGCGGGGCGGGCCTCTTCCACCACCTTCTGGTGGCGGCGCTGCACCGAGCAGTCGCGCTCGAACAGCACGCGCACCTCGCCATGGCGGTCGGCCAGCACCTGGAACTCGATGTGGCGCGGCGCCTCGATCAGCTTTTCCAGGTACAGCTCGGCCGTGCCGAAGTACTTGGCGGCAATGCCGCTGGCCTTGGACCAGGCGGCCTCCAGCTGCGGTGCATCGTGCGCGGGCAGCATGCCGATGCCGCCGCCCCCGCCTGCGGGCTTGACCAGCACGGGAAAGCCGATGCGCGCCGCCTCCGCCTGCGCCTCCTGCACGCTGTGCAGCACGGCCGAGCTGGCCGCCTGCGGCATGCCCTGGGCGGCCATGAAGGCCCGCGCCTGGGTCTTGTGGCCCAGCGTGCGTATCCAGTGCGGCGAGGGGCCGATGAAGCACAGGCCCTGGCGCTGCACGGCCTCGGCGAACTCCGCGTTCTCGGAGAGAAAGCCGTAGCCCGGGTGCACGGCATCGGCCCCGGTCTCGCGCGCCACCTGCAGCAGCCGCGCCTGGTCCAGATAGCTTTGCGCGGCGGGCGCAGGGCCTATGCACACGGAATGGTCGGCCGCGCGCACATGGGGCAGGCTGGCATCGGCCTCGGAGTACACGGCCACGGATTCAAGGCCCATGCGCCGCAGCGTGCGGATCACGCGTGCGGCCACGGCGCCCCGGTTGGCGACCAGCACGCGGCGGATGGGGTGCGGGGCGCCGCTCATGCCGCCTCCGAGGAGACCGCTGGCGCGGCGGCCACGGCCACCACCGCATCGACGATGACCGGCGCCTGTGCGCCGCGCGCCACGAGCACGGGATTGGCATCGACCGACTGCACGCGCCCGCCCTGGGCCAGCATCCAGTCGCCCAGCCGCACCATCATGGCGGCCACGGCGTCCAGCTCCACGGCCGGCATGCCGCGCACGGCCGCAAAGGCCGGGGCGATGGACAGGCGCGCAAGGGCATCCAGCGCCTGCCGCGCACTGAAGGGGGCGACAAGGAACTGCACGTCCCTGAGCGCCTCCACCAGCACGCCGCCCTGGCCGACCATGACCACCACGCCGAACTCGGCATCGACATGGGCACCCAGCGCCAGCTCGAAGTCGGCCCTGTGCTGGGCGCCCAGCAGCAGGCCGCCATCGGCCACGCCCAGGCGGGCCAGCGTGGCGGCGAAGTCGCCAAAGGCCTGCAGCGCCTGCTCCGCATCGCGGATGTTGAGCCGCACCAGGCCATGCTCGGACTTGTGCGAGAGATCGGCGGACACGCCCTTGGCCACCAGGGGCCGTGGCAGGGACTCGATGGCGGCGCGCACCTCGTCCTCGCTCCTGCAGACCAGATGGCGCATCACCGGCAGGCCGGCGAGGGCCAGCTCGGACAGGCTGGAGGGCTCGTCCAGCGTAACCAGCGTAAGGGAGCGGGAGGCCGCCACCGGCACCGATGCCTCGGCAGACGGCACCTGTGCCTGCCTGCCGCCGGCCTGTTCGGCCAGCAGCGCCAGGCCGCGCATGGCGGCGCGTTCGCTCCAGAAGGTGGGCACGCCCTGGTCCTGGAAGGCCTGGGCCACCCAGTCCTGGTTGACGCTGACCGCAATGGGCACGCCGGTGTCGCGCGCAAAGCGGCTGGCCTGGCCCGCGAAGTCGGCAAAGTCATAGCCCTCGCCGCCGATCGGGAAGCCAACGTGCACCAGATCGGCGGCACCGCTGCCCGACAAGGCCCGCAGCGTGTCGCCAAAGGTCTGCGGCCTGCCCAGCAGGGCCGTGGTCATGTCGATGGGATTGCGCGCCGTGACATAGGACGGCAGGGCCTGGGACAGGCCGTCCAGCGTGGCGGCATCGAACGGCTCCAGGGCCAGGCCGTATTCCTCGGCCGCGTCGGCCGACAGCACGCAGGTGGCGCCCGAATTGCTGATGCTGACCACGCGGCGACCGCGCGGCGCGGGCTGGGACAGGAACAGCGGCGCGTAGTCGATCAGCTCGCGGAAGTCGGCCAGGCGCGGTATGCCGTGCTGGCGCAGGAAGGCATCGGCCAGCGCGTCCTCGGCCGCCAGCGCGCCCGTGTGCGAGCTGGCCGTGGCCTGGCCTGCGCGCGTGCGGCCGGCCTTCACGGCCAGGATGGTGACGCCGCGCGCATGGGCCAGGCGCGCAGCCTCGGCCAGCCAGGCGCTTTGCCGCAGCGTCTCGATGTAGAGCACGACCAGGCGGATGCCTTCGTCCTCGACCACGGCGCGCACGGCCTCGGCTGCGCAGACATCGGCCTCGTTGCCCGTGGACAGCATGTAGCGCACGCCGATGCCCGCGCGGCGCAGGCCGCCGTAGAGAATGGCCGCGCCCGCACCGCTCTGGCTGACGATGGCCACGGGGCCGTCGGCCGGCGCGTTCTCGTTGATCATGGTCGAGAAGTTGAGGATGGCGCCCGTGGCGAAGTTGGCCACGCCCTGGCAATTGGGGCCGAACAGGCGCAGCCCGCCGCCTGGCGCCCGGCGCGCCCGCGCCACCAGGTCGGCCTGCTGCCGGCGGCCTTCCTCGCCCAGCTCCGCAAAGCCCGAGGAATAGATCACGGCCAGGCGCGCGCCCACGGCCACGCAGTCGTCGATGGCGGCGGCCACGTCCTCGCCGGGCAGGCTGATGACCACGGCGTCGGGCGCCTCGGGCAGCGCGCGCAGCGAGGGGTAGGCGGCCAGGCCCTGGACCTCGGCGCGCTTGGGATTGACGGGCAGGATGCGGCCTGCGAAACCATGGCGCCGCAGGTAGTCGATGGGCCGGCCACCGGCCTTGATGGGGTTGTCGGAGGCGCCGAGGATGGCGACCGAGCGGGGGTTCAGTGCTTGCAACAGAGACATGCGTACCTCATCAATCCAAAGACAAGGCTTCGCGCTGGATGACTTGGCCCCAGTCGGCCACTTCCTTGGCGATGCGCTGGCCGAACGGCGCGGGCGGCATCATCACGGGCTCGCCCTGGCTGCTGAGCACGGCGCGGATGCGTGCGTCCTGCAGCACGCCCCTGGAGGCCTCGTAGAGCCGGTTGACGATGGCCGGCGGCGTGCCCGCGGGCGCCAGCAGGCCGGCCCAGAAGGTGACGTCGAAATCGGCATAGCCGGCCTCGGCCATGGTGGGCACCTCGGGCAGCTGCTGCATGCGCCGGGGCGCGGTGACGGCCAGTGCCACGAGCTTGCCGCTGGCGATGTGGGGCAGCGCGCTCCAGGTGTCGAACTGCGTGTCCAGCTCGCCGCTGAGCACGGCCATCTGCGCCTGCGATGCGCTCTTGTAGGGCACATGCGTGGTCTTCACGCCCGTGCGGTTGCTCCAGGCCGCATAGGCCAGGTGGGCGATGTTGCCGGGGCCGGCAGAGCCGTAGCTGAGCTTGTCGGGATGGCCCTTGGCGAAGGCGATCACATCCTTGGCCGAGCGGATCTGGTGCTTCTGCGCCCACTCGGGGTTGACGGTGAGGATGAAGGGCGCATCCAGCACCATGGTGATGGGCGCGAAGTCCTTGGCGCGGTAGGTGATCTTCTTGTAGATCTGGGGGTTGATGGTGATGCTGCTGGAGTTGGTGACCAGCAGGGTGTAGCCGTCGGGCGCGGCGCGCGCCACCTCGCCCACGCCGATGGCGCCGTTGGCGCCGGGCTTGTTCTCCACCACCACGGGCTGGCCCAGCGACTTGCTCAGCGGCTCGGACAGCGCACGTGCAATGGTGTCGGTGAACGAGCCTGCAGGAAAGCCTACCACGATGCGCACGGGGCGCGTGGGCCACTTGTCCTCCTGGGGGGCCTGGGCCTGGGCCGCCGTCGCGGCGCAGATGGTCAGGCACGGCGCCAGGCACAGGGCCAGGGCGGTGCGGCGCGAGGGCGCGCGCGGTTGTCTGGTTGCCATTGCTTTGTCTCCTTGGGTTTTTATGCGTTCAGGGCCGCAGGCCGAACTGCGGCGCTCCGGCCTCGCGCAGCGGCGCGGCCAGTTCCACGAATTCGCTGAGCAGGGCGCGCGTGTCGCGCGGATCGATCACCTCGTCGATGCCGAAGGCCTCGGCCGTGCGGAAGGGCGAGGTCAGGCTGCGCACGCGCTGCTCGATCTCGGCGCGCTTTTGCACGGGGTCGTCGGCGCCTTCGATCTCGGCCTTGTAGGCCACCTCCAGCCCGCCCTCGATGGGCAGCGAGCCCCAGTTGGCCGAGGGCCAGGCATAGCGGAAGTTGAAGCGGCCCATGTGCTGGTGGCCCGCCGCCGCCACGCCGTAGGCGCGGCGGATGAGGATGCTGCACCAGGGCACGGTGGCCTGGTAGACGGCGGCCAGGGCGCGCACGCCGTAGCGCATGACGCCGGCCTTCTCGGCCTCCACGCCGATCTGGAAGCCCGCGATGTCCACCAGGTTGACCACGGGCAGGTGGAAGGTCTGGGCCATGTCCACGAAGCGCGTGAACTTCTCGGCCGAGGGGCCGTCCCAGCCGCCGCCGTAGAAGTACGGGTCGCTGGCCACCACGGCCACGGGCCAGCCGTCGATGCGCGCCAGCCCGGTGACGATGGCCCGGCCCCAGTGGCGGCCCGTCTCCAGGAAGGAGCCCTCATCGACCAGGCATTCGACGATGGGCCGGATCTTGTAGACCTTGCGGCCATCACGCGGAATGGCCGACAGCAGCCATTCGTCGCGCCGCCGCGGATCGTCCTGCGGCGCGGTGCGCGCAGGCAGCTCGTACACCGACGATGGCAGGTAGGACAGGAAGCGGCGCACGCGCTCGAAGGCCTCCTGCTCGGTGGCCACCTCGTCATCGACCACGCCGTTGCGCGTGTGCACCTGGCTGCCGCCCAGCTCGTTCTTGGTCACGTTCTGGCCGATGCGCGCCACCACGGGCGGGCCGGCATTGAACAGCTGGGCGGTCTCCCTGACCATCACCGAGTAATGGCTGGAGGCCACGCGCGCCGCGCCCATGCCGGCCACCGAGCCCAGGGCCAGCGAGACCACGGGCACGGTGGACAGGTTCTGCACCACCTGGCTCCAGACCTTCATGGTGGGCACGCTGGTGTAGCCCTTGGTCTCGATATTGCGCACCGAGCCGCCGCCGCCCGTGCCGTCCACCAGGCGCACCATGGGCAGGCGCAGGTCGTGCGCCATCTTCTCGGCAAAGATCAGCTTGTCGCCCACGGCGCCGTCGTTGGCGCCGCCGCGCACCGTGAAATCGTCGCCCACCACGACCACGGGCCGCCCGCCCACGCGCGCCCGGCCCATGATGAGGTTGGAGGGCGTGAAGTCCGTCAGCCGGCCCAGGCCGTCGTACTGGCCCGAGCCGGTGAGCGAGCCCACCTCCACGAAGGACTGCGCGTCCGTGCAGGCATCGATGCGCTCGCGCACCGTGAGCTTGCCCGCGGCCTTGTGCCGCGCCACCTTGTCCTCTCCGCCCAGTTTGGCCGCCAGTGCGCGGCGGTATGCGATCTCGTCCACTTCGGGTTGCCAGCTCATGTCGTCGTGTCTCCTTGTGCCTGTAGAGATGCACAAGGCGTGCCAGAACGCAGCGCGTTGAATTCAAAGGATTTTTTCCACAGTCGACCTGCGTGTGTCCACATCAAGGACAACCTCGAAGACACGGGTTGGGTACTGTCTTCAATGGAGACACCACGGGGACAGACCCGTGGCCTGCGCGCCGCTAGAGTGCGTTCACCCCAGCCACTGCCCGCCATGCCCATGTCCAGCTCCCCCGACCACCGATTCGGCGTTCTCGTCTGGCGACGCGACTCGCCCGAGCCCGTGGCGCGGCTGGGCCTGGCGCAGGAGCCGCTGCTGCATGCAGCCGTCACCGAGGCCCTGGCCCGCGCGCACGGCGACGGGCACAACCCCATCGGGCATGGCCAGCTGCTGCACGTGGAAACACCGGGCCCGCGCGGCACGGTGGCCCGCCATGTGGCCGTGGTGCTGGCCGATGCCGAGGGCGAGGTCGCCCTGCTGCGCCCGGCCGACGAGGCGGCGGCGCTGTTCGACATGGTGGCCAGCGTGCCCTTCGCCTTCGCCATCCTCAACATGTTCCTGACCAACCCGTACCAGGCGATCACGGTGGCCGACCATGAAGGGCTGATGCGCTACATCAGCCCCGTGCACGAGAAGTTCTTCGGCCTGGCGCCCGGCACGGCCGCAGGCCGGCGCGCCGAGGACGTGATCCCCAACTCGCGCCTGCCCCACGTGGTGCGCAGCGGCCGGGCCGAGATCGGCGACCTGCAGCAGCTGGGGCCGGGCGTGAGCCGCATCGTCAACCGCATGCCGGTCTACGAGGGCGGCGCCGTGGTGGGCGCCGTGGGCCAGGTCAGCTTCAGCGGCGTGGAGGCGCTCAACCGCATGCAGCAGCGCCTGAACCAGCTGCATGACGAGGTGCAGCACTACAAGCGCGAACTGAGCCAGTTGCGCGGCGGCACGCCCACGGCGCAGATGGTGGGCGCCAGCGCCCCCATGCAAAGGCTGGCCCGCGAGATCGACGCCGTGGCGCGGCTGGACGTGCCCGTGCTCATCCTGGGCGAGAGCGGCAGCGGCAAGGAGCTGGTGGCCCAGGCCCTGCATGCGCGCGGGCGCGATGCCGACGCGCCCCTGGTCAGCCTCAACCTCGCGGCCCTGCCGGCCACGCTGATCGAGTCCGAGCTGTTCGGCTACGAGGCCGGCGCCTTCACGGGCGGGCGCCGGCAGGGCCAGCCAGGCAAGCTGGAGCAGGCCGAGGGCGGCACGCTCTTCCTCGACGAGGTGGCCGACATTCCCATGGAGATCCAGGTCAAGCTGCTGCGCGTGCTGGAGGACCGCCAGGTGCAGCGCCTGGGCGCGCACAGCGGCCGGCAGGTGAACTTCCGCATCGTGGCCGCCACGCACCGCGACCTGCGCGGCCTCATCGACAGCGGGCGCTTCCGGCTGGACCTGTTCTACCGCCTCAGCGGCGTGGTGCTGCATGTGCCGGCCCTGCGCCAGCGCCTGGAGGACATCCCGGCCCTGGTGCAGCGCTTTGCCCAGTCGTTCTGCGAGCGCAACGGCATTGCGCTGCCCCGCATCGCGCCCGGTGTCATGCCCTACCTGGCCCGCCAGGCCTGGCCCGGCAATGTGCGCCAGCTGCGCCAGCGCGTGGAAGAGGCCCTGGTGTTCTGCGACGGCCACCTGCTGGGCGTGGACAACTTCGCGCGCCACGAGGACCCGCTGGCCGGCGCACGGCCTTCGCCCGTTGCCGAGCCCGGCCTGCCCGCCACCGGCGCCGTGGCCCCGCTCAAGGACCAGGAGCGCAACGCCATCCTCGACGCCATTGCACGCTGCGGCGGCAACAAGAAGCTGGCCGCGCAGGAGCTGGGCATCTCGCGCTCCTATCTGTACAAGGTGCTGGGCGCGGCAAACCAGGGCTGATCCCTGCGGGCCCAGGGCCTGCAGGGGAATGAAGCAGCGGGCCGGCTGTGCCGTTGCCATACTAGGCGCCCCACATCCGCCCCACATCCGCGTACCCGCCCCGTACCCGCCGCCATCGGCCTCCTGAATGCAAGACACCCGAGACGCGCTCGAACAGCGCCAGATCCCCATCTACTTCGCCGCCGTGGCCCTGGCCGCAGTTGCCGCCTGGGCGCTGCCCGGCACAGGCGTGCTGGAGCGCGCCATCAACCCCGCGCTGGCACTGATGCTCTATGTGACCTTCTTGCAGGTGCCTTTGGCCGAGCTGCGGTGCGCCTTCGGCCAGGTGCGCTTCCTGGCGGCGCTGATGACGGCCAACTTCATCGTGGTGCCGCTGCTGGTCTGGGCCCTGCTGCAGTTCCTGCCCGCCGACCCCCTGCTGCGCCTGGGCGCGCTGCTGGTGCTGCTGGCGCCCTGCATCGACTACGTGGTCACCTTCTCCCACCTGGGACGCGCCGATGCGCGCCTGCTGCTGGCGGCCACGCCGGCCCTGCTGATCGCGCAGATGCTGGCCCTGCCCGGCTACCTGGGCCTGTTCCTGGGCGACGATGCGGCGCGGCTCGTGCAGGCAGGGCCTTTCCTGCATGCGTTCGTGTGGCTGATCGCCGTGCCGCTGGCCCTGGCCGCTGCCACCCAGTGGTGGGCGGCCCGCAGCCGGCGCGGCGCCAGCGCCTCGGCATGGCTGGGCCTGCTGCCCGTGCCGGCCACCGCGCTGGTGCTGTTCGTGGTGATCGCCTCCGTGCTGCCCCAACTGGGCCCGGCCACGCACGCGGCCTGGAGCGTGGTGCCCGTCTACGCGGCCTTTGCGGTGGCAGCGCCCGCGCTGGGCTGGCTGGTGGCGCGTGCCTTCCGGCTTCCAGCGCCCGCAGGCCGAGCGGTCGCGTTCAGCGCGGGCACGCGCAATTCGCTGGTCGTGCTGCCGCTGGCCCTGGCCGTGCCTGGCGCCATTCCCGTGCTGCCGGCCGTCATCGTCACGCAGACGCTGGTGGAGCTGCTGGCCGAGCTGGCCTATGTGCGCGTGATTGCGCTGTGGGGCCGGGACCGGGAGCCGGCCCTGGCCCGCGGTCAACGCGATGACGCAGCGCCATAGGCCTGGCGCAGCTGCGCCATGTTGTCCAGCAGCGCCGTCGGCCCGGCGCTGCCCATCAGGTACCAGCCCTTGGGATCGAGGAAGACGACCTGCCCCTTGCGGCCGGCCGCCGTGGCGTGGATCCGCGCGTTGTCGAACACCTTGCGCGAAGCCATGATCTCGCCGCCGCCTGCCGCCTGGCCCGTGGCCGTGTTGCGGTCGATGACGTAGATCCACTCGGGGTCCAGCCGCGCCACATCAGCGAAGCCGTAGGCGGTGCCGCGGGCTGGCAGTTGCGCGGCCGATAGCGCCGAGCGCGCGCCGAACACATCGAACAGAAAGCCGAAGCGCGATCCCGGCGCCTGCGGCAGGAGCTTGTCGTTCACGGCCATCAGCAGCAGGCCCGGCGCGGCCTGCGAGGCCTGGGCACGCAGGCCCTGCAGCTCGGCGTGGATGCGCTGCACCAGCGCACGGCCCTGCGCCTGGCGGCCGAACAGCAGCGCCAGCGTGGCGATGTTGCGTTCGATATCGGCCAGCATGTGCTTGCCGCTGACGCTCAGGTCCAGCGTGGGCGCGATGCGTCCCAGCACCTCGGCCTTGCCGGCCGAGCGCCCGCCCACGACGATCAGGTCGGGCGCCAGGCGGCTCAGCGCCTCGTAGTCGGGCTCGAACAGCCCGCCCGCCGCAGGCCGCTGCGCGAAGCTGTCCAGATACCGGGGCAGCTGCGCCCGGGGCACGCCTGCGACCGCCGACGCGGGCACGCCCAGCGCATGCAGTGCATCCAGCGCCCCCAGGTCATAAACCACCGCGCGCCGGGGTGCGCCGGGCAGGCTGGCCGCTCCCCCGGCATGCCGCACGGACAGCGGGGCCGCCACCGCAGTCCCCAGGAACAAGGCCGGCAGGGCCAGCGCCGCCGCGCGGCGCGTGATATCGAAGGTCATGGCAAAGAATCCCAGGAAAAAATGAAAGGAGTTCCGGCCTCCGGAGGCGGGTGCCGCGCCGGGAAGCGGCGCGGCCTGATCCGCAGGCCACGGGCAGCGGCCGCCCTTGCGGCCGGGATGCCTAGAACTTCACGTTCATGCCGATCCAGTAGCGCCGGCCGTCCTGCACCGTGGCGTAGTCCTCGTAGTACACGTCCTTGTCGAACAGGTTGTAGATGCCTGCGTAGAAGGTCACGTCCTTGCTGTAGTTGTAGGAGCCGCCCATGTCGAACATGGCATAGCTGCCAGCCACCCAGGTGCGCGCCGAACGGCCGCCCGTGGGCTGGCTTTCCTTGCCCCGGTAGGACAGCTTGGCCCAGCCCGCCCATTGCTGCGAAGGCTTCCAGTTCAGCGCCAGGTTGAGCATGTGGCGCGGCAGCTGGCTCAGCGGCTGCCCCGCGAACTCGCCGCTCTTTTGCTCGGACTTGGTGAAGGTGTAGCTGCTGCTCAGGTCCAGCGTGCGCGCCAGCGGGGCCTTGAACGTGGCTTCGATGCCGCGCGTGATGGCCTTGTCGATATTGACGTTGGTGGTGGGCGTGTTGCCCGAGGAGTTGGCCGGTCCGCACTCGGGACAGGCGATGCGCGTGATCTTGTCGTTGAACTCGTTGTCGAACACCGTCAGGCCTGCCGACAGGCCGGCGCCGTTGTTGTAGAGCACGCCCAGTTCCTTGCTCAGCGAGGTTTCGGGCTTCAGGTCGGGGTTGCCGTAGATGTTGCCGCCGCGGCTGGACTGGCCCCAGTCGCCCAGGGTCTGGCGCAGCGAGGGCGCGCGAAAGCCGGTGGACACGCCGCCCTTGACGGTCCATTGCGCGTCGAGGTTCCACACGCCGTACAGGCGCGGGCTCCATTGCGATCCGCCCTTGCTGTCGTGGTCGTAGCGCAGGCCGCCGGTCAGGGCGAAGTTCTCGCGCAGGCGCCACTCGTCCTCGGCGAACCAGGCGTACTGCGTGCGATCGGCCGTGGTGCGCGCCGAGTCCGGCAGCGTATTGGTCGTCGTGTCGCGCAGGTCCTGCTGGTTGTAGTACACGCCCGTGGTCAGCAGGTGCTGGCGGCCCAGCGGCGCTACCCAGCTGCTGTTGAACACCGTGTTCCTGATGGTCATGTCGCGCGACAGGTTGCGCGTTTCCTCGCGCTGCAGATAGGTGTCGGAGGAAGCCCAGCCCCAGCGGCCCTTGTGCTGCAGCGAGTAGTTCTCGCGCTCGAACTTGCGGTCGCTGGGCGCATCGGTGGGCAGCAGGGTCATGCCAGGCGACGAAACGAAGTGCTGGCGCGAAGTGCCGATCTCGGCGATCAGGTCGTGGTCCTTGCTGGGGGTCAGCGCCAGGCGCAGGTTCAGCGAACGGTTGTCGCTCTTGTTGTAGCCCTGGTAGATGCGGTCCTGGTCGCGCTTGCCGTAGTTGCCGTACAGGCTCAGGCCCAGCAGGTCGGTCTTGATCGGGCCTGACAGGTAGAAGTTGGTCTGGTAGGCATCGCCCGAGGTGGAGCGCTCCTGCAGCGTGGCGTCGGCGCGCACCGAGCCATGCCAGTTCTTCGCCACCTTGCGCGTGATGACGTTGATCACGCCGCCCATGGCGTCCGAGCCGTACAGCGAGGACATGGGGCCGCGCACCACCTCGATGCGCTCGATGGCCTCCAGCGGCGGAATCCAGCTCTGGTCCGTGCCCGTGCTGCCGTTGGTCTGGGTCTCGCGCGTGCTCATGCGCTTGCCGTCCACCAGGATCAGGGTGTAGTTGGCGCCCATGCCGCGCAACGAGATGTCGTTGGAGTTGTTGTCCGAGGGCGTGAGGATCACGCCGGGCACATCGCGCAGGGCATCGTGCAGGTTGCGGTAGGCGCCCTGCTCCAGTTCCTGGCGCGTGATCACCGAGATCGAGGCCGGCGCCTGGCTGATCTCCTGCTCGAAGCCGCTGGCCGTCACGACCAGGGTTTCCAGCGCGGCCCCGCCTGCTGCCTGGGCCAGCGCGCTGCCCGAGGCCAGCAGGCCCAGGCAGGCGCCCAGCGCGGTGCGGCGCAGGGGAACGGCGGTGGAGGGAAACGAAGCACGCAGGGAGGTGCAAAGGGCGGACAGGGCAAAGCCACGGCCCGCCGCGGGGGCTGTGCAGTTGTGCATGGGAAAGCTCGCAAGAAGAATCACGGACGGTCGAACGACCGGGGTGCGCATCCGCTCTGTTGTTTTTGATGAGTGCGAATCGTTCTTATTTTATTTTCCCGCCGACAACGGCCTGGCCGACGGCAGCGCAGCTGCTGTTTTTCTTTACAAGCGGACCGATCTGTGAGCAATTCATTCAGGATGCTGAATGTTGCCTTTTTCATCAATGACATGCAGGGCCGCCAGTGCCCGGGCGCGTGCGGCGCCCGGCCCGATTCACGGCGTTCCGGCGAACACGGCGGCTTTGTAAAGTTGGCCCGATGTGGCCGGCAGGCAACATCCTGATACGAAGATCAGGACCACAGCCGCCCCGCATTGGAGACCAGGAACAGCACCAGCCCCACGGCACCGCCGACCACGGTGCCATTGATGCGGATGTACTGCAGGTCCTTGCCGATGTGCAGCTCGATCAGCTCGGACAGCTCGCGCGCATCCCAGCGCCGCACGGTGTCGGCGATGTGCTGGGCCAGGAACTGCGAGACATCGGGCGCCAGCGCCTGGGCCCAGCGCTTGAGGCGTTCGTTCATGGAGTGGCGCAGCGCCTCGTCGTGCGCCAGCGACTGGCCCAGCCAGCGGCCCATGGCCGCGGTCTTGCGCGCCACCTGCGAATGCTCGTTGGCCAGGTCCGCCTGCAGCCTGGCGCGCAGGCCCAGCCACAGCGAACGCAGGTAGCCGGCCAGCTTCTCGTCGTGCAGCAGGTAGTCGCGCAGGCGCTCGGCGCGATCGGCCATGGCCGGGTCGGACTGCAGCCGGTCAATCAGCCGCTGCACGGAGGCATCGAACGCCTTGCGCATGTGGTGCCCGGGATCGCTGGCGATGTCCTGCAGCAGGCTGTCCAGCGCCCCGGCGATGGCCGTGGCACCCTTGTCGCCGAGCCAGTCCGTAGGCAGCATCTTTTCCTTGAGCGGATGCTCGCGCTTGAGCCACAGCACGATGGTCCGGGCGATCAGCACATGGGTCTCGGATTCGCGCAGCACGCCGCTGACGCGCGCCAGCACATCGTCGAGCACGGCCTGGTGGCGCCCGTCCTGGGTCAGGCCCGACAGCAGGTCCGCCGCCGCGCGCGGCAGGTCCAGATGCTCCAGCAAGGCCTTGAACGAGTGCGAGAGAAAGCGCTCCACCTGCCGGTCCTGCACCATCTCCAGCGCCGCCAGCGCCAGCCGCGCCACCTGCCGCCCCAGCAGCGTGCTGTTGGCCGGTGAGGTCAGCCAGCCCGCCAGCACGCGCGCGGGATCATGGCGCTCGATCAGCGCCACCAGCGAAGGCCCGTCCAGGAACTTGTCGCGCACGAAATTCGCCAGGTTCAGCCCGATGCGGTCCTTGTTGCGCGGAATGATGGCCGTGTGGCGCCCGACCACGGGCAGCGGAATGTGCCGGAACAGGGCAGACACCGCAAACCAGTCGGCCAGCGCGCCGACCAGCGAGGCCTCGGTCACGGCCTTGATGCAGGCCAGCCACAGCGGCACCTGCTGCCAGTGCGCTGCCGCCACCGACGAGGCCACGAAGCCCAGCGCCATGAGCAGCAGCAACGCCAGCGGCAGGCGCTTGGCCGACTTCAGTGTTTGACGTTGCTCTGGCGACAGCATGGAGCGCAGCATACGACGCCCGCCGGGCCCCGCGTGGCGATGCCTGCCGCCAATGCCTGTCAGCCAGCGCCTGACCCCGGATTGCGCGGACAATACCGGCTTTCTTCAGAACCCTCTTGCGAGAACAAGACCATGACCGACGCCAACGCATCCGCCGAGCGCCCCGCCCTGCCCGACCACCTGTCCATCGACCCGCGCAGCCCGCACCACGTGGCGGCCGTGTTCGAGCACGACATCGGCATCCGCTTCAACGGCAAGGAGCGGTTCGACGTGGAGGAGTATTGCGTGAGCGAGGGATGGATCAAGGTGCCCGCGGGCAAGACGGTGGATCGCAAGGGCAGGCCCTTGCTGATCAAGCTCAAGGGCACCGTGCAAGCCTTCTACCGCTGAGCCTTCGGACCTTGTCGCGCCTCTTGCCACAGAGGTGCTACAAGGGGCGCGACAAAGGCATGCCAGGGGTGCGGCAGAGCCAGGAACCACCCAGGGCAGGCTCCGGCAAAGCCTACTGGAGCGCCTCGGCCGGCCCAAAAAACTCATACCGCACCTGCTCCTGCGGCACCCCCAGGGCCTTCAACGATTCCTTCACCGACCGCATGAACGGCCGAGGCCCCAGGAAATAGACATCGGCATCCACGGCGGGCAGCCATTCACCCAGCTGGCGGGCGGTCAGCAGGCCCTGCGCATCGACCCCATCGCCCTCCTCCGCCCGGTCATAGCAGTAGTAACGGGTGAGCTGCGGATGCACGGCAGCCAGCGCATCCACATGCTCGCGGAAGGCATGCACCCCGCGCTCGCGTGCGCAGTGGATGAAGACCACGGGCCGCCGGGTCGGCAAGGCCGCGTCCAGCATGGGCAGGGTCGGCGTGATGCCCACGCCGCCGCTGATCAGCACCAGCGGGCGCTCGCCGGGCTGCAGCGTGAAGTGGCCTGCGGGCGGGAACAGCTGCAGCGTGTCGCCGACCCGGACCCGGTCGTGCAGGAAGTTGGAGACCTTGCCACCCGCCTCGCGCTTGACGCTGATGCGCAGGCTGCGCCCGTCTGCAGGTGCGGACAGGGAGTAGTTGCGCCGCTGCTCCTGGCCGTCCACCACCAGGCGCAGGCCGATGTACTGGCCGGGCTGGTGGGCGATCACGGGGCCGCCGTCGGCGGGCACCAGGTAGAAGGACGTGATCTCGGCGCTTTCCTGCACCTTGTCCTCGACCACGAAGGCGCGCTCGCCGCGCCAGCCGCCTTCGGCCGCCGCCGTGCGGTCATAGGCCTGGCGCTCGGCGCCGATCAGGATGTCGGCCAGCTGCTGGTAGGCGGCGCCCCAGGCGGCTATGACCTCGTCGGTGGCGATCTCGGCGCCCAGCACTTCGCGGATGGCGCGCAGCAGGCAGGTGCCGACGATGGGGTAGTGCTCGGGCTGCACCTGCAGCGCAACGTGCTTGTTGATGATCTGCGCGGGCAGGTCGCCCAGGGCGTCCAGCCGGTCGATGTGCCTGGCGTACATGAGCACGCTGTAGGCCAGGGCACGCGGCTGGGCGCCGCTTTGCTGGTGGGCCATGTTGAACAGGGCGCGCACCTCGGGGTACTCGCCCAGCATGGTTTGGTAGAAATGCGTGATCAGCGCTTCGCCGCCGGTTTCAAGCAGCGGAACGGTGGATTGGACGATGGCACGTTGGCGGTCGGTCAGCACGGGAAACTCCTTGGGTACGGGGACGGACATGCCCGGTGCGATGCCGGACATGCCTTGGCAAAGGCAAGGGCCGTGCCAGTCCCGCGACCCTTGAAGAACAAGGGCTTGGCGTTTCATGCGTCAATATGACTCCCGTCAAATCGAGTCCTTTTGACAGCCATCGCAGTCTTTATGACCACATCCACCGCCCTGCACGCCCTCACCCCCCTGGTGGCCGACCTGGCCCAGGACCTGCCCGAGCGCGAGCGCTTTCGCCGCCTGCTGGCAGCCCTGCGCGCCGTGCTGCCGGCCGATGCCGCCGCCCTGCTGCGCCTGGAAGGCGAGTGGCTGCGGCCCGTGGCCATTGATGGCCTGGTGCCCGATGCGCTGGGCCGGCGCTTTCGCATTGCCGAGCACCCGCGCTTCGCCCAGCTGCTGGCCGCGGGCCAGGCCATGCGCTTTGCGCCCGACAGCCCGCTGCCCGATCCCTATGACGGCCTGGTGGCCCAGGGCCACGGGCCGCTGGAGGTGCACGACTGCATGGGCTGCGTGCTGCAGACGGGCGGCCTGCCCTGGGGCCTGCTGACGCTGGACGCGCTGGACCCGGGGCGCTTTGCCGACCCGGCCGCGCTGGCGGCGCTGCAGGCCTTCAGCAACCTGGCGGCGGCCACCGTGACCACGGCCGAGCGGCTGCGCCGGTTGGCGCGCAGTGCGCGCGCCCTGCCCGCACCCGGCGCCGCCCCGGGGGGCGATTCATCGCGTCCGCTGATCGGCCAGAGCCCGGCCATGCGCGCGCTGCAAAAGGACATCGCCCTGGTCGCGGCCAGCGACCTCAATGTGCTGATCACGGGCGAGACCGGCACGGGCAAGGAACTGGTGGCCCAGGCCGTGCATGCCCAGTCGGCGCGCGCGGGCCGGGCGCTGGTCAGCATCAACTGCGCGGCCCTGCCCGACAACCTGGTCGAAAGCGAGCTGTTCGGCCATGTGCGCGGCGCCTTCACGGGCGCGCTGTCCGAGCGCAGCGGCAAGTTCGAGCAGGCCGACCAGGGCACGCTGTTCCTGGACGAAGTGGGCGAGCTGTCCCTGGCCGTGCAGGCCAAGCTGCTGCGCGTGCTGCAAAGCGGACAGCTGCAGCGCCTGGGTTCGGACCGCGAGCACCATGTGGACGTGCGCGTGATCGCCGCCACCAACCGTGACCTGGCCGCCGAGGTGGCGGCCGGCCGCATGCGCGCCGATTTCTTCCACCGCCTGAGCGTCTACCCGCTGCGCGTGCCCGCGCTGCGCGAGCGCGACAGCGACGTGCTGATGCTGGCCGGCTTCTTCCTCGAGGAAAACCGTTCCCGCCTGGGCCTGGGCGGACTGCGCCTGCACCCCGCTGCGCAATCGGCCTTGCTCGCCCAGGACTGGCCCGGCAATGTCCGGGAACTGGAGCACCTCATCAGCCGCGGCGTGCTGCGGGCGCTCAGCCGTGCGCCCTCCGGCAATCCGGCCGGTGGCCGGGCACGCATGGTCACGCTGGGGCAGGCCGATCTCTGGGATGACGCGCAGCCCCCGGCGACGGCCACCCCGACCCTGCCCGTCCCACAGGCCGCATCGCCCGGCGCCAGCCCCCAAGGCCTGCGCAATGCCGTCGAAAGCTACGAACGCCAGCTGATCAAGGCCAGCCTGCAGCGCCACCACGGCAGCTGGGCCGCCGCCGCACGCGAGCTGCAGATGGACCGCGCCAACCTGCAGCGGCTGGCGCGGCGGCTGGGACTGGCATGAGGGGTCATGGGGCCGGCCCGCCGCCTTGAGACGAAGGCTTATTTAAGTCTGCTTAACTTGGCGCTCTCGTTATTTAAGAAAAACCGCATTTGCTTAAATAAGCGTCCGAAGCCATAGTCAGCCCATGCCCGATTCCCCTACCAGCCAGCGGCTTGGCCGCTTCATCGAGACATCCGCAGCAGGCGAAAAGGTGCGCGCCTTCGTGCCGCCACCGCTGCCGCCGGAGCCGGCCATCGATGTGCTCGTCCTCCTGGAAAAGCTCAGCCTTGCCGAGCGTGCGCTGGGACGGCTCGATGGCATCACCATGCTGCTGCCCCGCCAGGAGCTGTTCCTCTACATGTACGTGCGCAAGGAGGCCGTGCTTTCTTCGCAGATCGAGGGCACGCAATCGACGCTGTCGGACCTGCTGCGCTTCGAAGCCGAGGCCCAGGCGGGCCAGCCCATCGACGACATCCGCGAAGTTTCGAACTATGTGGACGCGATGATGTACGGACTGGAGCGCCTGCGGGACCTGCCGCTGTCACTGCGCCTGATCCGCGAGATGCATGGCCGGCTGCTGCAAAGCGGACGCGGCGGCACCAAGAGCCCCGGCGAGTTCCGGCGCTCGCAGAACTGGATTGGCGGCACGCGTCCAGGCAATGCCTTGTTCGTGCCGCCGCCCGTCAACGAGCTCGGCCCCTGCCTCGACGCCTTTGAACGCTTCATGCACGAAGATGCCTCCCGCCTGCCCGCCCTCATCAAGGCCGGCCTGCTGCACGTGCAATTCGAGACACTGCATCCGTTCCTCGATGGCAATGGCCGTATTGGCCGCCTGCTGGTCACGCTGTATCTCTGCATCAACGGCGTGCTGAACAAGCCGCTGCTCTACCTCAGCCTATTTCTCAAGACGCACCGGGCCGAGTACTACCGGCTGCTGCAGGAAGTGCGCGAGAACGGCAATTGGGAAGCCTGGCTCGACTTCTTTCTCACCGGCGTGGCACAGACCGCGAACCAGGCCTTCGAGGCCGCCACGCATATCGTCGATCTGTTCAGGCAGGACCGCGAACGCATCGCGACCGAAGGCGAACGCGCCAGCTCCACGCTGCGCATCCACGACCTGTTCCAGCTCAACCCCTTCCTGACGTCCAACCAGCTGGTCCGGCAGACGGGACTGTCCTCGCCCACCGTCAACACGGCGCTCGCCGACTTGCAGCGCCTGGGCATCATCGAGGAAGTGACCGGCCGCAAGCGAGGCCGTGTCTTCAGCTATCAGCGCTATCTTTCCGTGCTCAACGAGGGCACGGATCCGCTACCCCGGCCGGCCTGATCCCTGGCCTCACCGCCTGAGCGACATCAGCCACCCATACCCGCTCACCAGCAGCACCCCCGCCAGCACCATCAGTGCCCCGGCCAGGAAGTTGGGCTCGATGGGCTCGCTGAGCAGCCAGGCACCGAAGACCACGCCGAAGATGGGCGTCATGAAAGAGAACACGCCCAGGCGCGAGGCCAGGTATTGCGTGAGCAGCCAGAACCAGACCAGGAAGCTCACGAAGCAGACCAGCACGGACTGGAAGGCCAGGCCGGCCCAGGCCAGGGGCGTGGGCTCGAAGCGGGTCTGGCCCAGCAGGAAGGCGGCGGGCAGCAGCAGCGCAAAGCCGGTGGCCAGCTGGTAGAGCAGGGTCTGCGCGGCGGGCAGCGATGCCAGCCGCGTGGTGCGGATGGCCACCGTGGTGGCGCCCCAGGCCACGCCGGCGGCCAGGGCCAGCAGGTCGCCCAGCAGCATGGCGGCGCCGGCTGCCTTCGAAGGCTTGCCGCCGCCCAGGAAGGCCAGCGCAATGCCGGCAAAGGCCAGCACGATGCCCAGCCATTGCAGCGGCGCCAGGCGCTCCGAGGGCAGCTTCCAGTGCAGGCCCAGCGCCGCGAACACGGGGGCGGAATACAGGAAGACCACCACATGGGCGGCCGAGGTGTGGTTGATGCTCTCGCCCACCAGCAGGAATTCCAGCGCAAACAACGTACCCACGGCCAGGCCCGGGCGCCAGCTGCCGTCGCCCCACTGCACGCGCATGCCGCGCCAGCGCATGAACAGCCACACCAGCACGGCGCCCACGCCCGAGCGCAGCGCGATCTGCAGCGTGGGCGCGATGGCATCGGCCGTGGCCTTGAGCAGGATCTGCTGCAGGCTCCAGATCAGGCACAGCATGAGCATCAGCGCGGCAGCGCGCGCGTCCAGCGGTTTGCGTGGGTCCACGACGTCTTCCTTTCAGCGACCGTGAAAAAGCCGGCCCGCAGGCCGGCTTCGCATCAGGCGGGGGATGGCCCGGCCAGCGGGCCGGCCATCACTTGATGCCCAGCAGTTCCACCTCGAAGTTCAGCGTGGCGTTGGGCGGGATCACGCTGCCCGCGCCACGGCTGCCGTAGGCGATGGAGGGCGGGCAGGTCAGCTTGGCCTTGCCGCCGACCTTCATCTTCTGCACGCCTTCGGTCCAGCAGGGAATCACGCCGGTCAGGGGGAACTCGATGGGCTGGCCGCGCGTGATGGAGCTGTCGAAGTCCTTGCCCGTGTCGGGGAAGTAGCCGCGGTAGTGCACGCGCACCGTGTCGCTGGCCTTGGGGCTGGCGCCTGTGCCTTCCTTGAGGCTTTCATAGACCAGGCCGCTGGCCGTGGTGACGGGTTCGGCCGCATGGGCCGCCACGCCGGTCAGTGCGGCGAGCATCAGGCCGCAGGAGGCGGCCAGGGTGGTGAGGGTCTTGTTCATGAGGGCTCTTTCAATGCAATGTTTGCAGCGGGTTCGGTTCACGCCTTGGCGGGGACACCGATGTCGTCCAGCGCTTTGGCGATGTGGCCGACGGTGCGGTCCACGTTATGCCATTTTTCCAGGCCGAACAGGCCGATGCGGAAGGTCTTGAAGTCCGGGCCTTCGTCGCACTGCAGGGGCACGCCCGAGGCGGTCTGCAGGCCGGCTTCCATGAACTTCTTGCCGCTCTGGATGCCGGGGTCGGTGGTATAGCTGACGACCACGCCAGGGGCCTTCCAGCCTTCGGCCGCCACGCTGGGAAAGCCGCGCGACTCCAGCAGGGCGCGCACCTTGGCGCCCAGGGCGATCTGCTCGTCGCGCACCTTGGCGAAGCCGTAGGCGCGCGTCTCCAGCATCACGTCGCGCAGGCGGACCAGGGCGTCGGTGGGCATGGTGGTGTGGTAGGCGTGCTGGCCTTTTTCGTAGCCCTCGGCAATCTGCATCCACTTCTTGAGGTCGCAGGAGAAGCTGGAGCTTTGCGTGTGCTCGATGGCTTCGCGCGCGCGCTGCGAGAGCATGACCATGGCGCAGCACGGCGAGCTGCTCCAGCCCTTTTGCGGCGCGCTGATCAGCACGTCCACGCCGGTCTTTTCCATGTCCACCCACATGGCGCCCGAGGCCACGCAGTCCAGCACGAAGAGCGCACCCACCTCGTGCGCGGCATCGGCCACGGCGCGCAGGTAGCTGTCGCTGAGGATGATGCCGCTGGCCGTCTCCACATGGGGCGCGAACACGACCTTGGGCTTCTCGGTGCGGATGGCGGCGGCCACGTCCTCGGCCGCGCAAGGCGCCCAGGGGTCCTGGCTGCCCGGGCCCTGGCGGCGGGCCTTGCAGACCACGGCGCCACCGCCCAGGCCACCTTCCTCGAAGATCTGCGTCCAGCGGTAGCTGAACCAGCCGTTGCGCACGATGAGCACCTTTTCGCGGTTGGCGAACTGGCGCGCCACGGCCTCCATGCCGAAGGTGCCGCTGCCCGGCACCAGCACGGCCGTGTGGGCGTGGTAGACCTCCTGCAGCGTGGTGAGGATGTCCTGCATCACGCCCGCGAAGCGCTTGGACATGTGGTTGAGCGCGCGGTCGGTGTAGACCACCGAAAATTCGAGCAGGCCGTCGGGATCGATATCGGGCAGAAGTCCGGGCATGGGAAGGTCTCCAAAGGCAGCGGGGCCCGCTTGAGCGGGCCCGCCATCGTGTTCGTCGAAAAGAGGATCAGCTTAGCACGCCGCCTGCAGCGTTTTCAGGGCCTACCAGGTGTCCACGAAGCCCGCCTGGGCGGGTGCCACGCGCGCCCCCGCCAGGCCGCGCGACAGCCAGGCGCGCGTGTCGGCGGGGTCGATGACGGCGTCGATCTCCAGCGTGCCGGCCATGTGCATGGCCTCGCCGTGGGCGTACTGCTGGGCCAGCAGCCGGTCGAACAGAGCGTTGCGTTCGGCGCCCTCGGGCAGGGCCTGCAGTTCCTTGCGAAAGCCCAGGCGCACGGCGCCTTCCAGACCCATGGCGCCGAACTCGCCCGTGGGCCAGGCCACGTTGAACACCGGCGCATGGAAGCTGCCTGCCGTCATGCCCATGGCCCCCAGGCCGTAGCCCTTGCGCAGCACCACGCTGAAATACGGCACGCGCAGCTTGGCCGCCGTGACGAACAGGCGGCTGACATGGCGCACCTGGGCGGTCTTCTCGATCTCGGGGCCGACCATGAAGCCCGGCGTGTCCACCAGGCTCACGATGGGCAGGCCATGGGCGTTGCACAGCTGCATGAAGCGCGCGGCCTTGTCGGCCGCATCGGCGTCGATGGCGCCGCCCAGGTGGGAGGGGTTGTTGGCCATCAGCCCCACGGGCCGGCCTTCGATGCGCGCCAGCGCCGTGTGGATGCCTGCGCCAAATCCCGTGCGCAGCAGCAGCAGGCTGCCTTCGTCCACCAGATGCGCCATGGCCGCACGCGTGTCATAGGCACGCAGCCGGTTCTCGGGCACCACATGGCGCAGGGCGCGCGTGTCGGGCGCGGTCCACTCCGTGGTGCGGCCCTGGAAGAAGGACAGGTAGTGGCGCGCGGCGGCCACGGCCTGGGCCTCGTCCTCGACCAGCACGTCGATCACGCCATTGGCATGCTGGATGCCGCTGGGTCCTATCTCTTCAGGGCGGAACACGCCCAGGCCACCGCCCTCGATCATGGCTGGCCCGCCCATGCCGATGGTGCTGGCGCGCGTGGCGATGATGACGTCGCTGCAGCCCAGCAGGGCTGCATTGCCCGCAAAGCAGCGGCCGTGTGCAATGCCGATCACCGGCACCTGGCCCGACAGTGCCGCATAGGCCGCGAAGGTGTGCACATGCAGGCCGGCGACCACGGGCGTGTCGGTATCGCCGGGCCGCCCGCCGCCGCCTTCGGCGAACAGCACCACGGGCAGCTTCTGCGCCAGCGCAATGCCCAGCATGCGGTCGGTCTTGGCATGGTTGCGCGCGCCCTGGGTGCCGGCCAGCACGGTGGCGTCATAGGCCATGACGACGGCGCGCGAGCGCTCCTGGCCGAACTGCGCGCCGTTGATGGAGCCCATGCCCGTGACCATGCCGTCGGCCGGCGTGTTGGCGATCAGGTCGTCCATGCTGCGTCGGCGCGTCTGCGCGGCAATGGCCAGCGCGCCGTACTCGATGAAGCTGCCCTCATCGCAAAGATCGGCGATGTTCTCGCGCGCGCTGCGGCCGCCCTGGGCATGGCGTTTGGCCATGGCCTCGGGCCGGGCGGTGTCCAGCGTGAAGGCATGGCGGTCGATGACGCGGCGCAGGTCGGCGCGGATGTGGTCCGGGTCCTGGGCGATCTGCTGCGCGCGTGCGTCGGCCCGCACGCCTTCGGCGGCGGCCAGCACCAGCAGGGGCTGGTCCTGGGCCACATAGGCACCGGCCTGGGCCAGCCGTTGGGTGATGGTGCCGGCCTGCGGCGCCAGCAGCACATGCTCCATCTTCATGGCTTCGAGCACGCCCAGTTCGGTGCCTGCGGCTACGACATCGCCCACGGCCACGCTCCACTGCACGATGCGCGCGGGCATGGGGGCCGTGATGGCGCCTTCGGGGACGGGCGCGCCAGCAGCCTCGTCCGCCACCGGAACATCGGCGGCCACAGCCGTGCGTTGCGCGCCTTCGGCCAGCGCCTGGGCGTCCGCCACCAATTCTGGAAGGGCCTCTTCAAGCCAGCGTGTGTGCACGGCCTGCGACGCCATCTCGGGCCGGCCGGCCAGCGCCTGCAGCAGCGGCAGGTTGGTGGCCAGCCCGTCGATGTGGCATTCGTCCAGCGCGCGGCGTGCGCGGCGCAGCACGTCTTCGAAGCGCGGCCCGCTGCTGTGCACGATGAGCTTGGCCAGCAGCGTGTCGTAGTGCGGCGAGGGGCTGGCGCCCGCCACCGCATGCGTGTCGATGCGGATGCCGGGGCCGGCCGGCCACTGCAATGCGCCTATGCGTCCGCTGCCGGGGCGCGAATGGCCTGCGGCATCCAGCGTCTCGGCATTGATGCGCCACTGCATGGCATAGCCGCGCGGCGCGGGGGGTGTCCTGGCATCCAGGCCCAGCTCGCCCAGGTGATCGCCCGCCGCAATGCGGATCTGGGCCTGCACCAGGTCGATGCCGAAGACTTCCTCGGTGATGGTGTGCTCGACCTGCAGGCGCGGGTTGGCCTCAATGAACACATAGGGCAGGGAGTCGGAGGCGGCATCGACCAGGAATTCGAAGGTGCCCAGGCTCTCGTAGCCGATCTCGGCGGCCATGCGCAGCGCGTCGCGCGTGATGCGCTCGCGCAGCGGCTGCGCCAGGCTGGGGCTGGGCGCGATCTCGACCAGCTTCTGGAAGCGCCGCTGCAGCGTGCATTCGCGCTCGCCCAGCGCGATGGGGCCTGCGCCGCCGTCGCCCAGGATCTGTACCTCGATATGGCGTGCGCCCGTCATCAGACGCTCCACATAGACACCGTCCACGCCGAAGGCGGCGCGCGCCTCGCTGCGGCAGCGCTCGTAGGCAGCGGGCAGGTCCTCGGCACGCGCCACGGCGCGCATGCCGCGCCCGCCGCCGCCGCCGATGGCCTTGACCATGATGCCGCTGGCGCCCCCGGCCTGCTGCGCCTCGAAGAAGGCCTGGGCCTGTTCCAGCGTGACGGCCTCGCTGCTGCCCGGCATCAGCGGCACGCCGCAGCGGCGCGCCAGATCGCGTGCGCGGGCCTTGTCGCCCAGCAGCGCCAGGTGCTCCGGCGCGGGGCCGATGAAGCGCAGGCCCGCATCGGCACAGGCCTGGGCAAAGCCGGCGTTCTCGCTGAGAAAGCCGTAGCCCGGATGGATGCCGTCGCAGCCGTGCTCGCGCGCAATGCGCAGCAGGTGGGCGCCGTCCAGGTAGGCCGAGGGGCCGCTGGCGTCCAGGGGTACGGCTGCATCGGCAGCGGATACATGGGGCGCCTGCGCATCGTCTGCGGCATGGACGGCCAGGCTGGGCACACCCAGCTCGCGCAGCGCGCGCACGATGCGCAGCGCGATCTCGCCGCGGTTGGCTATCAGGATCTTCTGGAACATGGGACTTCGGTCTTTCTCATTGATCGCGCAGCAAGCGACGCAGCACCTTGCCTGCGCCGGTGGCAGGCAACGCCTCGATGAAACGCACCTCGCGCGGCGCCTTGTAGCTGGCCATGTTCTCGCGCGACCACTGCACCAGGTCCTCGGCCGCGATCTGCTGGCCCGGCCGCGTGACGATGAAGGCGCGCACGACCTCGCCCTTTTGCGGGTCGGGCACACCGATCACGGCGGCCTGGGCCACGGCCGGATGCTTGATGAGGATGGCCTCCACCTCCTCGGGGAAGACGCTGTAGCCCGAGACCTTGATCATTTCCTTGAAGCGGCCGATGAAGGTCAGGTAGCCCTCGGCGTCCAAGCGGCCCATGTCGCCCGTGTGGACCCAGCCGTTCTTCAGGGTCCTGGCCGTGGCCTCGGGCTTGTTCCAGTAGCCCTTGAAGTTGCCGGGGCCGCGGATGGTGATCTCGCCCACTTCGCCGGCCGGCAGCGGCTCGCCGGTCTCGGGGTCGATGATGCGCACCTCGTTGCCGGGCAGCGGCTTGCCGTGCGTGCCCCAGCGGATGGCATCGCCCGGCATGGTGGTGTCCATGGTGTGGGTCTCGCTCAGACCATAGGCCGCCTCGCTGGAGATGCAGTTCGGGGTGAAGCGCCTCCACTGCCGCGCCAGCTCCTCGGTGTAGGCAATGCCGAAGCTGGTCACCGTGTTGCGGCGCAGCGCGGAAAAGTCCATGGCCTCCACGCCCGGCAGCTGCATCACGGCCACGTTCATGGGCGCGATGCTGTACCACCAGGTCACGCGGTAGCGCTCCAGCGCCTGGGCCACGGCCAGCGGGTCGAAGCGGTGCAGCAGCACGCAGGTGGCGCCGCTGTGCACGGGCATGTTCACGCCCATGGACATGCCGGCAATGTGATAGAGCGGCGCCACGGCCAGCAGCATGTCGCCGGCGTTCACGCCCGTGGCGCTGGAGGCGCCGGCCGTCTTGCTGGCCGCGTTGCCGTAGCTGAGCATGGCGCCCTTGGGCAGGCCCGTCGTGCCCGAGGTATAGGTCATCAGCGAGACATCGTCCATGGCGACATCGACGGGCACGGGCTTGGCGCCGCTGTGCATGACATCCCAGAACGATTCCACGCCCTCGGGCAGCGGCTGCACGGGGACCTGCAGTTCGGGCGGCAGCGCCAGCGTGGCCGATTCAGGAAGCCAGTCGCCATAGCGCACGGCCAGCACATGCCTGAGCGCCGTGCTGGCGCGCACCTTGTCCACCACGGGCAGCAGCACATCGGCCGCGACGATGACGCGGGCCTGGAGGTCATCGAGCTGGTACTGCAGCTCATGCTCCTTGTTCAGCGGCCCGCAGGGGCAGACGATGGCGCCGACCTTCTGGATGCCGTAGTGCGCCACGATGTACTGCGGGCAGTTGTTCATGAACAGCGCCACGGGCTCGCCCCGGCCCACGCCCAGCGCCTGCAGCCGCGCGGCAAAGGCGTCGCTGGCCGCATCCATCTCGGCCCAGCTGATGTGGCGGCCATACCAGATGTAGGCGTCGCGGCCGGGGTGGTTGCGCGCATTGCGGCGCAGGGCCTCATGCAGGGGAATGAGGGTCTCGGAATCCGCCATGCTTGTCTCCTGGGTGTCTGGCCACCCCGGAACCAGTCCTAAGGGATAGCCTTGATCTGATTTTTGGATCGGCGTCTTGCCAATATATACCCGCTGGTAGAACATTGCTACCCACCGGTATAACCATCGCAGCCACCGACGCGACACGAGATTTCCCGCATGCCCAAGCCCCCTGTCACCCCGCGCGGCCGCCAGCGCCTTCCCACGGCCGGCTCCGATGAAAAGCGCGAACGCATCCTCAAGGCGGCCGAGGCCCTGTTCGACCGCAACGGCTACGCCAACACCACGATGGAGCAGATCGTCCAGGCCCTGGGCGTGACCAAGCCCTTCGTCTACTACTACTTCCGCAACAAGCAGGAGATCTTCGAGACCCTGTGCTGGGCACCCACCGAGGCCTGCTTCACTGTGCTGGACTTCGCGGCCGACGATGCGCGCGCCGCGCACGAGAAGGCCGTGGACGGCCTGCAGCGCCTGATCGCGGCCACCATTGCCCACTATCCGGCGGCCTTCTTTCCCTACCGCGAGCCCCAGGCCTTCAGTCCGGCGTACATGAAGGCCTCGCGCACGCTGGCGCGCCAGTTCTACCGCCAGTTCTGCGCGCTGCTCGAAGAAGGCCGCGCCAGCGGCCACCTGGACTTTCGCGAGACACGCATCACCGCCCAGGCCGCCTGCAGCCTGCCGGGCTTTCTCTACAACTGGTACCGCCCCGGCGGCCGCCTGGGCACGGCCGAGATGGTGGCCGAGCTGACCGAGCTGGCCAGCCGCGTGCTGGGCCTGCGCACGGCGCCAGCCACCGCGCCCGAAGCCATTGCCGCATCCCCCGCGAAAAAGACGCCTGCACGGCGCAGCCGGCCCCGGGCCGAGCCGCCCGGCAAGGACTGACGACCATTCCTTCGAGGAGACAAGACATGCCGATCCGCCGCCATTGCATCCGACGATATTCCCAGCCATCCATGGCACTCGCCGCCGCCCTGCTGTGCAGCACGGCCGCCCACGCCCAGGGAACCGACAGCTTCAAGATCGCCTTCATCGACCCGCTGTCCGGCCCCTTCGTCAGCACGGGCGAGCTGATGCGGGACCACGTGCAGTACGCGGTCGAGGACGTGAACGCCAAGGGCGGTCTGTTCAACGGGGCGAAGCTGCAGCTGCTGCAGTTCGACAGCAAGCTCTCGGCCCAGGAAAGCCAGGCCGCGCTGCAGGCGGCCCTAGACCAGGGCGCGCGCGTGGTGGTGACCGGGGGATCGGGCTCGTCGGTGGTGGCAGCCCTGGTGCAGGCGGCCTCGCGCCACAACCAGCGCAATCCGGGCAAGGAGGTGCTGGTGCTCAACCACTCCTCCATCGACCCCGAGCTGACGGGCAAGGCCTGCAGCTTCTGGCATTTCATGTTCGATGCCAACACCGCCATGCGCATGCAGGCGATTGCCAGCTACATCAAGACCCAGCCCGGCATCCGCAAGGTCTACCTGCTCAACCAGGACTACGCCCACGGCAAGCAGTGGGCGGCCTACGGGCGCCAGATGGTGAGCGCGGCCCGGCCCGACATCCAGTTCACGGGCGAGATGCTGCACCCCATAGGCCGCGTCAAGGACTTCGCTCCCTACGTGGCCAAGATCAAGGAAACGGGTGCGGACTCGGTGATCACGGGCAACTGGGGGCAGGACCTGACCCTGCTGCTCAAGTCAGCGGCCGACTCGGGCTATGACCTGCGCTACTTCAACCACAGCGCCGGCGGCATGCCGGGCACGGTGACATCCTTCGCCCAGACCCGCATCGGCCAGCTGACCTGGGTGGCCGAATGGCACCCAGGCCAGGCCGGCCGCCCGCTGGCCGACGCCCGCGCCCAGGAATACAAGGCCCGCATGGGCAAGGACTTCCTGGCCCCGCGCATGGACCTGGTGCCGCGCATGCTGGCTGCCGCCATGGCCAAGGCACAGTCCACCGAACCTGTGAAGATCGCGCTGGCCCTGGAGGACCTGCAGATGGACACCGTGGTCGGCCCCGTGCGCATGCGCGGCAAGGACCACCAGCTGCTGCTGCCCCAGGTGGTCAACACCATCGCGCCCGTGGATGGCAAGCTGGTCAAGACCGGCTGGGAAGGCACGAACTACGGCTTTCGCACCGACGCCGTCTACACGCCCGAGCAGGTGGAGCTGCCCACGGACTGCCAGATGAAGCGGCCAGGCGGGCGCTGAGGCGGCCTGCCCCGCCAGCCAAGCCAGCTACGCCCCGCTCAATGCGGGGCGTAGTTTCGTTGGCCGAAGATGCCGCTGCCCACGCGCACCATGGTCGATCCGGCGGCCACGGCCGCTTCCAGGTCGCCCGTCATCCCCATGGACACCGTGTCGAAGCGCTCCAGCCCCGGCAGGCCGCTGCCGCGGATCTGCGTGAACACGGCCGTGGCGCGGGCATGCACCTCGCGCTGGGCCTCGAAGCCCGGCACATCGTCGGGAATGCTCATCACGCCGCGCAGCACCAGGCGCGGCAGCTGCACGATGGCGGCGGCCAGCTCCAGCGCCTGCTGAGGCGCCACGCCGGCCTTGGTCTCACCGCCATCCACGTTCAGCTGGATGCAGACCTGCAGCGGCGCCAGGCCTTCGGGGCGCTGGGCCGACAGGCGTTCGGCGATCTTCAGGCGGTCCACGGTCTGGGCCCAATCGAAATGCTCGGCCACCAGGCGCGTCTTGTTGCTCTGGATGGGGCCTATGCAATGCCATTGCAGGGCCTCGCCGCCCGGCAGGCCCATGGCGCGCACGGCGGCGATCTTGTCCACGCCTTCCTGGATGTAGTTCTCGCCAAAGCTGCGCTCGCCGGCCAGCACGGCCTGGCGCACGGCGTCGGCGCCGAAGGTCTTGGAGACGGACAGCAACTGCACCGAGCCGGCCGCCCGGCCCGCCTGCGCGCAGGCCGAGGCAATCCGTTCGTGAATCTGTTGAAGCTTGTTTTCAATCGTCGTCATAATTGCCGCCAGCGTACCAAACGAGGGAGCGAACTCCGTGGACATCACCCAATTGCTGGCTTTCAGCGTCAAGAACAAGGCCTCCGACCTGCACCTGTCCGCGGGGCTTCCGCCGATGATCCGCGTGCACGGCGATGTGCGCCGCATCAATGTCGATCCGCTGGACCACAAGACGGTCCACGCCATGGTCTACGACATCATGAGCGACTCCCAGCGCAAGGCCTACGAGGAGTTCCTGGAGGTGGACTTCTCGTTCGAGATCGAGGGGCTGGCGCGCTTTCGTGTCAACGCCTTCAACCAGTACCGGGGCGCGGCCGCCGTCTTCCGTACCATTCCCAGCAAGATCCTGACGCTGGAGCAGCTCAACGCGCCGCGCATCTTCGCCGACCTGGCCCTGAAGCCGCGCGGCCTGGTGCTGGTGACCGGCCCCACGGGCTCGGGCAAGTCCACCACGCTGGCCGGCATGGTCAACCACCTCAACGAGACCGAGTACGGCCACATCCTGACGGTGGAGGACCCCATCGAATTCGTGCACGACTCCAAGAAGTGCCTGATCAACCAGCGCGAGGTCGGGCCGATGACGCAGTCGTTCTCGGCCGCCCTGCGCTCGGCGCTGCGCGAGGACCCGGACGCCATCCTGGTGGGCGAAATGCGTGACCTCGAAACCATCCGCCTGGCCATGACCGCGGCCGAGACGGGCCACCTGGTCTTCGGCACCCTGCACACCTCCAGCGCCGCCAAGACCATCGACCGCATCATCGACGTCTTCCCGGCCGAGGAAAAGGAGATGGTGCGCGCCATGCTTTCCGAATCGCTGCAGGCCGTGATCTCACAGACGCTGTGCAAGACCAAGGACGGCCAGGGCCGCATCGCGGCCCACGAGATCATGCTGGGCACCAGCGCCATCCGCAACCTGATCCGCGAGGCCAAGGTGGCCCAGATGTACTCCACCATCCAGACGAGTCAGAATGTGGGCATGCAGACGCTGGACCAGAACCTGACCGATCTGGTGCGGCGCAACCTGATCAGCCCGGCCGAAGCGCGCGCCAAGGCCAAGATACCGGACAACTTCCCGGGCTGACCGCCACCGGCCCAGCCTCTCGCCACGCGCCATGAAAAGCATTTTCCGCAAGCTGCGAAGCGGCCAGGACCCTTCGGCCCCGGCCTCCGAGTCGGCCTTCTTCACGACCACGCTGGCGGCGCATGGCTTCATGGACCCGCACACGCCTCCCGTTCCCTGGGAGGCGCGCGCCATCGAGGTGGGCGCCACGCGGCTGCCGCGCGGCAGCGTCACCCAGCTGGAGCAGCTGTGGTCGCGCGACCGCTACCTGGGCCAGCTGGATGCGGCCAGCCTGCAGCGGCTGAGCGAATACTTCATCTACGCGGCCGTGGCGCCGCAGCGCGACGTGATCCGCCAGGAGGAGAACGGCAGCTTCATGGCGGTGGTGCTGTCCGGCCAGATCGCCGTGGAGCGCCAGCAGCCCTGGGGCGAGCGCATGCGCCTGGCGCAGACACGGCCCGGCGACATCCTCGGCGAGATGTCGCTGCTCGACGGCGGGCCGCGCTTTTCCAGCTGCACCACGCTGACCGACTGCGAGATCGGCGTGCTCAGCGCCGAGGCGCTGGACGAAATGATGGTCAAGGATGCCGCGCTGGCCGCCAAGCTGATGGCGCTGCTGGCGCGCAAGCTCTCGTTCCGGCTGCGTGCCATCAGCGTGCGCCTGGGCGAGGAGCAGCACACTTAGATGGCGAATGAGTCGGCGAATGAGTCGAATATGAGGACGCCTGGCCCATCCGGGCCGGACCGGACCACCTGCACATAACAAAACAACCTGCGCGCCACGACGGTGCGCAATGCCCGGGGGAATACGGCAATGGAAAGAGATCAGGCCACCAAGTTCATCAACGACCTGCTCAAGCTCATGGTCAGCCGCAACGGCAGCGACTTGTTCATCACGGCGGAATTCCCGCCGGCGATCAAGATCGACGGGCGCATCACCAAGGTGTCGCCGCAGCCGCTGTCGCCGGTGCACACGCTGACGCTGGCGCGCTCCGTCATGAGCGACAAGCAGATCGCCGATTTCGAGCGCACCAAGGAGTGCAACTTTGCCATCTCGCCGCCGGGCATCGGGCGCTTTCGCGTCAACGCCTTCATCCAGCAGGGCCGCGTGGGCATGGTGATGCGGACGATTCCGCTGGCCCTGCCCACCATCGACAGCCTGGGCGTGCCCCAGGTGCTCAAGGAAGTGACCATGACCAAGCGCGGCCTGTGCATCCTGGTCGGCGCCACGGGCTCGGGCAAGTCCACCACGCTGGCCGCCATGGTGGACTGGCGCAACGAGAATTCCTACGGCCACATCGTGACCATCGAGGACCCCATCGAATTCGTGCACCCGCACAAGAACTGCGTGGTCACGCAGCGCGAGGTGGGCCTGGACACGGACAGCTGGGAAGCAGCGCTCAAGAACTCCCTGCGCCAGGCACCGGACGTGATCCTCATGGGCGAAATCCGGGACCGCGAGACCATGGAGCACGCCATCGCCTTCTCGGAAACCGGCCACCTGTGCCTGGCCACGCTGCACGCCAACAGCGCCAACCAGGCGCTGGACCGCATCGTCAACTTCTTCCCCGAAGAGCGCCGCCCGCAACTGCTGATGGACCTGTCGCTGAACCTGCGCGCCATGGTCTCCCAGCGCCTGCTGCCCAAGCAAGACAGCAAGGGGCGCGTGGCCGCCATCGAGGTGATGCTCAACTCGCCGCTGATCTCCGACCTGATCTTCAAGGGCGAAGTCACCGAGATCAAGGAGATCATGAAGAAAAGCCGCAACCTGGGCATGCAGACCTTCGACCAGGCGCTGTTCGACCTGTTCGAGTCCAACCTCATCACCTACGAGGATGCCCTGCGCAATGCGGACTCGGTCAACGACCTGCGGCTGCAGATCAAGCTGGGCAGCCAGCGCGCCAAGTCGCTGGACCTGGCGGCGGGCACCGAGCATTTCGCCATCGTCTGAACGCGCCTTCAGCGCGCCGAGCCGGGACACCGGCTCCTTCCAGGGCCGCACACCGCGCGCCCCTGCGCCACCCGCTCCCACCACCTCTCAGGAATCCCCCATGTCCGACTCCTCCATCGCCGCCCGCAGCTATGCGGCCATCGCTCCCCTCTCCGTAGCCTTCCTGGGGCTGGGCGTCATGGGCTATCCCATGGCCGGCCACCTGGCCACGGCAGGCCACCGCGTCACGGTCTACAACCGCACGCAGGCCAAGGCCCGCGCCTGGTGCGAGGAGTTCAACGGCGGCCATGCGGCCACGCCGCGCGAGGCCGTGGCCGGCGCCGACATCGTGTTCAGCTGCGTGGGCAATGACGATGACCTGCGCTCGGTCGTGCTGGGGCCGGACGGCGCCTTCGCGGGCATGCGCCGCGGCGCCATCTTTGCCGACCACACGACGGCATCGGCCGAAGTGGCGCGCGAGCTGCATGCGGCCGGGCTGGAGCTGGGCCTGCAGTTCATCGACGCGCCCGTCTCGGGCGGCCAAGCAGGCGCCCAGAACGGCCAGCTCACCGTGATGTGCGGCGGTGACGAGGCCGCCTTCGCCACCATGCAGCCCGTGGCCATGGCCTTCTCGCGCGCCTGCACGCTGATGGGCGACAGCGGCGCCGGCCAGCTCACCAAGATGGTCAACCAGATCTGCATCGCAGGCCTGGTCCAGGGCCTGTCCGAGGCCATCGCCTTCGGCCAGCACGCGGGCCTGGACATTCCCGCCGTGCTCGACGTCATCGGCAAGGGCGCAGCCCAGAGCTGGCAGATGGACAATCGCGGCCGCACCATGGCCGAAGGCAAGTTCGACTTCGGCTTTGCCGTGGACTGGATGCGCAAGGACCTGGGCCTGGTGCTGGCCGAGGCCCAGCGCAACGGCGCCCGCCTGCCCGTCACGGCCCTGGTGGACCAGTTCTATGCCGATGTGCAGCAGATGGGGGGCAGGCGCTGGGATACCTCCAGCCTCATCAAGAGGCTCACCCCCTGAGCGGCTTACGCCGCTTCCCCCTCGTTGCACGGCGCCTCTCTACTTGCTTCGCAAGGGAGGGGGACGACACCATCGCTGCGGGGCGGCCCTTGCTTGGTGTCCCTGGCTTTAGGCCCTGCCAGATTCAAGTGCTATGCCCTGAGGAACGAGATCTTCCTATGTCCAAAACAAAAAGCCGGAACATGTTCCGGCTTTTGCTTTCAGGCGGCGGTGATCACTTCACCGGGGTGGCGGTGGCGCCTGCGGGGGTGGACAGGCTGCTTTCCGAGAGGCTGGTGGGAGCGCTGGCTGCGGCGGCCTTGCCGGAGTCGTCGGTGACCACGGGGGCGGACTGCGGCTGCATGCGGGCCAGTTCGTCCTCGGAGATGACTTCCACCACGCGCACGACCTTGGTCACGTCGTTGATGCCGCGGGCGATCTCGGCGCCGCGCTTGGCTTCGCGCGGGGTGACGATGCCCATCAGGAAGACGACCTTGTTCTCGGTCACGACCTTGAAGGCCGAGGCCTGGATGTCCTTGGCGTCCAGCAGGCTGGCCTTGACCTGGGTGGTGATCAGGGTGTCCTTGGAGCGCTGGCTCAGCGTGGAGGTGAAGGGCGCCACCACCACTTCGTTGAAGACATTGCGCACCGTGGGCTGCTCGCGCACGAGCTTCTCGATGGTCTGGCGGTCGGCCTCGTTGCCGGCCTCGCCGGTCAGCAGCACCTGGCGGTTGTAGCTGGTGACGTTGACATGGGCCTTGTCGCCCAGCACTTCGGAGATGCGGTTGTTGGCGCGCAGCTCGATGCCCTGGTCTTCCACCTGGGTGCCGGTGGTGCGGCGGTCCGCCACCGACATGCCGGCCATCACGGCGCTGCCGCCCACCAGGGCGACGCAGCCCGACAGGGCGGCGCCCAGGGACGCAACGGCGAGCACACCGCAGGCGGCGCGGGACCAACGGAACTTCATAGAGGCATCTCCTGTTCACCAAGTAACTGGGCATCCACGCCGTCGCACAGGCAGTGCAGCACCAGCGTATGGGTTTCGCGCACGCGCGCCGCACGGTCATGCGGCACGCAGATCAGAACATCGGTCTCGCGCACGCGGCCGGCCAGGGAGCCGCCCGTGCGGCCGGTCAGCACCACGGCCATCATGTCGCGCTCATGGGCGGCATCCAGGGCCTCCAGCACGGCCACGTCGTTGCCCGTGGCGGACAGCACCAGCAGCAGGTCGCCGGGCTGGCCCAGGGCGCGTATCTGGCGCGCCAGGTACTGGGTGGCGTTGCCACCCGAGCCCGTGGCGCCCACGGTGCCCAGCAGGCCGCCGTCGGACACCAGGGCCACGGCGGCCAGCTCGGGCCGGTCGCGCTCGAAACCGGCCACGCACAGGGCGGCGAAGAGCTGGGCGTCGCTGGCCGAGGCGCCAGCGCCGCAGGCCAGGACCTTGCCGCCGCTGGTCACGCAGGCCAGCATGGCCTGTACCGCTGACGCAATGGGCTGGCTCAGCGCCTGGGCGGCCTGGTATTTCAGGTCGGCGCTGTCGATGAAATGCTGTTGGATACGTTGCTCAAGCATGGAGGCCCGATGATAACTGCCGCCCCTGAAGTCTTTCGTAGCCAGGCGTTATTTGTGCTGCAGCGGTAACGGATCAGGCGCCTTCGGCATCAAAGGCGGCCTGCAGCCACTGCACGGCAGGCCCGGCGCCAGGCTCGACCAGCACCACGTCGAAGCGGCACGGCGGCGGCGCGGTCCATCGCATCAGGTAGTGGCGCGCGGCAAACACGATGCGCCGCTGCTTGGTGGCGCCTATGCTGGCGCCGGCACCGCCGAAGGCGCGCGTGCCGCGGCTGCGCACCTCGACGAAGACCACGGTGCCGTCGCGCGCCTGCACGATGAGGTCGATCTCGCCGCCGCCGCGCCCCGGCGTCCGATAATTGCGCTCGACCAGACGCAGGCCGGCCGCCTGCAGATGGGCCAGCGCCGCATCCTCGGCCTGCTGGCCCCGGTGCCGGGTCGTGAGGGCAGACGGCCCCGCGCCTGCCGGCTTTTTCGCAAGGAAACCCATTGACTACCTCTTTCGCCACCGCGCTGGGCGCAGCCAAGGATGCTGCGGCATCCCAGCATTATCCGCAGGGCGCCCTCTACGTGGTGGCCACTCCCATCGGCAACCTGGCCGACATCAGCCTGCGCGCCCTGCATGTGCTGCAGCTGGTGGACTGCGTGGCCTGCGAGGACACGCGCCACACCCAGGGCCTGCTGCGCTCCTATGGACTGGACCGGCCCGGCAGCCAGCTGCTGGCCGTGCACCAGCACAACGAGGCCGAGGCGGCCCAGCAGATCGTGGCGCGGCTGCAGCAGGGCCAGCGCATCGCCTATGTCAGCGATGCGGGCACGCCCGGCGTCAGCGACCCCGGCGCACGCCTGTGCGCAGCCGTGCAGGCCGCGGGCCTGCGCTGCATTCCGCTGCCCGGCGCCAGCAGCATCACGGCCGCCATCAGCGTGGCCGGCGCGGTCACGCCTTCGCAGGGCGAGGGAGGTTTCGTCTTCGCAGGCTTTCTGCCCACCAAGTCGGCCGAGCGCCTGGCTGCCGTGCAGCAACTGGCCCTGCAGCCGCGCTGCACCGTGCTGCTGGAGGCGCCGCACCGCATTGCCGACCTGGCCGCCGCCCTGGCCACGCTTGGCGAGCGCCCGGTGACGCTGGCGCGCGAGATCACCAAGCAGTTCGAGGACATTGCCACCATGCCCGCCAGCGCGCTGCCGGCCTGGCTGCAGGCCGTGCCCCAGCGCAGCAAGGGCGAGTTCGCCGTGGTGCTGCACCCGGTGGCCCTGGGTGGCGATGAGGCCGACGCCGACGCCCTGCGCGTGCTGCGCCTGCTGCTGGCCGAGCTGCCCACCAAGACGGCCGTGCGCCTGGCCGCCGAGATCACGGGCGCACCGCGCAACCGCCTCTATGACGCCGCGCTGGCGATCAAGCAGGCCGCCGAGGAGGACCCGATAGAGGATTAAGCCCAAGGCGGCAGCACCACAGTGGCCTTCACCCTCAGGGACACCGAGCAAGGGCCTACGCCGGCCGCGCCGCCCCGCCGCGAGGGTGTCGCCGGTTGCCCGTACGTCCCCCGCGTAGCGAGAGGGGGCGCCGTGCAACGGGAAGCGGCGCAGCCGCTCAGGGGGACTTATGCATACGCCAGGCCGGTGGCCACGCCACCGAACAGGTCGCCCTCGACCTGCGGCACGCCGGGGAAGGCCTCGCGCAGCGCATCGCGCAGCGTGCGCAGGGCCGACGAGCCGCCCGTGAGGTAGATGGCGTCCAGCGCCTGGGGCGCCACGCCGGCCAGGCGCAGGCAATCCTGGGCACAGGCCACGACCTGTTGCAGGGGGCCTTGCAGCTGCTCGTGCAGCACCTCGGGCGAGATGGCGGCGGACAGGCCCGATTCCAGCCAGCCCAGCTCGATGGGCGACTCGGCATGGCGCGTGGAAGCCTCGATCTTGGCCTGCTCCACGACGGCGGCCAGGCGGTGGCCTTCGCGCAGTTCCAGCACGTCCATCAGGCGCTTGTGCAGGCGCTGGTCGCTGTAGTCGGTGCGCAGGTTGCGCGCCTCGGCCAGGGCCTTGGGCGAGTACAGCCACTGGATCAGGTGCCAGGTCGAGAGGTCGAAGAACACGCGGCTGGGCACTTCGCGGCCGCTGGGGCCGGTGTGGCGGTAGCCCAGCAGCGGCATGAGCTGGGCCAGGTTGAGCCGGTGGTCGAAGTCCGTGCCGCCGATGTGCACGCCGCTGGTGGCCAGGATGTCGTCGCGGCGGTCGCGGCGGCCGGCCTGCTCGGGCCCCAGGCGCACGACGGTGAAGTCGGAGGTACCGCCGCCGATGTCCACCACCAGCACCACGGATTCCTGCGTGAGGCGCTGCTCGTAGTCCAGCGCGGCGGCGATGGGCTCCATCTGGAAATCCACTTCGCCCAGGCCGGCGGCGCGCGCGGCGTCGGCCAGGGCCTGCTGGGCCTGGCGGTCGCGCTCGGGATGGTCATCCACGAAGTGCACGGGCCGGCCCAGCACCACGCGCTCGGGCAGGCGCCCGTCCAGCGAGGCACGCGCCCGGTCGGCCACGCGGCGAAGGAACAGTCCGATCACATCCTGGTAGCTGACCAGCTGGTCGTGCACGGCCGTCTTTTCCTGCAGCAGCGCGCTGCCCAGCAGGCTCTTGAGCGAGCGCATGAGCCGGCCCGGCTCGCCATCCAGGTACTGGGCCATGGCGTCGCGCCCGAAATGCGTGCTGTGCTCATCCGTATGGAAGAACAGCGCCGTGGGCATGCCGCAGGCATCGCCTTCCAGCGGCAGCAGGCGTGCGGGCTGGCCGGGCGCGCGCCAGGCCATGGCGGAGTTGGAGGTACCGAAATCTATGCCCAGCGTGGCAGGAGAGGAAGCAGTCGTCATGGCAAGCGGCGCCGCGCCACGGCAACCTGCGAAGGCTGCAGCGGCTGCAACGAAAACGCCCACCGGAGTGGGCATGGGTGTCAGCGGGGCGCCATTCTATCGCCCGCGCATTGCGCCTAGGCGGCAGCGGTTTCCCGGGGCAGGGAATCCTGGGCGAGCACGATGCGCACGCCATGCGTGGCGGCCTCGTCCAGTGCCCGTGCAGGCGCGGGCCGCCGCACGTCCAGCCCGATCGCATAAGGGCCTTCGCCGCGCGTGGCCAGCCGGTGGCCCAGGGCGCCCGTGGCCACGCCCTGGGCTGGGGCAGACAGCACCAGCTCGGTGGCGCCCGGCCCCGAGCCCCCCAGCTTCAGCGAGGCGCGGTAGGCGCCGCCATCGGCCGACAGGCGGGCCTCGCCGATGTCGGCGCCCTCGCCCAGCAGCGCGCGCCAGCGCGCCAGGCTGGCCCGCAGGTCATGCACGGCCACGTGCAGCCGGGCCACGCCGGTGGCGCCGTTGGCATGCACGCGCGCATCGCCCTCAGGCACGCGCAGGGCGCGCGGCGTGAGGTCGCCGCAGAGAAAGGGCAGGTCCTGGCTGCGGGCGCGTGCGTTGCGCCAGCGCAGCTGCGCGCCGTCGGGGCGCAGGCGGCCGCCTTCGTAGGGCGCCTCGTAGTCCAGCCCGCGCGCCTGGGCTGCGGCGACCACGGCGCCGGTCTCGGTGGGCAGCAGCGCGAAATCGACAATGCCCTCGCCATGGCGCTGCAGCTGCTGCCACCAGCGTTCCTCGGGCGCGGGCGCCCGCCAGGCGATGAGTTCGAAGTAGGCGCCGTCGGCAAACACCACCAGGGCGTTGTGCGTGGAGCGGCCCGGATGCTCGCCGCCGCGCAGCACGTTGAAGCCCAGCGCGGTGTAGTCGGCAATGGTGCGTTCCAGGTCCTGGACCGCGATGACGATGTGGTCGAGTGGCAGGGTCATGGCAGGGGTGCTTTCCGCACGGTGTTCAGGCCGCCAGGCGCGCGGCGGCGCTGGAGTCGGTGTGGCGCACTTCGGCGCGGATGTTCTGCGGATTGCGCAGCAGGTTGAGGATGGGGCAGGTGCGCTCCACGGCCTCGAACAGCGCATCGATCTCGGCGCGGCTGGCGGGCGAGTCGATGTGCACGGTGTAGCCGATCTCGTGCGGCCAGATGGGCGTGGCCTCGTGGCCGGGCCTGCCGCCGCGCGGGTCGATGATGCCCGTGACCTCGACCTCCAGGCTCTCCACCGGCACCTGTCGCTCGGCCGCCTGGATCAGAAAGATGTGGGTGACGCAGGTGCCCAGCACGCCCAGCTGCAGCTCGGGCGAGCTGGGGCCGAGGTTGTAGCCCGCGAAGTCGGGTGGGCTGTCGCTGATGACCTGGTGCTCGCGTATGCGCAGGCGGCGCACGCCGCTGCGGCCCTCGGCGCGCACATGGGCCTTGAGGTGGGCGGGCTGGGCCGTGCCGGCCGCGACGGCGGCGCTGCGGGCGAGCACGGCGGCGCGTTTTTCGGCGAGGTATTCGTTGAGATGGCTCATGGACTGGCTTTCGGTGAAGAAGTACCAGCCCATTGTTGGGACCGCCGCATGCGCGGCAAACAAACGAATCCGTCTGCGCTTATGCACTGGGCAGATATGCGGTGCCCCCATCCCTTAGTCGTTTTCCAAATAACGATGCAACTCGATATATGAGCGCAAATATTTGCCATCGATAGCATGAAAAACATGGAGCCGGTCCTGTGGCCGGCAGTCTTGTTTTTCAGCGCCCCAGCGGCGGCGAGGTACGAACGTGTTTTCCCAATCGAAGGCGGGTCAGGCGGCATGGAAGGCCGCGATAGCGGTATTGGCGGGCAGCAGCCTGCTGCTGGCGGCGTGCTCCAGGCAGGCCGATACGGCCCAGGCGGGCGCGGCTGCCGGCCCCGTGGAAGGCGGCACCCTGGTCTACCTGGAGCAGCAGGCCCATACCAACCTCTATCCGCCGGCCGGGGGCTTCTATCCCAACGGCGGCGTGCTCAACCAGATCACCGACAAGCTGACCTACCAGGACCCGAAGACGCTGGAGATCCAGCCCTGGATCGCCGAGTCCTGGACCGTGAATGCCGACGCCACCGAGTACCGCTTCAAGCTGCGCCCCGGCGTGACCTTCTCCGACGGCACGCCGCTGGACGCAGCGGCCGTGGCGCGCAACTTCGACACCTATGGCCTGGGCAACAAGGCGCTCAAGCAGCCCGTGTCCGAGGTGATCAACAACTACGAGCGCAGCGAGGTGGTCGATCCGCTGACGGTGAAGTTCTTCTTCAGGAAGCCTTCGCCGGGCTTCCTGCAGGGCACCTCGGTGATCGGCTCGGGCCTGGTCTCGCCGGCCACGCTGGACCGCCCCTTCGAGGAGCTGGGCGATGCCACGCGCATCATCGGCTCCGGCCCCTTCGTGGTGGCCAGCGAAACGCTGGGCAAGGAGCTGGTGCTCAAGGTGCGCAAGGACTACGCCTGGGGTCCCGCCAAGCTGGCCCACCAGGGCCGCGCGCGGCTGGACGAGGTGAAGTTCATCGTCACGCCCGAGGACAGCGTGCGCATCGGCGCGCTGCTGGCCGGCCAGGCCGGGCTGATCCGCCAGATCCAGGCCTACGACGAAAAGCGCGTCGAGGACCAGAAGTTCAGCATCTACGCCCCGCCTACGCGCGGCGTGAACAACAGCGTGGCCATCCGCCCCGACAACGCCCTGGTGGCCGATCTGAAGGTACGCCAGGCCCTATTGCACGGCACCAATGCCAAGGAGATCGTGGAGACGCTGTTCTCGCCGCGCTATCCGCAGGCGCGCTCGGTGATTGCCTCCACTGCGGCCGGCTTCGTGGACCTGTCGGCCAAGCTGGCCTATGACGAGGCCAAGGCGAAACAGCTGCTGGACGAGGCCGGCTGGACGCTGGGCGCCAACGGCCTGCGCCAGAAGGACGGCCGCGATTTCGTGCTGTCCACCTACGAGTCCCTGCCCCAGCCGCAGAACAAGGAGACGCTGCAGCTCGTGGCCCAGCAGTGGGCGCGCATCGGCGTCAAGCTCAACGTGCTGTCGGGCGACGCGGGCAGCCGCGCCGTGGACACGCTGGACCCCGACAAGACCGGCGTGCTGCCCGGCATGGTGGGCCGCGCCGATCCCGACGTGATCAAGAGCAACTACTACCCGACCAACCGCAACGTGCTGCTGCAAAAAGGCGGCGTGAGCCAGAAGGTCAAGTCCTTCGAGGACACCAAGCTCAACGGCCTGTTCGACGCCATCGCGGCCGAGACCGATGCCGCCAGGCGCCTGGCGCTGGCCGGCGAGGTGCAGAACTACCTGATCGACCAGGCCTATGTGATCCCCATCTTCGAGGAACCCCAGGCCTTTGCGGGCGCAGGCTGGGTGCGTGACGTGGGCTTCGAGGCCGTGGGCCGGCCCAGCTTCTACAGCACCTGGCTGGCCAGGCGCTGACCGGAACGCTCCCTGAGGAACCGCTCCCATGCCGCGCCGCTATCTGCTCAGCCGCATCGCACAGGCCGCCCTGGTGCTGTGGGCGGCCTTCACGGTCTCGTTCATCCTGCTGCAGCTGCTGCCGGGCGACGCCGTGCTGATCAAGTTCCTGAACCCCGAGCTGGGCCTGGGCCCGCAGGAGATCGCCGACATCCGCGCCGCCTACGGCTCGGACCAGCCCGTGTGGCAGCAGTACCTGCATACACTGGGCCAGTTCCTCACGGGCCATTTCGGCTATTCGCTGCAGGCCGGCGTGCCGGTGAGCCAGGGCCTGGCCACCAGCCTGCCGCCCACGCTCAAGCTCGCGGCCCTGGGCTTTGCCGCAGCCGCGCTGCTGGCCGTGGCGCTGGCGGCGGCCGCCAGCCTGGCGCCCTTTGCCTGGCTGCGCAACGCGCTGTATTCGCTGCCCTCGGTCTTTGTCTCGGTACCCGTGTTCTGGCTGGGGATCATGCTGATCCAGGTGGTGTCGTTCCGCCTGGGCTGGATCGCCGTGATCAATCCCGGCCCCTGGGAAGGACTGGTGCTGCCCACGCTGACCCTGGCCGTGCCGATCTCGGCGCCGCTGGCCCAGGTGCTGCTGCGCAATATCGACGCCGTGCTGGCCCAGCCCTTCGTGGCCGTGGCGCGGGCCAAGGGCGCCTCGCGCCGCTGGGTGCTGCTGCGCCATGTGGCGCGCAATGCCCTGCTGCCCACGCTGACCATTGCCGGCGTGCTGTTCGGCGAGCTGCTGGCCGGCGCCGTGGTGACGGAGGCCGTGTTCGGCCTCAACGGCCTGGGCACGCTGACCCAGCAGGCCGTGGGCAACCAGGACACGGCCGTGCTCCAGGCCGTGGTGGTCGTCTCGGCCGCCGCCTTCGTCCTCATCAACCTCGCCGTGGACCTGCTGTACCCGCTGCTAGATCCACGCCTGCGCCATTCCGTGGAGAACCGGCCATGAACACTGCCGTCTCAAGCGCTCTTTCCCCGGCCCTGGATGCCCAGGCCGCGCCCGCCACTGCCACTCCCACTCCCACTCCCATTCCCATTCCCATTCCCATTCCCACGGCGCTGCCAGCATCGTCCCTGGCCCCTGCGCCAGCCGCCCCGCGCCGCAGCTTCGCCTTGCCGGCCCGCCTGCAATCCCTGAAACGCCTGCCGCCCACGCTGGCCCTGGCCTGGCTGGTGATTGCCATGGCCGCGCTGTGGGCGCTGGCGCCCGGCTGGTTCGCCCACCAGAATCCGATCGCGGGCCAGGCCGGCCAGCAGCTGCTGGCGCCCAGCGCCGCGCACTGGCTGGGCACGGACGCGCTGGGGCGCGACCTGTGGGCGCGCGTGGTGCATGGCGCCGTGCATTCGCTGTCGGGCGCCTTCGTGGCCGTGGGCGTGGGCCTGGCCGTGGGCACGCTGATCGGCCTGCTGGCCGGGGCCACGGGCGGGCGCACGGAAGATGCGCTGATGCGCCTGGTCGATGTGCTGCTGGCCGTGCCTTCGCTGCTGCTGTCGCTGACCATCATCATCGTGCTGGGCTTTGGCACCATCAACGCGGCCATTGCCGTGGGCGTGGTCTCGGTGGCCAGCTTCGCGCGCCTGGTGCGCTCGGAGGTGGTGCGCGTGCGCCGCTCCGACTACGTGGAGGCCGCCTTTGGCTGCGGCGGGCGCTTTGCCGCCGTGCTGTGGCGCCATGTGCTGCCCAACTCGCTGACGTCGGTCATCGCCATGGCGGCGCTGCAGTTCGGCTCGGCGATCCTTGCGATTTCCACGCTGGGTTTTCTGGGCTACGGCGCGCCGCCGCCCACGCCCGAATGGGGGCTGCTGATCGCCGAGGGCCGCAACTACATCGCCACCGCCTGGTGGCTGACCACGGCGCCGGGCCTGATCGTGGTGGCCGTGGTGCTGGCGGCCAACCGCATCGCCACGGCCTTCGCACGGAGGCCTGCATGAGCGCCGCCATCGAGGAACGCATCCACGCCGCACCAGCGGTGGCAACCACCGCCCCCGTGCTCGAAGTGCAGGACCTGGCCGTGGCCTACCGCGATGCCGCAGGCCAGGCACAGCGCGTGGTGCACGGCGTGTCGTTTTCCGTGGCGCCGGGCGAGGTGGTGGCCCTGGTCGGCGAATCGGGCTCGGGCAAGACCACCACGGCCCAGGCCGTGATCGGCCTTTTGGCCGACAACGGCCGGCGCGAGCACGGCAGCATCCGCCTGCAGGGCACCGAGGTGTCGGAGTGGCCGGCCGCACGCTGGAACGCCGTTCGCGGCCGCGTGGTCAGCCTGGTGCCGCAGGACCCCACCATGTCGCTGAACCCCGTGCGCACGGTGGGCGACCAGGTGGGCGAGATCCTGCGCATCCACGGACTGCGCGACCGCACGGCCGTGCAGGCGCGCGTGCTGGAGCTGCTGGCCCGCGTGGGGCTGTCCCAGCCCGCGCTGCGCGCACGCCAGTATCCGCACGAACTGTCGGGCGGCATGCGCCAGCGCGTGCTGATCGCCATTGCGATTGCGCTGCGGCCCGCCCTCATCATTGCCGACGAGCCCACCAGCGCGCTGGACGTGACCGTGCAGCGGCGCATCCTGGACCTGATCGACGCGCTGCGCCGCGAGACCGGCACGGCCGTGCTGCTGGTCACGCATGACCTGGGCGTGGCGGCCGACCGCTCGCACCGCCTGGTCGTCATGCAGGGCGGCCGCATCCAGGAGCAGGGCCCCACGCTGGAGCTGCTGCGCAATCCGCAAAGCGCCTATACGCGGCGGCTGCTGGCCGATGCGCCTTCGCTGGCGCCCGCGCCGCGCCGCACGCCCAGGCCCGCCACGGCCGATGACTGGGCCATCGAGGTCGAGGACCTGGTGCACGAGTTCGCGGCGCCTGGCCATGCCTCCGCCCACGGGCGCGGCATCTTCCGTGCCGTGGACGGCGTGTCGCTGCGCGTGCGCCGGGGCAGCACGCATGCCATCGTGGGCGAGTCGGGCTCGGGCAAGACCACCACCATCCGCGCCATCGTGGGCCTGGGCCGGCCCACGGCGGGCCGCATCCGCATCGAAGGCACCGAGGTCACGGGCCTGCGCGGCGAGGCCCTGCGCCAGCTGCGCCGCCGCGTGCAGCTGGTCTACCAGAACCCGTTCAGCTCTCTGGACCCGCGCCAGAGCGTGTTCGACATCATCGAGGAGCCCCTGCTGAACTTCGACCCGCTGCCGGCCGATGAGCGCCGCCGGCGCGTGCACGACATGCTGGAGCGCGTGGGCCTGCCGGCCGCCGTGCTGCAGCGGCGCCCGCATGCGCTGTCGGGCGGCCAGCGCCAGCGCGTGGCGATTGCGCGCGCCCTGGTGCTGCAGCCGCAGGTCCTGGTGCTGGACGAGGCCGTCTCGGCCCTGGACGTGACGGTGCAGGCGCAGATCCTCGCCCTGCTCGCCCAGCTGCAGCAGGACCTGGGGCTGACCTATCTCTTCATCTCGCACGACCTTGCCGTGGTGCGCCAGATCGCCGACACGGTGTCGGTGCTGCGCGCGGGCCGGGTGGTGGACGCGGGCAGCGTGGAGGAAGTGTTCCAGCGCCCCACCAGCGACTACACACGCGAACTCATGGACGCCATTCCCGGCAAAAGGAGCATTGATTTTGTCCCTCACCCCGCCTGATACCAACCGTGGCCACGGCTCCCGCACCGGCCCGCGCCTGGGCTTCTTCAGCCGCCTGCTCGACGATGTGCCGGCCGGCGAGCGCTACCGCCTGGTGGCCGAGCAGATCGCCCATGCCGAGGCCCAGGGCTTCGACTCGGCCTGGGTAGCCCAGCACCATTTCCATGAAAGCGAGGGCGGCCTGCCCTCGCCCTTCGTCTTCCTGGCCCATGTGGCGGCGCGCACGCGGCGCATCCGCATCGGAACGGGCGTGATCACGCTGCCGCTGGAAAACGCGCTGCGCGTGGCCGAGGATGCGGCCGTGCTGGACCTGCTGACCGGCGGCCGCCTGGAGGTGGGCCTGGGCACGGGCGGCACGGCCGAATCCTTCGAGGCCTTTGGCGTGCAGGGCGCCGAGCGCGGCGCCGTCTTCGCGCGCAACTTCGGCGTGCTGCAGGACGCCTGGGCCGGGCGCGCGCTGGCCGGTGGCGTGCACCTGTACCCGGCCGCGCCGCAGCTGCTGGAGCGCGTCTGGCAGGCCACGTTCTCGGCCGAGGGCGGCGCGCGGGCCGGGGCCAACGGCGACGGCCTGATGCTGTCGCGCACCCAGCCACGGCCCGAAGGCGCGCCGCAGGCCACGCTGTCCGAGATCCAGAACCCCATCATCGACGCCTACCTCGCCCGCCTGCCCGCAGGGCGGGCGCCGCGCATCCTGGGCTCGCGCACGCTGTTCGTTGCCGACCGCCGAGACGAGGCGCTGCGCTGGGCCGAGGCCGGCCTGCGCCGCGTGGCCCGGCGCCATGCCGCCCGGCCCTCGCAGTGGGCGGCCCGCGTCGATCCACAGGCGCCGCTGGCCGATCTCATCGCCGCCTACGACGTGCATGTGGGCACGCCCGACGAGGTCATCGCCTCGCTGCGCGCCGACACGGCGCTGGCGCGCGTGAGCGACATCGTCTTCCAGGTGCATTCCATCGACCCGCCGCACGCCGCCATCCTGCGCTCCATCGAGCTGACGGCCGCCCATGTGGCACCAGCCCTGGGCTGGCGCCGTGCAGATCTGCAGGCACCCTCTTCCCTCCCCGCAGCCCGGGCCGGACTGCTGCAAGCCGCATGACCATGAACACCACCGTACAGCCCCGTTTTCCGGACGACGTCATCGACCACCTCGCCGGCATCACCCCCGGCAGCGCCCTGGACCGCGTGCGCCGCCACCGCACCGAGGCGCGCACGCAGGCCCAGCAGAGTTTTGCCGCCCTGTTCACGCCCGCCGAGCCCGTGCCCGGCACGGTCTCGCTGCGCGAGCGGCTGGCCCTGGCCGCCTTCACGGCCGGGCTTCATGGCGAGCCGCGCAGCGCCGCCTTCTATGCGAAGGCGCTGGCGGCCGAAGATGCGGAACTGGCTGCCGCCGTGGCATCCGAAGTCGTGCGGGGCCGTGCACAAAGCCTTCAGCCCGGCAGCGGCCCGCACGGGCCGTACGGCCGCTACCCGGCAGGCCCGCTGAGCCGCGAAGACCAGAGCGGCCCCGCCTATGCCGTGGACCCGGCCCATGCCGCGCTGCTGGGCGCGCGCCTGGCCGCGGCGCTGGCCCATGCCCACCTGCTGGCCTACCACCCGCGCGACGCCAGCGCCGGGGCCCTGCAGGCGCTGCAACAGGCGGGCTGGAGCGAGACGGACATCGTCATCCTGTCCCAGCTGGCGTCCTTCCTGTCCTTCCAGATCCGCGTGGTCGCGGGGCTGCGCGTGCTGGCTGCACGCCCCGCGCCCCCGGCCGCCCATCAACCCACCACCCTGCAAGCCCAGCCATGACCTCAACGAACTCCGCCGCTCCCCAGGTCTTCACCCAGGAACAGCTCGACTGGCTGCCATGGATTGAGCCGCTGGACGAAAGCGAGCTGACCGAACGCCACCATGCAGGCCTGGTCGATGCCTCACGCGCGCAGTCGCCCTACTTCCGCCTGCTGGCGCGCGACCCCGACACGCTGGGCGCACGCACGCGCACCGACAAGGACATCTTCTACAACCCCGACGCCGGCCTGCCGCGTGCCGAGCGGGAGCTGGCGGCCGCTGCCACCTCGCGCGCCAATGGCTGCATCTACTGCGCCTCGGTCCATGCGCGCTTTGCCACGCACTTCTCGCGCCGGGGCGGCGACGTGCAGCGCCTGCTCGACGAGGGTCCGGGCACGGACCTGGGGCCGCGCTGGAACGCCATCGTCACGGCGGCCGTGGCGCTGACCCAGACGCCGCCTGCGCTGGAGCCCGCCCACATCGATGCGCTGCGCGCCGCCGGCCTGGACGATGCCGCCATCTCCGATGTGCTGCACGGCACGGCCTTCTTCAACTGGGCCAACCGGCTCATGCTGTCGCTGGGCGAGCCACGGACCACCGCATGAGGGCTTTCGCCCTCACCACAGGCCCAGCAGCTTCCACCAGGCGCTGCCGACCACGGCAAAGACCAGCAGCTCGATCACGCACATGGCCGCGCCCACGCGCCACCAGTTGCCCAGCGTGACATAGCCGCTTCCGAAGATGATGGGCGAAGTGCCGGTGGCGTAGTGGGTCAGCGTCATCATGATGGCCGAGCCGGCCGTCATCATCAGCATGAAGGGCACGACATAGTCGGCAGGAATCAGCTGGGCGCCCACGGTCAGGAACGCCAGCATCATGGCGCTGATGTGGGCCGTGGTGCTGGCGAACAGGTAATGCGAGAACACGAACACGCCCACCAGGATGGCCGCCACCGGCAGCCAGTCCAGGCCGCTGGCGACGATGGCGTTCTTCATACCCACGGCAAACCAGGACACCACGCCCAGCTTGTTGAGCTGCTCGGCCAGCATGACCAGGGCGCCGAACCACACCAGCGTGTCCCAGGCGCTTTTCTCGGACAGCACGTCATCCCAGTCGATGGTGCCCGTGATGATCAGCACGAACAGGCCCAGGAAGGCGACCACCGTCGGGTCCAGCGTGAAGGCAGGCCCGAACAGCATCTGCGGCACGTTGGCCCACAGCAGCAGCATCAGGCCGAAGGTGCCCAGCATCACGCGCTCCTTGCCCGACAGCGGCCCCATGCGGGCCATCTCGCTGCGCGCGTACTCCACGGCATTGGGCGTGGCCTTGAGTTCGGGAGGCGACAGCAGGTAGATCACCAGCGGCATCAGCAGCAGGCACAGCAGGCCCGGCAGCAGCATGTACAGCGCCCAGGTGGTCCAGCTCAGGTGCAGGGCCTGGCCCGTGGCCTTGGCCACGAAGTCCACCACCAGCGGATTGGGCGCCGTGGCGGTCAGGAACATGGCCGAGGTGATGGGATTGGCGTGGTAGTTGACCAGGGCCAGATAGGTGCCCACCTTGCCCTGCGTACCCTTGGCCGGGTCCGACTCGAAGGCATTGGCGATGGACTTCATGATGGGGTGCACGATACCGCCGCCGCGCGCCGTGTTGCTGGGCGTGAACGGTGCCAGCACCAGCTCGCAGATCGCCAGGCCGTAGCCGATGCCGATGGTCCGCTTGCCCAGCAGCGCGATGAACATCAGTCCGATGCGGTTGCCCAGCCCCGTCTTCTTGAGGCCGCGCGAGATCAGGATGGCCACCACGATCAGCCAGATCAGCGGGCTGGAAAAGCTGCTCAGCGCATCGGTGACTGCGCCCTTGGACGAGCCAGACGTGACCTGGGACAGCGAGACGATCACGATGGCCATCAAGGCCATCACGCCAATGGGCATGACCTTGAGGATGATGGCCACGATGGTGGTCAGGAAAATGGCCACCAGCTGCCAGGCCTTGGGCGTCAGCCCCTCGGGCACGGGCACCAGCAGCAGCCCGAACAGCACGGCGGTGGCGATCAGCGCCGGCACCAGCCGGAACGGCACGGCCGACTTGAAGTAGCGGAACAGCGAGGCAATCTTCTCGAGCATGTGGATCCTTTGCGTTGCCGGAGCGGCGCCGAGAGAGCATGGCCTGCCGGGAGCAAAAGCCCACCAGCCTGCACGGGCACTGGCGGCCGCGCCGCATGACTGACATCATGATGCAGTGCAGCATGAGCCCGGCTTCCAGCGGGCGCCTGCGCCACCGAAGTTTGACAGGCATCAAGGCCGGGCCAGTAAACCTGGCGACCCAGGCCACCGAGCCCCGCTCACATGACAGCATCCCCAGACCGGGTGCCTTTCGCCCCGGTGTACCCATGCAGTGAAAAAAGGAGAAAAGCCGACATGCCAGCCAACCGATTCTTGCCCGAGGAATGGGAATGCCGGCTCCAGGAGATCGACCTGGAGATCGCCCGCCACGCCGTCATCTGCAAGATCCCGCTGCTGCAGGCCGGCGTGGTGGAGCGCGTGCTGGCCGATGACGCCAGCGTCTGCGGCGGCGACCACGAGGCCGCTTTCAAGACCCTGCGCGGCCTCTTGTACATGCACTACACCGAGCTGCTGCACATCAGCGAGGTGCTCAGCCCCGATGCCGCCCAGGAAATCGCCCACCGCGTGCGCCTGCGGCTGGGCCAGCGCATCGGCAACCAGCTGGGCGGCTGATGCCGGGCTGTCTGCCTGGCCTTTGCCCTGGCGCGAGGGCATGAAAAAAGGGCTACGACAGTTGTCGTAGCCCTTTTCAATTTGGTTGCGCGAGAAGGATTTGAACCTCCGACCTTTGGGTTATGAGCCCAACGAGCTACCAGACTGCTCCATCGCGCGGTATTCCAAAATTATAGCAGATTATTCAGCTGCCTTGGCTTCGGCGGCGCCTTCTTCAGCGCGCTCGACCAGTTCCACGAAGGCCATGGGGGCGTTGTCGCCCACGCGGAAGCCCATCTTCAGGATACGGGTGTAGCCACCAGGACGCTTTGCGAAGCGGGGGCCCAGCTCGTTGAAGAGCTTGGTCACGCTGTCGCGGTCGCGCAGGCGGTCGAATGCCAGACGGCGGTTGGCAACGGTGTCGACCTTGGCCAGGGTGATCATGGGCTCGATCACGCGGCGCAGTTCCTTGGCCTTGGGAACGGTGGTCTTGATGGCTTCGTGCTCGATGAGCGAATTCATCATGTTCTTCAGCATCGCCAGGCGGTGCGAAGAGGTGCGATTGAGTTTGCGGAGGCCGTGACCGTGACGCATGGTGCTTTATTCCTAAAATATGTAATTAGGGCTTGTGCAAACAAGGATGCAAGCCTGGACCCGTTACCGGATCTGCAGCTTGCCTCAACCGAATTTGCGCAAGTTGTTGATTAATTCGGGCAGCCGTATCAGGTACTGCCCGAGGCACTGAGGCTCTCCAAAAAGGAGAGCCCGCAATTATAGCGCTTAGCGCTTTTCCAGGCCAGCAGGCGGCCAGTTCTCCAGCTTCATGCCCAGCGTCAGACCGCGGGAAGCCAGGACTTCCTTGATCTCGTTGAGCGACTTGCGACCCAGGTTGGGGGTCTTGAGCAGCTCGTTTTCGGTACGCTGGATCAGGTCGCCGATGTAGTAGATGTTCTCTGCCTTGAGGCAGTTGGCCGAACGCACGGTGAGTTCCAGCTCGTCCACGGGACGCAGCAAGATGGGATCAAAGGCGGTTGCGGCACCACGGCCACCGGCCGGAGCATCGAAGACGCTGGCGATATCGCCGCCGTCCAGCTGAGCGAACACGGCGAGCTGTTCCACCAGGATCTTGGCGGATGCGCGCACGGCGTCCTCGGCAGTGATCGCACCATTGGTTTCGATCTCCACCACCAGCTTGTCGAGGTCGGTGCGTTGTTCAACGCGGGCCGATTCGACGGCGTAGCTCACGCGCTTGACGGGCGAGAACGAAGCGTCCAGCACAATGCGGCCGATCGACTTCGTGGACTCGTCGCCATAGCGGCGCACATTGCCGGGCACATAGCCGCGGCCCTTCTCGACCTTGATCTGCATGTCCAGCTTGCCGCCTTGCGACAGGTTGGCGATGACATGATCAGGGTTGATGATTTCCACGTCGTGGGGCGTCTGGATGTCGCGCGCCGTCACGACGCCTTCGCCATCCTTGCGCAGGGAGAGCGTGACCTCGTCGCGGTTGTGCAGCTTGAACACCACACCCTTGAGGTTCAGCAGGATGTTGACCACATCTTCCTGGACACCGTCAATGGACGAGTACTCGTGCAACACACCAGCAATCGTCACTTCCGTCGCTGCGTAACCCACCATGGACGAGAGCAGGACACGGCGCAGGGCATTGCCCAGCGTATGGCCGTAGCCACGCTCAAACGGCTCCAGAACAACTTTGGCGCGATTGTGGCCAAGCTGCTCGACATTGATCGTCTTGGGCTTCAGCAAATTGGTTTGCATGCAGACTTCCTCTCAATACCCCCGGCTCGTTACACCGGTAAGGCTGGTGAAGCACCCCAGCGCGATGCCTCGCGGCTGGGGGACGGTTTTACAGAAATGTCGCTGCGCGGAATTAACGCGAGTACAACTCAACGATCAGGGATTCGTTGATGTCTGCACCGAACTCGTCGCGGTCAGGCGACTTCTTGAACGTGCCTTCAGCCTTGTCGGCCGACACTTCCACCCATGCGGGGAAACCGACTTGACCAGCCAGTTGCAGGGCTTCGACGATGCGGGCCTGCTTCTTGGACTTTTCACGCACGGCGACCACGTCACCCACCTTCACCATGTAGGAAGGGATGTTGACGGATTGGCCGTTGACCGTGATGGCCTTGTGCGACACCAGCTGACGCGCTTCCGAGCGGGTCGAGCCGAAGCCCATGCGGTACACCACGTTGTCCAGACGCGACTCCAGCAGCGACAGCAGATTGGCACCGGTGTTGCCCTTCTTCTTGTCGGCGGCTTCGAAGTAGCGGCGGAATTGCTTTTCCAGCACGCCGTACATGCGCTTGACCTTCTGCTTTTCACGCAGCTGCAGGCCGAAGTCGGAAGTACGCTGACCGGAAGTGCGGCCGTGCTGACCGGGCTTGGTGTCGAACTTGGACTTGTCGGCGATCGAGCGACGTGCGCTCTTCAGGAACAGGTCAGTGCCTTCACGGCGGGAGAGTTTGGCCTTGGGGCCGATATAGCGTGCCACTTGATTTCCTTTGTGTCATCTGCCGTGCACAAGCACGGGAGCCGCCCGCGATGTTACACATCTGGGCGGCGGTGGGCTTGGTGAAAAAGCTTAGATACGACGGCGCTTTTGAGGGCGGCAGCCGTTGTGGGGAACCGGCGTCACGTCCGCGATGGAAGTGATGCGGATGCCCAGGGCGCCCAGGGCGCGAACCGAGGATTCACGGCCGGGACCGGGACCCTTGATTTCGACGTCCAGGTTCTTGATGCCCTGTTCGATGGCAGCACGACCAGCCACTTCCGAAGCCACCTGGGCAGCGAAGGGAGTCGACTTGCGCGAACCCTTGAAGCCCTGGCCACCCGACGAGGCCCACGACAGAGCGTTGCCTTGGCGGTCGGTGATGGTGATGATCGTGTTGTTGAACGAAGCGTGCACGTGGGCAATGCCGTCCGAAATGTTCTTACGGACTTTCTTGCGAACGCGCTGTGCAGCGTTGTTTGCGGGAGACTTAGCCATAGTGATCTTTCAATCTCTTTATTTCTTCAAAGCCGCGGCACCCTTGCGCGGACCCTTGCGGGTACGTGCATTCGTGCGGGTACGCTGACCACGCATGGGCAGGCCACGACGATGACGGAAACCGCGATAGCAACCGATGTCCATCAAACGCTTGATGTTCATCGTTGTTTCGCGACGCAGATCACCTTCCAGCGTCAGGGAAGTCAGCTGATCGCGGATCTTTTCCAGATCGCCGTCAGTCAGTTCCTTGATTTTCTTGGAATATGCGATGCCAGCGGCTTCGCAGATCTTGCGTGCAGTGGTGCGACCGATCCCATAGATAGCGGTCAGGCCGATTTCAGCGTGCTGATGCGGCGGGATGTTAATGCCAGCGATACGTGCCATTATTCGTCCTCAAACTTTCCTATCAACCCTGGCGCTGCTTGTGGCGCTGGTCCGTGCAGATCACTCGCACCACACCCTTGCGGCGGATGATCTTGCAGTTACGGCAGATTTTTTTGACCGAAGCCGAAACTCTCATTTCATTCTCCTAAAACTCTACATCCGTTACGGCCTATCGACCGGGAAACATGCCCGCGATGGATAGATCGAATGGGCGTCTACTAACTCTTACTGGACCCGCCGGCACCGCCGGCCAGGCCCATCACTTAGTTCAATTGCCAAGTGTCGCTTTGAAGTTCGCCTTTTTGAGGAGCGATTCGTACTGTTGCGACATCATGTAGTTCTGCACCTGGGCCATGAAGTCCATGGTCACCACCACAATAATCAGCAGTGATGTACCACCGAAGTAGAACGGGACGTTGTACTTCAGGATCAGGAACTCGGGCAACAAGCACACGAATGTGATGTACACCGCACCAGCCAGGGTCAGGCGAACCAGGATCTTGTCAATGTAGCGGGCCGTCTGGTCACCGGGACGGATCCCGGGGATGAAGGCACCACTCTTCTTCAGGTTGTCGGCGGTTTCCCGGCTGTTGAACACCAGGGCCGTGTAGAAGAAGCAGAAGAAGATGATGGCGGTGGCGTAGAGCATCACATAGATCGGCTGACCGGGGGTCAGCGTGCTAGCAATGTCCTTCAGCCAGCGCATGGATTCCCCTGCACTGAACCAGTTCACAACGGTCGCCGGCAGCAAGATGATCGAGGAAGCGAAGATGGGAGGAATGACCCCCGCCATGTTCAGCTTCAGCGGCAAGTGCGAAGACTGACCGCCATACACCTTGTTACCCACCTGACGACGCGCATAGTTCACCAGGATCTTGCGCTGTCCCCGCTCGACAAACACGACGAAGTACGTCACGGCTGCCACCACGAGAACGATGAAGATCGCGGCCAGGATGCTCATGGCACCGGTGCGCACCAGCTCCAGCAGACCACCGATGGAGCTCGGCAGACCTGCGGCGATACCTCCAAAGATGAGGATCGAGATGCCGTTGCCCAGACCACGTTCCGTGATCTGTTCACCGAGCCACATCAGGAACATGGTGCCGGCCGTCAGGCTGACCACCGCCGTGAGGCGGAAGCCGAAACCGGGGCTCAGAACCAGACCTGCGGAGCTTTCCAGAGCCACGGCAATTCCCAGGGACTGAAAAATCGCCAGGCCCAGAGTGCCATAGCGGGTGTACTGGGTGATCTTGCGACGACCCGATTCACCTTCCTTTTTCAGCTGCTCGAATGTAGGGACCACGTAGGTCATGAGCTGCATGATGATCGATGCCGAGATGTACGGCATGATCCCCAGTGCGAACACCGTGAAGCGCGACAGCGCCCCACCCGAGAACATGTTGAACAGATTGAGAATGCCGCCCTGCTGGCCATTGAACAGCTGCTGCAGCTGCGCTGGATCGATGCCCGGCACGGGGATATGAGCCCCGATGCGGTAAACGACCAGCGCGAGCAACAGAAAAACCAGACGGCGGCGAAGATCGCCGAATTTTCCGGTTTTTGCAATTTGAGCTGCGCTAGTAGCCACGGATGTCTTCTTTCAGATCATTAATCAGGCGATGCTGCCGCCGGCAGCTTCGATGGCAGCCTTGGCGCCGGCGGTAGCGCCGATGCCGTTGAGCTTGACAGCCTTGCTGATTTCACCGCTCTTGATGATCTTGACCACCTTTGCGATTTCACCAACCAGACCGGCTTGCTTCAGAGCTGCCAGATCGACTTCGGCCAGGCCCAGCTGTTCCAGAGCGGACAGGGTCACTTCTGCGTTGAACTTCAGCAGATGCGACTTGAAGCCACGCTTGGGCAGACGGCGCTGCAGAGGCATTTGACCGCCTTCGAAGCCCACCTTGTGGTAGCCACCCGAACGCGACTTCTGGCCCTTGTGACCACGGCCGGCAGTCTTGCCCAGGCCGGAGCCGATGCCGCGGCCGACACGGCGCTTGGCATGCTTGGCACCTGCTGCAGGCTTGATGCTATTGAGTTCCATCATCAATCCTTTCAGAGGACTTTGACCAGATAGCTGATCTTGTTGATCATGCCGCGCACAGCAGGCGTGTCCTGCAGTTCGCTGATGCTATTCAGCTTGCGCAGGCCCAGGCCACGGACGGTGGCGCGGTGCGATTCCTTGGTGCCAATGGGGCTGCGCACCAGTTGCACCTTCACGGTTTGTTGCGTTGTCATGTGATTGACTCCGATCAGGCGGTGAAGATGTCTTCAACCGACTTGCCGCGCTTGGCTGCCACTTCCGAAGGGGTCGTGGAGTTCTTCAGAGCGTCAAAAGTCGCGCGGACCATGTTGTAGGGATTCGACGAGCCATGGCTCTTGGCCACGATGTCGGTGATGCCCAGCACTTCGAAGACGGCGCGCATCGGGCCGCCGGCGATGATGCCGGTACCCTTGGGAGCGGGGTTCAGCATCACGGATGCTGCGCCATGCTGACCCATCACGGTGTGATGGATCGAGCCGTTCTTCAGGGACACCTTGATCATGTTGCGACGGGATTCTTCCATCGCCTTTTGCACGGCTGCAGGCACTTCCTTGGACTTGCCCTTGCCCATGCCAACACGGCCATCACCGTCGCCAACCACGGTCAGTGCAGCGAAGCCGAGGATACGACCGCCCTTCACAACCTTGGTGACGCGGTTCACCGCGATCATTTTTTCGCGCAGACCGTCGTCACGACCTTCGTCTTGCACCTTGGGAGAAAACTTTGCCATTTCTATCCGCTCCGCTTAGAACTGCAGGCCGGCTTCACGAGCGGCTTCTGCCAAAGCCTTCACGCGGCCGTGGTATGCGAAACCAGCGCGATCGAAAGCCACTTTCTCCACGCCTGCAGCCTTGGCCTTCTCGGCAATGCGCTTGCCGATCAGCGTAGCGGCAGCCACGTTGCCACCCTTGCCGATGGCGCCCAGTTGGGTGCGCACTTCGGCTTCGGCAGTCGAGGCCGAAGCCAGCACCTTGGTGCCGTCTTCCGACACCACGCTTGCGTAGATGTGGAGGTTCGTACGGTTCACGCTCAGACGTGCCACGCCTTGCTGTGCAATGCGGATGCGGGTCTGGCGGGCACGACGGAGACGCTGCTCTTTCTTGGTCAACATAATGCAGCTCCTTACTTCTTCTTGGTCTCTTTGATCACGACCTTCTCATCCGAGTAACGGATGCCCTTGCCCTTGTAGGGCTCGGGAGGACGAACGGCACGGATCTCAGCAGCCAGTTGGCCAACGGCCTGGCGGTCAGCACCCTTGACCACGATTTCCGTGGGCGTGGGGGTGGCAACAGTGATGCCGGCCGGCATTTCGAAGTTCACCGGGTGCGAATAGCCGATCGCGAGGTTCAGCTTGGCGCCAGAGGCCGAAGCCTTGAAGCCCACGCCGACCAGCGACAGCTTCTTCTCGAAGCCCTTGCTCACGCCCACCACCATGTTGTTCACCAGCTGACGCATGGTGCCGCTCATGGCGTTGGCTTCGCGCGAGTCGTTGACGGGCTCGAAAGACAGCTTGCCTTCGTTGTTGGAGATCTTCACCAGAACGTTCTGGGCCAGCGACAGCGTGCCGCCGGTGCCCTTCACATTGATCTGGTCAGCCTTGATGGACACATCCACGCCTGCGGGGATGGCCACGGGAGTCTTTGCTACGCGAGACATTTCAGTATTTCTCCTTAATGTCCGTTAGGCCACGTAGCACAGCACTTCGCCGCCCACGCCGGTGGCGCGTGCCTTGCGATCCGTCATCACGCCCTTGGGAGTGGTGACGATGGCCACGCCCAGACCGTTCATGACCTGGGGGATTGCGTCGCGGCCCTTGTACACGCGCAGGCCGGGACGGCTCACGCGCTCGATGCGCTCGATCACCGGACGGCCGGCGTAGTACTTCAGGGTAATTTCGAGTTCGGACTTGCCAGCGTCGGTCTTCACTTGGAAGCCGTCGATGTAGCCTTCATCCTTCAGCACCTGGGCGATGGCAACCTTGACCTTGGAGGAAGGAGCCGTCACGGTGGTCTTGGAGACCATTTGTGCATTGCGGATGCGGGTCAGCAAGTCAGCGATGGGATCACTCATGCTCATGTTTAATCTCTCCTGCTTGCTTACCAGCTGGCCTTGGTGACACCGGGGATGTCGCCAGCGAAGGCCAGTTCACGGATCTTGGCGCGGCCCAGACCGAATTGACGGAAGGTGCCACGGGGACGACCCGTGATCTCGCAGCGGTTGCGCTGGCGAGTGGGGTTCGCGTTACGGGGCAGCTTCTGCAGGCCCAGGCGAGCGGCGTCGCGCTCTTCGTCGCTGCGCTTTGCGTCAGCGGCGATTGCCTTCAGTTCTGCGTACTTGGCAGCGTACTTGGCCGCCAGCTTTTCGCGCTTGAGTTCGCGCTGAATCAATGCAACTTTAGCCATGCGCCACCTCAGTTCTTGAAGGGGAAACGGAAAGCGGCGAGCAGTGCCTTGCACTCGTCGTCGGTCTTTGCCGTAGTCGTGATGCTGATGTTCAGACCACGCAGAGCGTCCACCTTGTCGTACTCGATTTCGGGGAAGATGATCTGTTCCTTGACGCCGACGTTGTAGTTGCCGCGACCGTCGAACGAACGGCCGGAGATACCACGGAAGTCACGCACGCGGGGCAGAGCCACGGTGACGAAACGATCCAGGAATTCATACATCTGAACGCCACGCAGGGTCACCATGCAGCCGATGGCCTGGCCTTCGCGGATCTTGAAGCCGGCGATAGCCTTCTTGGCCTTGGTCACCACGGGCTTCTGACCAGCAATCTTGGTCAGGTCGGCCACGGCGTTGTCCATCACCTTCTTGTCGGCCACGGCTTCGCTCACACCCATGTTCAGGGTGATCTTGGTCAGGCGGGGCACTTCCATGGTGGAGGTGTAGCCGAACTTTTCCTTCAGTTCAGCCGCGATCTTTTCGCGATAAAGTTTTTGCAGTCGTGCCATGTGTTACCCCTTAGGCCGCCTTGATTTCGGCGCCGTTGGACTTGAACACGCGAACGCGCGTGCCGTCGGCTTGCACCTTGATGCCCACGCGATCGGCCTTGCCGGTCGCTGCATTGAAGATGGCCACGTTGGATTGGTGGATAGGCATGGCCTTTTCCACGATGCCGCCGGTGGTGCCCTTCATGGGGTTCGGCTTGACGTGCTTCTTCACCAGGTTGATGCCGTCGATCAGCAGGTGGGAGTCGTCCTTGCGAGCCGAGACCACGCCTTGCTTGCCCTTGTCACGGCCGGTCAGCACGATGACTTGGTCGCCCTTGCGAATCTTGTTCATGGTGCTTCCTTTAGAGAACTTCAGGTGCCAGGGACACGATCTTCATGAACTTTTCGTTGCGCAGTTCACGAGTCACGGGGCCAAAGATGCGGGTGCCGATAGGCTCCAGCTTGGCGTTCAGCAGCACGGCGGCATTGCCGTCGAACTTGACGAGCGAGCCATCAGCGCGGCGAATACCCTTCGCCGTGCGCACCACGACCGCGCTGTAGACCTCGCCTTTTTTGACGCGTCCACGCGGTGCAGCTTCCTTGATGCTCACCTTGATGATGTCACCAACACTCGCATAGCGACGATGAGAACCGCCCAGCACCTTGATGCACTGAACAGACTTCGCGCCGGTGTTGTCGGCAACCTCTAACCGAGATTCTGTTTGGATCATTTCAATATTCCCAACTTGCTCCAGCAAACACCCGACAGCCCCAGAGTCTTCTCAAGGGCCGCGAGCAGCCAGTCAGTCTTGGGCCCGTCGTCCACGCCGAAAACCATTTCTCGGCGCTTCCACTGGGCAGATAACTTCACGATTTTCACGTGAAGCATGGGATTGTCCCAGAAATTCCTTTGCGCGTCAAACCCTTAGCGACTTTTCCCGCCCCTGCCCGGCAGCGTTGCGCAACGCCCACAAGGGCGCCGGCAACCGAGGGGCCGCCCGGGCCTCCCGCTCGGCCCATGCCACCGGAGACGCCCATAAAAAAGCCGAGCCACGCGGGCTCGGCAAAGGGTGGCAGACTCAACGCAATTGTTGGCTGCGGACGGACCGCGCCGACGACGGCACAGACCGCGCAGCGGCTTTGGGGCCACCGCGTCGGGCTTGGGCGCGGCCCTTGCCCTGCGGAAAACGCACTTTCAAGCGCTTTCTTTTTTGCTTCCCTCCCTCGTCAGCCTTGTGCTGGCTGCTGTTCACTGGCACTGAAGCTGGGCGCCATGAACTGCATTCTCATTCATAAAACCAATCGATTACATATATTCATCAATTTTGACAATCACGCGTGGCGCAATCGTCTTACGCAGAAAGCACAACGCCCTGCGTTGCAGGGCGTTGTGCATGGAGATGGACAGGATCAGGCAGGCAGGTACTGCGTCGCCAGCGGCATGAAGTCCGCCAGGCCGGCGTCGTGTCCCAGCTCCTCCTGGAGGATGGCCGCCACGCGCGGGGCCACTTCGGCGGCCTTGCGCGCGTCGAGGAACAGCAGGCGGCTGCGGCGCGCCAGCACGTCTTCCACGGTGCGCGCGTACTCGAAGCGCGCGGCAAAGCGCACCATGGCTTCGTTCAGGCCGTCGGCCAGCCATTCGTCGTTGCCCGGCAACGCCTGCACCGCCGAGGCTTCCGTGCCGTAGGAATGCAGGCCCTGGATCTGGTTCATGCGGTGGTGCACGGCGGACTCGGCCGGGGCGCCGGCCAGCGGCAGGCGGGCCGTGACACCACCGGGGCGGTGCGGCAGGCGGCCGATGGCAAAGCATTCGGAGAGCACGTCTTCGGCCATGGCGCGGTAGGTGGTCCACTTGCCGCCCGTGACGGTCACCAGGCCGGTGCGGCTGGACATGACGGTGTGCTCGCGGCTGATCTTCTTGGTGTTTTCGCCATCGTCGTCCTGGGGCTTGACCAGCGGGCGCAGGCCCACCCACATGCTGCGCACGTCGGCCAGCGTGGGCTGGCGGGTGAGGTAGCGGCCTGCCTCGGTGAGGATGAAGTCCAGTTCTTCGGGGAAAGGCAGGGGTTCGCGCGCCAGGTCGTTGCGCGGCGTGTCGGTGGTGCCCAGGATGACCTTGCCCAGCCAGGGCACGGCAAAGAGCACGCGGCCATCGGCCGTCTTGGGCACGAGCAGGGCATGGTCGCTGGGCAGGAAGTCGCGGTCCACGACCACGTGCACGCCCTGGCTGGGCGCGACCATGGGCTTGACGGGACGGCCCTGGGCCTCGGCGTCCTGCTGGCGAAACAGGTCCACCCAGGGGCCGGTGGCGTTGACCACGCACTTGGCGCGCAGCGTGAAGCGCTGGCCGGATTCCGAGTCTTCGCAGATCAGGCCGGCGACCTTGCCGCCTTCGTGCAGCAGTTCACGTGCGGGGCAGTAGTTGACCAGCAGCGCGCCCTTGGCAGCGGCCGTGCGGGCCAGCGCCAGCGCCAGGCGGGCATCGTCGAACTGGCCGTCCCAGTATTTGACGCCGCCCTTGAGGCCCTGCTGCCGCACGGTGGGCAGGCACTTCACGGTGCTGGAGCGCGAGAGGAATTCCGTGGCGCCCAGGCCTGCCTTGCCGGCCAGCGCGTCATACATCTTGAGGCCGATGCCGTAGAACGGCGTGTCCAGCAGCTTGTAGGACGGCATGACGAAGGCCAGCGGCTGCGCCAGGTGGGGCGCGTTGTGCAGCAGCGTGGTGCGCTCATGCAGCGCTTCCCGCACCAGGGCGATGTTGCCCTGCGCCAGGTAGCGCACGCCACCATGGACCAGCTTGGTGGCACGCGAGGACGTGCCCTTGGCGAAGTCATGCGACTCCACCAGCACGACCTTGAACCCGCGCGCCGCCGCGTCCAGGGCCACGCCCAGGCCGGTGGCACCGCCGCCGATGATGGCCAGATCGTAGGTTTCAGGCTGGGCCAGGCGTTCCAGCAGGGCGGCGCGGCCGGTGGGCAGAGGGGAAGCAGCGAGGGACATGGATCTTCGACGAAGGAATGTGGGGCAAGTTAACAGGGCGCCATGTAGCCGCCATGTCAGCACCCGGGACGCCACGCCTGCGCCCAATGCGAAGGGGACGGAATCGGGTTTTCCGCTATTTTCGCTCGTTTTTGTATTTTTTTCTTCGCTATCTTTCGTTTCGTGTTTTTTGCAGTCAACGAATTTGGCGATAGGCCGGGAGACCAGCACAGGGCATGTTGTCCAAAGCCGACACGGCCCAACTCAGGGACGCCGAGCAAGAGCCGCCTCGCGGCGAGGGCGTCGTCCCCCTCCCTTGCGAAGCAAGTAGAGAGGGGGAAGGCGCGCAAGCGCCTCAGGGGGTGCTAACGCACCTTGCCGTTTTTCCAGGCATTGAGCAGCGTGTCATACGCAATCGTCTCGCCCTTGGGCTTTTCATTGGCCAGCTTCTTCCACGGCGCCTGCTTGTCGCTGAGCCACTTGGCCGGGTCGCCCTTGGGGTTGAGCTTGGGCGCGCAGTGCGCCATGCCTGCGCGCTGCAGGCGGGCCATGACCTGGTCCATTTCCTCGGCCAGGTTGTCCATGGCGCCCTGGGGCGTCTTCTCGCCGGTGACGGCCTGGGCCACGTTCTTCCACCACAGCTGTGCCAGCTTGGGATAGTCGGGCACGTTGTTGCCGGTGGGCGTCCAGGCCACGCGGGCGGGGCTGCGGTAGAACTCGACCAGGCCGCCGAGCTTGGGCGCCATGTCCGTCATGGCCTTGGAGCGGATGTCGCTTTCGCGGATGGGCGTCAGGCCGACGATGGTCTTCTTGAGGCTGGTGGTCTTGGCGGTGACGAACTGCGCGTAGAGCCAGGCGGCGGCCGTGCGGTTGGCGTCATGGTCCTTGAAGAAGGTCCAGCTGCCCACGTCCTGGTAGCCGTTTTGCATGCCGTCCTTCCAGTACGGCCCGTTGGGGCCGGGCGCCATGCGCCATTTGGGCGTGCCGTCGGCATTGACCACGGGCAGGCCGGGCTTGGTCATGTCGGCCGTGAAGGCGGTGTACCAGAAGATCTGCTGCGCGATATGGCCCTGGGCCGGCACGGGGCCGGACTCGCCGAAGGTCATGCCCATGGCTTCCTTGGGCGCGTACTTCTTCATCCAGTCCACGTACTTGGTGAGCGCGAACACGGCGGCCGGCGAGTTGGTGGCGCCCCCGCGCGAGACAGAGGCGCCCACGGGCGTGCACTTGTCGTCGGCCACGCGGATGCCCCATTCATCGACGGGCATGCCGTTGGGAATGCCCTTGTCGGCCGCGCCGGCCATGGACAGCCAGGCATCGGTGAAGCGCCAGCCCAGCGAGGGGTCCTTCTTGCCGTAGTCCATGTGGCCGTAGACAGGCTTGCCGTCGATCTGCTTGACGTCGTTGGTGAAGAACTCGGCGATGTCCTCGTAGGCGCTCCAGTTCAGCGGCACGCCCAGCTCGTAGCCGTACTTGGCCTTGAACTTGTCCTTGAGGTCCTTGCGCTCGAACAGGTCGGCGCGGAACCAGTAGAGATTGGCGAACTGCTGGTCGGGCAGCTGGTAGAGCTTGCCGTCGGGCGCGGTGGTGAAGCTAGTGCCGATGAAGTCCTTGATGTCCAGGCCCGGATTGGTGAAGTCCTTGCCGGCGCCGGCCATGTAGTCGGTCAGGCTCATGATGCGGCCGTAGCGGTAGTGCGTGCCGATCAGGTCGGAGTCGGAGATCCAGCCGTCATAGATGGACTTGCCCGACTGCATCGAGGTCTGCAGCTTCTCGACCACGTCGCCTTCCTGGATCAGGTCGTGCTTGACGGTGATGCCCGTGATCTCGGTGAAGGCCTTGGCCAGCGTCTTGCTCTCGTACTCGTGCGTGGTGATGGTCTCGGAGACCACGGCGATCTCCTTGACGCCCTTGGCCTGCAGCTTCTTGGCCGCCTCGATGAACCACTTCATCTCGGCCATCTGCTGGTCCTTGGACAGCGTGCTGGGCTGGAACTCCGCGTCGATCCACTTCTTGGCTTCCGCCTCTCCGGCCCAGGCCGCCTGCCCCGCCGCCAGCAGGGCCGCCGCGAGGGCGATGGTGTGAAGTCGTTGTTTCATCTGCCGTCTCCTAGATTCTTGCTGTCTCCCCGACATGCACATGCACCAGCGGGCCCCGGGGGAGCTTCGGACCCGGCTGTCGATAAATGGAATGAAGTGATCAGCCTTTGCGCATCACGACGGCCAGCACGAGCATGGACAGCACGAAACTGATCCACACCGAAGGCTCGGCCTCCAGCGAGAACCACTGCGCCATCTTCTCGCCCAGCCCCACCCAGGCCAGATTGACATAGGCCGCCAGCAGCAGCCCGATGAACAGCCGGTCCCCGCGCGTCGTCGCCATCGGCAGCCAGCCCTTGCGCATCAAGGTCGGGCTGCGCAACTCCCACAGCGTCATGCCCACCAGCATCAGCACGATGCAACTGAAGAACACCGCCACCGGCAGCGTCCAGGCCATCCAGGAAAACATTGACGAGTCCTTTCAGAAACAAAAACCACTGCCCGTCGAAACTGGCGCGGCCCCAAGCGAGGGACAGCAAGCAAGGGCCGCCCCGCCGCGAGGCTGTCGTCCCCCTCCCCCGCGAAGCGGGTAGAGAGGCGCCGTGCCACGGGGGGAAGGCGCGCAAGCGACTCAGGGGGTGCCTCACACCCTCCCCATGGCGAAACCCTTGGCGATGTAATGCCGCACGAACCAGATCACGATGGCGCCCGGCACGATGGTCAGCACGCCGGCCGCCGCCAGCGTCGCCCAGTCCATGCCCGAGGCCGAGACGGTGCGCGTCATGGTCGCCACGATGGGCTTGGCGTTCACGCTGGTCAGCGTGCGCGCCAGCAGCAGTTCCACCCAGCTGAACATGAAGCAGAAGAAGGCCGCCACGCCCACGCCGGCCTTGATCAGCGGCAGGAAGATGGTGAGGAAAAAGCGCGGGAAGGAGTAGCCGTCGATATAGGCCGTCTCGTCGATCTCGCGCGGAATGCCGCTCATGAAACCCTCCAGGATCCAGACGGCCAGCGGCACGTTGAACAGCAGGTGGGCCAGGGCCACGGCGATGTGCGTGTCCATCAGGCCCACCGTGGTGTAGAGCTGGAAGAAGGGCAGCAGGAAGACGGCCGGCGGCGTCATGCGGTTGGTCAGCAGCCAGAAGAACACATGCTTGTCGCCCAGGAACTGGTAGCGCGAGAACGCATAGGCCGCCGGCAGCGCCACCGTCAGCGAGATCACGGTGTTGATGGCCACGTAGATCAGGCTGTTGATGTAGCCCGAGTACCAGGAGGCGTCGGTGAAGATGGTTTGGTAGTTGGCCCAGGTGAAATGCTGGGGCCACAGCGAGAAGCTCGACAGGATCTCCTCGTTGGTCTTGAAGCTCATGTTGACCATCCAGTAGATGGGCAGCACGGCGAACAGCAGGTAGGCGACGAGGAACAGCGTGCGCTTGTGGAAACGGCGGTCTTCAGTCATGTCCGGCCTCCCGCAGGGCCGCCCCAAGGCAGGCCGAGACCCCTCGAGGGGGCAGCGAACGAAGGGAGCGTGGGGGTCATTCTCTTGCTCCTTCCTTGTCTGCCGTGCCCACGCGCTGCATCCAGTTGTAGAGGATGAAGCACAGCAGCAGGATGATGAGGAAATAGATCAGCGAGAAGGCCGCCGCCGGCCCGAGGTCGAACTGGCCCACGGCCTTTTGCGTCAGGTACTGCGACAGGAAGGTGGTCGCATTGCCGGGCCCGCCGCCCGTGAGCACGAAGGGCTCGGTATAGATCATGAAGCTGTCCATGAAGCGCAGCAGCACGGCGATCATCAGCACGCCGCGCATCTTGGGCAGCTGGATGTAGCGGAACACCGCGAACTTGCTGGCGCCGTCGATGCGCGCGGCCTGGTAGTAGGCGTCGGGAATGGAGCGCAGGCCCGCGTAGCACAGCAGGGCCACCAGCGGCGTCCAGTGCCAGACATCCATGACCAGCACGGTGAGCCAGGCATGGGTGGCATTGCCCGTGTAGTTGTAGTCCACGCCCAGCGTGTTGAGCGCCGCGCCCAGCAGGCCGATGTCGGCGCGGCCGTAGATCTGCCAGATGGTGCCGACCACGTTCCACGGAATCAGCAGCGACAGCGAGACCACGACCAGCACCGCCGAGGCCTTCCAGCCCTGGGCCGGCATGGACAGGGCCAGCGCGATGCCCAGCGGAATCTCCACCAGCAGCACGGCCAGCGAAAAGCCGATCTGGCGCAGCAGGGCCGAGTGCAGTTCCTCGTCGCGCATGACCTGGGCAAACCATTCCGTGCCCACGAACACGCGCCGGTCGGGACTGATGATGTCCTGCACCGAGTAGTTCACCACCGTCATCAGCGGGATGATGGCCGAGAAGGCCACGCAGATGATGACCGGCAGGATCAGCAGCCAGGCCTTCTGGTTGACGGGCTTGATGGTCTGGCTCATGCCTGCAGCTCCTCGTTGACGTAGTAGCAGGTGTGGGGGCCCTGCAATTGCACCCAGACGGTCTGCCCTGCGGCGGGCAGGAAGGCGTCGGCGCCGCAGCGCAGCTTGAGAAGCCGCTCGCCCAGGCGCGCCACCAGCAGCTGGTGCGTGCCCACGTCCTGCACGCGCTCCACCGTGCAGGCCACGGCGCCGGGCGCGTCGGCCGAGGCCAGTGCCAGGTACTCGGGGCGTATGCCCAGGCTCAGGGGCAGGCCGGGCGCCACGCTGGCCAGTGCGGCGGGCAGGGACAGGTACTGGCCCTCGGCCAGCAGCCGGCCGCCGTCCTGCTGCAGCGGCACGAAGTTCATGCCCGGCGAGCCGATGAAGTGGCCGACGAAGGCATGGCTTGGCCGCTCGAAGAGCTGGGCGGGCGTGCCCACCTGCACGGCACGGCCACGCGTCATGACCACGACCTGATCGGCAAAGGTCAAGGCCTCCACCTGGTCGTGCGTCACATAGATCAGCGTGAGCCGCAGCTCATGGTGGATCTGCTTGAGCTTGCGGCGCAGCTGCCACTTGAGCTGGGGGTCGATCACCGTGAGCGGCTCGTCGAACAGCACGGCCGAGACATCGGGCCGCACCAGGCCCCGGCCCAGCGAGATCTTCTGCTTGGCGTCGGCCGACAGGCCCGCCGCGCGCTGGTCGAGCTGGCCGCTCATCTCCAGCATCTCGGCGATCTGGCCCACGCGGGCGCGGATGCGGTCGGCAGGCATGCGGCGGTTCTTCAGCGGAAAGGCCAGGTTCTCGGCCACGGTCATGGTGTCGTAGATCACCGGGAACTGGAACACCTGGGCAATGTTGCGCTCCTGGGGCGTGGCGCGCGTCATGTCGCGGCCGTCGAACAGCACCTTGCCCTGCGAGGGGACCAGCAGGCCCGACATGATGTTGAGCATGGTGGTCTTGCCGCAGCCCGAGGGGCCGAGCAGCGCATAGGCGCCGCCGTCCTCGAAGACCATGCTCAGCGGCAGCAGCGCATAGTCGCTGTCCTGCTGCGGGTTCGGCTTGTAGGAGTGGGCCAGATCGAGTTCTATGCGGGCCATCTCATCGTCCTCCGGGCCGCGCCGGCGCCAGCAGCAGCGCGCCGTCCGTGCCGAACACGTAGGCATGGGCCGGATCCAGGTGTAGCGTGACCGCGCTGCCCAGATCCAGGTGGTGCACGCCCGTGACCTGGGCCACCAGCTCGCCCCAGGGCGTGGTGGCATGCACGAAAGTGTCCGACCCCGAGATCTCGGCCAGTTCCACCACGCCTTGCAGCGCCACATCCCCGGGCCGGGCCTGCAGGCGCAGCGCGCTGGCGCGCAGGCCCAGGGTCAGGGGGCCGGCAGCGGCCAGGTCCACCGGCAGCGCCATGGGCAGCCGCGCGCCGCCGGGCAGCTCCAACCCGGTGTCCACTGCCTGCGCGGGCACCAGGTTCATGGGCGGATCGCTGAAGGCCCGCGCCACGCGCAGCGAATTGGGTCGGTGGAACACCTCCGCCGTGGGGCCGTACTGCAGCAGCTCCCCCTCGTGCAGCACGGCCGTGTGGCCGCCCAGCAGCAGGGCCTCGCCGGGCTCGGTGGTGGCGTAGACCACGGTGGAGCTGCCGGTGGCGAACAGCTGGGTCAGCTCCTCGCGCAGTTCCTCGCGCAGCTTGTAGTCGAGGTTGACCAGGGGCTCGTCCAGCAGCATCAGCGGAGCGCCCTTGGCCAGCGCCCTCGCCAGGGCCACGCGCTGCTGCTGGCCACCCGACAACTCGGCCGGATAGCGGTCCAGGAACATCTCGATGTGCAGCCGCTCGGCCAGGGCGCGCACGCGCTGCGCCACGTCGCGATCGCCGCGCAGCTTCAGCGGCGAGGCGATGTTGTCCGCCACCGTGAGCGAGGGATAGTTGATGAACTGCTGGTAGACCATGGCCACGTTGCGCTCGCGCACGGGCATGCCGGTCACATCGACGCCATCGACGCGCACCCGGCCTTCGGTGGGCACGTCCAGGCCGGCCATGATGCGCATCAGGCTGGTCTTGCCGGCCTGCGTGGCGCCCAGCAGCACGGTCACCGCGCGGCTTTCCAGTTCCAGGTGCATGGGGTGCAGCCAGGTCTGGCCGCCCACACGCTTGCTGATTCTCTCCAACACCAGTTCCACGACTGCCCTCTTTTTGGCGAGGCCGCCACCGGGGCAGCATTTGAACAAGGAGAAAGGCGGGCCTCCAAAGCGCGTTTGAAGGCCCGAACGTCTTCATTTTTGTTCTTTCCGGATCGCAGCCCATCAACACATACCCTAGGTGCTGTTCCTTTTTCTTCGTTTTAAAGTTCCCCAGCCCACGGCTGGCCGCGTCAAATGCGCTATAAACCCGTCGCCCGGCCCGATTGACTGCCCGACCATCCACCCGTCCCCCCGATCGCCCCTCCGATGGATTTGCCGTGAACACCAACCCCCGCCAACTACAGCTGCTGGACGAAGTCCGCAGCCGCCAGTCCACCACGGTGGAGCAGCTGGCCGAGATCCTGGGCGTGACGCTTCAGACCGTGCGCCGCGACATTCAGAAGCTGGCAGATGCCGGGCTGATGGTGCGCTTTCACGGCGGCGTGCGCGTGCCCAGCGCCACGGTCGAGAACCTGGGCCACCCCCAGCGCCAGGTGCTGCATGCCGAAGGCAAGTCGCGCATTGCGCGCGCCGTGGCCGAGGCCATTCCCAACGGCTGCTCGCTGATCCTGAACATCGGCACCACCACCGAGGCCGTGGCCCAGGCCCTGCTCAAGCACCGGGGCCTGCGCGTGATCACCAACAACCTCAACGTGGCGGCCATCCTCAGCTCCAACGCCGACTGCGAGGTCATCGTGGCCGGCGGCGTGGTCCGCACGCGCGACCGGGGCATCGTGGGCGAGGCCGCTGTGGATTTCATACGCCAGTTCAAGGTGGACATCGCCCTGATCGGCATCTCGGCCATCGAGCCCGATGGCAGCCTGCGCGACTTCGACATGCGCGAAGTCAAGGTGGCCCAGACCATCATTGCCCAGTCGCGCGAGGTCTGGCTGGCCGCCGACCACAGCAAGTTCCACCGCCAGGCCATGGTGGAGCTGGCCCGCCTGGACCAGATCGACCGCCTGTTCACCGATACCGCGCCCCCTGCGCCCTTCGACGCACTGCTTCGCGAAGCCGAGGTGCAATGCGTGGTGGCGCAATAAGTTTTCCGCAGCCGCTGCGCCACCGCCCGCACAGGACACGCGCACCGGCCCTGCTTTTCCTGGATACCGCACCATGACCTATCTGCTTGCCCTGGACCAGGGCACCTCCAGCTCGCGCAGCATCGTCTTCGACACCCAGGGCCGCATCGTGGCCTCTGCCCAGCTGGAGCTGCCGCAGATCTATCCCCGCCCCGGCTGGGTGGAGCACGATCCGCGCGAGATCTGGCGCACCCAGCTGGCCACGGCGCGCGAGGCCCTGGCCAAGGCCGGGCTGGCGGCGGCCGACATCCGCGCCCTGGGCATCACCAACCAGCGCGAGACCACCGTGGTCTGGAACCGCGCCACGGGCCAGCCCCTGCATCACGCCATCGTCTGGCAGGACCGCCGCGCCGAGCCGCTGTGCGCCCAGCTGCGCGAGGCCGGCCATGCCGACACCATCCAGCGCAAGACCGGCCTGCTGATCGACGCCTATTTCTCGGGCACCAAGCTGCGCTGGATCCTGGACAACGTCAATGGCGCACGCGCCGCCGCCGAGCGCGGCGAGCTGGCCTTCGGCACCGTGGACAGCTGGCTGATCTGGCAGCTCACGGGCGGGCGCCGCCATGTGACCGATGTCTCCAACGCCAGCCGCACCATGCTGTTCAACGTCCACACCAACCAGTGGGACGACGATCTGCTGGCGCTGCTGGAGATTCCGCGCGCGCTGATGCCCGAGGTGCTGCCTTCCGCCGCCGATTTCGGCCGCACGGCAGCCGAGGTGCTGGGCGGCGAGATCGCCATCGGCGGCGTGGCCGGCGACCAGCAAAGCGCCCTCTTCGGCCAGGCCTGCTTTTCCGCCGGCATGGCCAAGAACACCTATGGCACGGGCTGCTTCATGCTCATGCACACGGGCGGCGTGTTCCAGACCTCCGCCAACGGCCTGCTGACCACCGCTGCTGCACAGCCCAGCGCTGCGCCGGCCTATGCGCTGGAAGGCAGCGTCTTCGTGGGCGGCGCCGTGGTCCAGTGGCTGCGCGACGGGCTGCGCGCCATCGAGCACAGCGGCCAGGTGCAGCAACTGGCCGAGAGCGTGCCCGACTCGGGCGGCGTGATGATGGTGCCGGCCTTCACCGGACTGGGCGCCCCCTACTGGAAGCCCGATGCGCGCGGCACCATCACGGGCCTGACGCGCGGCACCACCATGGCCCACATTGCGCGGGCCGCGCTGGAATCCATTGCCTTCCAGAGCGCCGCCCTGCTGCTGGCCATGAGCCGCGATGCGGTGGCCAGCGGCGGCGCGCCGGTGAGCGAACTGCGCGTGGACGGCGGCGCCTGCGTCAACAACCTGCTCATGCAGTTCCAGGCCGACCTGCTGGGCATTCCCGTCGTGCGCCCGGCCTGCGTGGAGACCACGGCCCTGGGCGCGGCCTACCTGGCGGGCCTGTCCTCGGGCGTGTACCAGAGCACCGAGGAACTGTCGGCGCTGTGGAAGGCCGAGCGCCGCTTCGTTCCTACGCTGGACAAGCACCGCGCCGACGAGCTGATGGCACGCTGGGAGCATGCGGTGGCCCAGACCGCGCTGGCGGCCTGAGGCTGACTGTCTTGCGCCGGCTTGCCAGCCTGGTTGCTTGCGGCCTGTGGCTGGCAGGCTGTGCCGCGCCACCGCAGGCGCTGCTGGTCCCGCAGCCCACCGCCTGCGCACGCCTGCAATGGCTGGGCAGCACCACCCTTGCGCGGGACGAGCCCATCGACGGCGCCATCACAGGCGGCATCTCGGGCCTGGACTACGACGCGCAGCGCGGCGACTACGTGGCCATCAGCGATGACCGCTCGGCCCGCGGCCCCGCGCGCTGGATGCGCCTGCGCATGGAGCCGCTGGACGCCGGCCAGCGCGCCGGCCCCAACCCCTGGCAGGCGCAGGTCACCGAAGTGCATCCGCTGCGGGATACCGAAGGCCACTGGCTGCGCCCGCGCCATGCCGCGCCCGCCACCCAGCCCGTGCCCGACCCCGAAGCCATCCGCCTGCTGCCGGACGGCGGCCTGCTGTGGACCGACGAAGGCGACCCGGGCCGGGGCTTTGGCACCTCGCTGGTGAGGACCGACGCCACGGGCCGCCAGATCGCGCGGTGGTTCTACGCATTCAAGGACAAGGACGGCAGGCCGGGCCTGCGCTCGAACTTCGGCTTCGAGGGGCTGGCCGTCACGCCGGACGGACAGCAGGCCTGGCTGGCCCTGGAGGCGCCGCTGCGCCAGGACGGCCCGCGCGCCAGCGCCGCCACGGCAGGCGCGCCCGTGCGCATCAGCCTGGTCAGCCTGGACGACGGCCGGCTGCTGCGCCAGATCGCCTACCAGCCCGATGCCGTGCCGGCCGCCAGCTGGGCCCTGCCCCAGCGCGAGGTCAACGGCATCAGCGAAATCCTGCCGGACGGTCCCGACCATCTGCTGGTACTGGAGCGCTCTTACAGCCCGGGCCACGGCTTTGGCGCGCGGCTGTACCGCATCGGCCTGCAAGCGACCGATACGCTGGCCATGGACAGCTTCATGCGCAACCCGCCGCAGGTGGCAGCCAAGCAGCTGATTGCGGACCTGTCCACGGTTCAGCGCGGGCGGCTGGACAACATGGAGGCCATGTCCTGGGGCCCGCCGCTGCCCGATGGCACGCGCGTGCTGGTGTTCGCCAGCGACGACAACTTCAACCCGGCGCAGGCCAACCAGATCCTGGTCACCGCCTACCGGCCCTCGACGCCCTGCGCCCCCTGAAGGCGCTTCAGGGCGTGGCCTGCACCTGCTCCTGCGGCAGGTAGATGCGCGTCAGACCGCGCGCAATCGCCTCCACGATCTGCTCGCGCCGCAGGCCGATGTGCTCGGCCATCAGGCGCTCGCTGGCCTGGGCGTCGCGGTCGCTCAAGGCCTGCAGGATTTCCAGGTGCTCGTGCTGGGTGGAGGCGCGCCCCACGTTCTCCATGTCGATCCACCGGATGAAGCGGATGCGCTCGTTCAGGCTCACCAGCATGCGCCGCAGCTCGGCATTGCCAGCCATGTCGGCAATGCGCAGATGGAATCCCTCGTCCAGGTCCACCAGCTGCCGCACCGGCGTGTCGGAGGCCACGCGCTGGCTCTGCTCCAGATAGGCCCGCGCCTCGTCGATCTGGGCATCGGTGGCGCGCTCCACGGCCAAGCGCACGCATTCGCGCTCCACGGCCACGCGGGCCTCGTACAGGTCCAGTGACTCCTTCACGTCCAGTTCGCGCCGCATGTAGCCGCGGCTGGCGGGCAGCAGAAAACCGTCGGCCACCAGCCGCGTCAGTGCCTCGCGCACGGGCGTGCGGCTCACGCCCAGGCGCAGCGCCAGTTCGCTCTCGCTCAGGCGCTCGCCCGGTTTGAACTCGTAGGAAATGGCCATGTCACGCAGCGTGCTGTAGACGCTGGAGCCCCGTTCGTGGCGGATGTTGGAGATTTTCATGGCGCCATTGTGCCCTCTGGCGCTTTGGATACTTTTAAGTATACTGAAATGGATTCTTAAAAACCCCTCATCCAACCTGCCCGGAGACTCCCGACATGACCACCGCTTTCAATGGCGCCGACGCCATGGTCCGCATGCTTCAGCTCAACGGCGTCAAGCACATCTTCGGCCTGTGCGGCGACACCAGCCTGCCCTTCTACGACGCCATGGCGCGGCTGGACCACGGCATGGACCACATCCTCACGCGGGACGAGCGCAGCGCCGGCTACATGGCCGACGCCTATGCGCGCGTCACAGGCAAGGTGGGCGTGTGCGAAGGCCCCAGCGGCGGCGGCGCCACCTACCTGCTGCCCGGCCTGGCCGAGGCCAACGAATCCTCGGTGCCCGTGCTGGGCATCACCTCGGACGTCTCCGTGGGCGCACGCGGCAAGTTCCCGCTGACCGAACTGGACCAGCAGGCGCTGTACAGGCCGCTGACCAAGTGGAATACCACCATCGACCGCGTGGACCAGATTCCGCACGCCGTGCGCAGCGCCTTTCGCGCCATGACCACGGGCCGGCCGGGCGCCACCCATATCTGCCTGCCCTATGACGTGCAAAAGCACGCGCTGGATCCGGCCGATGTCTGGGCCCAGCCCGGCCATGACCGCTATCCCGCCTACCGGTCCGCGCCCGATCCGGCGGCCGTGGCCGAGGCAGCCGACCGCCTGGTGGCGGCACGCTCCCCCGTGCTGATCTGCGGCGGCGGCGTGCTCATCGCGGGCGCCGGCGCCGCGCTGGATGCGCTGGCCACCCTGCTCAACGCGCCCGTGTGCTCCAGCGTCAGCGGCCAGGGCAGTCTTGCCGGCAGCCATCCGCTCAATGCCGGCGTGGTGGGCACCAATGGCGGCGTCGAGGCCACGCGCGCCGTGGTGGCGCAGGCCGATCTGGTGATGTTCATCGGCGCACGCGCCGGCTCCACCACCACCGAGCACTGGCAGATGCCCTCGCGCAAGGTGACCATCGTCCATCTGGACGTGGACGCCATGACCATAGGCACCAACTACCGCACCGACGTGGCCCTGGTGGGCGACGCTCTGCTGGGCCTGCAGGCGCTGCACGCGGCCGTGCAGCAGCGCATCGCCCGCCGCCCCGCCGATGCCGCGGACGGCGCCGCGCTGGCGGCCACCGCGCGCGCCGCCAAGCAGGCCTTCTTCGCGCCACTGGCCGCCTCGCTGGAGCGCCCCATCAAGCCCGAGCGCGTGGTGGACACGCTCAACCGCCTGCTGCCCGCGCGCGCCATCGTGGTGGCCGACCCCGGCACGCCCTGCCCCTACTTCACGGCCTATTTCGACGCGCCCCAGGCCGGCCGGCACTTCATCACCAACCGCGCGCACGGGGCGCTGGGCTTTGCCATGTCCGCCGGCTTTGGCGCAGCCATCGGCCAGCCCGATTCCGTGGTGGTCGCGGTCATGGGCGACGGCAGCTTCGGCTTCACCTGCGGCGAGCTGGAAACCATCGTGCGCCGCAACGTGCCGCTGAAGATGATCGTGTTCTCCAATAGCGTGTTCGGCTGGATCAAGGCCAGCCAGAAGTCCGGCTACGATGAACGCTACTTCTCCGTCGACTTCAACCGCACCCACCATGCCCGCGTGGCCGAGGCCTTCGGCGTCAAGGCATGGCGCGTGGAGGACCCGGCAGACCTCGAAGCCGCGCTCAAGGCTGCGCTGATGCACGACGGCCCGGCGCTGGTGGATGTGATCTCGCAAGAGCTCCAGGACACGGCCGTGCCGGTGAGCCAATGGATGGGTTGACGCCAGGCCCCACGCACAGACCCCCTCTCCCCTCTGCCCGTCAATGCGCTTGAAAAGGAGTTTCCATGCCCTGCCGCCCTACACGCAGCCCTTCACGCAGCCCTTCACGCCACCTCTACCGCCGCCAGCTGCTGCTGGCCATGGCCGCCGCATCCCTGCTGGGGCCGGCGGGCACGGCGTTCGCGCAGGGTGCCGCCCCGCTCAAGCTGGTCATCACCTTCCCGCCAGGGGGCAGCACCGACATCGCCGCGCGCATACTGCAGCCGCGCCTGGGCGAGGTGGCCGGGCGGTCGGTGATCGTGGAGAACCGCCCCGGCGCCGCCAGCCAGATCGCCACCCAGTACGTGGCCAAGTCGGCCCCGGACGGCAACACCCTGCTGTTCAGCTTCGACACCCATGCCATCAATCCCATCGCCAAGTCCCGGCTGCCCTACGACACCTTCAAGGACTTCACGGGCGTGTCGCTGGCGCTGCGCTTTCCGCTGGTGATCGGCGCCTCGGCCTCGGTGCCCGCCAAGGACCTGGCCGGCTTCCTGGAGCTGGCGCGCCGCAACCCGGGCAAATACAGCTACGCATCGACCGGCCTGGGGTCCATGAACCACCTGGTGATGGAGGACATCAAGCGCCGCTCGGGCACCTACGTGCTGCATGTGCCCTACGGCGGCGGCGGCCCGGCCGTGCAGGCCGTGCTCGGCAATGTGTCCGACCTCACCCTGCTCAGCTACGCGGCGCTGCGCGGCCAGATTTCGGCGGGCAAGATCAAGCCGCTGGCGGTGACCGGCCTCAAGCGCCTGCCCGAGCTGCCCGACGTGCCCACCGTGGCCGAATCGGGCTTTGCGGGCTTCGAGGCCTATTCGTGGATCGGCGTCTTCGCGCCTTCCGCCACGCCGGCCGCCACGGTGCACAAGCTCACCGAAGACTTCCAGGCCACGCTGAACACGCCCGACATCCGCAGCAAGCTCATGCAGTCGGGCTTCGAAGTCATGGCCACGGACGGACCCGCCCTCGACCGCTGGGTGCGCCAGGAATATGAGCGCTGGGGCCGCTTCGTGCGGGACAACAAGATCCAGCTCGAAGACTGAGAATCCGGACGGCACCCCCTTACAACACAGGAGCATTCATGGCACTTCCGCTGGACCACATCGTCATCGCCGTGCAGGACCTCGAGGCCGCCGTGGCGGACTACCGCGCGCTGGGCTTCCAGGTCGCCATCGGCGGCCGCCATCCGGGCCGCACCTCGCACAACGCGCTGGTCGTGTTTGCCGATGGCGCCTACCTGGAGATCATTGCCTGGACCGCCCCGGCGCCCGAAGAGCGCTGGTACCGCACGCTGCGCGACCATGGCGAAGGGCTGGTGGACTTCGCCCTGCTGCCCCAAAGCACCTCCCAGGCCCTGGCCGAGGCGCGCGGGCGGGGGCTGGACACCCTGATCGGCCCCGTGGACGGAGGCCGCGTGCGCCCCGATGGCGCGCAACTGCTGTGGCAGACGGCGCGCCACGCCACGCCCGACCTGCCCTTCCTGTGCGGCGACGTCACGCCGCGCGCGCTGCGCGTGCCCGAAGGCAGCGTGCGCGAGCATCCCAACGGCGCGCTGGGCGTAGCCTCGCTGACCGTCGCCGTGCACGATCTGGACGCCAGCCTGGACCGCTACCGGGCGCTGCTGGGCCCGGGCCTGCCGCTGGAGAAGCTGGACAACCAGGGCGCGCGGCTGGCATTGCCGGGGTTCGACCTGCTGCTGCAAGGCGCGCAGGCACTGGCGGCCTGCGACGCACTGCGCCAGCGCCTTGCCACCCGCGGAGAGGGCCCTTGCACGCTCACCCTGCGCCAGCGGCCCGGCGCCCCGGCACAGCCCCTGGACCTGGCCGCCAGCCATGGCGTGGACATGCGCTGGCACGGTGGGAACACGCTCTAAACTCTTCGTTTTCCTTCTCCACCGCCACCAGCATGAACACCGTTTCCACAGCCTCCCCTGTCATCGCCTTCATCGGTGGCGGCAACATGGCCAGCGCCATCATCGGCGGACTGATCGGCCAGGGCCAATCCGCAGACCGCATCGTCGTCGTCGAACCCTTCGAGGCTGCACGCGACGCGCTGCGCACGAACTTCGGCATCACGGCACATGCCGATGCCGCGGCCGCCGCCAGCGCGCTGGACGGTGCCGGCATCGTGGTCTGGGCCGTCAAGCCCCAGACCTTCAAGGAAGCCGCCCAGGCCGTGGCGCCGCACACCGCCCAGGCCCTGCACCTGAGCGTTGCCGCCGGCATTCCCACGGACTCCATCGCCCAGTGGCTTGGCACGGGCCGCATCGTGCGCGCCATGCCCAATACGCCGGCCCTGGTGGGCAAGGGCATGACGGGCCTGTTCGCATGCGCCCAGGTCGATGCCGCAGGCAAGAGCGCCATCGAGCAGGTCGTTGCCACCACGGGCCAGTTCGTCTGGGTCGACCAGGAAGCGCACCTGGACGCCGTGACCGCACTGTCGGGCTCGGGCCCAGCCTATGTCTTCCTGTTCCTCGAAGCCATGACACAGGCCGGCGTGGACATGGGCCTCACGGCCGAGCAGTCCTACCGCCTGGGCGTGGCCACCTTCCAGGGCGCATCGGAACTGGCCGCCCGCTCCACTGAAAGCGCCGACGTGCTGCGCCAGCGCGTGACCAGCAAGGGCGGCACCACCCACGCCGCCATCACCCACATGCAGGCGCAACAGGTGCCCGAGCATTTCGTGGCCGCCATGCGGGCGGCGGAAACACGGGCCAAGGAGCTGGCCGCCGAGTTCGGCCGCTGAGCCCGACGCAGCGCGCCCAGGCACCATGCAAAAGGGAGGCACCGGCCTCCCTTGTTTTTTCAGCGCTGAGCCCTCAGCGCAGCGCAAACCCCAGCGCCACGCCCGCGAACAGGCTGGCACCGATCCAGTGGCTCTTGCTGAAGGCGACGAAGCAGCCTTCGCGCGTGCGGTGGCGGATCAGGGTGAAGTGCCAGATCACCTGGGCCGCAGCCACGGCCAGGCCCAGCCAGAAAGGCCAGGCCAGGCCGAAGGGCGCCAACGCCCAGACCGTGAGCAGGCCGCAGAGCACGAAGAAACCCATGACGGCCGCCACGTCGAAGCGGCCCAGGGTGATGGCCGAGGTCTTCATGCCGATCCTGAGGTCATCGTCGCGGTCCACCATGGCGTATTCGGTGTCATAGGCCAGCACCAGGAACATGTTGGCCAACCACAGAATCCAGGCCGTGGCGGGCACCTGCCCCTGCACGGCGGCGAAGGCGATGACGATGCCGAAATTGAAGGCGATGCCCAGAAACGCCTGGGGCATGGCGAAGAAGCGCTTGGTGAACGGGTAGAGGATGGTGAACAGCACGGCGGGCACGGACCAGGCCACGGCCTCCCAGCGGGTGGTCAGCACCAGGCCCAGCGAGACCAGGGCCAGGGCCGCGCCCAGCAGCGCGGCCTCCTTCACCGAGACCAGTCCCGAGGTGATGGGGCGCTGCGTGGTGCGCTTGACGTGGCGGTCGAAGTCGCGGTCGGCGATGTCATTGATGCAGCAGCCGGCGCTGCGCATCAGCACCGTGCCCAGCACGAAGACCACCAGCAGATGCCAGCCCGGAAACCCGCCCGCCGCCACCCACAGTGCGGCCAGCGTGGGCCAGACCAGGACCAGCCAGCCGGCCGGCCGGTTGAAGCGGACCAGGTCCAGGTAGAGCGACAGTTTGCTGCGCCGGGGCGCAGGCATGGGCGTAGAGGAGGAGGTAGGCATGGCGTCTGGGCGCCGATGGCGGCCGTGGGCCGACCATCGCACGCATCACATTCGAAAATGCCCGCATTGTCGCCGCTGGGCGGGCGGGCTCGGCGGCGCGCCTCAGCAGCGCCTGCCGGCAACGCGGGTTTGCGCCCACTCCACGGCACAGATCACCAGCGCCATCCAGGCCAGGCCCAGCAGCCAGCCAGCCAGCACATCGCTGGCATAGTGCACGCGCAGCACGACGCGGCTGGCGCCCACGCCCAGGGCAACGGCCAGGGCCGCCAGGCCCACGCACCAGCGCCAGGCAGGCCGCAGGTACGGCAGCAGCAGCCAGGCCAGCATCAGATAGAGCACGAAGGTGCCGGCGCTGTGGCCGCTGGGGAAGCTGAAGCCGCCCTCGGGCACCCAGCCGCCCACGGGGCGCGGGCGGCCCACGCTGGTCTTGATGGCGCGTATCCACAGGCCGACTCCCGCCGTGGCCACCACCCAGGCGGCCGCATGCAGCCAGTCGCGGCGCCACAGCAGCAGCGCCAGCACGGCAACAGACAGCGACACCATCCAGCCCACATGGCCCAGCTGGGTGAAGGCGACCACGGGGCGCACCCAGGCATCGGTGGCATGGCCAGCAAGCCACTGGTGCAGGGCATCGTCCAGCACCGGCCAGTCGGTGCAGGAGTCGCAGCCTGCGGGCTGGCCCAGGCCCAGCATGTCGCGCACCATCACGCCCAGGGCCAGCGCGGCCAGCAGGCCCGCCGCAACCAGGCCCTGCCATGCGGCGCGTGGCATCGGCAGGCCTGCATGGCGCAGCCGCGCGGCGGCGGGCAGGCGCAGGTAGAAAAAAAGGCCGCCCAAGGCGGCCAGTACCAGGCACAGGCCGCTCGTGGCGGCGTGTGCGTCAATCCAGGTCCGGAGCATGCGCGGTCATCACTCCCGGGCCGTAGGTGCTTGGGGCATGTGCAGCATCACTCTTCAAGCAGGGCACGCAGCATCCAGGCGGTCTGCTCATGCACGGTCAGGCGCTGGGTCAGCAGGTCGGCCGTGGGCTCGTCGCTGGCTTTGTCGGCCAGCGGGAAGAGGCTGCGCGCCGTCCGTGCCACGGCTTCATGGCCTGCCACCAGGATGCGCACCATCTCCAGGGCCTTGGGCGGATCGTGGGGCACGTCGGCCAGGCTGGTGAGCTTGCCGAAGTCGGCATAGGAGCCCGGTACGAAATGGCCCAGGGCGCGGATGCGCTCGGCGATGGGATCAACGGCGTTCCACAGTTCCGTGTACTGCCCCATGAACATGGTGTGCAGTGTGTTGAACATCGGGCCCGTGACGTTCCAGTGAAAGTTGTGCGTTGTCAGATAGAGCGTGTAGGTGTCGGCCAGCAGGGCCGACAGGCCCTTGGAGATGGCGGCACGGTCCTTGTCGCTGATGCCGATGTGGATGGCGCTGGAGCGCACGGACACCGGTGCGACATCGGCCGTCGCTGCCTGCACGGTCTTGGCGGCCTGCACGGCCTCTGGCTTCTTTGCACCGGACTTGTCTTTGCTGGCATTTTTGGCCATGGGATCCCTTTCAACTTCGTACGGATGGAATATGCCCCGGGCAGACCGCCCGGAGACCGAAAGCAACGATAACGCAAGCGCGGTGGCCCTGGAGGCACGGCCCGCGCAGCGGTGCAGTCATCAGGACAGGCGTTTGACGCCGGGCAAGGCGCAGGCGTAGACCGCGTTGCGCAGGGCGGCGATGGCCTCGTAGCGCGTGAAGCTGCGGCGCCAGGCCAGGACCACGCGGCGCGTGGGCGGGGCCGAGCCGTCGTCCTCGAGGATGGGCAGGTAGCGGATGTGCGGCTCGTCGGTCTTGCGGCGGCGCGCCGTGGTCTCCAGCGCATCGGCGGGCACGGACAGGCGCGGCACCAGGGTCACGCCCATGCCGGCGGCCACCATGTGCTTGATGGTCTCCAGCGACGAACCTTCGAAGGTGCGGCGAATGCCTTCGGCATTGCTGGCATAGCGTGCGAACTCGGGGCAGACCTGGAGCACATGGTCGCGGAAGCAGTGGCCCGAGCCCAGCAGCAGCATGGTCTCGTTCTTGAGATCGCTGGTGGAGACATGGTCCTTCTGGGCCAGCGCATGGGTGCTGGGCACGGCAGCCATGAAGGGCTCGTCGTACAGCGGCGCCAGCGCCAGGCCGGTGTCGGGGAAGGGCTCGGCGACGATGGCGCAGTCGATCTCGCCCGTGCGCAGCATCTCCAGCAGCTTGATGGTGTAGTTCTCCTGCAGCATCAGCGGCATCTGCGGCGTGCGCAGGATGGAGTTGCGCACCAGATCGGGCAGCAGGTAGGGGCCGATGGTGTAGATCACGCCCAGCGTGAGCACGCCCGACAGCGGGTCCTTGCCGCGCTTGGCGATTTCCTTGATCTCGGCGGCCTGCTCCAGCACGCTTTGCGCCTGCCGGATGATCTCCTCTCCCAGCGACGTGACCGACACTTCGCCGGCGCTGCGCTCGAAGAGCTTGACATCGAGCTCCTCCTCCAGCTTTTTGATCGCCACGGACAACGTGGGCTGGGACACATAACAGGCTTCGGCGGCGCGGCCAAAATGCTTTTCACGTGCCACGGCCACGATGTATTTGAGTTCGGTAAGTGTCATTGGCGAGCTGTGTCTGGGAGGGAACCTCGGGAAATACGATGGTCTTAGACCTGGAACCTGGGCCGAAACCTTTGTGTAACCAGGCCTTGCGGCCCGGTTGCCGGGGTGCTCCCCTCAAAAGTTCCTGTGCAGACTCTAGGATTTGTCCTATTTCGATTGTGCCAGTCCTCGTCCACGCATGACCACTGCGCGCTCCCCGACCTGCCGGCTTTTTGCATTTATCCACCTAGTGCAGCGGCCGGCGCATCCGGTCGCGCTGCTGCATGAGCTGGTCCATGCCTATCAATGCTGCCAGGCCTATGGCCACGATCACGGTAAAGACGGGAAGGTCCAAAGCGCTGATCACGGCAAAACCTTGCGGCCGAGCATACCGCTGTGTCTCGGAAATGCATACAAAGTCTGCTGCGGCCATGCCCGTGTAATGCATGGAGCATACTGCCGCCCCCATCACGGCAGCCGCCAGCGCCCGCATGCCCAGCGAGCCGGTGCGAAACGACAGCCAAAGAGCGGCGCTGGCCGCCACCACGGCAATGGCCACGGACAGCACCACGGTGGGAACGGACCAGACGATGAAGCCCGGAAAGCGCATGCCGTACATGCCCAGGTAATGCATGAAGGCCACGCCCAGGCCCAGCAGGGTGCCGGCGCCCAGCACGCGCAACCCGCTTTCGGGCCGCCGCGCGACAAAGGCCAGCGCCACCGAGGTCGCAGCGACGGCAGCCACCAGGGACACCAGGGTTTCGACCATGGAGTAGCCCGAGCCCATGCCCAGGTTCAGCGCCAGCATGCCCGTGAAATGCATGGACCACACGCCTATGCCGCCCAGCGCCGTGCCGGCCGCCAGCAGATTCAGCCAGCTGATTCCCGTGCGCCCGCGAATGCGCTGCGCCGCCGTGAGGGCCACGAAGGAGCCCAGCACGGCAATGCCATAGGACAGGGCCACCAGGCCCATGCGCCAGGAGGTCTCGACGAGTTCATTCGCTTGAACGGCTTCATTCATGTGGACGGCTCCTCATTCTCAGAAAGATGGGACAACACAAGAGTGATCACGGCCGTCCTCCCCGTGGGGAAGCGTGGGGAGGAGTGGCAGGCCATCCCTCCCGGATGGACCTACCCTGTTTTTTGCGACTCAATGTACCAAAATGTCACAAATACTCAATGCCGTCGCCGCGCGCAGATGTCACCGCCAGGACCGCATAAAGCGCTCCCTACCGACAGCTACAACGCACACGCAAACCTTGCCTGGCGCGGGCTGCGGGCCTGCGGAGCAGGCCGCCACCAGGCAGCGCCCGTGCGCGTAAAAATACGTAACAGGAACATCCCGCAAGCAGGGGCCGGCCCATCAGGCCTTGAGGAATTCGGCCTTGCCGCCCAACCAGCGGTCCACATGCCGCTGGGCCAGTTGCGGGTGCTGCTCCAGCATGCGAGGCGCCAGCTCGCGGGCCCAGTCGAGCAGCATCAGGTCCTGCTCCAGATCGGCAAAGCGCAGCATGGGAGCGCCTGATTGGCGCGCACCCAGGAATTCGCCCGGACCGCGAATCTCCAGGTCGCGCCGCGCGATCTCGAAGCCGTCGTTGGTTTCGGCCATGGCACGCAGCCGGTCCTTGGCCGTCTCGCCCAGGCGGCCGCTGTCTCCCACCGAATACAGCAGCACGCAGGCCGAAGCTGCAGCGCCCCGTCCCACGCGCCCGCGCAGCTGGTGCAGCTGCGACAGGCCAAAGCGCTCCGCATGCTCGATCACCATGAGCGAGGCATTGGGCACATCCACGCCCACTTCGATCACCGTGGTGGAGACCAGCACGCCCATGACGCCGGCCGAGAACAGCTCCATCACCGCCTTCTTCTCGGCCGTGGGCATGCGCGAATGCAGCAGGCCGACCATGACATCGGGCAGCATCTCGCTGAGGTAGGCGTGGGTGGCCGTGGCGTTGGACAGGTCCAGCGCCTCGCTTTCCTCGATCAGCGGACACACCCAGTAGACCTGGCGCCCCTGGGCGACCTGGGCGCCGATGCGTTCGATGACTTCGTCCTTGCGGCTGTCGGCAATGAGCTTGGTGACGATGGGCGTACGCCCAGGCGGCAGCTCGTCGATGGTGGAGACATCCAGGTCGGCGTAGTAGCTCATGGCCAGGGTGCGCGGGATCGGGGTGGCGCTCATCATCAGCAGATGGGGCTCCATGCCCGAGGCTGCGAGTTTCTGGCGCAGCGCCAGCCGCTGGGCCACGCCGAAGCGGTGCTGCTCGTCGATGACCGCCAGCGCCAGGTTCTTGAACTCCACCTGGTCCTGGATGACGGCATGCGTGCCCACCACCAGGGCCGCCTCGCCGCTGCGGACCAGCTCCAGCATGGCGGTGCGCTCCTTCTTCTTCTGCGCGCCGGCCAGCCAGGCCACGCGCTTGCCCAGCGGAGCCAGCAGCGGCTCCAGCCAGCCGACCAGCTTGCCGAAATGCTGCTCGGCCAGGATTTCGGTGGGCGCCATCAGCGCGCACTGCCAGCCGGCCTCGATGCAGGCCACGGCCGACAGCGCCGCCACCACCGTCTTGCCCGATCCCACATCGCCCTGCAGCAGCCGGTGCATGGGCATGCGGCGCTGCATGTCGGCGAGGATCTCGCCCACCACGCGCTGCTGGGCACCGGTCAGGCCAAAGGGCAACTGGTCGAGAAACTGGCGCGCCAGTCCCTGGGCGCTGTCCATGGGCAATGCGCGCAGCACGGGCGCCCTGAGCCGCGCGCGCTCGCGCTTGGCCTCGTATTGCGACAGTTGCTGGGCCAGCAGTTCCTCGGCCTTCAGGCGCTGCCAGGCCGGATGCGAATGGTCTTCCAGCGTGGCCAGGGCCACATCGGGCGTGGGATGGTGCAGGAACTGCAGCGCGTCACGCAGGCTGAACAGCGGCGGCAGCCCGCCGTTGCCGTGGAAATGGGCCACGGGCGGGTGCTCTCCTGCGGGCAGCGTATCGGAGAGGTCGGCCCGCAGCATCGCCGTGGCCGCTGCGCGGCGGATATAGGCCTGGGGCAGTCCTGCCGCCACCGGATAGACGGGCGTGAGCGCCGTGGGCAGATCCCCCCCGGCCGCGCGGAACGCGGGGTGCAGCATCTGCCGTCCCCAGAAGCCGCCCTTGACCTCGCCGCGTATGCGCAGCCGCGCGCCCACGGACAGGGTTTTCTGGTGCGAAGGGTAGAAGCTGAAGAAGGTCAGCACGCATTCGGCCGTGCCGTCGTCCACCGTGACCTTGAGCATGCGGCGAGGGCGCAGCTGCACTTCGCTGTGGGTGACCGTGGCCTCGATCTGCACCGTATCGCCTTCGCGCGCATTGCGCAGCGCGGTGATGCGGGTCTCGTCCTCATAGCGCAGCGGCAGGTGCAGCGCCAGGTCGATGTCGCGCACCAGTCCCATTTTCTGCAGCGCCTTCTGCGCGGGACTGGCGGCAGGCCTGGCAGCGGACTGTGCAGGCGTGGCGGCCTTGTCGCCCGAAGTGGCCGAGGCCTTGCCGGCCTTCCTGGCGCCGCCCTTGCCTGCGCCAGCCTTTGCCTTGCCGGCGCGCGCGGCCTTGCCACCAGGGGCGTCGCGCCCCAGGTCGGGAAAGGCAGAGGAGACGTTCAGGGGCATGGGCTTTCCTGTTTCAGAACATGCGCGTTGGCTGGCAGCATAGTGTATGAATATACAGGTGTAGGCAACACGCCACGTTCATGCCGGCCGGCCCTGCCCAAAGCACCCTTGACGCCCCGGGTCTCTGGGGAAGCCGCTACCATGCACGCTGACGTTACGTAGTGTTACCCCGCCACCGAATGCCATGTTGAAGCGTATCAATGTCCAGCATGTCACTCTGGGCATGTTCCTGCACGAGTTCTGCGGCTCCTGGATGGAGCATCCCTTTTGGCGAACCCGTTTCCTGCTTCGCTCCGAGGCCGATCTCCAGCGTCTGCGCGCCACCTCCATCCAGGAGGTCTGGATCGATGTGCGCAAAGGCCTGGACGTGGGCGTGCAGGTGCCCTGCCTGCGCTTCGACCCGCAGGACGAGCTTCGCCACCAGATCCCCGACAACGCCCGCCCTGCGTCCGAGCAGAGCACGGCCCCCATCTCCACCGCCACCGAGCTGCGCCGCGCGGCCCAGACCTGCGCCCAGGCCAGGCAATTGCTGAGCCGCCTGTTCAGCGATGCGCGGCTGGGCCGGCCCGTGGACGCCTCGGCCGCCGGACAGCTGGTGGACGATGTGACGGCCTCCGTGGCACGCAATCCCCATGCGCTGATCGGCCTGGCCCGCCTGAAGACCGCCGACGACTACACCTACATGCACAGTCTGGCCGTGTGCGCGCTGATGGTGGCCCTGGCCAAGCGCATGGGCCTGGACGACCACAGCCTGCGCAAGGCCGGCATGGCCGGCCTCATGCACGATCTGGGCAAGACCGCCATTCCGGTAGCCGTGCTCAACAAGCCCGGCCCGCTGGACGACGCCGAATGGGCGCTGATGCGCGCCCATCCACGCCACGGCGAGCAGCTGCTGCGCCCGCTGGGCCTGGACGACGAGGTCATCGATGCCTGCCTGCACCACCATGAAAAGGTGGACGGCAGCGGCTACCCCGACGGGCTGCAGCAGGGCGACATCGGCCTGCTGGCGCGCATGACGGCGATCTGCGACGTCTACGATGCCATCACCTCGGACCGGCCCTACAAGAAGGGCTGGCCGCCTTCGGAGGCGCTGCGTCGCATGGCCGAGTGGAGTCCGCGCCATTTCGACAAGCGGCTGTTCGAGCAGTTCGTGCAGACCGTGGGCATCTACCCGCTGGGCTCGCTGGTGCGCCTGCATTCGCAGCGTCTGGCGGTGGTGGTCGATGCCTCGCCGGCCAGCCTGCTGGCGCCGCGCGTCAAGGTCTTCTATTCGCTGCGCCAGTCCTGCCGCATCACGCCGGAGATCGAGGACCTGTCCGAAAGCCAGGGCAACGACCGCATCATCGCGCGCGAAGACCCTGCGGACTGGGACTTCCCCGATCTGGAATCGCTGTGGCTGGAGTTCGAGCGCCAGCCCCAGGCCGCCATGGCCAGGTGATCGCCGGCAATTCCGGGGATGACCCCAGGGTTTGCGACAATTGCCAGCTTCCGTTCAACGAACTTGGAACGGGCCATGTCCGGCCCTCAAGCACTGCATGTCCTCCCTGTCCCGTGTGTTCTCGCTCAGCGATTTCGACTTCGAGCTTCCCGAGAAGCTGATTGCCCAGCATCCTGCCGCCCAGCGCAGTGCCTCGCGCCTGCTCGACGGCCGCGACGATGCCAACCCGCCCGCCGACCGCATCTTCCACGAGCTGCCCGATCTGCTGCAGCCCGGCGACCTGCTGGTGTTCAACGACACGCGCGTGATCAAGGCGCGCATCTTCGGCGAGAAGGCCAGCGGCGGCCGGCTGGAGCTGCTGGTCGAGCGCGTACTGGAAGGCAACGACGTCGTGGCCCACATGCGCGTCAGCAAGAAGCCCCTGCCCGGCTCGCGCATCCACCTGTGCGGCGGCAAGAACGGTGGCGGCTTCGACGCCGTGCTGCGTGGCCGCTGGCCCGACGAGAACGGCCCGCTGTTCCACCTGAGCTTTGAAGGCCCGCGCGGCGAGACGCCCCATGAGCTGATGGAGCGCTTCGGCCATCTGCCGCTGCCGCCCTACATCGAGCGCCACCAGGAAACCGGCAACGACCCCGATGCCGCCGAAGACAGCGAGCGCTACCAGACCGTCTTCGCGGCCCGCCCCGGCGCCGTGGCCGCACCCACGGCCGCCCTGCACTTCGACGACGCCGTGCTGGCCCGCCTGGCCGAGCGCGGCATCGAACGCGCCAGCGTCACGCTGCACGTGGGCGCCGGCACCTTCCAGCCCGTGAAGACCGAGAACCTGGCCGACCACCAGATGCACAGCGAGTGGTACGAAATCCCGCTGGCCACCCTGGCCGCGCTGGAACGCTGCCGCCAGCGCGGCGGCCGCATCATCGCCGTGGGCACGACCACGGTGCGCACGCTGGAGTCCTGGGCCCAGACGGGCAACTTCTCAGGCGATACGCGCATCTTCATCACACCGGGCTTCGAGTACCAGGTGGTCGATCTGCTGATCACCAACTTCCACCTGCCCAAGAGCACGCTGATGATGCTGGTCAGCGCCTTCGCCGGCTACGAGCAGGTGATGGCGCTGTACCGCCATGCGATCGCGCAGGAGTACCGCTTCTTCAGCTATGGCGACTCCATGCTGTTGAAGAAGAAAAGCACCCCCTGAGCGGCCGGCTTAGGCCCTTGCTTGGTGTCCCTCGCCTCAGGCCGCGCCAGGTTCAAGCGCCAAGCCCGAAACACCGCATGTTCAGCCAAAGTAATGGCAGAGCCTGCGGCCCTTGACCTCGTGCACGCTGACGGGGATGCCGTAGAGGGTGCTGAGGACCTCGTCCTGCACGACCTCGGCCGGCGTGCCCGCCACGGCCAGGCGGCCGTCCTTGAGCGCGATGATGTGGTCGGCGTAGCAGGAGGCGAAGTTGATGTCGTGCAGCACCATGACCACGGTCTTGCCGCGTTCGGTGACGGCGCGGCGCAGCAGGCCCATCATGCTGACGGCATGGGCCATGTCCAGGTTGTTCAGCGGCTCGTCCAGCAGGATGAAAGGCGTGTCCTGGCACAGCACCATGGCGATGTAGGCGCGCTGGCGCTGGCCGCCTGACAACTCGTCGAGAAAGCGCTCGGCCAGCGGCGTGAGCTGCAGGTACTCCAGCGCCTCGTCCACATGGCGCACATCCTCGGGGCCCAGCCGGCCCTTGCTGTGCGGAAAGCGGCCGAAGCCCACCAGGTCGCGCACCGTCAGGCGCAGCGTGCTCTGGTTGTCCTGGCGCAGGATGGCCATGATGCGCGCCAGCGCCTCGGTGGGCGTGGTGGCCACGTCGCGGCCAGCCACCAGCACCTGGCCTTCCGTGATCGGCATGAGGCGGCTGACCAGGGACAGCAGCGTGGATTTGCCGGCCCCGTTGGGGCCGATGATGGCCGTCAGCGCCCGCTCGGGCACGTTGAAGTTGAGCTCCTGCAGCACGGTCGTGCCGCCATGGCGCTTGAGCAGATCACGCACCTCGATCATTGGGTCCCCTTGCGCATGAGCAGCACGATGAAGACGATTCCACCCAGGAACTCCACCACGATGCTCAGCACGGTATTGAATTGAAAAAGCTGCTCCAGCAGCACCTGGCCGCCCATGAGCAGCACGCAGCCCCAGAGCACGGCCGCAGGCAGCACCCAGGCATGGCGGCGCGTGCCCATGGCGTGATACGCCATGTTGCTGACCAGCAGGCCGAAGAAGATGACAGGCCCGACCAGGGCCGTGGACACGGCCACCATGCAGGCCACCACGGCCAGCAGCCGCAGCACGCGGCCATCGTAGTCCAGGCCCAGGCCGATGGCGGCATCGCGCCCCAGCGAGATCACGTCCAGCACGTGGCGCTGGCGCCAGATCCAGGCGCTGCCCAGGGCGATCAGCAGCAGCGACGGCACCAGCAGCTGCAGGTTCACCGCGTTGAAATTGGCGAACATGCGGTCCTGCAGCGCCGTGAACTCATTGGGATCGAGCACGCGCATGGCCAGCCCCGCCAGGCTGCGAAAGAAGATGCCGCCCACCATGCCCACCAGCAGCATCAGGTGCAGGCTGCTGGCATGGCCCACGAAGAGCCAGCGCATCAGCAGCACGCTGAAGCCCACCATCAGCACGATGTTGAGCGCATAGCGCCCGACCTCGCCCATGGCGGACACGCCTGCCGCGCCCAGCATCAGCACCATGGACGCCTGCACGAACAGGTACAGCGCATCCAGCCCCATCACCGAAGGCGTGAGGATGGTGTTGTGCGACACGGTCTGGAACACCACGGTGGACAGGCCGATGGCACAGGCCACCAGCGCCATGGTCAGCACCTTGGCGCCCCGGTGCTCCAGCACGAAGGCCCAGTCGGTCCTGACGCCCACGGTCATGAAGGCCAGCAGGCACAGCAGCGCCAGCCCTCCCAGCAGCGCCAGGCGTCGGCCCCGGCCCCAACTGCGCGCAGCCGGATCGGCGCAAGCAACGGATTGCGGCAGGCTGCTCATGCACGGCCCTTGCGGCGGCGCAGGATGAGCGCCAGGAACAAGGCACTGCCCAGCACGCCCAGCACGGTGCCCACGGGGATTTCATAGGGCGCGATCAGCATGCGCCCGACCAGATCGCACAGCAGGGTCAGGCCCGCGCCGATCAGCGCCACCCACAGCACGCTGCGGCGGACGTTGTCACCCAGGACCAGGCGCACCACGTTGGGCACGATCAGTCCCACAAAGGGAAGGCTGCCGGCCGTGACCACCACGGCGGAAGTGGCCACGGCCACCACCACCAGCCCCTGCCAGACCAGGCGCCGGTAGTTCAGGCCCAGATTGGTGGCAAAGCTCTCGCCCAGGCCGGCGACGGTGAAGCGGTCGGCCGCCAGGCAGGCCAGGGCGGTGACACCCAGCGACAGCCACAGCAACTCGTAGCGGCCCTGAACCACCAGCGAGAAATCGCCGTTGGACCAGGACTTGAGCGCCTGCATCATGTCGAACTGCAGCGCCACGAAGCTGCCCGCAGCCTCCAGCACGCCGGCCAGCACCAGGCCGACCAGGGGCACCATCCACGACGAGCGCAGCCGGATGCGCGAGAGCACGGCCAGGAACAGCGCCGTGCCCAGCAGTGCCGCCACGGCCGAGATGCCCATCTTGGCCATCACCGGCCAGTCCGGCACCCAGAGGAACGCGGCCAGCATGCCCAGGCTGGCCGACTCCACCGTGCCCACGGTGGAAGGCTCCACGAAATGGTTGCGCGCCAGCATCTGCATGAGCAGTCCGCAGACCGCCATGGATGCGCCGGCCAGCACCAGGGCCAGGGTGCGCGGCACGCGGCTGTAGACCAGCACCTGGCTGGCCAGGTCGTCCTCGCTGCGCGACCACAGCACGCTCCAGTGCATGTCGCCCGCGCCCACCATCAAGCTGGCCAGCGACAGCGCCAGCAGCAGGCCCAGCGCGAAAAGCCAGACAAGGGCCTGGCGAGAGGGGCGTGACATGGGCACGGCGTGCGCGGTGGCGACAGGCGGGCTCAACGCTTTGGCGTCATGTGCGGGCAAAGGCATCCGACAGTTGCTGGATATTGGCCTTCAGCGCGCCCGGCCCGGCGTTGGACAGGGTGTACCAGTTGGCAGCGTTCAGATAGACCACCTGCTTGCCGCGCCAGGCCTTGGTGGCGCGCACCAGCGGGTTGTCCAGCAGTTGCTGGGCGGTCTTGCCATCCTGGCCGATGGCCACGTCGCGGTCGATGACGAACAGCCAGTCGGGATTGGTCTTGAGCAGGAACTCGAAGGAGACCACCTGCCCATGGCGCGCCACCGTCAGGTTGTCGATGGCCGGCTTCACGCCGAACACATCGTGCAGCATGCCGAAGCGCGAGCCCGGACCGTAGGCGCTGAGCTTGCCGCCCGAGGTCAGCAGCACCAGCCCCTTGCCCGCGTTCTGCGCCTTGCCATGCAGCGCGGCGATGGCCTGCTCCACGGCCCGGACCTCGGCCTCGGCCTTGTCCTGCAGGCCGTAGACGGCGCCCAGCGTGCGGATGTTGCGGTAGATATCGGCCATCTGGTGCTGGTCGCTGACGCTCAGGTCCAGCACGGGGGCGAAGCGCGACAGCTCCTTGTACTTGGCCTCGGAGCGGCCGCCCACGATGATGAGGTCGGGCGACAGCGCCTTGACGGCCTCGTAGTCGGGCTCGAACAGGCTGCCGATGCGCGCATACCTGGCATCGGCATAGCGGGCCAGCAGCGGCGGCATCTTGAACTCGGGTACGCCACGCACCTCGCCGCCTAGCGCCTGCAGCGTGTCCAGCGCCGCCAGCTCGAACACCAGCACGCGCACAGGCTTGAAGGGCACCTGGATCTCGCCCTTGGCGTGCGGCACGGTCACGGTCTTGCCGACCGCTGCCGTCTGCGCATGGGCCATGGACAGTGCCAGAGGCAGCGTGACCAGCATGCCCGCGCCCTGGCCCATCGTCGCCAGGATGTGGCGCCGGGAATGATTTGCATTCAAGGTGTTCATTCTTTCAATGATTGCTGTATCGCCAGGAAGTTCAAACATTGGCCTTGGCGGCCTCAGGGAAGTGCGGACGTGCTGTCCGGCATGCGCTCGCAGGCCGGCAGGCCCTGGGCAAAGCGCCCGGGGTTGAGCAGGGCAACCAGGCCGCAGGCCAGCGATCCCTGCCATTGCAGGTAGTCATGGCTGGTTTCATGCTCGGCCTGCGTGACCTCGTAGCCCTTGGCGCGCAGCACGTCGGCCAGGTGGCGGTTGGTTTCCAGGATGCCGTCCTGCCCGCCGCGTGCACGCTCGTAGCGGCCTGCATCCAGATAGAAACGCACGGGCTGGCGCGGCTCCTGGGCATAGCGGCGCTGCACCCAGCCCGGCACCTCGCCGGCGGGCGACCACCAGAACGATCCCGACATGCTCAGCACGTTGCCGAACCAGCGCGCATTGACCAGGCCCGCATAGGCAGAGGCCAGGCCGCCGAAGCTGGAGCCGCCGATCACCGTGCGCGCCGCAGGCTGGCCCAGGCCCTGCTCCTCCACCCAGGGCATCAGCTCCTCATCCAGAAAGCGCGCGAAGGCGGTGTTGGGCGGCAATTCCCTGCCGCGTGCCTGCGGGCTGGCGTTGTCCACCAGCACCACGGCCGTGGGCGGGATCAGGCCGTCGGCCATGAGGTTGTCGATGAGGGTGGGCGTGGACACCTGCTTTGCATAGGCATTGCCGTCGAACAGCACCAGCAGCGCCTCGGGCGCCTGGCCGCCCGCCGGGCGGTAGGTCCAGACATCGCGGCTGTTGCCCAGCACGCGACTGGACAGGCGGTGCTGCACCAGCGCCCCCTGGGCCACGCCCGCGCGCGGCGCCGTCCAGGGCTGGGGCGGCGCCTTGGGCAGCTCCAGCACGGAGGCGCCCTGGAAGACATCGATGAAGCCGCCCTCGGGCGGCTGCGGGAAGGTCTTGGGATTGAGCGGATCGCGCTGCGCCGTGGCCAGCAGGGCGCGGCGCTGCTCCATGGCCGTGCCTTCGATCAGCGGCACATCGGGCGCCAGCCGGTAGCTGAGCCTGGCGTTGTCCGCCATGCGGAAGCTGGCCCACCAGACATCGCTGCCGGGCAGATGCTGCAGCGGATCATGGTTGCCGGCCGGGCTGCCGAACAGGCGCACGCCCTGCATGCCCGCACGCGGCTGGCCGCGCCACAGGAAGGTGACCAGGGAGTGCCCCTCGGACAGAGGCTCGACCATGGGTGTTCCTTCCTCCTGCACGCGCCGCCAGAAGGCGTCGGCAGCCACACCAGCCCCCGCGCCGCGCTGGATTGCCTGCGCCAGAGCCCTCAGCCGCGGGCTTTGCAGTGCCGGAGGCTCGGAGGTGGCCGAGGCCTTGTTGCCGGCAGGCGCCAGGCTGGAGGTCAGCCGCAGCGCGAAGCGCCCCGCTTCTTGCGCCTCACCGCCGGAACGGGGGTCAGCCAGGGCCACACGCCTGGCCACCAGCCGCTGCCGTCCGGCTCCCTCCGTGACCCACATCAGCGACTGGGCGCCGCCATCAGGCCTGGCCAGGCGGCGCAGGTGCCGGCCCTGGGCATCCTCCAGGTCCAGGGCCACGCCCTGCCCCTCGAATTCACCCTGGACCACATGGCCGGCAGGCAGATCGACGCGCCAGAACTCGCGCCCACCGGCAGCCAGGACCCCTGTGGCCGCCTGGCCCGGCGCCAGCGTGCCCGGCCGTGCGGCCAGGGCCTGCCGCGATGCGGCTGCCGTCATGTCTTCACCGGCATGGACGGCTGCGCCCAGCAGGCACAGCAGCGAGGCAGCCACGCACAGGCCTTGTCGTGCAGCTTGCGCCATGGCGTCAGAAGTCCACCGTGGCCGAGACACGCACCGTGCGCGGGCCGCCCGTGGTGGCGAAGTTGTCGTTGAAACTGCCGGCCCAGTAGGACTTGTCGAACAGGTTCTCCACCGTGGCGCGGAAGGTGACGGGTTTGGCCGCGATGCGGGTGGCATAGCGCGCGCCCACGTCCACGCGGGTCCAGCTGGGCATCTTCAGCGTGTTGGCCGAATTCACCCATTGCGCGCCCGTGTAGATCAGGCGGCCGGTGAGCGTGGCGCCCGGCAGCGCGGGCACATCCCACTCGCCGCCCAGGTTGGCCGTCCAGCGCGGCACGCCGTAGACGCCGTAGCCGTCGCGCGCGCCGCCCTGGGTCTTGCTCTGGATGGCCTGCGTATAGGCCAGGCCGCCCAGCACGCGCGTGCCGCGCAACGGCTCGCCGAACACATTCCACTCCAGGCCCCGGTTGCGCTGCTCGCCATCCATCAGCAGGCGGTTGGTCGCGGTCTCCACCACGGACGAAGGCCGCTCGATCTGAAACAGCGAGACCGTCTGCGTGAAATCACCCGTGCGCCACTTGGCGCCGATCTCGAACTGCTTGGTCTTGTAGGGCGCGAACACTTCGCCGGCATTGGCGTAGGTGGCGCCGACGATGGAGCCCGCGCTCAGGCCCTGCACATGGTTGGCGTACAGCGAGACCGTATCGCCCCAGGGCTTGACCACCAGGCCCAGCGCGGGCGAGATGGCATGTTCGTCATAGCGCGCCATCTTCTGGTTCACGCGCTGCAGGCGCGCGCCCACGGTGAGCTGTACGGTGTCGCCACCCCAGCTCAGCGTGTCGGCCAGGGCCAGGCTGCTGAGCACGTCGTCGCGCTCCTGCTTGATGGCGCCGTAGGGGCCGGCCAGCGTGATGGGCGCAGGGTCGTAGATGTTGGTGATGTAGCTGGCGCTGGTGGCCACGGCCGCGCGGCCGCCCTTCTGGTTCATCCAGTTCACGGAGGCGACCAGCAGATGGTTCACGCTACCCGTGCGCAGGCGCCCGCGCACGCCGAACTCGGCCGCCATGCTGTCGGTGTAGCCGTACTGGTTGTAGGTCTGACCCACGGCCGAGCCGTCGCCCTGGGCGCGCAGCACCACGCGCGTGCCGTTGAGCATGCCGTCATAGGAATGCTTGCCGCTGCCCACCGAGCCGAACAGCGTCCAGTCCGCCCCCAGGTCCACCGAGCCGCGCAGCATCAGCGCATCGCTTTGCTGCTGGGCACGTATGCCCGGGAAGAGATTGGTCTTGGCGTCGGGCGCTGCAATCACCTGCTTGAGGTTCTGCATGCTGACCATCATCGGGCTGCCGTCACGGATGTTGGAGCGGTAGCTGTAGGCATCCAGGCCCAGCGTGAAACCGTCGCCCTGGTAGTCGAGCGCCAGTGCGCCCAGGCCATGGCGGCGGTTCTGGCCGTCGATCTCGGTATCGCCGCCTGAGGTGCTGCCGTTGATGCGTATGCCCAGGCGGCGTTCCGGGCCGAAGCGGCGCGACACATCGGCCTGCAGGCCCAGCTGCGAGGAGCTGCTGAGCATGGTGGTCACGCGCGTGAGGTCCCGGGCCAGCGGGCGCTTGGTCACCAGGTTGATGGTGCCGCCCACGGCGCCGCCCGGCGTCATGCCGCTCAGCAGCGCACCCGGGCCCTTGAGCACTTCCACGCGCTCGATCATCTCGGTGGGCACATGGCCATCGGGCGCCAGGCCGTACAGGCCGTTGAAGCCCAGTTCCGAGGCATTCACACCCAGGCCGCGGATGGTGAAGTTCTCGTAGGCGTGGCCGGTGTTGGTGGTGAAGCGCACGGAGGGGTCGTTTTCCAGCACCGACATCAGCGTGGTCGCGTGCTGGTCGGCAATGCCTTCGGCCGTGTAGGAGGTGATGTTGAACGGCGTATCCATCACATCGCGCTGGCCCAGCACGCCCAGGCCCGCGCCCTTGGCCACCTGGCCGCCCGGCGCCACGGTGGGCAGTGCCTGGGGATCGGTGGTGCTGCGCACCGTGATCTCGCCCAGTTCGGCGTCGGCCGCCCAGGAGGCGGCGGGCAAAGCGGCAGCGGCAACCATGGCGCAGACACGGGCGATGGTGCCCAGGCCGTGGAACGGTGAAACGGGGGCGAAGGGGCTGACAGCGCCTGCGCGCGGCAGGCCGGTGCGGGAACGAGAGGACATCCGGGAGGGCTTTCAAGGCGGAAGAAAATGCGCCGCATCCAGGCCCGCAGCCCGTCGGGACACAGGCCGGATACGGCATCTGCCCGAATTATAGAAAATGAGAATTATTCTTATTTGAGAAAACAACGACAACGCACCGCGCGCAAACATGGGCGCACGGTCCGCAAACAATCCCGGGGAAAACAGTGGGGGCCAGGCAACAGGCCGCCGGCCGCCGCGACGGCGCAGACTTCTAGAAGGTGTCGCCGCGTTCCATGGCGCGGCGGTGGCGCTGCACGAATTCCTGGTAGGTGTCGATGCCGCGCAGCTGCAAGATGGCATTGCGCACGGCCGCCTCCACCAGCACGGCGATGTTGCGGCCCGCCACCACCTGGATCACCACCTTGCGCACGGGCACGCCGAGCACGTCCTGCGTCAGCGGCTCGGCTGGCAGCCGCTCGTATTCGCGCTCCATGGTTTCCTTGCGCACCAGGTGCACGATGAGCTTGAGGCGCATCTTGCGGCGCACGGCCGTCTCGCCAAAGATGGCGCGGATATCGAGCAGGCCGATGCCGCGCACCTCCAGCAGGTTCTGCAGCAGCTCGGGGCACTTGCCTTCGATCGTGGTCTGGTTGATGCGGTACAGGTCCACGGCATCGTCGGCCACCAGGCCGTTGCCGCGCGTCACCAGCTCCAGCCCCAGCTCGCTCTTGCCCAGGCCCGACTCGCCCGTGATCAGCACGCCCATGCCCAGGATGTCCATGAACACGCCATGCATGGTCGTGCGGTCGGCGAAATGCTTGGCCAGGTAGGCACGCAGCACATCGATCACGAAGGCCGACTGCTCGCGCGTGGCGAACATGGGAATGTGGGCGCGCTCGCACATGGACAGCAGCGCCTCGGGCGCCGTCTGGCCATCGGCCAGCACCAGCACGGGCGGCTCCAGCGTGACGATGCGTGCCACGCGGCGCTGGCAGTCCTGCGGCGTGGCGTTGGTCAGATAGGCGATCTCACGCTCGCCCAGCACCTGCAGCCGGTAGGGATGGATGTAGTTCAGGTAGCCGACGAGATCGGCGCCCGAGCGCGCCGAGCGCACGGCCATCTCGTCGAAGCGGCGCTCCGAGGCCCCCAGGCCCGCCACCCACTCCCAGCGCAGGCTGGAGCGGAACTCCTCGAAAAGGACGTCGGCGCTGATGGCACTGGGTCTCATGGCAAGGCCCGTGAAAAGGGGAAGAGAAAGTCTAGACCAGCGGAGCGGCGGAAGACTGCCAGCCGGCAATCATTCCATGCAGCCGGGCCGCATCGCCGCAGGACTTCAGCCGCTCGCGCAGCTGGCTGTCGCTGAGCAGTTCGGCGATTTCAGAAAGGATTTCCAGATGCTTTTGCGTCGCCGCTTCGGGCACCAGCAAAAAGATCAGCAGGCCCACAGGCTGCTCATCGGGCGCATCGAAGCCAATGGGATGGTCCAGCTGGAACACGGCTGCCATCGGAGCGGTCAGCCCCTTGATGCGACCGTGGGGAATGGCCACGCCATGGCCCAGCCCCGTCGAGCCCAGGCGTTCACGCGCGAAGAGGCTGTCGGTGATGAGTGCGCGGGACAGGCCATGCAGGCTCTCGAATAGCAGACCTGCTTCTTCGAAAGCGCGCTTTTTGCTGGTGACGTCGACGCTCACGAGCACTTGAGCGGCGGGCAGGATGGAGGCAAGACGGTTCATGGTTCGGGAAACAATTATGCACCGCAGTGCCGGAAACCGTGGGGAAACCCTGACCCCCATCAAAAACCGCCCCGAAGGGCGGTGGTCGTGCGTGGCACATCAGCCACAAAAACGCAGGTATTGTAAGCGCCCGCACAGGGCCGGCGCCTTACCTGTCACCCGACTGACGCCAGGGTCAGTCCAGCATCATCGAGCCGCTTGGCCGTGCCGTAGCGGCTGCCCTGCTGGCGGGTCTTGTAGCGCACCACGAGGCGGTCCAGCTTGTCAGCCAGCGCGTCGACGGCGGCATAAAGGTCGAAGTGAGAGGTTTCGACAAAGAGATCCTGGCCCTTGACGCGCAGCGTGCAACCGGCACGTTGGCGCTTTTCCTTCTCCTTCTGGTTATGAACGGTCAGCAAGACCTTGACATCCACCACCTGGTCAAAGTGTCGAAGAATGCGTTCGAGCTTGGCCATGACGTAACTGCGCAGCGAGGGAGTGACCTCCAGGTGATGCCCACTAATCGTCAGATTCATATCTAAACACTCCTTGCTCTGGATGGAAACAGCCCGGTCCACCGGGGGACGATCCGCCGGGACAGGTGCTTGCAGGCCGGAATGCGCATTCGTTTGCTTGCGAATCCACTATGCGCCCGGGTCGGGTCAAAAGCAACGCCGCAAGCCGATAGCGCAGGACGGTGCAGGGCCTTGGAGGCGGGTTTTGCGCGCCATGCGATTGGGCGCACAATCGGCGGGTTTGCCAGGCTGCGCCCCTGGGGTGGGGGTGGCCACAGGCCGTCCGTCACCGTGAGGCGCCGTTGGGTAGAATCGCGCTCCTGCGCGTGCCGCTTGCAGCCCTCCGGCCCCTGCAGCCTCTTTGCCAGATTGCCCCTTGCCTCACATGACCACCCAGTCCCGTCCCTCCGCCCTGCACACTTCCAACATTGCCTCGCTGCCGCTGCTCGCGCGCGGCAAGGTGCGCGACAACTATGCCGTGGGCGATGACCGCATCCTGATGGTGGCCTCGGACCGCCTCTCGGCCTTTGACGTGATCATGGGCGAGCCCATCCCCGGCAAGGGCGAGCTGCTGACGCAGATGGCGCTGTTCTGGTTCGACAAGCTCGGCCACATCTGCCCCAACCACCTGACCGGCGAAGCGCCCGAATCCGTGGTCACGCCCGCCGAAGTGCCCCAGGTCACGGGCCGCTCCATGCTGGTCAAGCGCCTCAAGCCCGTGCTGATCGAGGCCGTGGTGCGCGGCTACCTGGCCGGCAGCGGGTGGAAGGAATACCAGGAATCGCGCTCGGTCTGCGGCGTTCCCCTGCCCGAAGGCCTGACCAACGCCGCCAAGCTGCCCGAGCCCATCTACACGCCGGCCGCCAAGGCCGAGATGGGCGACCATGACGAGAACATCACCTACGAGCGCACGGTGGAGATGGTCGGCGAGAAGCTGGCCTCCCAGATCCGCGATACAGCCATCCGCATCTACAAGGAAGCTGCGGCCATCGCCCTCGAAAAGGGCATGATCATTGCCGACACCAAGTTCGAATTCGGCCTGGACGAAAACGGCGAACTGGTGCTGATGGACGAGGTGCTCACGCCCGACAGCTCGCGCTACTGGCCCGTGGAAGGCTATGCCCAGGCGCTGGCCAAGGGCGAGAACCCGCCCAGCTACGACAAGCAGTTCGTGCGCGACTGGCTGGAGCAGGCCCAGGTCAACGGCAAGCCCTGGGACAAGAGCGCCCCGGCGCCCCGCCTGCCCCAGGAGGTGACCGAGAAGACGGCCGCCAAGTACCGCGAAGCGCTGCAGCGCCTGACGGCCTGAGCTGCCGCCTGCCTGTCCCCGCAAAAGAGAGCTTCGGCTCTCTTTTTCATTGCGCGGGCCCGTTTCTGCAGCCGGTCACGCCGGCGTCACCGACACTGCCACAATGCTTGTTCCCTCTGACTTTTTTCGAAGGAGCAAGCACATGGCCGGCAAGAAGATTCTGATGATCTGCGGAGACTACTGCGAGGACTACGAAACCATGGTCCCGTTCCAGGCCCTGCAGGCCGTGGGACACACGGTGCACGCGGTCTGCCCCGACAAGAAGGCGGGGGACCACATCAAGACGGCCATCCATGATTTCGAGGGCGCCCAGACCTACAGCGAAAAGCCCGGCCACAACTTCACGCTCAACGCCAGCTTCGCCGACATCAAGCCCGAGCAGTACGACGCCCTGGTGATCCCCGGCGGACGCGGCCCCGAATACCTGCGCAACTACGATGCCGTGCGCGCCGCCGTGCGCCACTTCTTCGACAACAACAAGCCCGTGGCCGCCGTCTGCCATGGCGCCCAGCTGCTGGCCGGCGCCGGCGTGCTCAAGGGCCGCACCTGCTCGGCCTACCCGGCCTGCCGTGCCGAGGTCGAACTGGCCGGCGGCACCTACGCCGACATCGGCGTGGACCAGGCGCACACCGAAGGCAACCTGGTCAGCGCCCCCGCCTGGCCGGCCCATCCGGCCTGGATCGCACAGTTCCTGTCCCTGCTGGGCACGCGCATCAGCCACGGCTGAGCACGCAGCGGACGTTGGCGCCGGGCGGATCAACCGCCCCAGCGCACCAGCACGATGCCGCCGAACACCAGGGCCGAGGCCAGCATGCGCACGCGGCCCAGGCGCTCGCGCATCAGCCAGGCGGCAATCCAGCCTGCAAACAGCACGCTGCTTTCACGCAGTGCAGACACAAGCCCCATGGGCGCCTGCGACAGCGCCCAGGTCGCCATCCAGCTGGCGCTCAGCTGCATGGCGGCGGCCAGGGCACACAGGCGCCAGGTGCGTGCATCGGCGCGCAGCACGGCGGGGCCGCGCCGCCAGGCAACGATCAGCACCGTGGCCAGGCCATCGCCCAGCGTGAGCAGGGCCGCATAGAGCAGCGCGGAGCCGGATGCGCGCGCACCCAGCCCGTCGATGACCGTGTAGCAGGCAATCATGGCGCCCGTGGCCAGCGCATGGCCGCTGCCGAAATAACCGCTGGCCGCGCCGCTGCGCAACGACAGCGCCAGCACGCCCAGCGACAGGCACAGCACGCCGGCCAGCCCGGTCGCGCCCGGCCACTCACCGGCCAGCAGCGCCGCGCCCAGCGTCACGAACAGCGGCGCACTGCCACGTGCCACCGGGTAGACCACGCCGAACTCGCCATGCTGGTAGGCGCGCGGCAGCACGAAGTGGTAGACGGTGTGCACGGCCACCGAAGCCGCCAGCCACCACCACACCGATGCGTCCCACAGCGCCGCCGCACGCCAGTCCAGCCAGGGAAGCACCAGCAGCGACCACAGGCTGGCAAGCCCCGTGGTCAGCGCCATGGCGACCATCTTGTCGCCGCCCAGCTTGATGGCGCTGTTCCATCCCGCATTCATCAGCGCGGCCCCCAGGGCCGCGGCCAGCACCGCATTGCTCAATTCCATTCCATGGCCTCGTTCCTGATACGGGACGGGATGATGGATTCGCACCCAGATTAGATAAAGTCGAATCTTCGGAACCTTATCTTCAGGAAACCTGATGCGACGCCTGAACCTCGACCAGCTCCAGACCCTGGTGGCCGTGGCCGACCTGGGTACCCTGGCCGCCGCGGCCCAGGCCCTGCACCTGTCGCCGCCTGCCGTCAGCCTGCACATCCAGGAGCTGGAAGCGCGCCTGGACACACCGCTGCTGGTGCGCGGCAAGCGCCAGGCGCAGCTGACGCCTGCGGGCGAACTGCTGGCCGAAGGCGGACGCCGCCTGCTGGCAGACAGCGAATCCCTGCTGCGCCAGGTGCGCAAGCGTGCCGAGGGCTTTGGCGCCAGCGTGCGCATAGGCGCCTCGGCCGGCGTCAGCCCCCTGCTGCTGCCCGAACTGCTGCAATGGCTGGCCGAGCACGCACCGAGCGTGGAGCTGCGCCTGGAAGTCGTGAGCTCGGCCCAGGCCATGCAGCGCCTGGCGGCCGGCAGCCTGGACCTGGCCCTGGTCGGTCTGCCCCAGCCCGTGGCTGCGGGGCTCGAGGTGCTGGCCTGGCGCAACGACCCCATGGAGCTGTTCGCGCCGCCGCAGATGCCGCTGCCCGACCAGATCACGCCCGAATGGCTCAACGCCCAGCCCTGGATAGGCTTTGCCGCCGGCACCCAGATGCACCGCCTGCTGTCGCAATGGTTTGCCCAGGCCGGCCTGCTGCCCCAGCCGCGCATGGAGATGAGTTATCCCGAAGGTATACGCGCCCTGGTCGCCGCAGGCCACGGTCCTACCGTCCTGCCACGCGAGGAGCCCATGGACGCCGTCAGCCGCACCCTTCAGCAGCGCGGGCTGAGTCCCGCCCTGACACGCCCGCTGGGTCTGGCCTGCCGCAGCGCCGCACAACAAGACCCGGCCGTGCAGGCCGTGGTGCGCGGGTTGATGCGATTTGCCGACACTCTTTGATCGCGGCAGCCCAGCCCTCGAAATCCCATAGTCGGGGCCTATAACATCGGACAAAATGCCTCCCCACATCATTGAGAGGGAGTGCAATGCTAGTTGGAATCGATCTGGGCACCACCAATAGCCTGATCAGCATTTATCGCGATGGCAAGACCGAACTCATACCCAATTCGCTGGGCCATTTCCTGACTCCGTCGGCCATCAGCATTTCGGACGATGGTGCCATTCTGGTGGGCCTGGCGGCCCGGGAACGTGTTACCACGCATCCCCAACAATCGGCCATGGCGTTCAAACGCTGGATGGGCACGGACCACACGGTTGTGCTGGGGCCCAAGCGTCTGCGCGCCGAGGAGTTGAGCGCGCTGGTCATTGGCGCACTGGTGGCGGATGCGCAAGCCTATCTGGGCGAACCCGTGACCGAGGCAGTCATTACCGTGCCGGCCTATTTCAACGATGTGCAGCGCAAAGCCACGCAGGCGGCTGGCCAATTGGCAGGTATCAAGGTGGAACGGCTGCTCAACGAGCCCACGGCAGCGGGCCTCGCCTATGGCCTGAAGGAAAGGCCGGATCACTCGACCTTTCTGGTGTTCGATCTGGGCGGCGGCACCTTTGACGTTTCCGTGCTCGAGTACTTCGAAGGCGTGGTGGAAGTGCGCGCCAGCGCCGGGGACACGCGCCTGGGCGGCGAGGACTTCGCGCAGGTATTGGTGGATTGGTTCATTGAGCAGACGCCTGCCCTGCGCAGCGTTCCGCGGGAGACCCTGTCTTCGGACGGGGGGCTCTGGCATGCCGCTGAACAGGCCAAACGCGACCTCAGCGAGAGCGAGTCGACTGAAATGCGGTTTACCTACCAGGAGACGCCGCATGCATTGACGCTCAGCCGTGCCGACTATGAAAACCGCTGCGCAGACCTGCTGCAGCGACTGCGCAGGCCGCTGGAACGCGCCATGCTCGATGCGCAATTGGACATCGCCAATCTGGACGAAGTGGTACTGGTCGGGGGCGCCAGCCGCATGCCCATGGTCCGCCAGTTGGTCACGCGCCTGTTCGGCCGACTGCCGCTGCGCACCATCCATCCCGATGAAACGATTGCACACGGCGCAGCCATTCAGGCCGGCCTCAAATCACGCAATGCCGCACTCAGCGAAATCGTGTTGACCGATGTGATGCCTTATTCGCTGGGAGTCGTGAGTTCGGAAAATATCGATGGACGGCATTACAGCGACCGCTTTTCACCCATCATCGAACGCAATACGCCGGTGCCGGTATCGCGTGTCCAGACCTACAGCACCGTTCAGGATGGACAGACGCGCATCGTCATCGACGTGCGCCAGGGCGAGTCACCCATTGGCACAGAGAACCTGAAACTCGGCGATCTGGAGGTCGAGATACCGGCGAAGGGACGCGGCGAGATCAGCATCAATATCCGCTTCACCTATGACGTCAATGGTCTGCTCGAAGTGGAAGGGCATATTCCGGCAACCGGCCAGACCACCAGCACGCTGATCAAGCGCAGCGATCATGTCCTGAGCGACGAGCAGATCCAGGAGGCCCTGCTCAAGCTGCGCGCACTCAAGATCCATCCGCGCGACAAACAGGAAAACGCTTATCTGGTCGCCCGGGCCAAGCGGCTGTACGAAGACAGGCTGGGCCCTGCGCGACAGGACATAGGTCACGCGCTGGCGCGTTTCGAAGCCATTCTCGACAGCCAGGACGAGCAGCAGATCCGCCAGTGGCGCGGCGAGTTCAGGAAGTACCTGGACAGCATCGACAAGGGCTTCGTGCTATGAGCTTCTGGCAAGTACTGGGCATTGAAGCCACGACCGACCTGCCGGCCATCAAGAAGGCCTACGCATCCAGGCTCAAGCACACGCGGCCCGATGACGATGCGGCCGCCTATCAATCACTGCGCGAGGCCTATGACCTGGCCCTGCAGCACGCCAGGCGACCGGCCACGGGCGATACGCAGATGCCGAGCATGGCTGCAGTTGAGCAGGTATCCAGTGCCAGGTCTGCGCAGCAGGAACAAGAGCCTGCACCGCTGTCGGAGCCGGTCCCGGGCCCCGGGACTCAACCTCTGCCCGGCAACACGGACGCAGCAGAACCCCAGGCACAGGAAGCCGCCTTCATCCCGCCCAGGGATCTGGCGCACGAAACGCTCAACTACCTCAAACAGGCAGGGCCTGATGCACTGCTGAACGGCTGGCCCAATCTGCGGCGGGAGCTGGACAAGCTGCCCCTGTCACAGCGTCCTGACGCCTGCAACTGGTTTGCGCAGTTGGTGATCGAGGTGCCCGAGCTTCCGCCGGCATTTGCGCGCGCCCTGTCGGAGTATTTCGCCTGGGAGACGGATTTCCGCGCCTGGCAATGGATGGGGCATGCCCGCGCCACCGCCTTGCGGGAGCAACTGGACCAACTGGAATCCCGTTTCTACCCCGATCCTGCCTTCAGGCAGTACTACGGCCAAATCGCGCTGTTCGGGCAACTGGTGCAGCAGCTTGCAAAGTGGCGCATCTACCTGCTGGCGATGCTCGCCCCCAGCCGGCTTGCCCGCCTATGGAACGAACTCAGCCCGGGGCAGCGCTATGCGCTCGGCGTCCCGAAGCCGCCGCTGCATTCACTTGCCGACCACGCCATGGAAATGGGCTGCGCCTTCCGGACTGCCCTGGTGGTCTTTCTCTCGTCCGTGCTGATGTCCTGGAGCGAATATGCCCATGAGCCCTGGTGGGTCCGACTCATGGCGGTGCTCCTCATCGGGTATGGCACGTTCGTGATGGCCGGCTACGCCTACCGCGGGGTGCTGCACGTCAAGCACGCCCAGCACGCGGCACTGTGGAAGGGGCGACTCAGCCGCAACAGGATGCTGGCGATGGTCTGGACTGCCGTGGCGCTCATGGTGACGGCGACGGCCATTTTCGGCATATGGGAGGCCCGCATGTGGCCCGTGCTCTTCACCTCGGTGGACAGCACGCCGCTGCTCTTCGTGGCCGTGATGCTGGTGCTGGTTGCCTACTGGCTGGCGCTGCTGCCCGCCAGCCCGGCTGGCAAGGCCTTGCCGCCTCTGCTGCTGTGGTGCGCCCTGGCCGTGCAGGCCCTGCCATGGTTCAAGGGCATGCCCTGGACCGGAGCCCTGGTCGGCGCAACCTGGTTTCTGGTCTGTGCCATCGCGTACACGCTGCACGGTGACCGCATGGAGCAGGCATGGCATGGATTCAGGCAGTCGGTCGTTCTGCGCAAGCAGCAGCGGCGCAGTTCGAGCCTGCAGGAAATACTCGTACTCTCGCTGGCATTGCTGCGCCGCACAATCGCACTGCCCTACCGGCTGATGGTGCTGGGCTCGGAACAATCCCCCCATTTCTTGGCTGCTGTACTTTGCATGTCGATGGTGGCCATCGTCCCCGAATATCGTGCGTGGCAGATCCCTCTGACGGCCTGTGCCATGGCCGCTGTATCCCTGTTCAGCAGTCTCTGCTTCGACAACGCAGCGACCGCCCTGATACCCGACCAGCCGAAGTCCGCCTGGCGCGGCTGGCTCGGCTTGGCGATGCTGGGCCTGTGGCTGATCTGGGCCGGGATGTACTGGCGCGATCCCGCTGCGATCCACGCACTCCTTGGCGGTGCGCCGCACAAGGAGGCCGCGGGGTCACCTTTCCTGGACGCCACCGTCTTTTATCTGGTGCCGCTGCTGCCCGTGTTTCTCAACCAGGGCTGGTTCCAGTTCCAGAGGATCAAGCCTGCGAACACCTGAATCGCAGGCTCAGGCGGGCAGCAGCCCGTCTCCTGCCAGCCCGGCCTCCTGCAGCACCCACGCACGCAGCGCCTCGATGGCCGGCTGGCCCTGGCTGCGCCGGGGGTAGAGCAGGTGGTAGGCATAGGCCGGGCCCAGGCCCACGGCGATGTCGAACAGGCGCACCAGGCGGCCGCGGGCCAGGTCTTCGGCCACCAGGTCCTGCTCGACCAGGCCCACGGCGCCGCCGTCCAGCACGGCCTGCACGACATGGCTGGAGTCGGTGAAGGCGATGCAGCGGCCTGCGTCCAGGCCCTCCACGCCGGCCGCCGCCATCCACATCGGCCAGTTCGGCCAGACCTGGCCGTCCACCCTGCAATCGACATGGCACAGCGTGTGCGCCAGCAGGTCAACGGGCCGCGCCAGCGGCGGGCCGGACTGCAGCAGGGCCGGGCTGCAGACGGGGATCACCCTGGCGTCGAACAGGCGCACCGCCAGGGTGTGCGCATCACGGCCGGTGCCGAAGCGGATGGCGGCATCAATGTCATCGGCGTCGAAGTCGCGCACCTCGTCGCTGATGTCAAAGCTCAGTTCGATCTGCGGATGCGCGGCGCGAAAGCGCGGCAGCCGGGGCAGCAGCCACTGCGTGGCAAAGCGCGCGCCCAGCGACAGGCGCAGCCGCGTCTCGCCCCGGGCCAGCTGGCGCGCCCGGGCGGTGGCGCGCCGCAGCAGGCCCAGCGCCTCGGCCGTGGCCTCCAGCAGCACGCTGCCTGCGGGCGTGAGCTGCATGCTGCGGCTGTTGCGCGTGAAGAGGACGAGGCCCAGCTGTTCCTCCATCTCCTTGATCTGGTGGCTGACCGCCGCCGGGGTCAGCCCCAGTTCGTCGGCCGCACGCGTGAAGTTCAAGTGGCGCCCTGCGGCCTCGAAGCTGCGCAGGGCGCGTGTGCCCGGTGGAAGCTGGCGCATGGATCTTCAAATTTTTCTTGATGGAGCATCGAATACTGCTTGCTTCCTCTTTTGGAAGCGCCATCGAACAATCAAGAAAACTTGTTGATGGATGAATCCATGGAAACCGCCTCTTTCTTCACCAGCCTTATCGATGGGCAGCCCGCTACGGCGGCCGAACTCGCCGCCCTGGCCTTTGCAGGCCATGCCCATTTCACGGCCATGCAGGTGCGCGGCGGCCGGCTGCGCGGGCTGGACCTGCATCTGCAGCGTCTGCGCCAGGCCTCGCTGGAGCTGTACGGCCAGGCCTTGTCCGATGACCATGTCCAGGCACAGCTGAGGGCGGCGCTTGCCGGTGGTCCGCAGGATGTGTCGCTGACCGCCACGGTGTACTCGCCTGCCGGTGAATTCACGGCCGCCGATGCGCGGCCGCGCATGCTGGTGCGGACCTCGGCACCCGCCTCGGGCCCTGCCGGGCCCTTGAGCCTGGCGCTGTTCGAGCATGAACGCATGCTGCCCCACCTCAAGCATGTGGGCGAGGTGGCGAAGACGCATCTGCTGCGTCGCGCCGTAGCCCAGGGCTTTGACGATGCCGCCTTTGCCGATCGCCACGGCCGTATTGGCGAGGCCACCATCTGGAACCTGGCCTTCTGGGATGGAGATGCCGTGGTCTGGCCGCGCGCCCAGGTGCTGCCGGGCACGACCGAGTCCATGCTGCGCCGCCAGCTGCAGCGCATGGGCGTGGCGCAGCGCGAGGCCGTTCTGACCCTGGCCGACCTGCCCGACATGGCCGGCGCCGTGGTGATGAATTCATGGTCCCCCGGCATTGCGGTCAGGCGCCTGGCCGAGGTGCATCTGCCGGATGCGCCCGGCTTCGTGCAGTTGCTGCACCGCGCGCATGCGGCCGAGGAGCCGGTTGCACCCTGAGCCCTCGCCATGAAAAAAGGGAGCCGCAAGGCTCCCGTCTCTTCACCGGCGCGCGGCCGGACTCAGTTCAGCGCCATGCTGAGCTTGCGGCGGTAGCCGTTGACCAGCTGCGTGGCCTCGTCCTGCTCGGCCGCGCCCTTGCCCAGCAGCTCGATGCCGCCGCTGCTCTTGCCGGGGATGGCGTCCTGCTTCTTGGGCTTCGGGGGTGTGAGCAGCTCCAGGATGCCCACATAGAGCTTGCGCGCGGCCTGGCCGTTCCATTCCTTGTCGCGCATGATGATTTCCAGCAGCTCGTCCATGCTGGCTGCCCACTGGCCTTCGGCGGCCAGGGCCTGGGCCTTGCCGAAGCGGGTGTCGAAGTCGCGCTTGTTCTGTGCGATGACGGCATCGAACTGGGCAAACTCCCAGTTGCCGCGATCGTCGTTGTGCACGAAGAGCATGCACTGCAGCCATTGGTTGAGCGCCTCGAAGCGCGTGGGCTGGGGAATGCGCTTGAGCGGCTCGGTCAGCAGGGCGCCGGCCTCTTCGTAGCCGCCCGTGGCGATCAGCAGGCGCACGTAGTCGAAGCGCGCATCGTCGTTGGCCGGGTCGGCGGCCAGGGCGTCGGCCAGCTTTTGCAGGGCGGCCTGCGTGTCGCCGGCTTCCAGCAGCTGGTGGGCCTCGTCGGCTTCGGCCTCGGCCGCCAGCTCGCCTTCGGAGGGCAGGTGCTTGTCCAGGAACTCGCGCAGCTTGCCTTCGGGCTGGGCGCCCATGAAGCCGTCCACGGGCCGGCCGCCCATCATCAGGATGCAGGTCGGGATGGAGCGGATGCCGAACATGCCGGCCAGCTGCTGCTCCTGGTCGGAATCGATCTTGACCAGCTTGAAGCGGCCTTCGTAGGCCACTTCCAGCTTTTCCAGGATGGGGCCCAGCGTCTTGCACGGGCCGCACCAGGGCGCCCAGAAGTCGACGAGCACCGGCACCTGCATGGAGGCGGCGACGACTTCGGCTTCGAAATTCTCAATGGTGACATCAATCATGTGATCAGACCCTGTGGCAAGGCGCGCGGCCAGGGCGCGCGAACTGTGGCGGTTCGGAGTTCGGCGGCCGGATGCCTCCGATGCGGACCGTGTGATTCTCCAGCAATTCCATGGCGTGGGCGCCATGGACGGCAACCACCCCAGTTGGGAGCCGGCTGCGTGCATTTCAAGCCGCCCGGCCGGGGACGAGGCGCGGCAGCGCTGGGCTATATTGGCGCGCTGAGCCGCCATTGCGGCCTGCCATCAACACAATGAGGGAGGGCTCGCCTTGATCAAGGTTTCGCAGCTGGTGTTCGAGTACCCTGGCCACCGCGCGCTGGACGGCGTCAGCGTCCATATCGCCGCAGGCACCGTCACGGCCCTGGTAGGCCCCAACGGCGCCGGAAAATCCACGCTGATGCGCTGCATCGCCGGGCTGGACCAGCCGCTGTCGGGCCAGGTCGAGGTGCATGGCATTGCCGTGCAGGAGCAGCCCCGCGAAGTGCACCGGCACCTGGGCTATCTGTCGGATTTCTTCGGCCTCTATGACCGCCTGAGCGTGCGGCGCTGCCTGCAGTACGCAGCCCTGTCCATGGGCGTGCCCCCGTCCGAGGCGCCGCAGCGCGTGGCGCACGTGGCCGGGCAGCTGGGCCTGGCCGACCTGCTGGAGCGCCTTCCCACCGAGCTGTCTCGCGGCCAGCGCCAGCGCGTGGCCATCGGCCAGGCCATCGTCCACCAGCCGCGCGTGCTGCTGCTGGACGAGCCGGCCAGCGGTCTGGACCCCGAGGCACGCGCCAGCCTGTCCCGGCTGATGCGTGCGCTGCAGGCCCAGGGCATGACCCTGATCGTCTCCAGCCACATCCTCAGCGAACTGGACGAGTACTGCACCCACATCCTGAGCCTGCGCGGCGGCCGCGTGGAAAGCCACGAGGCCCTGCACGGCGGCATCAAGGCACCTGCCGCCGGCGACGATGCCCCGCTGGCACTGTACGCGCTGGAGCTGGCGCCGCCCCCGGGTGCCTCGGCCGGGTCGCTGGCACGGCAGCTGCATCTGGTCCTTCCCGACACCCCTGTGCCGCCGCCCGATGACCAGGGCCTGGTGCACCTGCAGCTGTGGCTGCCCACCCTGCCGCGCGAGCGCGCCGATCTGCTGGCCCGCCTGGTCGGTACCGGCCTGCCCGTGGCCAGCCTGGCCCCGGTGCGCGAGCGCCTGCAGGACCGCTATGCGCGCGGCCTGCAGAACGCAGCAACCCCCACGCCTGCGGAGCAGCCATGACGCACAACCCCGAATTCCAGCGCCAGCTCTGGCTCAACTGGCGGCCGTCCCAGCTGGGCTGGAGCCTGCTGCTCACCGCCTTGCTGCTGGCCACGCCAATGGCCCTGGTCCAGCCCGACCGCCGCCTGCACACGCTGCTGATCGCCGCCCTGGTCGGCATGTGGATCGCCGCGGCCGGCCTGGGCAGCGTGCTGGCCGGGCGCGGCCTCAACGAGGAAGCGCGCCAGCACACCTGGGACTGGCAGCGCCTGTCAGCCCTCACGCCCTGGCAGATGGCCTGGGGCAAGCTGCTGGGCGCCCCGCTGCCGGCCTGGCTGTACATGCTGTGGTGCGCGCTGGCAGTGCTGGCCACCTCGGCAGGCCAGCCGGGCGGGCTGGCCTGGGGCGTGCACGCCGTGCTGCAGGCCGTGCTGTGGGGCCTGGCCCTGCAGGCCTGGAGCATGCACTCCGTGCTCATGGGCTGGGGGCCGAAGGAGCAGCCCGCGCGCCGCATCCGCTTCGTGCTGGTGCCGCTACTGTTCGTGATGGTGCTGCCCGGCCCCATCCTGGGCCGGTTGACCGAGCAGCTGGGCCGCGAAGAAGGCCGCCCTGTGCTGTGGTGGTCCGTACCGCTGCACGGGCGCGGCGCCATCTACCTGTTCGGCGCCATCGCGCTGGGGCTGGGCCTGCTGGCCCTGTGGCGGCTGCTGTGCACGCGGCTGGATGTGCGCACCCTGCCCTGGGCCTGGCCGCTGGGCCTGTGCGTGGCGGGCCTGGCCTTTGGCGGCATGCACCTCGATGCAATGCAGTTGCAGGGCCCCGGCCCGGCCTCCTTCTTCGCATGGACCACGGGGCTGGCGCTGGCGGGCACGGCCTATGTCTGCCTGCACGGCATGGACGAAGGCCTGCGCAGCTGGCGCCAGGTGCAATGGTGCGTGTTGCAGGGGCGCTGGCGTGGCGCGCTCGAGGCCCTGCCGCTGTGGCCTGTGAGCTGGCTGCTGGCCGTGCTGGCCTGTGCGCTGTGGCTGCTGTGGCCCGCAGGCGGCCAGCCCATCCTGCCCGGTACAGCCCAGTTGGCGGCACTGGCAACGGCGCAGTTGCTGCGTGATGCCGCGCTGGCCACGGGCTTTTCCCTGCTGGCCGGGCGCATCAAGTCGCCGCTGGCCGCGTTCGCCGTCACCTGGCTGCTGGTCAACATCGTGCTGCCGCTGCTGGCCTTTGGCCTTGCCGGGGCCGATGCCGCCATGCTGGCCCAGCCGCTGGCAGCCGGCCTGACCAAGCCCGTCACCAGCGGCATGTGGCTGTCGCTGGCCGTGCAGGTGGCGATGGCCCTGGCCTGGCTGGCCCATGTGTTTCGCCAGCGTGTGCTGGGTTTTGCGCGCGAGCAGCACACGGCTGTGCGGTGATTTGCAGGGGGATGCGGGCCGATCCGGACTAAAAAAGTAAAATCGCGGGTTCCACTAGGCCGGGCCGCAGGCGCCCTCACGACATGAACTCCATCCAGATCGGTGTGGTCATGGGCTCCAGCAGCGACTGGGAGACCATGCAGCACGCAGTTGCCATTCTTCAGCAATTTGGCATCGCCCATGAAGCCCAGGTCGTCTCGGCCCACCGCATGCCCGACGACATGTTCGCCTATGCCGAAGCCGCCGCCGGCCGGGGCCTGAAGGCCATCATCGCGGGCGCCGGCGGCGCCGCCCACCTGCCCGGCATGATCGCCGCCAAGACCGTGGTGCCCGTGCTCGGCGTGCCGGTGGCCAGCCGCCACCTGCAGGGCGTGGACTCGCTGCACTCCATCGTGCAGATGCCCAAGGGCGTGCCCGTGGCCACCTTTGCCATCGGCGCGGCCGGCGCGGCCAATGCGGCCCTGTTCGCCGTGGCCCTGCTGGCCAATGAGGACCCGGCCCTGCGGGCGAAGCTCGAAGCCTTCCGCGCCGAGCAGACCGCCGCCGCGCGTGCCATGACGCTTCCCTCGGTGGCCGCATGAGCGCCGCTGAAGTGATCCTGCCCGGCGCCACCCTGGGCGTTCTGGGCGGCGGCCAGCTCGGCCGCATGTTCGTGCAGTCGGCCCAGGCCATGGGCTATTTCACGGCCGTGCTCGACGCCGACCCGACCAGCCCCGCGGGCCTGGTGAGCCACCACCACATACGCACCGGCTACGAAGACCCGCAGGGCCTGGCCGAACTGGCGCGCCTGTCGGCCGCCGTCACCACCGAATTCGAGAACGTGCCCGCCGCGGCGCTGAACCTGCTGGCCGCCCAGCGGCCGGTCTCGCCGGCAGGCTCGTCCGTGGCCATTGCCCAGGACCGCGCCCAGGAGAAGGCCCACTTCGTGCGCTGCGGCGTGCCCTGCGCGCCCTACGCGGTGATCGAGACGCCGGCCCAGCTGGCCGCCGTGCACGCCAGCCTGCTGCCCGGCATCCTCAAGACCGCGCGCATGGGCTACGACGGCAAGGGCCAGGTGCGCGTGAAGAACGCCGCCGAGCTGGCCACCGCCTGGGAGCAACTGGGCCGCGTGGCCTGCGTGCTGGAAAAAATGCTGCCGCTGGCCCATGAATGCTCGGTCATCGTGGCGCGCGGCCGTGACGGCTCCATGGTCAACCTGCCCGTGCAGCGCAACCTGCACCGCGAGGGCATCCTCTCCGTCACCGAGGTCTACGAAGGCAACCTGCCACAGGCCCAGGTCGAGCAGGCGCTGGCCGCCGCACGTTCCGTGGCCGACGGCCTGGACTACGTGGGCGTGCTCTGCGTCGAATTCTTCGTGCTGCAGGACGGCATGCTCGTGGTCAACGAGATCGCGCCGCGCCCGCACAACAGCGGCCACTACAGCCAGAACGCCTGCGATGTCTCGCAGTTCGAGCTGCAGGTGCGCTGCATGACCGGCCTGCCGCTGACGCAGCCGCGCCAGCACAGCCCGTCCATCATGCTGAACCTGCTGGGCGACCTGTGGTTCAAGGACGGCGAACAGGCCAAGGCGCCGGCCTGGGACCAGGTCCTGGCCCTGCCCGGCTGCCACCTGCACCTGTACGGCAAGCACGACGCCAAGCGCGGCCGCAAGATGGGCCACCTGAACGTCACCGGCCCCACGCCCGAGGCCGTGCGCTCCACCGCCCTGCAGGCCGCTGCCATCCTGGGTATAGAGCCGTTCTGAAGGCCCGCGCGATGATTCTTGATGGAACGCTGGCGGCCTCTGTCCAGGCCGCCGCACAGGCGCTGCAGCGCGGCGAACTGCTGGGCCTGCCCACGGAAACCGTCTACGGCCTCGCGGCCGACGCCGACAACGACGCGGCCGTCGCGCAGATCTTCACCGCCAAAGGCAGGCCGCCCAACCATCCGCTCATCGTGCATGTGGCCGACAGCGGCGCCATCACGCGCTACGCACGCGAAGTGCCGCTGTTCGCGCAGCAGTTGATCGACGCCTTCTGGCCCGGCCCGCTGACCCTCATCCTGCCGCGCCTGCCCCAAGCCGCCCGGGCCTCGACCGGCGGCCAGGACAGCGTGGGCCTGCGCTGCCCCTCCCATCCCGTCGCCCATGCCGTGCTGGCCGCCTGCCAGCAGCTGCAGCCGCCCGTCTGGGGCGTGTCGGCGCCCAGCGCCAACAAGTTCGGCCGCGTCAGCCCCACCACGGCGGCCCATGTGGCCGACGAGTTCGGCGACACGCTGCTGGTGCTGGACGGCGGCGCCTGCGAAGTGGGGATTGAATCGACCATCGTGGACTGCACGCGCGGCGTGCCCGTGCTGCTGCGCCCCGGCGCCATCACGCGCGACGATATCGAGCGCGCCTGCGGCCAGCGCCCCCTGTCCAAGGACGAGCTGCTGGAGAACACGCCACGCGCCTCCGGCACGCTGCTGGCCCACTACGCGCCCAACGCCAAGGTCCGGCTCATGGATGCAAGGCAGCTGCAGGCCGGGCTGGACGTGCTGGGCGCCGACGCCAGGAACCTGGCCGTCTACCACCGCGCACCGCTGCGCACCGCCTCGCGCGCCGTCACGCTGCGCGCCATGCCCGCCGACGCCGCCGCCACCGCACGCGAGCTGTTCGGCGCCCTGCGCGACTTCGACGAGATCGGCGCCCAGCTGATCTGGATCGAGACCCCGCCCGACACGCCGGACTGGGAAGGCGTGCGCGACCGGCTGCTGCGCGCGGCGGCTGCGGGGTAGAAGAGGTCCCCCCGGGACTGCAGTGCCGCATGGGGCTCAACCCGCGCGCCTGTCCAACGGCGTGCGGCGCAGGAACAGGCGCAGTTCCAGGCCTTTGAATGGCAGGAGTTGCTAGAATTGCGCTACACAATCCCTTCGCGGTGTCATTCAGTTGGCTCAGGCTTAGGGCGAAAAGGCCACCGCAAGGTGGTCTTTTCATTGGTGGCTTGGACATTGACCAGAACAACCATCTACATCGACGGCTACAACCTCTACTACTCGCGGCTCAAGGGCACGCCGTACAAGTGGCTGGACATTGCTGCGCTGTTTCGTGATCGCATCCTGCTGCCGCAAGACCCTGGCGCAGAGGTTGTCGCCATCAAGTACTTCACGGCCCCCGTCAAAGCCTCGTACGCCCGGCATGGCGAGGCATCGGTCCAGGCACAGACCCAGTACCTTCGCGCCCTGCGGGCACGAGACCCTGGCCTGATCCAGATCGTCAACGGCTTCCACGTCTTCGAACCCACATCCCTGCCGAGCTACCAAGCGGGCGCCAACCCGAGCAAGAACAACGTGTCGCGCGTCTGGATGATCGAAGAAAAGCAGACCGACGTGAACCTTGCGCTGCACGCCTACCGTGATGCAGTACGTGGCGAATGCGACCAGCTGGTGATCTGCTCCAACGACAGTGACGTGGAACCCGCACTGCGCATGCTGCGCGAGGACGTGCCCGCCGCCAGGCTGGGGCTGGTCATGCCATTGCGCGACAGGACCGCAGCAGACGGCAAAGTGCCCAACAAGCGCTTGACGGCGTTGGCGCACTGGGTTCGCCATCACATCAGGGACGACGAGCTGGCGCAATCGCAGTTGCCGCTGAACGTGCAGACGCGGAAAAAACCAGCCAGCAAGCCTGCGCATTGGTGAACCCCCACAAAGCGGCCCTGGGCGGAACGCTGCCGCCTAGGACCTCTTCACCGAAGGCTCGTACGCCAGCTCCATCCGGTAGGCCAGCGCCAGGAACAGCGACTGCGCCAGGGTCAGCGTGCTGGTCAGGGAGCGGAAGCCGAAAGTGGCTGCGTCCTGGGCCAGCAGGGTGACGGTGGCGCGGGATGCCAGGGGGCTGAGCTGGCTGTCGGTCAGCGCCAGCAGGCGCGCGCCGCGTGCCAGGGCCGCGTCCACCACCTCCAGCGTTTCGGGCGCATAGGGCTCGAAGGAGACGGCCAGCATCACGTCGCCGGGCGACAGCGCGCGCAGCTCGCCCTTTTGCATGGCGCCCAGGCCGTGCAGCCAGTGCACGGGCTTTTCGGTGTGCTGCAGCGCGTAGGCCAGATAGGCGCCCACGGGGAAGGCGCGGCGCGAGGCGGCCAGCCAAAGCGAGGGGGCATCCAGCATGAGGTCCACCGCCGCCTCGAACTGCTCGGGCGGCAGGCCGCGCTGCAGGGCCTGCAGGCTTTCGATGCTGCCTTCGATGACCTCGTGCGCCAGGCGCGCGCCGCTGCGCGGTTCGTTGCCCGAGGCGATCAGGCCCCGGATGCGGTCCTGGTAGTCATGCTGGGCCGAGAGCTGGCGCGCCGCATCGGCGCGGAACAGCGCCTGCAGTTCCGAGTACCCCGAGAACCCGAAATGCTTGGCAAAGCGCACCACGGCAGAAGGCTGCACACCGCACTGCTCGGCCGTGGCCTGGATGCCGTCGAAGGCCAGGCGGTCGCCCTGCATCTCCACATGCCGGCCTATGGCCTTGAGCTGGCGGCTCAGCGCCTCGAAGCCCTGGCGCAGCACGTCCAGGAAGGCAGCGCGGTCGGCGTAGGGGCCGCAGGCCGCAGTGGCGCCCGCATCGGCTGGTGTTTTTCTATTTTTCATATTTGTGGAAAATATTTTCTATTTCGATCTATGATCGCACGAACGCAACGATTATGGGGAGGCCCGCACGCCCCGGGCCCCTCGCAACGCACGGGCCTATGACCATGAGCATGCTGAACTTTCCCTCCGACCGTCCGCTGGACGTGGCCTGCCTGGGCCGTCTGGCCGTGGACCTGTACGCGCAGCAGATAGGCTGCAGCCTGGAGGAGGCCGGCAGCTTTGCCAAGTACCTGGGCGGCTCCTCCGGCAACATGGCTTTCGGCACGGCGCGCCTGGGGCTGCGCTCGGCCATGATTTCGCGCGTGGGCAATGAGCACAACGGCCGCTTCCTGGTCGAGACGCTGCAGCGCGAGGGCTGCGACACCAGCCAGGTGCAGGTCGATGCCCGGCGCCTGACCGGCATGGTGCTGCTGGGCATCAAGGACCAGGAGACCTTCCCCCTGCTGTTCGCCCGCGAGGACTGCGCCGACATGGCGCTGGACGCCGCAGCCATCAGCGAGGAATTCCTGGCCCGCTGCCGCTGCCTGGCCATCACGGGCACCCACCTGAGCGCGCCCGGCGTGCTGGCCGCCAGCCGCAGGGCGCTGGAGATCGCAGGCCGCCACGGACTGGTGCGCGTGCTGGACATCGACTACCGGCCCGTGCTGTGGGGCCTGACCGGACGGGGCGACGGCGAGACACGCTATGTCGCCAGCGCCGAGGTCAGCCGCAGGCTGCAGGCCGAGCTGGGCCCGTTCGAACTCATCATCGGCACCGAAGAGGAATGGCTGATCGCCGGCGGCGTGGAGGGTGACCTGATCGCCAGCCTGCGCCGCGTGCGCGAATGCAGCCGCGCCGTCTTCGTGGTCAAGCGCGGGCCGCTGGGCTGCTCGCTGATCGAGGGCGAGGTGCCCGATGCGATCGCCGATGCGCCCACGGTGCCGGGCGAACGCGTGGAAGTGCTCAATGTGCTGGGCGCGGGCGATGCCTTTGCCTCCGGCCTTCTGTCGGGGCTGCTGCGCGGCAAGAGCCTGGCCGAATCTGCGGCGATTGCCAACGCCTGCGGCGCCATCGTGGTCTCGCGCCATGGCTGCGCGCCGGCCATGCCCACGCAGGCCGAGCTGGCGCACTGGTTCTCGGGCCACCGCCATCCGCGTCCCGATCAGGACCCCGAGCTGTCCCACCTGCACCGCGTCAGCCGCGCGCGGCCGCAGTGGCCCGCGCTGTGCGTGCTGGCCTATGACCACCGCAGCCAGTTCGACGATCTGGCGCGCGAGGCCGGCGCAGCGCCCGCGCGGCTGCGCCCGCTCAAGCGGCTGATCAACGAGGTGGTCGCCCAGGTCGAGCGCGATCCGGGCAATGCGGGCCGCATGGGCGTGCTGATCGACGGCCGGCACGACCTGGGCGAGGCCGCGCTGCACGACGCCACGGGACGCGGCTGGTGGATAGGCCGGCCCATCGAGCTGCCGGGCTCGCGCCCGCTGCGCTTCGACGGCACGGACTCGCTGGCTTCCGAGCTGCTGCACTGGCCGCAAAGCCATACCGTCAAATGCCTGGTCTTCTACCACCCCGACGACACGCCCGCACTGCGCGCCGAGCAGGATGCCTGGCTGCAGCAGGTCTGGACCGCCACGCGCGCCAGCGGCCATGAGCTGCTGCTGGAAGTGATCCCGCCAAAGGACACGCTGGCGCCCGACGACCGGGGCGAGGCCGTGCTGCGCGCCATACGCCATTTCTACGACCTGGGCCTCAGGCCCGAATGGTGGAAGGTCGGCACCATGGTGCGCGAGAACTGGGAGGCGCTGGACGCCCTGGTGAACGAACGCGACCCCTGGTGCCGGGGCGCCGTGATCCTGGGCCTGTCCCAGCCCGTGGAGCAACTGGTGCAGGGCTTTGCCCAGGCGCGGGCGCCCGTGGTCAAGGGTTTCATGATCGGCCGCAGCGTCTGGGCCGGCCCGGCCCTGCAGTGGCTGCGCAACGAGCTGGACGATGCCGGCCTGCGCGATGCCGTCGCCGCCAACTTCCGTGCGCTGATCGCCGGCTGGGATGCCAGCCGCGTGGAAACCTCCCAGGACATCACCGAAGGAGCTGCAGCATGAGCCTGCTCGTCAAGGCCGCGCCCGGCCGCATCGTCACCGACATCACGCCGGCCAGTGCGGGCTGGAAGCACATCCACTTCAAGGCCCTGAGGCTGCAGGCAGGCGAGCAGGAGGAGCTGTCCACGGGACCGCTTGAATACTGCATCACCGTGCTCACCGGCCAGGTGGATGTGCAGGTCGGCAGCCAGGCGTTCAGCGCCCTGGGCAGCCGCGCCAGCGTGTTCGAGGAGAGTGCGCCCACGGCGGTGTACGTGCCGCCCGGCCAAAGCCTGCGCATCACGGCGCGCAGCCCAGCCGACGTTGCCTTGAGCGCCGCACCCGCCACGGGCCGCCACGCCACGCGCGTGATCGCCCCCGAAAGCATGCGCCGCAGCGTGCGCGGCCAGGGCAGCAACACGCGCCATGTCTGCGACATCCTGCCCGAGACCGAGGCGGCCGAGTCCCTGCTGGTGGTCGAGGTCATCACGCCGGCGGGCAACTCGTCCAGCTACCCGCCGCACAAGCACGACAGCGCCGACCCCGCCGCGCCGGACGCCGAGACCGTGCTGGAGGAAACCTACTTCCACCTGCTCAACCCCAGCCAGGGCTTTGCCTTCCAGCGCGTCTACACCGATGACCGCAGCATCGACGAAGCCATGGCGGTGGAGCACCGCGACACCGTGATGGTGCCGCGCGGCTACCACCCCTGCGTGGCCCCGCACGGCTACGACCTCTACTACCTCAACACCATGGCCGGGCCCGAGCGGCGCTGGGCCTTTCGCAACGACCCCGCGCATGAATGGATGCTGCGGCCGCGCTGACGCACGGCGCAACAGACACCCATAAAAACCACCGGAGACAAAAAAATGCTGTTCAACCCAATGGCCCTGCACCGCAAGGCCTGGCTTTCCTGCGCCCTGCTGACGCTGGGCATGGGCACCGCCCAGGCGCAATCCGCCCCAGCCCCGTCCTCCCAGAGTGCGCCAGCCTGGCCCACCCAGCCCGTCAAATGGGTGGTGCCCTACGCACCGGGCGGCACCACCGACGTGATCGCGCGCCAGCTGGCCGTGCAGATGGGCAAGGACCTGGGCCAGCCCGTGGTGGTGGACAACCGTCCCGGCGCGGCCAGCATCATCGGCGCCACGCTGATCGCACGCGCCCCGGCCGATGGCTACACGCTGGGCACGGCCGACTCGGGCACGCTGGCCTTCAACCCCGCCATGTATGCGCGCCTGAGCTATGACGCGGGCAAGGACTTCAGCTACATCGGCGGCCTGGGCCGCATGCCGCTGGTGCTGGCCGTGCATCCGTCCTTCCCTGCGAAGAACGTGCAGGAATTCCTGGCCATGGCGCGCAAGGAGCCGGGCGGCATCTCCTCGGCCTCGTCGGGGCCGGGCTCGCCGCTGCACGTGGCGCTGGAGCTGTTCAAGCAGCGCACGGGCACCCAGATCCTGCACGTGGCCTACAAGGGCTCGGCCCCGGCGCTGCAGGACCTCATGGCCGGCCAGATCCAGTCCATGTTCGTGGACCTGCCGCCCAGCATCTCGGCCATCCGCGCGGGCAAGCTGCGCGTGCTGGCCGTGGCCACGCCTCAGCGCCTGCCCATCCTGCCCGACATACCCACCATGGCCGAGGCCGGCGTGCCCGGCTTCGAAGCCTATGCCTGGCAGGGCTTTGTCGGCCCCGCCCACCTGAGCCCTGCGCTCACCGAGCGCCTGAACAAGAGCCTGGCCACCGCCCTGCGCCACCCCGAGACGCGTGCCAAGCTCGAAGAGATCGGCATACAGCCCATGGAGATGACGCCGCAGCAGTTCGCAGGCTTCGTGCGCTCGGAACAGGCGCTGTGGAGCGGCGTGATCAAGGCGGCCCAAATCAAAATGGATTGAAGCGCAGCAGCGACAAAAGACACTTAGAACAGATTCCGGAGACAACATGACCACCGCATCCCGCCGCCATTTCATCCGCTCACTCGGCGCCCTGGCCGCAGCGCCCGTCCTGCCCGCCGTGGCACAAGCGCCTGCCGGCGCCTGGCCCCAGCGTCCCATCGAACTCATCGTGCCCTTCGCTGCAGGCGGCGGCACCGACGTGCTGGCACGCGCGCTGGCCGAGGTGGCGCGCAAGCACCTGCCGCAGGACCTGATCGTGCTCAACCGCGCAGGCGCCAGCGGCGCCGTGGGCTGGACCGAACTGGCCAATGCCCGGCCGGATGGCTACAAGATCGGCATCATCACCGTCGAGCTGACCATGATCCCGCACATGGGGCTGACCAAGATCAGCTCCGACGCCCTGCTGCCCGTGGCCCGCCTGAACGCCGACCCCGCCACCATCGCCGTGCGTGCCGACTCGCCCTATCGCAGCATCGAGGAACTGATCGCCGCCGCGCGCAAGGACGAGGCCGCGGTGCGCATCGGCAATGCCGGCCCGGGCTCGCTGGGCCACCTGGCCGCCGCCGCGCTGCAGGACAAGGCGGGCGTGAAGTTCAACCACGCGCCCTACCGCGGCGCCAACCCCGCCGTGCTCGACCTGCTGGGCGGCCACATCGAGGCCGTGGCCGTCACGCCCGTGGAGGTGGCCACCTATGTGGCGGCCGGCAAGATCCGCCCGCTGGCCATCATGGCCGAGCAGCGCATACAGGCCGGCTGGGAAGCCGTGCCCACGCTCAAGGAGCGCGGCATCGACCTGCTCATCGGCGGCTGGCGCGGCCTGGCCGTGCCCCGCAACACGCCCGACGCCGTGGTCCAGACCCTGCGCAAGGCCATGGCCCTGACCCTCAAGGACCCCGTCCTGCGCGAAACCATGGCCAAGCAGAACATGGGCGAGGGCTACCTGGACCAGCCCGAATTCAAGGCCGTGATCGACCGCGACAACGCGGTGTTCAAGCAATTGGTGGACAAGCTGGGGATCAAGGCCTGAGGGCTCGCCCTCAGCGGATGAACCCTGCCGCAAACGACTCCCGCAGAAAGTCCACGAACACCGCCACCGCGCGCGGGACGTGGCTGGCGTAGGGGCGGATGGCGAACAGCTGTTCGCCGAAGGCGTCGACGGGCCGCCAGCCGGGCAGGACTTCGCTCAGGTGGCCGGATGCCAGGCCCGATTGCGCGCTGAAGTCCGGAACCAGGGCGATGCCCAGGCCGGCCAGTGCCGCGTCGCGCAGGATTTCGCTGTTGTTGGCGGCAAAGCCGCCGGTCACGGGAACGACGACGCGCACGCCGTCCACGCCGGCGTCGCGGGGAACGAAGCTCCAGGCCGGGGCACCCTGGGTGCGTGGATAGTGCAGGCAGTGGTGCGCGGCCAGGTCCTGCGGCGTGGACGGGGTGCCGTGCGCGGCCAGGTAGTCCGCGCTGGCCACGAGCAGCGAGCGCGTGGGCGCCAGCGCCCAGGCCACATGGGTTTCGGGCGGCGCCGTGACGTGGCGTATGGCCAGATCAAACCCTTCCAGCGCCAGCGAGCGTATCTGGTCCGATAGGTCCAGCTCCAGCCGGATCTGCGGATGGGCGCGCAGGAAGGCCGGCAGGCGCGGCATGAGTTGCTGGCGCGAAAAGGCCAGCGGCGCCGTCACGCGCAGCAGGCCGCGCGGTGCGGCAGCCAGGTCGCGCACGCCGGAGAAGCTGTGGGCAATGTGCTCGAAGGCACCGCGCGTGTCGTCCACCAGGCGCTGGCCCGCTTCGGTCAGGCGCACGCTGCGCGTGGTGCGGGTGACCAGGGCGATGCCGGCTGCACGCTCCAGTTCGGCCACGCGCTGGCTCATGGCCGCCTTGCTCACGCCCAGGCGCGCGGCGGCCGAGGTGAAGCTGCCCTGCTGCTCCAGCACGACCAGCCAGTGCAGGTGGCTCCACAAGGCCTCGGCCTTGGCATCGGGTTTTTCATTTGCCATGCATGGATTGTTCAGCAAATTGAACAATCAATTCAAGCGCAGCGCCTAGGCAGGCAGAAAGCGCACTTCTAGACTGCCTGGCATGAACACCGCAAACACCTCCTTCGCTTCCATCGTCCACTACGTCAACGGCCAGCGCACGGCAGGTGCCAGCGACCGCGGGCAGGACGTGACCAACCCGGCCACCGGCCAGGTCACGGGCCGCGTGGCCCTGGCCTCGCGCGCCGATGTCGATGCCGCCGTGGCGGCGGCCAAGGCGGCCTTCCCGAAGTGGGCCGATACGCCGCCCATCCGCCGTGCACGCGTGCTGCTGCGCTTCCTGGAGTTGCTCAACCAGCACAAGGACGAGCTGGCCCATGCGATCACGGCCGAGCACGGCAAGGTCTTCACCGATGCGCAGGGCGAAGTCAGCCGCGGCATCGACATCGTGGAATTCGCCTGCGGCATTCCGCAGCTGCTCAAGGGCGATTTCACCGACCAGGTCTCCACCGGCATCGACAACTGGACGCTGCGCCAGCCCCTGGGCGTGGTCACGGGCATCACGCCCTTCAATTTCCCGGTGATGGTGCCGATGTGGATGTTCCCGGTGGCCATTGCGGCGGGCAATACCTTCGTGCTCAAGCCCAGTCCCATCGATCCCACACCGTCGCTGCTGATCGCCGACCTGCTCAAGCAGGCGGGCTTGCCTGACGGCGTGTTCAACGTGGTGCAGGGCGACAAGGAGGCGGTGGACGCGCTGATCGAGCATCCCGACGTGAAGGCCGTGAGCTTCGTGGGCTCCACGCCGATTGCCAACTACATCTACGAGACGGGCGCGCGCCACGGCAAGCGCGTGCAGGCCCTGGGCGGCGCCAAGAACCACATGGTGGTCATGCCCGATGCCGATATCGAGCAGGCCGTGGACGCACTGATCGGCGCCGGCTACGGCTCGGCCGGCGAGCGCTGCATGGCCATCAGCGTGGCCGTGCTCGTGGGCGACGTGGCCGACCAGCTGCTGCCGCGCCTGATCGAGCGCACCAAGGCGCTGAAGGTGCTGGACGGCGAGGACCTGGCCGCGGAAATGGGCCCCATCGTGACCCGCGCCGCGCACGAGCGCATCAGCGGCTACATCGACCTGGGCGTCAAGGAAGGCGCGCAGCTGCTGGTCGATGGCCGGGGCTTCGACGGCAAGGCGGCCGGCTCCTCCACAGGCACGGACACCTCGGGCGGCTTCTGGCTGGGCGGCACGCTGTTCGACCATGTCACGCCCGACATGCGCATCTACAAGGAAGAGATCTTCGGCCCCGTGCTGGCCGTGGTGCGCGCCAAGGACTTCGCCGAGGCCGTGCAGCTGGTCAACGACCATGAGTTCGGCAACGGCGTGGCCTGCTTCACGCGCGACGGCAATGTGGCGCGCGAGTTCGGCCGCCGCATCGAGGTCGGCATGGTCGGCATCAACGTGCCGATTCCCGTTCCCATGGCCTGGCACGGCTTCGGCGGCTGGAAGCGCAGCCTGTTCGGCGACATGCACGCCTATGGCGAGGAAGGCGTGCGCTTCTATACCCGCCAAAAGAGCATCATGCAGCGCTGGCCCGAGAGCACGCCCAAGGGTGCGGAATTCGTGATGCCCACGGCCAAGTAGGCGCAGTCCCCCTCCATGAAAAAACCAGCCCGCGGGCTGGTTTTTCTTTGGGGACTGCGACCTGTCAGAAGCGGTATCCGATGCCGATGGCGTAGACGTTCGGATTGAGCTTGAGCGACACGCTCTGGCCCGAGGACAGGTGCGCCGTGGTCTTCAGGAAGCTCTTGTAGTAGGCCACGTCCAGGAACCAGCGCTCGTTGAAGTTGTAGACGAAGCCGATCTGGGGCGTCAGGCCCCATTTGCTGTCCACCGAGGCCGTGGTCGGGTTGGCCAGCGTGCCGCCGGTCAGGCCGTTGAGGGAGGCCGTGGTGCGCTCGCCGAAGAACTTGGCATAGGTCACGCCCAGGCCCAGGTAGGGGCGGAAGGCGGAGTTGGCCTCGCCGAAGCGGTACTGCGCGAACACGGTGGCGGGCAGCACCTTGGTGCGGCCCAGCTTGCCCGTGCCGGAGATGGCGCCATTGCCCACGAAGTCATGCTTGAACGGCAGGCCCATGGGCACGTCGATGGCCCAGTTGTTGGTGACCATGTAGGTCACGCCGCCCGTGAGCTGGCTGTTGGCCTTCACGTCCACGCGGGTGTCGGGGAAGCTGGGTGTGCTCAGCCAGCCGCTGCTGGTCTGGGGATCGATGCGCGTGGCGCCCAGGCGCACGCTCCAGGTGCCGGCGGACTGGGCGGTGGCGGCCATGCAGGCCGTGGCCATGGCCACGGCGGCGGTGATGCGCAGGAATGTCTTCATGGATGTGTCTCCTCGTGCTGCATGACTGCGATCACAGCCAGCCGGCACGGGCCAGGGTGCGGGAGGCCAGCTGGCTCATCTGCTGATGGCCATAGGGCGTGGGGTGGAAGCTGTCGGCAAAGGCATAGCTCTTCCACCAGTTGGCGCTGGTCTCGCCCACGGGAATGGAGGCGGACAGCGCGGCCTCGGTGCAGGTCGGGAAGCTGTAGGTGGGCAGGCCGTCGGCGCCCACGCCGGTGGCAGGGCAGGCCGCCTTTTTCACGTTGGTGTAGGCGTACTGGGCGGGGTCGGCCATCTGCTGGCGGAACTCGCTGTAGAAATCGATGATGGCCACGCGGCTCTCGCCCGCGAAGCCGTTGGCAACCTGCTGGTTGAAGGCCTTGACCCAGCCGTCGAACACGGTCTCCAGCTGGGCGGCGGCGGCCGAGCCCTGCTGCTGGGCCACCGATTGCAGTACCAGCTGGAAGCGCGGCGTCAGCGTGATGGCCGGCACGTTGAGGATGGCCACGCGCGTGGCGCCCTTGCCCAGCACATTCGCCTGGATGGTGGACACATAGCCCTTGGCCAGGTTCTGCATGTACAGGCCGCCGGCCTGGGCCATGCCGGCCTGGCCCTGCTGCAGCAGCGCACCCAGCGTGGCCGCGTCGATCTTGGTGGACAGCAGCGCCTTGAAGTTGGCGCCCTGGTCCCTGGAAGCGGCCAGGAAGGCGCCGATCACGTCGGCCGCGTCATTGGCGCCGCCGTCGATCACGGCCAGGTCATCGGCCGTGAAGCCAGCCGCGCCGGCCAGCAGGATCTGCTGCGTGATGGAGATGGGCGCCGTGGGCGCGCTGGTGTAGTTGATGCGGCCGCCGCCCACGGCGTAGTTGTTGCACGAGGTGTTGGGCGTGAAGGCCGTGCCGTTGAAGCGCGGGCACAGGGAGATGTTGTACAGGCCCGCCACGCGCTCGGCCCAGACCTGGTTGGAGCCGGCGCCTGTCAGCGTGGCGTTCTGCACGGTGAACTTGTAGCCGAAGGTGCCGCTGTCGGAGAGGCTGTCGCCCATCACCTTGACGGAGGTGATCTTGGCACGGGGGGTGGTGTCGGCGCCGCTGCCGCCACCGCAAGCGGCCAGCAGGCCGGCCGTGGCCAGGGAGGCCGCGAGGATTCGATAACGATTTGCCAAGGTGTGATCTCCGTGAAGTGTTGTGAATAGCACGACCGTGCTTTTTTTGGTGATTGCCATCGTAGCGACAGTCGCACCTTGGCGACACCGGGCAAGTACCGATAGGAATCGCGGGCCGACCGGGCATTTCGCACGCGGGCGAATAGACGATAAATACCGGTCTGGCGCCCGCAGGCAGGACAAGGCCCTTGCCGGGCAGGAGGCGGAAACACAACGGAAAGGGCCTGCAAAAGCAGGCCCTGGAACAGGAGCGCAGGCGGCGTATCAGCGGTCGTGCGCCGTCCAGTCCACCAGCGCATCCCAGGCCGCGCGCGCGGCGGCCGCATTGGCGTGGTTGGCCATGGCCACCAGCACGTATCGGCGGCCGCTGGCGCCATCCACATAGCCGGCCAGGGCCGAGGCATCGCGCAGCGTGCCGGTCTTCAGGTGCGCCATGCCCTGGACGCGGCTGAGGCTGCGGCGCAGCGTGCCATCGACGCCGACGATGGGCATGGAGGCCACGAACTCCGGCATCACGGGCGAGGCCCAGGCCTGCTGCAGCATGCGGCCCAGGCCGGAGGCCGTGATGCGCGCCTCGCGGCTCAGGCCCGCGCCGTTGTCGGCCACGGGCTGCTCGGCCGCACCCCAGCGCGCCTGCCACCACTGGCCCAGCGCCTGGCGCGAGGCCTCGAAGCTGGCCACGCCGGTGCGCTGCATGCCCATGGTCAGGAACACCTGCTGGGCCATGACGTTATTGCTGTATTTGTTGATGTCCCGCACCACCTCGGCCAGCGAGGGCGATTCGCTCTGGAAGGCCGGCTGCAGGCCGGCCGGCACGCGGCCGTCGCGCACGGTGCCCGTGAGCTTGCCGCCCAGCTCGCGCCACATGCCCTCGATGGCGCGCGCCGCGAAGGCCTCGGGCTGGGCCGGCGCCAGCGACCAGCTCTTGTCGCCGCAGCTGGCCGGGAACGTGCCGGCAAAGGCGATGCGCAACGGGTCGGCCATGTCCAGTTGCAGCCGGGCGCGCCAGTCGCCGCACTCGCTGCCTGCCGGCGCCAGGGGCACGGTTTCCTGTTGCTGGATTCCGGCCAGCGGCGGGTCGTATTGCAGCCGCGCCACGCCCGCCGCGGCGTCGGGCACAAAGCCGACCGTCACGGCCTTGTAGTTGACCAGCAGGGCGTCGGGCGCCACGTTGTAGGGGCGCCAGGGCTCGTTGTCGAAGGTGGAGGGATCGTGGGCGGGGACGGAGAACGCGCTGCGGTCCAGCACGATGTCGCCCACGATGACCTTGATGCCCATGCCCTGCAGGCGGCGCAGCATCAGCCACAGCCGCTCCATCACGAGCTTGGGATCGCCCTGGCCCTGGATGTACAGCGGCCCGCGCAGCACGCCGTCCTGCACCGGCCCGCCCAGGAAGACGGGCGTGCGCCAGACATGGGCAGGACCCAGCTGGTCCAGCGCCGCATAGGTGGTGACCAGCTTCATCACCGAGGCCGGGTTCATGGCCACATGGCTTTGCCAGTCCAGGCGCGGAGCGGCCCGGCCATCGACCTCCACCACCAGGGCGGAGACCGCCTCGCGCGGCAGCTTGGCGCGCGCCAGGGCGGCTTCCACGGGAGGCGGCAGCCGGCTTTCGCGCGCAGTCTTGGTGGAAAGGGCCGCCGGTGACGTGGGCGCATCGGCCTGGGCAATGGCCATGCCGGGCAGGGCAGCCGCCGCCAGCAGCGCGGCTGCCAGGCCCCGGTGTGAACGCGGCGTTCCGAGTGAGAAGGCGGAGGAAATCGAGGAAATAAGGAAAGAAGACAGCGAAAGATGCAACATGGCCGGCAAGTCTACGCCGGTCATTGCGGCCATGCCGCGCGCGGGCCGGGCGGGGCACCGATAATCCAGGGCTTGCTGCGGCACCGCCGCCTGCCCCACGCCATGAATCTTCTTGCCCTAGACACCAGTACCGACACCCTCTCCATCGCCGTGCAGCGCGGCGATGCCGTCTGGGAACACAGCGGCCCCGGCGGCCCGCAGACCTCGACCGAGCTGATCCCCGCCATCCTGGCCCTTATGGCCCAGGCCGGACTGGAGTTCGCCGAGCTGCGGGCCATCGTCTTCGGCCGGGGTCCGGGCTCGTTCACAGGCCTGCGCACGGCGTGCTCCGTGGCCCAGGGCCTGGCCTTTGCCGCCCGCGTGCCCGTGCTGCCCATGGACAGCCTGCTGGCCGTGGCCGAGCAGGCGCGCATGCAATACGGCTGCACCGACCTCATCGCCGTGATCGATGCGCGCATGAACGAGGTCTACCACGCCGCCTACCACTGGGCCGATGGCCGCTGGAACGACATCGGCGAGCAAAGCGGCGACTTCGGCCTGTGCGCGCCCGAGGCCCTGCAGCTGCCGCCCGGCACCGTGGTGGCCGGCAACGCCCTGGCCGCCTATGGCGAGCGCCTGGCGCCCCAGGCCAGCCATGTGGCTGCGCTGCCCACGGCCGCCGCCATGCTGCGCCTGGCCCCTGCGATGCTGGCGGCCGACCGCGCCCTGCCGGCCGACCAGGCCCTGCCGCGCTACATCCGCGATAAAGTCGCGCAGACCACGGCCGAGCGCGAGGCTGCCAAGGCGGCAGCCGCGCTTGCTTCACCCGTGCAGACCACAGAGACCCCTCCTGCCCAGGCATGAGCACGCACACGCCACAGCCCTCGCGGCCGCTGCCGCCCCTGACCGACGCCTTGGCGTCGGAGCGGGACAGCGTGCGCTTCGAGCCGCTGAACGTGCTGTGGCTGGACACGCTGCTGCCCGTGGAGCAGCAGGCCTATTCCCATCCCTGGACGCGCGGCAACTTCATCGACGCCATGGCGGCCGGCTATGAAACCCAGCTGCTGGTGGATGCCCAGGGCGGGCTGGTCGGCTACTTCGTCGCCATGATCGTGCTCGACGAGGTGCACCTGCTCAACATCACCGTGGCCCCGGCGCGCCAGCGCCAGGGCTGGGCCCGCATCCTGCTGGACGCCCTGGCCCTGTGGTCGCGCCAGCGCCAGGCCCAATGGATCTGGCTGGAAGTGCGCGAGAGCAATGTCCGCGCACGCAGCATCTACGCCGCGCATGGCTACCAGGAGGTGGGCCTGCGCAAGAACTACTACCCCATGCACGACGGCCCGCGCGAGCATGCCGTGCTCATGAGCCTCAAGCTATGGCCCTGAATCTAGACACCCGCCAGCGGGCCATGCTGCATGCCATGGGCATCACTGTCTGGCTGCCCGAACCCGAGACCGCGCCCGCCGTGCTGTCCGAGGCCCTGGCTGTGCCCGCCGATGCGCCTGCAGCGGCGCCCCTGGCGGATCCGCTGGTGGCCCGCCCCGTGCCGCCGCCCGTGCAGGAGGCGCCCTCCCCGGCGTCTGCTGCACCGGCGCCTGATGCACCGGCGCCTGTCGCCGCGCCAACGCCCGCACGCGTTCAGGCGCCGGTCCAGGCGCCACCGCCTCCCGCACCCGTCATCCCCGAACGCGAACGCCCGCCGCGCCGCTACGTGCAGCAGCCCGTGGCCGGCGCACCGGGCCTGGGCTGGCGGCTGGGCCCCGTGCGTCCCGTGTATGCGGCAACGCCGCCGGCCGGTGATGGCGGCGAAGGCGGCTGGCTGATCCTGCTGGAGCCGCCGGCCAACTCCCTGCCGCTGCCGCCCGCCCGGCGCCCCGGCCCCGACTGCGCGCGCACCGCGCTGGAAGGCGACGCGGCCCGGCTGCTGGACAACATGCTGCGCGCGCTGAACCTGCAGGACCATCCGCGCCTGTACAGCGCCGCCCTGCACCGCGTGCAGCCTCCGGCCGAAGGCCAGGAGGCGCCCGAGGTCCCGGCCCTGCAACCGTCGCTGGAGGCACTGCTGCGCGATCTGCGCCCGGCCTGCGTGCTGGTGCTGGGCCTGGCCACGGCGCGCGCCGTGCTGGGGCGCCAGGAGGCCCTGGGCCGCCTGCGCGCCGAGCCTCACCGCATCGCCGGTGTGCCGGCCGTGGTCAGCTACGACCCCAACTATCTGCTGCGCGCCCCCCAGGCCAAGGCCGGCGCCTGGGCCGACCTGTGCCATGCCCAGGCTTTTGTGACAGGCCGCCAGATGCCCCCTGGAGCCGCTTCCGAATAGCGCGGCCGGCCCGCATGCTGCAGCGCAACGCTGCATAATCCGATGCTTTGCATCTTGGAGAAAGCTCCGTGGAAACCTACCCCAGTTGGTAGCTTTCAACTCCCGGTTGGCCTGTGGGGTTGAAAGCACCCCCGATACCCCGCACGCCTGAGAAGAACACCTGGAGTGAGCCTATGCTCAACATCTTTACGCTGGCCAATGGCCGCCTGGTTCAAGAAGAGATCGAGTCGCTGGAGGAGCTGTCCCGCTTCAAGCCGATCTGGGTGGACCTGGAGTCGCCCACGGTCGAGGAAAAGCGCTGGATCAAGCAGCACTACGAGTTGTCCATCCCCGAAGATGCGATGGACGACGACATCGAGGAATCGGCCCGCTTCTACGAAGAAGACAACGGCGAGCTGCACATCCGCAGCGACTTCCTGATCGACGATGACGAGGACCCCCGCTCCGTGCGCGTGGCCTTCATCGTCAACGAGCACAACAAGAACCTGCGCAGCTGCGGCGTGCTGTTCTCCATCCATGACGAGGACGTGCCGGTCTTCCGGCTGCTGCGCATGCGCGCGCGCCGCGCGCCGGGCCTGATCGACGAGGCCAAGGACGTGCTGCTCAAGCTGTTCGACGCCGACGCCGAGTACTCGGCCGATACGCTCGAAGGCATCTACGACGACCTGGAGAAGGCCAGCAAGATGGTGCTGTCCGGCGACGTGACCGACGACGTGGCCCGCGAAGTGCTGGGCGCCATCGCGCGCCAGGAAGACCTGAACGGCCGCATCCGCCGCAACGTCATGGACACGCGCCGCGCCGTCAGCTTCATGATGCGTTCCAAGATGCTCAATGCCGAGCAGTTCGAGGAAGCGCGCCAGATCCTGCGCGACATCGAATCGCTGGACAGCCACACGGCCTTCCTCTTCGACAAGATCAACTTCCTGATGGATGCCACCGTCGGCTTCATCAACATCAACCAGAACAAGATCATCAAGATCTTCTCGGTGGCCAGCGTGGCCCTGCTGCCGCCCACGCTGATCGCCAGCGTCTACGGCATGAACTTCCGCTTCATGCCCGAGCTGGAATGGGAGTTCGGCTACGTCTACGTCATCGCGCTCATGGTGCTCAGCGCCGTGGGGCCCATGCTCTACTTCCGCAAGCGCGGCTGGCTGAAGTAGCGGCAGCCGGCCCCCTCGGGCCGGGCTTTCTTCAGGCCAGCGCCACGGCCTCGATTTCCACCTTCAACCCGAAATGCAGCGCCCCCGTGGGCACCACGGCGCGCGCGGGCCGGTGCGTGCCGGCCCAGTCGGCATAGAGGCGGTCGAAGGCCGGCCAGTGCGCCATGTCGTCCAGGTACACGCGCACCTGCAGCAGGCGGGGCACGCCGCTGCCGGCCAGCTCCAGCGCCGCCGCCAGATTGGCCAGCGCCTGGCGCGCCTGGTCCTCGAAGCTGGCGTCCACTAGGCGCGTGCCGTCGGGCCGTATGGGCAGCTGCCCTGACACGAAGACCAGCCCCTGGCCCGTGGCCGTGTGGCTGTAGTGGCCGCCCGGCGCAGGCAGGTTCGGCGATGCATGGCGCAGATCGATCCCGTTTTCACCAGCCATGGAGCCGCTCCCAGGTTTGCACCGAGCCATCTGCCGCCAGCGCCTGGTAGGCCGGGAACTGCGCGCCCGTGGCGCAGGCATGGTTGGGCAGGATGCGCAGCCGCGTGCCCAGGGGAAAGCGGGCGGCGATGTCGGCCTCTATCGCGCCATCAGCGCGCGCCAGGATGCCGTGCTCCTGGTTGGCGCCGGTCAGCACGAAGCCCGGCATCACCCGCCCCTGCAGGTCGCAGACCTGGCCGTAGCCGAAGTCCTGCCGCTGTTTCGCTGTGCCCCGGTCGCGGCTCATGGCCATCCAGCCTGCGTCCACGATGGCCCAGCCCTTGTCGGCCTGGTGGCCGATCACGGTGGCCAGCACCGACAGCGCCACGTCCTCGGCCGTGCACACGCCGATGTTGCGCATCACCAGGTCGAAGAACACATAGACGCCTGCGCGCACCTCGGTCACGCCGTCCAGCCGGCATGCCGCCAGCGCGGTGGGCGTGGAGCCCACGCTGACCACGGGGCACGGCAGGCCGGCCGCGCGCAGGGCTTCGGCGGCCTGCACGCAGCCGGCGCGCTCGCGCTCGGCCAGCGCCTGCAGCGCATCGGGCGTGTCCAGCTCGTAGCTGGAGCCGGCATGCGTGAGCACGCCGCCCAGGCGCATGCCGCCGTCGTGCAGCGTGCGGCCAATGGCCAGCAGCAGCGGCGCATCTTCGGCGCCCACGCCGGAGCGGTGGCCGTCGGTGTCGATCTCTATCCATACCTCGAAGGCCTCGCCCTGTTCGCGGCCGAACGCGGCAATGGCCTGGGCCGCCGCCACGCTGTCCACGATGAGCTTGAGATCGCAGCCGCGCCGGCGCAGTTGCAGGGCCTGCGGCAGGCGGTGCAGCGCCATGCTGACTGCATAGAGGATGTCGGTGGTGCCAGCGGCAAAGAACTGCTCGGCCTCCTTCAGGGTGGAGACCGTGATGCCCGAGGCCCCGGCCGCGCGCTGCGCGGCGGCCACGGGCACGCTCTTGCTGGTCTTCACATGGGGGCGCAGGCGCACGCCCTGCGCGTCCATGCGCTGCTGCATGCGGTGGATGTTGCGCTGCATGCGTGCGAGGTCGATCACGGCAGCGGGCGTGTCCAGGGTCAGAAGTGTGTCTTGCATGGTGTTTCTCTCTCCATCGTCAATCCAGGTATTGGCCTTTGGCCTTGAGGGCAGGCACGTCGTTGCGCAGTCCCTGTTCGATCAAGGCGGAGACCGTGGCCGGCACGGCCTGCTCGGGCGACGGCAGCTCCACCCCCAGCGCGGCCATCTGTGCGCGCAGGCCCGCATCGCCCATGGCGTGCTGCAGCGACCGCGTCAGCCGCGCGAGCACCGCCGGCGGCGTGCCGCGTGGTGCGAAGATCGCGTTCCATGAGCGCGCCTGCAGGGGGTGGCCGGCCTCGGCGCTGGCCGCCGTGCCCGGCAGCTGAGCCAGGCGCTGTGTTCCCAGCACCGCAATCGCCTTGATGCGGCCGCCCGCGATCTGCGGCAGCGCCGTCGTCGTCTGGTCGCACATGAAATCGGTCTGTCCGCCCATGAGATCGTTCATGGCAGGCGCGATCCCGCGATAGGGAACATGGGTGGGGCTTTGGCCCAGCGCCGACAGCAGCAGCACGCACCCATAGTGCGATATCGAGCCCACGCCGGCGCTGCCATAGGAGGCTGCGGCCTGGTTGCGCTTGAGCCACTCGGCGAACTGGCGCAGGTCGGAGGCCGGCAGATTGGCACGCGCCAGCAGCAGCATGGGCGCCGCGCCCGCAGGTCCCACTGGGGCGAAGTCGGCCACGGGGTCATAGGGCAGCTTGCGGTACAAGGCCACATTGACCACATGCGTGCCTATGCCGCCAAAGGACAGGGTGTAGCCGTCGGCGGCAGCCTTGCGCGCCTGGTTCAGGCCGATGGTTCCATTGGCGCCACCCAGGTTCTCGATCACCAGGGGTTGGCCCAGATGCTCCCCCATCTTCTGAGCCACGGCACGGGCCAGCGCATCGCTGGGGCCTCCCGGGGGAAACGGCACGACCAGCGTGACCGGCCTGGCCGGAAAGGCAGCGCCGGCCTGCGCCAGGGCTCCCTGGCTCCACGCCATGGCACAGACGATGGACAGGACCGGGAATGCGGACACAAGGGACAACGGCAGGGCTGGACGCAGCTGCATGGCAGGCTCCTCACAAGGGTGGACAGGAAAGGACGGCGGGCACAGCACCGGCTGCACCCTCGGGGTTCAGCCCTGCTGCGGGGAAAAGTCCCTGAGCCAGGGCAGTGCGGGCGCCAGCGTGGGTGCTTCGGCCTCGGCCTGCGGCGCGCCCGTGGGCCGCGACAGGCCCACGCGGTTGTGCCAGAAGGTACGCAGGCCCACGGCCGAGGTGCCGAACAGGTCATAGCCCGATCCGGCCACGAAGGCGGCCTGGCCCGCAGGCAGCCCCAGCCGGTCCAGCGCCAGCTGGTAGGGCCGGGGGTCGGGCTTGTAGAAGCCTGCTGCTTCCGAGGTCACCACCACATCCCAATCCACGCCCAGCAGCGCGGCGGCACGTTGACCCAGGCGCTCGGAGCAATTGGTCACCACGGCCAGGCGGCAGTGCGGGCGCAGGGCGGCCAGCAGCTCGCGTGCGCCATCCCAGGGCTGCAGCTGCTCCCATTGCGCCTCCAGCCTGTCGGCCACCGCCTCGGGCAGGCCCCGGTTGCGGGCCGCCGTGCGCACCAGGTCCTCATAGGGCTGGTAGGCGCCGCAGCCATAGGTCAGGCGCAGGTATTCGGCGCGCCAGTCGCGCCCGGCAGCCTCGCTGCCGGCGGCCGCATTCCAGACGGTCCAGGAGTCCAGCAAGGCGGTCAGCAGGTCGAAGAGCACGGCCCGGGGCCATGCGGCAGAGGTGGGGTATGGGGTGTTCATGCCTTGGCACTGTACGGACCAAGACCATGGTCGTGGTTAAATCCTCCGTCATCAATCGTTAAGGCAAATTGAATGATTGCCATCGAAGACCTGCAGCTTGCCGCCGCCTTGCTACGCGAAAGCTCGCTGAGCGCGGCGGCCCGTGCGCTTGACGTGACACCGCCTGCACTGTCCATGCGCCTGCGCCGACTGGAGGCCGAACTGGGCCTGTCCCTGGCCAACCGCAGCGCGCGGCGCCTGGCGCTGACGCCCGAGGGCGAGCGCTTTGCCCGCGAGGCCGTGCGGCTGCTGGGCCAGATCGAGGAGCTGCGCGACTCGCTGCACGGCGATGCCCGCCAGCTGGGCGGCACGCTGCGCTTGGCCGCGCCCTTTGGCTACGGGCGCAGCCGGCTGGCCCCGGCCCTGGTGCCCTTCACGCGCCAGCACCCGCAACTGAAACTGCAGCTGGACCTGCGCGAAACGCCGTTCCCCGATCGCCACGATGCCGATGCCGTGGTCCACATCGGCACGGTGCGCGACTCCTCCTGGGTGGCGCGCGAGCTGGCTGCCAACGACCGCTGGCTGTGCGCCAGCCCCGGCTACCTGCGCCGCCATGGCACGCCCGCCACGCCGCGCGAATTGCTGGAGCACGCCTGCATCTGCATCCGCGAGAACGAGGAGGATGTGACGCTGTGGCACCTGCGCCCCGCCGCCAGCCGGCGTGCCGTGGACGGCCAGACCCTGCGTGTGACGCCGTCCTATGTGACCAACGATGGCGGCGTGGCCCGCCACTGGGCCGAACAGGGCCTGGGCCTGGTGCTGCGTTCGCAATGGGACATGGCACCGGCCATTGCCGAGGGCCGGCTGGTGCGCGTGCTGCCCGACTGGCATTTCGGCAGCGCGCCCGTCACCCTGCTGGTGCCCACGCGCAAGGGACGCACGGCGCGCGTGCAGGCCCTGGTGACGTTTCTGGAGCAGTGCGCCGCAGCGGGCGCGCTGTAGTGCAGGTCAGGCCGTGCGCGCGGAGGTGTCCCGGGCATCTCTGGCACCGTGGGTGCCCTGGCCGCGCTCGCGCAGCCACAGCACCAGGCCGCAGACCATGACCACCAGCTGCGTGCCCACCAGCAGGCCGAAGCCGGCAACGAAACCGCCACCGGCCGAATGCGATGTCCAGCCGATGACGGCCCCCATGAGCGCAGGCATGAAGCCCGCCACCAGGGTCGCCGTGCCGTTGACGACGCCGTAGGCGCTGGCCACATGCTCGGGCCGCGCGCAGTACTGCACGGTGCTGGGGATGGCCGGGCTCATCAGGCCCCAGCAGAAGTTGGCGGCGATCAGGCAGTAGGCCGCCGCGTAGCGGTCTTCCATGTGGATGGCCAGCCAGATGGCCAACGCCAGGCCCAGGCTGCCGCCGACGAAGATCAGCGGCACCTGGCGGCGCGGCAGGCGGTCGATGACGATGCCGCCGACCAGCACGGCCAATACCGTGGCGTACTGCGGCAGCGAGGCCAGCCAGCCCATCTCGCGCAGCGAAAAGCCGCGCGACTCCAGGTAGGCCGGCAGCCAGTTGCTGCTGCCCCAGAGGTAGGAGAAGAAGGCCGCCGACAGCACGGCCACCAGCACCAGATAGCGCGTGTGCATGGCGCCGCGCACGATCTGGCCGACCTGGCCCACCGCCTCGCCCAGCGAGCGCGGGCGCGGCATGCCGGTGTCCACGCGGGGCATGCGGATGAAGGCCAGCACCAGCGGAATGCCGATGGCCACATTGATCAGGCCCAGCACGTGGAACGAGGTCCGCCAGTCATGGCCGGCCACCAGGTAGCCGATCAGCGGATAGCCCACCGCCAGCCCCAGTCCCGTGCCCATGTTCACGAAGGAGTTGGGCAAGCCGTTCTCGTGGCTCTGGAAATGCGCCTTGATGTAGCTGCCCGCCAGCGAGTACAGCGGTCCTTCGGAGATGCCCAGCAGGATGCGCGAGGCCAGCAGCAGGCCATAGCTGTTCATGGCCGGGGACAGAAAGGACACGGCGCCCCACAGCAGCAGGCCGACCACCAGGCTTCGGCGCACGCCGAAGAGCGCCGCGCAAAACGGCGTCAACACGAAGGAAGAAACGCCGTAGCCCACCATGAAGGCCGTGGCCAGCAGGCCCTGGCGCGTGCGGTCGTCGTGCGTCAGCCCGATGTGGTCCAGAAATCCCTGGTCGAGGATGAGGATCGAAAGGTTGATCCGGTCCACATAGGAGATGGCGACGATGATGAAGAGGCTGATCACCCCCCACCAGCGGGCCGCACGCATATCTTTCATGGCAAGTCTCTATCGCCCGATGGGCTGTATCAGAAGAAGTGGCGCACGCCCACCTCGAAGCCGGAGGAGCGGCCGCCCAGCGTGGTGCCCGGGGCCGACAGGCCCTGCACGCCGATGGACTTGGCCGCGCCGTCCTTGTTCTTGAGGAAGGCCACCGTGCCGTAGACCTGGGTGCGCTTGGACAGGTTGTGCCCGTAGCCCACGCTGATCTTGTTCCAGTCGGCATTGCTGCCGTCGGTGTTGTAGTGGCCGTAGGAGGCCTTGAACTCGCCCATGCCCACGGGCGCGGTCACGCCCAGCTGCAGGGCGGTGACCTTGAGGGCGCCGCGCTTTTCGCTGGCCCACAGCAGCATGGGCTTGGCCACGCCGAAGTCCCAGCTCAGGCCCACGTTGCTGGCCGTGAGGTTGGTCGCATCGCTGTCGCCATAGAACTTGCCCGTGGCCAGTGCGCCGTTGAAGGGGCCCTGGCGGTAGCCGAAGCGCAGGCCGCGGTAGTCGCCCTGGTTCTTGTTGGGCGCGCTGCGCGCCTGCTCGCCCATGGCCACCTGCACCTGGCCGTAGAAGCCGCCCAGGTTCTGCGGCAGGAAGTAGCTGACCGCGTTGCTGATCTGGATGGGCGCGCCGCCCGTGGCCGTGCCCGTGCCGGGAATGCCCAGCATGGTGAAGCCCATGGTGCCGCCCACGCCGTTGGTGAGGAAGGGGTCGAAGATCAGCGTGCTCAGGAAGGTGGCCGAGTCATCGCGGCCCAGGCGCACTTCGCCGAAGTCGCCCGACAGGCTCACGGTGGAGCGGCGGTTGAAGCTCAGGCCGCCACCGCTGGCCTTGCCCGAGCCGCTGTCCACGTCCATGCCCGCCTCCAGCCAGAAGCCAGCGCGCAGGCCGCCACCCAGCTCTTCCGTGCCGCGAAAGCCGATGCGGCTGATGTTGGCGCCGCCCGTGGACAGGCCGGTCTTGGAGGGGCCGGAGCCGTTCAGGTGCGTGACGCCGACATCGACGACGCCGAAGATCTCGACCTTGGACTGCGCCGAAGCGGCACCGGGCAAGGACGCCAGGCAGGCTAGCGCCACGCCCAGCATGGGCGTATGGATGGTTTTCATGGGGTTGTCTCCTCTGGGGTGGTGGCTTGGGGGTGGTGGGTTGTTGCCGTGCAGGTCTGATTGCCTGCTCAGATATCGAGCACTAAACGTTCGCTCTTGCAGCCGGAAACGCAGACCATCATCACTTTGTTGCTGGCCTTTTCCTTGGGGCTGAGCACCGAGTCGCGGTGGTCCGGAATGCCTTCGAGCACACGCGTCTCGCAGGAGCCGCAGACGCCTTCGCAGCAGCTGTGGTCCATCTGGATGCCGGCATCCAGCAGGGTGTCGAGCAGCGACTTCTCGGGCGTGATCTCGATGAAGCGGCCGCTGCGCTTGAGCTCCACCGTGTAGTTGCTGCGCGCGTCATCGGCGGCCTTGACCTCCACGGGCGTGAAGCGCTCGATGTGGGCGTTGGCGTGGCCCAGCTCGGCGCAGAACTTCTCGAAGGCGTCCAGCATGGGCGTGGGGCCGCAGGCGTAGTGGTGCGTGCCCGCGTCGGGCTGGCGTTGGGCCAGCAGCGCGCGCAGGTCGGGCGGGCCGCCGGCCTCGCTGTCGAAGTGCAGGTGCAGCGGCATGCCCAGCGCCTGCAGCTCTTCCAGGAAGGCCGCGCCCTTGCGCTCGCGGGCGAAGTACAGCATCTCGAACGAGCGGCCCTGGCCCTTGAGCCGGCGCGCCATGCACAGCAGCGGCGTGATGCCGATGCCGCCGGCCACCAGCACGGTGTGCGCGGCGCTTTCGTCCAGCGCGAAATGGTTGCGCGGCTCGGAGATGGTGATGGGCATGCCCACGCGCAGCGACTCGTGCACGCAGCGCGAGCCGCCGCGGCTGGCGCGGTCGCGCAGCACGCCGACCACGTAGCGGTGGCGCTCTTCGCTGGGGTTGCTCAGCGAGTAGCTGCGCACCAGGCCGTTGGGCAGGTGCAGATCGATGTGCGAGCCCGGCGTGAAGGCGGGAAGCTCCCCGCCCGCCACGGGCCGCAGGTCCACGCTGATGGTGTCCTGGGCCTCGAAGCGCAGCGTGTGCACGAAGGCCTGGAGGTTGGTGCTCATGATGCGGCGCCTTCGTCGATCTGCTCCTGGGCCAGGCGGCGCAGGTGGCGGCGCAGGCGCACCAGGCCGATGTCGTGCTGGTAGAGGTTCTCGCGCTCGTTGGCGTCCAGCTCCATCTGCTCCATCATGATCCGGTCCTGCTCCAGCACGGCCCAGTGGCGCGCCTCCAGGCGGTTGCGGTACAGGAAGCGCCAGGTGTCGCGCATCCAGCCCTGCACCTTGCGGCAGCGCCAGAAGAACACGGAGCACAGGTCGGCGCTGATGGGCGTGACGCAGGCCACGATGGCGAAGTTGCCGCCGGGGCCGCCGGTCTTGGGATAGGGGATTTCCAGGCGCATCCAGTGCACGCCCGTGCTGCCCCACTCGGTCCAGTCGAAGTTCACGCCGCGCTGGCCCACCTTCTCGAAGACGAAGCCGTCATCGGTCTCGCGCACCTGGAACGTGGCCTTGCTGTCGCCCTCGGCCATGGAGTGCGACTGCTTGTGCAGGAAGGTACCGTGCATGGGGTCCATGACGTTGTCCAGCGCATAGCGGTAGTCGCTGCGCCACTCGGCATAGCACAGGAAGTTGGAGTACTCGGGCGAGGTCAGCTCCTCGGGCAGCGTGAACTCGGGCGCCTCGTCAACGGCCTTGTCGCTGTTGTAGAGAAAAATGGCGCCATGCACCTCGCGTGCATGGAAGGCCAGCGCCGCGCGCGAGCCTTCGAGCTTGCAGCCGGGGCTGCCGGGCACCTTGGTCACCGTGCCGTCGCAGCGCACTTCCACGCCGTGGTAGGGGCAGGCCAGGCGGTCGCCCAGGATCACGCCCTGCGACAGCGGCGCGCCGCGGTGCGGGCAATGGTCTTCCAGCGCGTGGACCTGGCCGGCGGCATCGCGCCACAGCGCGATCTTGCGGCCGAAGCGGCGCACCGACACGGGCTGGGTCTTCACGAAGTCCGAGGGGCAGACCGCGTACCAGAGGTTCTTCAGGCCTTTGTTGAGCAGGCCGTCCACCGGGTCGATGGTGATGGTTTGTACGTTCATGGGGCTCTCCAGTCCTGCTCGGTATCAATAGCCCAGCCGCGCCATCAGCGCCTGGAAGCTGTCTTCGGTCCAGGCCTGGCCGTTTTCGCCGGCGGGGCCGCTGCGGTTGAGATAGGCCACCAGTTCGGGCAGGGTCTGCACGCCTTCGCCGAAGGCGCGTTCGATGGAATCGCCCAGCAGGTCTTCCATCAGGGTGGGGGCACGTTCGCGCGCCTGGTGCGGCTCGAGATAGCGATCAGCGGCCATGGTTCTCTCCTTCGAAAACTGTCTTGTGTGGGGTTGGCTGCGCTCAGTCGGCGCGGATGTCCAGGTCTTTGATTAGCTTGCCGAAGCGATTGAAATCGGCGGCATTCGTCTTTTCCAGGCGCGCGGGCTCGCCGCCTGCGGGCAGCGCGCCGAAGGTGGCCATCTTGGAGACCACGTCGGGCATCTTCAGGATCTCGTTGAGGTGCGTGTTCAGCAGCTTCACGGTCTCGGGCGACATGCCCTTGGGGCCGAACAGGCCCTGCCATGCGGACACTTCCACATCCTTGACGCCCAGCTCGGCCAGGGTGGGCACATTGGGGGCCAGCGCGCTGCGCTGGCTGTCGGCCACGGCCAGGGCGGTGACCTTGCCGCCGACGTAGGGCGCGATCGGTCCCCAGGTCATGAAGGTCGTGGGCACATGGCCGCCGATCAGGTCGTTGACGGCAGGTGCCACGCCCTTGTAGGGAATGTGGGCGATGCGCGTGCCGGCGGCGCGGTTGAACATCTCGCCCAGGATGTGCATGGGCGAGCCGCTGCCGGGGCTGGCGTAGGTCAGGCCGTCGCGCTTGCCCTGGGCGATCAGGGTCTTCATGTCCTTGATGCCCGAAGCCTGGTTGGTGGCCACGAACATGGGCTGCACGCTGGTCTGCACGATGGGCGTGAAGCCGTGCAGCACGTCGTAGCTGGAGCCCGAGGCCGTCTTGAGCACGAACTGCGCGATGGCGAAGGTATTGGGCGCCAGCAGCAGCGTGTAGCCGTCCGGCGAGGCCTTGGCCACATGCACGCTGCCGATGGTGCCGCTGGCGCCGGGGCGGTTGTCCACCAGCACGGGCTGGCCCAGGCGCGTGGACAGCTTCTCGGCATACAGGCGCGCCATGGCATCGGTGTCGCCACCGGCCGGATAGGCCACGATGATGGTGATGGGCTTGGCCGGATAGGCCTGGGCCATCGCGGTGCCGGACAGCGTGGCTGCAGCCAGGAATGCAGCGGCAAGAGAAACCTGGCGACGTGTCTTGTTCATGGTGGGGGCCGTGGGGTGGTTGGGTTGTGGGGGTAGGCCGTCAGGCGCGGTCTCAATGCCGCTTGTCGGTGATGAATTTCCCGTCGCTGGTACCCACGCCCTTTTGGCGCCGGGTGTTGCCGTCGATGCCGCCATCGATGGCCCATTCGGCAAACACCGTGGGGCCGGGCTCGAACTCGCGGGGCTGCCAGTCGGCGGTGAGCTGGTCCTCGTCGGCGTAGTACTCGACCAGGGCGCCGGCCGGATTGCGGAAGTACCAGAAATAGGCCGAGGACACGGGATGGCGGCCCGGGCCCAGCTGGGTGTCCCAGCCGCAGCGCGAGATGTGCATGCCGCCGCCGAAGACCTCGTGGATGTCGCGCACCGTGAAGGCCACGTGGTTCAGGCCCGCGTCCTTGGCGGGGCGCTGCAGCAGGAAGATGTCGTGGTGGCCGCCGTCGGGCGCGCAGCGCAGGAAGGCACCGCGCTCGGGGTAGCGGTCCGAGGCTGCGAAGCCGAAGTTGTCCACGTAGAAGCGCTCGCAGGCCTGCACGTCCTTGACGAAGAACACCACATGGCCGACCTCGATGGGCTGGGCGCGCTCGTAGGCCGGGCTGGCCTGGTTGACGCGGTCCTTGCGGTCCCAGGTGTTGTAGGCGGCGCCTTGCACATCCACATCACGCTTTTGCGTGACCTGCAGGCGCACGGACAGGCCGTTGGGGTCGGTGCAGCCTATGCGCCCCTGGCCCTGTGTGAAGCCCGGCAACGCGGCAATGCGGCTGGCGTACAGCGCAAGGTCCGCCTCGCTTTCCACACCCCAGACCACTTCGCGCAGCGTGGGGCCGGCCTCGATGGCGGGCGGCAGATCGGGATGGTCCACGGCGGCCACGATCACGCGGCAGCCGTTGAGGGTCTCGAACACCAGCCGGTCGTCCGCTTCCTGCACCAGCGCCAGGCCCCAGTCCAGGAAGAAGCGGCGGCAGGTGGCCAGGTCGTCCGCGCCGTAGGTGATTTCGTCTATGCCCAGTACGCTCATGTCGATTCCCTTTCAGTTCGCCCAGGCCAAAGGCTGGTCGTTCAAGCCCCAGTACATGCTCTTTTGCTCCATGTACTGCTGTATGCCCAGCCGTCCCTTCTCGCGGCCCAGGCCGCTGTCGCGCCAGCCGCCGAAGGGCGTGGAGATGGAGAACTGCTTGTAGGTGTTGATCCAGACCGTGCCGGCCTGCACGGCGCGGCCAATGCGCCAGGCGCTCTTGTAGTCGCGCGTCCAGATGCCGGCGGCCAGCGCGTAGACGCTGTCATTGGCCTGGGCGAGCAGGTCGTCCTCGTTGTCGAAGGGCATGGCCACGAGCACGGGGCCGAAGATTTCCTGCTGGCAGATCTGCCAGTCGTTCTTCACGCCGTCGATGATGGTCGGGCGGTAGTAGTAGCCGCGCTCGAACTGCGCGCCCTCGGGCCGCTGGCCGCCCGTGAGCAGCCGGCCGCCCTCGGACAGGCCCAGGGCCACATAGCTCTCTATGGATTCGCGGTGCTTGGCGGTGATCAGCGGCCCCATCTGCGTACGCTCGTCGGCCGGGTCGCCCACCTGCAGCGCGGCGGCCTTGGCCGTCAGGCGCTGCATGAATTCGGCATGCAGGCTGCGCGCCACGAACAGGCGCGAGCCCGCGATGCACGACTCGCCCGAGGAGCTGAAGATGCCGTAGAGCACGCCGTTGACGGCATGGTCGATGTCGGCATCGGCCAGCACCATGGTGGCCGACTTGCCGCCCAGCTCCAGCGAGACCGGCATCATCTTGTCGGCCGCGATGTGGGCGATGTGCTTGCCCGTGGACGTGCCGCCCGTGAACGACACGCGCTTGACCAGCGGATGCTTGGTGATGGCATCGCCGATCACCGAGCCACGGCCCGGCAGCACGCTGACCAGGCCCTTGGGCACGCCGGCCTCTTCGCAGATCCTGGCCAGCTCCAGCGCCAGCAGCGGCGTGGCCTCGGCGGGCTTGACGACCACGGCGTTGCCGGCGGCCAGCGCGGGCGCCAGCTTTTGCGCCTCGCTGGCGATCGGCGAGTTCCACGGCGTGATGGCCGCCACCACGCCCATGGGCTCGTACACGCTCATGGTCATGAAGTCGCCGCGCGAGGGCGTGATGGTTTCCTCCATGGTCTCGCAGGCGGCTGCAAAGAACTGGAAGGTGGCGGCGGCGCTGGCCACCAGCATGCGTGTTTCCTTGATGGGCTTGCCGTTGTCCAGGCGCTGCAGCTGGGCCAGGGGCTCGGCGCGCTCGCGGATCAGCTGGGCCACGCGGTGCAGCACGGCCGCGCGCTCATGGGGCTTTTTCTGGGCCCAGCCGCTGGTGCGGAAGGCGTGGTCGGCCTTCTGGATGGCCTCCTCCACATCCTCCAGGCTGGGCGCGCGCAGGCGGCCCACCACTTCGCCGGTGGCGGGATAGAGCGTGGTGGATTCGCCGCCGCCGCCCAGGCGCCATTCGCCGGCGATATTGATGGGGAGCAGTTCCAGGTTCGACATGGTGAGCCTCTCTCGTTCGTTCGAATCCAGCCGCCTCAGGCGGCCTTGGACGCCGTGGTGGTGGCCGGGATCTGGTCCAGCTTGTTCACGGGCGGGCCAGAGAACGTGGCCTTGAAATTGCCGATGGCGCGCATGTCGATCTCCAGCAGGAAGGGGCCCTTCTTCGGCCAGGCCGAGGCCAGCACGGCCGGCAGCTCCTTGAGGTCTTGCACGCGGGCATGGGGCAGCTGGATGGAGGCGCACAGCTGCGCGTAGTCGGGCGTGTGCAGCTCCACATAGCAGCGGCGGCCGCCGTAGGAGGCATCCTGGATGTTCTGGATCACGCCGTAGCGCTGGTCGTTCATCAGCACGATCAGGGTGTCGCACTCTTCCTGCACCAGCGTGGCCAGCTCGCCCAGGTTCAGGATGAAGCCGCCATCGCCCGCCAGGCCCAGCGTCTTGCGGCCCGAGCCGCTGACCGCCGCGCCCACGGCCGCGCCGATGGCCATGGGCATGCCCATGCCGATGCCGCCGCCCGTGGCGTGCACGCCCGCGTTGGGCTCGAAAAAGCGCAGCTCGCGGTTGCCCCAGGTGCTGTTGGAGACGGTCACGTCGCGCACCCAGTTGAAGTTGCGGCCCACGGCCTTTTGCAGCTCCTGCACCAGCACGCTGTACGGGCCCAGGCCGTCGCGCATGGTGGCCACGGCCTCGTCGTGCACCTGGCGCAGGTCGGCCAGCAGCTCGGGGTCGGCCTTGTAGCCGCGCGCCTCCAGCCGGTCGGCCAGGCCCGTCAGCGCCAGGGCCGAGTCGCCGCAGACAAAGCCGTCATCGGCATAGCAGCGGCCCTGCTGGGCGGCGTCCACATCGATGCGCAGCAGCGGGCGCGGCAGCTTCAGTTCGTACTTCAACGTTTCGTTGCTGCGCAGGCGCGTGCCCACGGCCAGCATGGCGTCGCAGCGCTGGTAGAAGGCCTCCACGGGCTTTTGGATGTTGTAGGCGCCCAGCGAGGCCGGATCGTCCTCGGCCACGATGCCGCGGCCCTGGCCCGTGCTGACGATGCCGAAGCCCAGCGCCTTCAGGCGCTGCACGGCAGCGACTGCGTGGCGTGCGCCGCCACCCAGCCACAGCAGCGGGCGGCGTGCCTTGGCCAGCGTGTCGGCCAGCGCATCCAGCGATGCCTCGCTGGGGGCCAGCACGGCCACCGGCAGCGGCGACAGGTCGGCCGGCATGTCGATCACGGTCTGCTGGATGTCGATGGGAATCTCCACGCTCACCGGACCGGTCGGCGCGGTCATGGCGGCCTGCACGGCGGCCTTCAGGGTGGACAGGCAGGTCTCGGCGCTGCGCACGCGGAACGCCGCCTTGGACACGGCGCCCAGCATGGTCAGCTGGTCGGGCGCCTCGTGGATGTACGACAGCTTCTGGTCCAGGTACTGCGTCTCGATCTGGCCCGTGATGTGCAGCAGCGGCGTGCCGGCCGTATAGGCCTCCACCAGGCTGCCCGCAATGTTGCCTGCGGCCGGGCCGGTGCTGGTGATGCACACGCCCAGGCTGGAGGTGGAACGCGCGCAGGCATCGGCCATGTTGCCGGCGCCGGCCTCGCCGCGCGCCATCACGAAGCGGACCCTGCCGCGCGCATGCATCGCGTCCAGGATGGGCATGTTGTGGATGGAGATCACCCCGAACGCGGCCTGCACGCCGCAGTGTTCGAGGAACTGGGCCACAACGGCGCCGACGGTGATTTTGGATGCGGAAGAAGTCATGTTCTGCTTTGAATCGGGTGAAGGGGCTGAAGCACTACGCTTGCCGTGCAAGACCACCGGAGACGTCGATGTGGCTGCCGGTCGTGTAGGAGGACAGGGGCGTGGCGAGATAGAAGATGGCGCGCGCGGCCTCGTCGGGCGAGCCCAGGCGGCCCAGCGGAATGGACTTCTTGCGGGCGAGGTCGGCGCTCCAGGCGTTCCAGTCCTGGCTGCGGTCCTCGCGCGCCTCGAAGCGGCGGCGCCACTGGCCGGACTCGATCAGGCCGACCAGGATGCCGTTGACGCGCACGCCCTTGGGCGCGAACTCGGTGGCCATGGAGCGCACCAGGTTCTTGAGGCCGGCGCGCGCGGCCGAGGTGGCCACCATGTGCGGCTCGGGCTGCGAGGCCAGCAGCGAATTGACGCAGACGATGGCCGGCTCAGCCGTGCGCTCGAGCTGCGGCAAAAAGGCGCGCGTGGGATGCAGCACCGAGAAGAACTTCAGGTGCAGCTCCTCGGTCCAGGCCGCATCGTCGGTGCTGGCAAACGTCGAGACCCGGCCCTGGCCCGCGTTGTTCACGAGGATGGAGGCCGGACCCAGCGCAGCCTCGCTGTCACGCGCGAATTGCTGCACCTGGGCGGCGTCGAGCACGTCGCAGGCCTGGGCGAACAGGCGGGCCTCGGGATGGCGTCCGCGCAGCTGCTGCACGGCCTGCTCCAGGCGTTCGGCGCTGCGCCCGCACAGGGCGACACGCGCGCCCTGCGACAGCAGCAGATCGACCGTGGCCAGGCCAATGCCCGAAGAGCCGCCGGTGACGACGGCCGTGGTGTCCTTGAGTTGGGAATCAAACATGGCCGCCTCCTGCGCGCCGGGAATTGAGGGAAAGCAGCTGTGCCGTCTGCGTTTGCGTCTGCGTTTGCGGGCGGTAGTTCAGCAGCTCGGACAGCTCGGCCGCCGCGTCGCAGACGCCGGCGATCAGGGTCTCGGCACGGCCCTCCTCCACATGGGGCGCGGGAACCGTCGTACCCAGCGCCGCCACCACGCGGCCGCTGTGGTCGCGCACGGGGGCGGCGATGGTGCAGATGGAGCTTTCGTAGAAGCCTTCGCTGAACACATGGCCGCGCTCGCGGTCGGCCTCGACCAGGTTGAACAGGTCCAGGACCGTGCGCGGCGTCTTGGGCGTGTGCGCTTCCAGGTGCTCCTCGGGATAGAGCGCGCGCAGTTCGGGCAGGGACAGGTCGCCCAGCAGCACGCGGCCCAGGGCCGTGGCATGGGCGGGCAGGCGCGTGCCCACGCGCACCGAACTGGTCAGCGGCGTGGGCGGCGTGACCTTGGCCACATAGACGATGGAGCGGCCATCGCGCACCACGATGTTGCAGGGGTAGCGGATCTCGCCGCACAGCCGCGCGATCACGGGCTGGCCCAGCTCGGTCAGGTCCATGGACGACAGGAACTCGAAGCCCAGGCGCAGCACGGACAGGCCCAGCCGGTAGTCATTGCTGCCCTCGGCACGCTGCAGAAAGCCCATGGCCTCCAGCGTGTTGAGCATGCGGAACACCGTGGCGCGCGGCAGCTGCAGGCGGCGGGCCAGCTCGGGCGCGCCCAGCGTGGCATTGCCGCGCCCGAACTCCTGCAGCAGGCGCAGGCCGCGCTCCAGCGCGGGCACCATGTACTTGTCGGCGCCGTTGTCCGCGCTGTCGGCGCTCTCGGCATTCCCGGAAGAGGGGGTGTCGGTCATGGCGAACCCCTTCAATTCATGACGAAGCCGCCGTTGACGGGCAGCACCTGCCCCGTCACGAAGCGCGCGCCATCGGACAGGGCATAGGCCACGGCGCCCGACACATCCTCGGGCCGCTGCTCGCGCTGCAGCGCGCGCTGGTCGATGTACAGGCGGTGGCGGTGCTCGGGCACGTACTCCGTGGCCTCCACCAGCACCAGGCCCGGCGCCACGGCGTTGATGGTGATGCCGTCGGCCCCCAGCTCGCGCGCCATGGAACGCGTCATGGCCATCACAGCGCCCTTGCTGGCCACATAGGCCATCAGGTTGGGGGCGCCCCACATCGCGGTATCGGACGCCAGGTTCACGATGGCACCCCGGCCGCTGTCGCGCAGCGCGGCGCGGCAGGCGCGCGTCATCAGCCACACGCCGCGCACGTTCACGTTCATCACCTGGTCCCACTTGTCCAGATCGATGTCGTCCATGCCCTTGCCGCCCGAATCGGTCACGGCCGCGTTGTTCACCAGGCCGTCCAGCCCGCCCAGCGCCTGCACGGCCTGCTGCGCGCAGCGCTCTATCGACTCCGGATTGCCGGCATCCAGCCCGAAGCCATGGGCCTCGAAGCCCTGCGCACGCAGCCGGGCCACGGACTCGGCCAGCAGCTCCTCGCGCAGATCGGCCATGGCGACACGCGCGCCCTGCTCGCAAAAGGCCTTGGCGAACGCAAAGCCCAGGCCGCGCGCCGAGCCTGTGACGAGGATGCGGCGGCCGGCAAGCTGGCCTGTGGAGGGCGTGGTGTTCATGGCGTACCTCAATCGAAGGGGGTTTGTTTCTGTTTCAAATTTGAAATGACACTTTTTTCTTGAAACAAGCGTGAGTTTAGGACTGATGGTTCGGGGTGGGATTGGGGAAAACACGGAGACGTGTGGGAAATGGATGACAGAGGTGTGTCTGGGTGTGTTTTGGATGGGGGCGTTTTTATGGCTTGCGAGGACATGCCCGCCCTGCGGGCGCGTTCATACGGGGAGTGGGTGCGGGCCGTCGCTTCGCTCGGCCTGGGGTTTGAGGCGGGGTTGTGGAATGCCTCTATGATTTCGGTGGCCCCCTGTTCCGGGGCTGGTGCTTGAAAACACCATCAACACACAGCGGCAGAGCCTCCCCGAAAGAGAGGCCTCGTCACGTCTGAACACTTGGACAGTGGGCATCGCACCCGCACGTCCACACGGTTTTGGATGGGATGGGGCTACCCGCAAGGCTGCCCGCACGTCTGTGTGCGTGTTTTCAACATCCCATCCACCCTTCCTTCGCTTGAAACGCCGGTCGGTTGTTTCCGTCTCGCACAGGAGTACGAAAACATGAACGATCAGCGCACCGCTCTTCCCACGCGCGCCAGCTTCGAGCAACTGGCTCGCACCATCACCGACACCAATGGATGGGTACAGGAAGGCTGCAACGAAATATGGGCCCTGGCCCAACTTGCATTGGCCAGCCTCCATGCACCAGAAGACTTGCGACGTCCGCAAGCCATGGCTCACGCACTGCGCGCCATCCGCGACGGCGCTGAGTCACTGGCCGACTATGTGCAAGGCGAAGCCAGAAGCGTAGGTTGCGACCCCACTCAAAGCCCATAGCCGCGAGGGCGGCCACATCCGGCCGAGCGCAGCGAAGGGGTCGCGGGCATTCGGGTTGCCGTCTTTGACCTGACCTTTCTTGGCGCATCAAGATGGGCCATCGGCTGCCAGGCCAGGAACCAGGCATCGAAACCAAGCAATCGCAGTAGCAGGAATTCCCCTCGCGTCCAGCGTCAAGGCTTTGGCCTCCGATGACACACGGGCTACACGGTCATCAGTAAAGATACGCAGCAAAATAGTACTTTTTTAGATACACTTTTCCGATGGAAGAGCCCATTCTTTCCGTTGTCTTCTACCGGTCCGATGCCGGCAAGGAGCCCGTGCGTGACTGGCTTCTTGAACTTACGGTGGAAGACCGCAAAGCCATCGGCGCCGATATCAAGACTGTCCAATACAACTGGCCTCTGGGCATGCCCGTAGTACGCAAGATGGAGCCAGGACTGTGGGAGGTGCGGTGCAGCATTGGCGATGGCATCGCACGTGTCCTATTCACGGCCCAGAATGGAAAAATGGTTCTGCTGCATGGCTTCATCAAGAAGTCGGCCAAGACCCCCGCGCCGGATCTGACAACTGCCAGAAACCGGCTCAAGAAGCTGAGGAATACCCCATGAACAAACATCTAGGCAGCAATTTCGATGACTTCCTCGAAGAAGAAGGCCTGCTTGAGGAGGCCACAGCTATCGCAGTGAAGCGGGTGATTTCCTCGCAATTCGCACAGGCGATGAAAGCCCAGAAAGTCAGCAAGACCGAGATGGCGACACGCATGCGCACCAGCCGCATGGTGGTGAACCGCCTGCTGGACGAAAACGACACCGGCGTCACCCTGGCCACGTTGGCCCGCGCCAGCGTGGCGCTTGGCACGGCTTTGCACTTTGAACTGGACGATGCGACGGTTTTCCAGGCATCAGCGGCATAAAAGCACGACCGCTCAGCGCTGCGCCGACAGCCGCCGCAAAAACCCATCCACCACCCGCAACGCATACCGACTCGCCACCACCCTCACAAACTCCGCAAAGTCCACATGCGCACTGTCATCCGCCCGATCGGAAACCGTCCGCATGGCCGCAAACGGCACGCCATAGTCCAGGCAGGCCTGCGCCACGGCGGCGCCTTCCATCTCCACCGCCAGCACCTCATGCCCTGCAGCACGCAGGCCCTGCGCCAGGGCGCAAGAAGCGCCCGCCGTGCCCACGAACTGGTCACCGCTGGCAATCAGCCCCTGGTGCGCGCGCGGCGCCGTGGTGGCGTGGGCAGCGCGCAGGTCTTCGCCCGCCTCGGCCACGCAGGCCTGGGCGGCGGCCAGCAGCGCGGCGGTCATTTCAGGGTCGCAGGGCAGGCGCGTGCGTCCGTAGCCGGGCATTTCCCAGCGCGGGAAGATGGGCGAGGCGTCCAGGTCGTGCTGCAGGTATTCGTCGGCCACGACGACATCGCCCACGCGCACGCCTTCGCCCAGGCCGCCGGCGACGCCGGTGAAGGCGATGCGGCGCACGCCGAAGCGCTCGATCAGCGCCGTGGCCGTGGTGGCCGCCGCCACCTTGCCTATGCCCGACAGCGCGCAGACCACGTCGTGCCCGTGCAGGCGCCCGCGCCAGAACATGCGGCCGGCGTGGGCCGTGCCCTGGGCGTCGGACAGGGCATGGACCAGGCCTTCCTGTTCCTGCGGCAGGGCACTGAGGATGGCGATGGTCATGGTGGCTTCTCTTTCAACGGCACAGGGAAAAAGCAAAGGCGGCCCGGGGGCCGCCTGCGGGGCGAAAGCGCCCATTGTGCCGCGAGCCTGTGCCCGGCGCGGCTCAGATGGCGATGGCCGTGGCCTGGTTGAGCACGGCGCGCACCACGCTGTAGACGGTGAGGGCCGAGGTCTTGGGGTTGGCCGCCAGCGGCTTGCCGCGCATGGTCAATTCCATGGATCCGAAGGCGCCGCGCGCGGCCACATGGTGCACGTTCTCGTCCACGCCCGGGTCGGCGTACAGGCGCACCGTGGTGCGGTCCAGGCCCATGCCGGCCAGCGACAGGGTGGCGGCCACGTTGGCGTTCTTGGGGTAGAGCTGGGCGGCCTCGCGTGCGCTGCCTTCGAAGATGCAGAAGGCTTCCTGGAGGCTGGCGAGGTCGCAGCGCTGTTCTGCGGGCGTGCCGGTCCAGGCCATGGGCGGCTTGCGGCCGGTGTAGACCACTTCATCCAGGCCGCCGATGCGCGCAGCGGCCAGCGCATCCACGCCGCCGATGGCACCCGACAGCAATTGCACCTGGGTGCCTCCGGCCTCGGCCGCCGCCTGCACGGCCTCGGCCATGCCCGGGGCGCTGAGTGCGCCGATGGAGGCCACGACGGCAGGAATGCCGCGCCGCAGGGCGGGCAGCACATGCTCCTCGATGGCGGCATGGCCCGCGCACTCCACGATGAGGTCGGGCCGGTCTTCGGCCGCCAGCGCAGGCACGGCACGCGCCTGGGGCGCATGCAGGGCCAGGGTGGCGCGCACGGCGTCGGTCACTTCCGGCACAAGCACCCAACCCACCTGCACGGCGGCATGTCCCTTGAGCAGTTCGAGCACGCTGGCGCCAATCGCACCGCAGCCAATCACAGCAATCTTCATCGTCATATCTTTCTGGGAAGGAATGCGCTGGCGGCCGGTGTGCCCACCATCCGTTCAGCGCAGAAAACCGGGATGCTGGGTGCGCAGGTGGCCGGCCAGCTCATCGGCGGCGGCACGTACCTGCTCCACCCAGTCGGCCATGCGGCCGGGAGCGATTTCGGTGAAGGCCACGGCCATGCCCAGGCCCGCCACGATGCGCCCCTGCGCATCGCGCACGGGCGCGGCGATGCTGGAGACGCCGGGCTCGTAGAAGCCCTCGCCCATGGCGTAGCCGCGTTCATGGTCCTGCTGCAGCAACTGCAGCAACTGTTCCACGCTGCGCGGCGTGCTTTCCGAGAACTGGGGCAGTTCGCTGCCGCCGAACAGGGCGCGCAGCTGGTCCGCGTCCATGTCCTGCAGCAGTGCCCGGCCCAGCACGGTGGCATGGGCCGGCAGCCGCGAGCCCACGCGCACGGCGCCCTGGAAGGCGCCGGCCGGCGCGATGCGCGCCACGTAGACCACGGAGGTGCCGTCCAGCAGCGCCAGGTTGGTGGTGAAGCCCAGCCGGTCGCACAGCGACTGCAGCACGGGCTCGGCCAGCTGGGCCAGCGGCTGGGTGGACAGGTAGTCGTAGCCCAGGCGCAGCACGGCCAGGCCCAGCCGGTATTCGGTGCCCGAGCGTTGCAGATACCCCATGTTCTCCAGCGTCGTCAGCATCCGGAACACCGTGGAACGCGGCAGCGCCAGGGTGCGCGCCAGGTCGGGCGCGCTCCACACGGGCTGCGAAGGCGTGAAGCAGGCCAGCAGGCGCAGGCCGCGCTCCAGCGCGGGAACGGTGTAGCGGTCGTTGTCGGTGGAGAGGGTTTCGGAGGTATCGCTCATCGCAATTCGGGCAGGTAGGCCATCAGGTCAGCAGGGTGGCCAGCCTCTGTGCGACATCCGCAGGTTGTTCGACGACAGAGGCATGGCCGGCTGCCGCAAGCGTAACGTACCGCGCCCCCAGTCTTGCGGCCCAGGCCGCGCAGGCAGCCGGCGGCGTGACCACGTCGTGCTCTCCCACCCAGACCTCGACCGGCATGGCAAGGCGCCCCGCCGCCTGCCCCAGGTCGCTGCCGCACAGCAGCTCCACGGCCTGGGCGTAGCCTGCGGCATGCAGGCGCGCCGTGTTCCAGCGCACCCATTGGCGCACGGGCTCGGGCGCGGCGGGCGAGACCAGGCGCTGGTCGATGGCGGCGGCCAGGCCTTCGATGCCTTTTTCCTGCAGGGCCGCAAGACGGCCCTGGCGTACCTTGGCCTGCTGCTCGCCCATGCCGGGTGCGCCATAGCCGCCAGCGGGGCTGATCAGCACCAGTTGCTGCACGCGCCCGGCACCGGCCTGCACCGCCCAGGGCGTGCCCATGAGCGCACCCAGCGAGTGGCCCACCAGCAGGCAGCGGCGCACGCCCAGCGCCTGCAGCGACTGCTCCAGCACGCGGGCGTAGTCGGCGCCCGTGGGCGCGGCGGGTGCCAGCGGCGTGGAGCGGCCATAGCCGGGCGCGTCCCAGGCCAGCACACGCGTGCGCGGTGCCAGCGCCAGGGCCACGTCCAGCCAGGAGGCGGCGCTCGAGCTGATGCCGTGCAGCATCACCACGGCAAAGTCCGAGGCCGTGTCGCCGGCCTCGCGCCAGGCGGCCTGAGCGCCACCGGGCAGGGCGATGAGATGTTCGGGGAACTGCGCCTGAAGGCGCTGCTCCATGCGCTGCAGCGTCTGCGCGGTCATGGCAGGCCCGCTACTCAACGTTTGATTTTTGCCAGGGGGTGTTCTGGGGGATAGGTGGGCGTGATGGGCTTCTTGGCGCCCAGCATCACGCACATCAGCGCGTCTTCGTCGCCGATGTTGATTTCCTCGCGGTACACGCCGGGCGGCACGGAGACCACGTCGCGGTCGGTGAGGATGGTCTCGAAGCGCTGGCCGTCCTTCTCCAGCACGAGCTTGAGCTTGCCGCGGATCAGGAAGAAGACTTCCTCCACATCGGTGTGCAGGTGCGATGGGCCTTCATTGCCGGCCGGGATGACCATGGTGGAGAAGGTGAAGTGCTCGGCCGGGATGGTGTTGCTGTCCGCAGCCACGCCCGTGCCGCCCGTGCCGATGTAGCGCATCTGGCCACGGCGGTACTTGGGATCGAAGTCGGCCTGGAACTTCAGCGCGTCGAAGTCGTACTTGCGCGTGGAAAACCGCGCCACGCGCGATTCCATCCATTGTTCGAAGCTGGAGCCTTCGGGCTGGTCCCAGGTGCGGGGCGTGTTCTGAGCGGATTCGGACATGTGTCTCTCCATCAACGTCGGTGGATCATGGCGGGGAAGGTGCCATTTGTTTTATCCATGAATCACAGTTCATGGGGTAAAACAATTATAGGAAGATTGATCGCACGCAACAAGGGCCACATGCGCAGCGGCATGTGGCCCCTTTGCTGCCCGTCTGTTGAGGGAACAGCGATGGCCGTGCCTCAGGCAGCCATGCTGCGCCGCCCAGGCCGAAAGCCCGCATGGCTGGCCGGCCAGACCACGGACAGGCAGGCCAGTGCCAACACCGCCAGCGCCCAGGGCAAGGCGCGGGCACCCAGCCAGCCCAGCAGCAGTCCGCCGGCCACGCCGCCGCTCGCCACGGCCAGGTTGAAGACCGTCACCAGCATGGACTGGGCCACGTCGGCGCCCTCGCCTGCCGCGTCGGCCAGCGCGGTCTGCAGCAGCGTGGGCGCGCCGCCAAAGCTCAGGCCCCAGGCCGCAACGCCGATCAGAACGGCCACGGCCGACTGCCCGGCCAGGCCCAGCACCAACGCAGACACGGCGAACAAGGCCAGGCTCAGCACGGTGAGTGCGCGCAGCCAGCGGTCCACCAGCAGGCCCGTGAGCCAGATGCCGGCAATGGCCGCAAGGCCGAACAGCAGCAGCACCCCATCCACCCTTTGCCCCAGACCCGCCGAAGCCAGGAAGGGCGCGATGAAGGTGTAGAGCATGTTGTGGGCCAGCATCCAGCCGAACAGCGCCAGCAGCACGGGGCGCACGCCGGGCATGAGCAGGATGCGCGCCACGGGCAGGCGCTGCTGCGCCGTCTGCCCGGCGTAATCCGGCACACCCAGCCGCACCCACGCCAGCAGCAGCAGCCATAGCGCCGACAGCGCCCAGAACACGCCGCGCCAGTCGAACAGGCTGCCCAGCCAGGCGCCCAGCGGCACGCCGGCCGCCAGGGCCAATGGCTGGCCCACGCCCGCCACGGCCAGTGCGCGCCCCTGCAGATGCGGCGGCACCATGCGCCGCGCATAGCCGGCCACCAGCCCCCAGATCACTCCCGCAGCCATGCCTGCGGCAAAGCGCGCGGCCAGGGTCAGGCCGTAGTGGCCGGACAGCGCGGTGAGGCTGTTGAACAGCAGCAGCCCGCCCACCGCCGCCATGAACAGCGGCCGGCGCCTGAGCCCGCGCGTGGCGGCCACGACGGGAATGGCGGCCAGCACCGAACCCAGCGCGTACAACGTGACCATCTGGCCGGCCATGGCTTCGGACACTGCCAGTCCCGTGCCGATCTGGGGCAGCAGGCCGGCCGGCAGGGCCTCGGTCATGATGGCCAGAAAGCCTGCCATCGCCAGGGCCAGCAGCCTGCCCAGTGGCAGGCCTGTGTCGAAGGAGGTGTCCATGGACGAATTCATTGCCTTGTCCTTGCTGCGCATCTCAGGCATGGGAGGCTGGATGGGATGCCAGGTGGGATGCCGCCATGTCCTTGTCGCCATGCCCGGCGGCCAGCGCGCGCTCGAAGCGGCGCAGCCCGGCCTGGGCGCCATCCAGCAGCAGGCCTGCGCCGGCGGCGGCATCGGCCACCAGTTGCGCGTCCTTGACGGCATTGGCCACGGTGAAGCTGGCGTCGTAGCGGCCTGACAGCATGGCAGCGGCCTTGGCCTGGAAGAAGCCGCTGTCCATGGGCCCGCCCGTGACGGCATCGACCACCAGGGCCGGTTCTATGTCCAGCCCCTTGGCCAGCGTCAGGCTTTCGGCCAGGCCATGCGTGAGTGCGAAGGCCCAGTGGTTGAGCGCCAGCTTGAGCCGGCTGGCAGCGCCTGCCTGCTGCGCAATCCACAGACTGCGTTTGCCGATGGCATCGAACACTGGCTGCACCTGGCCGCGCTGCGCCAGCGGGCCTGCGGCCAGGATGACCAGCTGGCCCTGCTCGGCCGGCTGGCGCGTGCCCTGCACGGGGCAGTCGTAGAACACCAGGCCATGTCGATCGGCGAACTGCGCCAGCGGCGCGATGGCGTCCACACCCACCGTGCTCAGTTGCAGCCACAGTGTGCCCGGCTGCAATGCGGGCGCTGCAGCCTGCATGGCCTGCAGCACGGCCGGCCCGTCCTTGAGCACGGTGACGACGATGCGGGCGCCACGCACGGCGTCGGCCGCGTCGCCACAGGCCTGAACGCCGTCGGCCGCAAGGGCCTGGGCCTTGGCGGCCGTCCGGTTCCAGGCGCGGACGGTGAAGCCCTTGCGTTGCAGGTTGCGCGCGACGGGCGCACCGATCAGGCCCGTGCCGAGCACGGCAATGGTGGTTTGAAGGTTTGAATGCATGGGAACTCCAGGGTGATGAGAGAGTGAAACAGACACGGAAAACTGAAAGCCGGATTACCGGAACGATCATTCCAATTCAAGGAAAATAAAAACCCGCAACGGCACGACATGCGCGCGGCGGGTGGCGAGTGGCCGGCTATTGCGCCTGCAGCGCCATGTCGACCACGTCGACCACATCCATCAGGCACTGGCGGCGCTGCGGCGCGCTGCTGCCCTTGCCCAGCACGCGCAGGCCTTGCACGGTGTTCAGGACGAAGCGCGCCAGGGCACGCGGCTTTTTGCTGTCGGTGATGTCGCCTTCCTGCTGGCCGCGCAGGATGAGCTTTTCCAGCGCCTTTTGCAGGCGCTGGAAGTTGCCGGCCACCCTCTCGGCCACGGCCTCGTCATGGCCGGCCAGCTCCAGCGCGGCATTGGCGACCAGGCAGCCCCGGCGCCCGGCATCGCTCAATTCGTCCTGCACGATGCGCAGCAGCAGCTGCCGCACCAGGTCCCGGGCGCGTCCCGGGCCGGACAGCAGTTCCACGTTGGAGGTGGTCACGGCCTCATAGCGGCGCAGCGCATGCTGGAACAGCCCCTGCTTGTTCTCGAAGGTGCCGTACAGGCTGCTGCGCGACAGGCCCGTGCCGTCCACCAGGTCCTGCACCGAGGTGGCCGCGTAGCCGCGCTGCCAGAACACCTGCATGGCGGCGTCTGCGATGTCATCGGGGTCGAAGTCCTTGGTGCGCATGGTGGCTCATTGAATTGGAACGATCATTCCATTAAATGTAGGCGGCCGTTTAGCGGCTGTCAAGATTGCGCCAAAGGGCCTTCACTCGCAGGGAATTTCCAGCCCGACCTTCACGCGGTCCAGCGCCACGATGGTCTTGAACCATTTGACGTTGGGGTTCTCGGCAAACAGGCGCCGCGCCAGCGCCTCGTACTCCTGCATGGTGGCCACGGTGAGGACGAGCACGAAGTCCACCTCGCCCGTGACGTAGTAGCACTGCTGGACCTCGGGCACGGCGAAGTGCGATTTCATGGCGTTGAGCGCGTCGATGCTGGTGCGCTCGGTCATGACCTCCACGATGATGGTGATGGGCCGGCCCACGCGCGTGGGGTCCACGGTGGCGGCCTGGCCGGTGATCACGCCTTCGGCCTGCATGCGCTTGAGGCGGCGCTGCACGGCGGCCGTGGACAGGTTGACCTGCTCGGCCAGCAGGCGCAGCGGCACCGTGCTGTCGCGCTGGACGATGGCCAGGATGGCGCGGTCGAAGCCGTCCAGATCGGCCAGGTGTGCAGGGTGGGCGGTGTGCTTGGTCATGGGAAGCGAGGACTTTTGGAGGGTGAGAAATTTTCTCGCAAACACCCTCAATTCAGAGACCAAAAAACAGGTGCTGCGAAATAGTATTTCGTCGTTTTCCGCATCCAACGCATGCGGACCTGCCTGCCGAGAAAGCCCATCCCATGGCCACCCTGCTCCACCTGTCTCCCGTGTTTCTTGTGATGTCCATGCTCATGGTTTTGCGCCGCCCGCCTGTGCAGGCGGCCATGGCCGGGGCGGCGCTGGTCGCCCTGCTGTGGCTGATCGATGCCGGCTTGGCCGCCAGTGCCGCGCCTGCGGGGGCGGCGCTGGCCGCTGCGCGCGACACGGCTGTGCTGTTCCTGAGCACGGCCTTCGTGATCGTGCCGGGCCTGGGTTTCGTGATCCTCATCGAACGCATGGGTGTCAACCAGGCGCTGAGCCAGTGGGTGCGCTCGCTGGGCCTGGGGCCCGCCGATCAGGTGGTGTTCATCGTGCTGGGCCTGGCGCCGCTGCTGGAGGCGATGACGGGTTTTGGCGTGTCGCTGATCGCCACCGTGCCGCTGCTGCTGAGCCTGTTCGAGCGGCGCGCCGCGCTGCGCATGGCGCTGGCGGGCATGGCCATCATGCCCTGGGGCACGCTGGGCCTGGCCACGGTGATCGGTGCCTCGCTGGCCCATGTGGATGCGGCCGCGCTGGCCGCTGTGTCCTCGCTGACCAGCGCGCCGGTGTTCCTGGTGCTGGGCGTCCTGTCCCTGCACCTGGCAGGCGAGCGCGGTGCGCGGGCCTGGCTGCTGCTGGGCGGCTTTGGCCTGCTGTTCGTGGGCGTGCTGCATGGCATCAGCCGCTGGCTGGGTCCCGAGGTGGCGGGCGTGGGCGCGGGCTTTGCAGTGGCGCTGGGCATGCTGGTACGCGCACTGCTGCTGCGCGGAACGGCCCAGGCGGCACCCGGCTGGCCGCGACAGGCCTGGCCGTATCTGGCGCTCGCCCTTGCCATCGTGCTGCTCAAGCTGCTGGCCCTGGCCACGCAGTGGGACCAGCGCTGGATCGTGCAGGGCGCCCAGGTGGCCTGGAAGCCGCTGGCCTCCCCGGGCGTGGCGCTGACCCTGGTGCTGGCCCTGCTGCTGGCGCGCGGGGCCGGCCGTGGCGTTGCCCTGGCTGGTGCACTGGCCGCCCGCGCCAAGCGCCCGCTGCTGACCATCTTCTTCTTCCTGGCGATGTCCCAGATGATGGTCAAGGCCGGTTTCCTGTCCGGCCTGGTGCAGATGCTGGCCGAACTGGCGCCTGCGGCCCTGGCGCCCATCGTGGCCGCCTTCGGTGCGCTGGCCGGCTACATGACGGGCTCCAACGTGGGCGGCAACGCGATCTTCATGCCCGCCATCGCCCTGCTGCCCGAGTCCTCGCGCCTGCTGCTGGCCGCCGTGCACAACAGCGCCGCCGGGCATGCGGCGCTGGGCTCTTTGTCCATCGTGATGCTGGTGCTGGGCCTGGCACGGACCACCGCGCAGGAAGAAGGCGAGCTGGTGCGCTTCGGCTTTGCGCTGGCCTGCCTCAATGCGGCGGCCGTGGCGCTGGCGGCGCTGGCCCTGGCGGGTCCGGGCGTGTTCTGAAGACGTGTTCCCTCCCAATGAAAAGAGGCGCCGCAGCGCCTCTTTGCAAACACGGCAAGCCGCCCGCGTTACTTGCTGTCGCGCAGCTCCCGGCGCAGGATCTTGCCAACCGGGGTCTTGGGCAGTTCGGTGCGGAACTCGATCACGCGGGGCCGCTTGTAGCCCGTGAGGTTGTCGTGGCAGAAGTCGCGCACGGCCTGTTCGGTGAGGCTGTCGTCCCTGCGCACGATGACCAGCTTGACGGCCTCGCCGGTCTTCTCGTCGGGCACGCCGACCACGGCGCATTCGAGCACGCCGGGGCAGTTGGAGACCACGTCTTCCACTTCATTGGGATAGACGTTGAAGCCGCTGACCAGGACCATGTCCTTCTTGCGGTCCACGATCTTGAAGTAGCCGCGCTCGTCCATGGTGCCGATGTCGCCGGTGCGAAAGTAGCCGTCGGCGGTGAACACCTTGGCGGTTTCGTCGGGGCGCTGCCAGTAGGCGGCCATGACCTGCGGGCCCTTGATGGCGACCTCGCCGCGCTCGCCGATGGTGGTCACGTCGTTTCCTTCGTCATCGACGAGCTTCATCCAGGTGCTGGGCAGGGGCACGCCGATGGTGCCCGAGAACTCGGTGGAGGTGACGGGGTTGCAGCTGACCGAGGGACTGGTCTCCGACAGGCCGTAGCCCTCGCAGATGGGACAGCCGGTCTTTTGCAGCCACAGCTGGGCCACGGCGCTTTGCACCGCCATGCCGCCGCCGACCGAGACCTTCAGGTGCGACCAGTCCACGGTGTTGAAGTCCGGGTGGTTGGCCAGGCCGTTGAACAGCGTGCTCACGGCCGGGAAGCTGTGAAAGCGCTGCGTGGACAGCTCCTTGAGCGTGGCCTTGAGGTCGCGCGGATTGGGAATCAGGATGGTTTTGCCGCCCGTGCGCATGGACAGCATCATGTTCACCGTGAAGGCGAAGATGTGGTACAGCGGCAGCGCGCAGATGCTGGTGGGCTGCTCGCCGGCCGGCACCTTGCCCATGGCGGGCTGGTTCCAGGCCTCGGACTGCAGCACGTTGGCGATGATGTTGCTGTGCAGCAGCACCGCGCCCTTGCTCACGCCCGTGGTGCCGCCCGTGTACTGCAGCAGGGCCATGTCGGAGGCCTGCAGCTGCGGTGCCTGGAAGGGCGAGCGCATGCCCTTGGCCAGCGCGTCGTTGAAGCGCACGGCCCCTGGCAGCGAGAACGGCGGCACCAGCTTCTTGACCTTGCGCACCACGTAATTGACGATGGCGCCCTTGAGCATGCCCAGCTGGTCGCCCATGGTGCACAGCACCATGTGCTGCACGGGCGTGGCGGCCTTGCAGGCCTGCAGCGTGTGGGCGAAGTTCTCGATGATGACGATGGCCTTGGCGCCCGAGTCCTTGAGCTGGTGCTCCAGCTCGCGCGCCGTGTACAGCGGGTTGACGTTGACGACCACGAAACCGGCGCGCAGCACGGCGGCCACGGCCACGGGGTACTGGGGCACGTTGGGCATCATCAGCGCCACGCGGTCGCCGCGGGCCAGGCCCAGGCTCTGCAGATAGGCAGCGAAGGCGCGGCTTTGCGCATCGACCTGTGAGTAGGTCAGCTCCTTGCCCATGAAGGAATAGGCCACACGGTCCGCGTAGCGGCTGAAGGCCTCCTCCATCAGGGCCACCAGCGAAGGGTATTGGGAGGGATCGATGTCGGCGGGCACACCTGCCGGATAGGCACCCAGCCATGGGCGGTCACTCATGCTGCTTGTCTCCTGGTTGTCTCGACTAATCGTGCATTCTCATAAAAAGCACGGTCGTTCGATACTGTGATAACCCTAGTACTACCCCTAGGGTCCGCATTGCGTTGCTCCAGGTCAAAGCTCGCCGGGCCGCCCAGGCCCTCCGTCACGACCGCGGTTCAATCCCAGGCCGGAGCCAGCCCGTCTGGGCTGACCTGGCGGTCGCCGCGCTCCAGCGCGGCGATGCGCTGCATGTCTTCGGCGCCCAGCACCAGCTGGCAGCTGTCCAGGTTGGCCTGCAGGTGGGCGCGCCGGGTGGACGAGGGAATGACGGCATAGCCCATGGCCATGGTCCAGGCCAGCGCCACCTGGGCGGGCGTGGCGCCGCGGGCGGCGGCGATGTCGGCCAGCACGGGATCGGCCAGCAGCCTGCCGTAGCCCAGCGTCATGTACGAGGTGGTGTGGATACCCTGCTGGCGTGCGAAGTCGGTGACGGCGCGGTTTTGCAGATAGGGGCTGAGCTCGATCTGGTTGGTGGCGATGTTCGCGGCGCCCACGGCGGCGATGGACTGCTGCAGCAGCGCGATGTTGAAGTTGGACACGCCGATGTGGCGCGTCAGCCCCTGCTCCCTGGCGCGCATGAGGGCGCCCAGGCTGTCCTCCAGCGGCACGCTGCGCGAAGGCCAGTGGATCAGCGTCAGCTCCACATGGTCGGTGCGCAGGGCTTCAAGGCTGCGCTCCAGGCTGGGGATCAGCGCGTCGGCGGACAGGTTCTCGGTCCAGATCTTGGTGGTGAGGAACAGCTGATCGCGCGGCACGGCGCTGGCGGCGATGGCGGCCCCCACATCGGCCTCGTTGCCGTAGATCTGGGCGGTGTCGATGGCGCGGTAGCCCACTTCCAGGGCCTGGCCCACGGAGTGGCGCACCACCTCGTCCTTGAGGCGGAAGGTGCCCAGGCCGAACGCGGGCACCACGGAAGCGAGAGAGGCAGTCGATGTCATGCAGGTCTTTCAAAAAAGCAAACAAGGCGCGGAACAACGCCTCGAAGACTGCAGTCTGGCGCGTTCACGCTTGCAGATAAAGCCTGGTATCAGCAGAAAATATTTGACGCTACAGCAACAATTGCGCCAAGCTGGCATCCCATGAAAACCACCCTGGACGAGTTGCAGGCCTTTCGCGCCGTGATCGACTGCGGCAGCATCACGGCGGCGGCCGAGCAGTTGGGACAGACCACCTCGGGCATCAGCCGCAGCCTGTCGCGCCTGGAGAAAAAGCTGGCCACCACCTTGGTGCGGCGCACCACGCGCAGCCTGGAGCTGACCGAGGAAGGCGCGCGCTTCCTGGCCCGCACGCGCGAGGTGCTGCAGGCCCTGGACGCGGCCGAGGAGGAACTGGCCGCGCGCCGTGAGGCGCCGGCCGGGCTGCTGCGCGTCAACGCGGCCTCGCCCTTCATGCTGCATGCCATCGTGCCGCTGGTGGGTGAGTTCCGCGCGCTCTATCCGCTGATCACGCTGGAGCTGAACACCGATGACCTGCACATCGACCTGCTGGCCCAGCGCACCGACATCGCCATCCGCATCGGCGAGCTGCGCGACTCCACGCTGCATGCGCGGCTGCTGTGCCACAGCCTGCTGCGCGTGCTGGCCAGCCCCGCCTACCTGCAGGCCCATGGCCCCGTGGCGAGCGTGGCCGCGCTGGCGCGCCACCAGCGCATCGGCAACAGCCAGGTGCCGGGCCTGAACCACTGGCCGCTGCGCACGCCCGAGGGCGGCGACCGCTGGGATGCCGCGCCCCAGCTCACGGCCTCCAGCGGCGAGACCATGCGCCAGCTGGCCCTGGCCGGCCAGGGCGTGGTCTGCCTGGCCGACTTCATGACCGTGCGCGATCGCGCCCAGGGCGAGCTGGTGCAGGTGCTGGCGCGCGAGACCGTGCAGCAGCGCCAGCCCATCCACGCCGTCTACTACCGCAACACGGCGCTGGCCGCGCGCATCACGGCCTTCCTGGACTTTCTCGCGCAGCGCATGGCGGCAGGTTGAGAGGTGGCGTCGCATTCCGACGCCGCCCCGGGAACGACTGGGAGGCAGCCGGCCGCATCGTCAAGGCGGCCGGCGCGCGCATCGAATAGTCCGCAAGGCCGTCACAGCAGCTTGGTGCCCAGCGGCACCTCGCGGTCGGGCACGCACAGCGCGACCTCGCCGTTCTCGTTGTGGAATCCCGTGACCAGGCATTCCGAGCGCATGGGACCGATCTGCTTGCTGGGAAAGTTCAGCACGGCCACCACCTGGCGGCCTATCAGTTCCTCGGGCCGGTACAGCGCCGTGATCTGGGCGCTGGACTTGCGCAGGCCCAGTTCGGGGCCGAAATCGACCTGCAGCACATAGGCCGGGCGGCGCGCCTCCTTGAACACCTGGGCGTCCACGATGCGGCCCACGCGCAGCTCCACCTTGAGGAAGTCGTCAAAGCCAATGGTCTCGTGCAATGCGGATGAAGTAGTCATGCGGCCATGATGCCGCGCCGCCGGTGCCGGCTTTGTCGAGCAACGCTTGCAGTGCGGGACAGTGGCGGGCTCACGAACGCGCGCAGGCATGCGCAAGCCGTGCCATCGCTTCCTGCTGCGGCAAATGCGTGAGGGCCTTCGCCGCCGGCAGATGCACAGAGCAGAAATAGGCCAGTCCCTGCGGATGGGACAGCATGCCGGCCTGCTCGGCGCAATGGTCGGCAAAGCACAGCCAGGCTCCGTGCAGCGGGCCGGGTTCCTGCGTCGGGTCCTTGTTGCAGACGCTGCAAAGGGCGGGTTGCATGGCGGTCGAATCACGGAAGATGAACAGGCCGCCAGTGTCGCAGCTTCCATGAAAAAGGCCGGCATCGCGTCCGATGCCGGCCTGGTGCGAGGCCCTTCGACAGGCCCCGCAGGGGTTCGCGCCAGGATTACTTGGCGGCGACCACGCGCACCATTTCCAGGCACTTGTTGGAGTAGCCCCACTCGTTGTCGTACCAGGACACGACCTTCACGAAGGTCTTGTCCAGGGCGATGCCGGCTTCGGCATCGAACACCGAGGTGCAGGACTCGCCGCGGAAGTCCGTGGCCACGACCTTGTCTTCGGTGTAGCCCAGCACGCCCTTGAGCGCGCCTTGCGACTGGGCCTTCATTTCGGCGCAGATCTCTTCGTAGCTGGCTTCGCTGTTCAGCTCCACCGTCAGGTCCACCACCGACACGTCGGAGGTGGGCACGCGGAAGGACATGCCGGTCAGCTTCTTGTTGAGCTCGGGAATCACCACGCCCACGGCCTTGGCTGCGCCCGTGCTGGAGGGAATGATGTTTTCCAGGATGCCGCGGCCGCCGCGCCAGTCCTTGTTGCTGGGGCCGTCCACGGTCTTTTGGGTGGCGGTGGCAGCGTGCACGGTGGTCATCAGGCCGCGCTTGATGCCCCACTTGTCGTTGAGCACCTTGGCCACGGGAGCCAGGCAGTTGGTGGTGCAGGAGGCGTTGGAGATCACGTCCTGGCCAGCGTAGGTCTTGCAGTTCACGCCGAAGACGAACATCGGGGTGCTGTCCTTGGAAGGCGCGGACATGATGACCTTCTTGGCGCCGGCAGCCAGGTGCTTGCGTGCGGTCTCGTCGGTCAGGAACAGGCCGGTGGCCTCGATCACGATGTCGGCGCCGACTTCGTTCCACTTCAGGTTGGCGGGGTCGCGCTCCTGCGTCAGGCGGATGGTCTTGCCGTTGACGATCAGGTTGGAGCCCTCCACCGAGACCTCACCCTTGAAGCGGCCGTGCACGCTGTCGTACTTGAGCATGTAGGCCAGGTAGTCGGGCTCGAGCAGGTCGTTGATGCCCACGACTTCGATGTCGCTGAAGTTCTGCACGGCAGCGCGGAACACCATGCGGCCGATGCGGCCGAAGCCGTTGATACCAATTTTGATTGCCATAGAAATTTCCTCAGTAAAAAAGTTTCAAGAACCTTGCTAATCAAATACCGCCCAGCATATTATTCATAAATAGTTCACCTTTTTTTGCAGGCTTTATTTTTTCGAAAAAAACGGGTGCACGAGGAACAATACCACGACATTCATCAATACAAGATTTGTCTGACAACATAAAGGTATCTGGGCTATACATCGGTTTGAACCCTCTATTTTTATGACTGCCCACTGCGCCATTTCGGTCCCATATAGCCAAGGCCGTTTCCTTTGAAACAGGCTTCGCCATTGCGATTACTTCCGCCAAGGTCACCGTTCCGACACCTATATGAAAGCCGATCAAATTAGAGACCAAATCTTCCTGACTGAACCCACTATCAGTGACAAATTTCGGAAATAATTCTTGATGAGCCTCGAATTCCAAACTCACCTCCATGAAAATGGCTAATGCAACCGATTTTTTCTCCGCCACAGATAAATTGTGTCGAACAATATATTCCCGCTTAACTCCTGAAGAAATTCTATTGCCAAGTGCAAACATTTCTTGAACGTGCACCACTCTAAAACCTGTAGAAATCTTGTCCGGAAACGTCACTAATGGGTAAGCATTCGCCCTTGAAGGGAGGGTACAAAGCTGCGGATGTGAGCCAAGGCACTGTCTAACATCGGGACCACCAGCATTGATTTCGCGCCAAAGAGTCTCCGCGCCAGTATGAGCTCTCTTGGATTTTGGATTCATATGCCCTAAATCGAGCCATCCAAAGTTGCAGGTATAGACAAGCCCATAAACGCTGTTCGCGGCCAGCGAACCATCCAATATATCTTCGCGCTTACTCATCCCTTCCCCCTGTGTTTACTCGTTACCTAAGAATTCAACAGTAACATCCTTGCACACACCATCTCCCGAAAGAAATACTCTAGCCGTCAGAAAATCACTATTCTCACAATCCATATTCAATATAATTGAGGAATTTGAATTAGATATGGAAGAATTATTTTTGCAAGATTTATTCTTATATATTGATTCGTATTCTTTTAAAATATCAACACCTGGCGCCAAGCTGCCATAAGTCACCGAGCTGAATGGGGCACCCGCACCATCACGGCCTTTCCATCGATACTTGGGATCTCTACATTCCGCCACAAGCTCAACAGATCGAAGATGTGCGGGCGCTCCAACGCGTAAAGCAATCGAATATCGACCAGCACCGCTCACATCAAAAGTAGACCAAACGAAACCCCAGAACAGTAAAAATGCAGCCACCAGGCCGACCAAAACGAGACGTATCACCTTGATGGCTTTTCTGTCTTCCATTTCGCTCGTCCGTGGTGGCTGCATTGCACTGGTTACGAAGAGGCGGGCTGTCGACTTAACGCTTGAGCGCAGCCTGCACGGTGTCGGCCACGTTCTCGGCCGTGAAGCCGAAGTGCTTGAACAGCACGGGCGCGGGGGCCGATTCGCCGTAGGTGTCGATGCCGACGACAGCGGCGCAGCCGTACTTCCACCAGAAGTCGGTCACGCCCATTTCCACGGCGATGCGCGGCAGGTTGGCCGGCAGCACCTGGCTCTTGTACTTGGCGTCCTGCCCGTCGAAGGTGGTGGTGCTGGGCATGGAGACCACGCGCACGGCGACCTTGCGCTCGGCCAGCAGCTTCTGGGCGGCCAGGGCCAGCTGCACTTCGGAGCCGGTGGCAATGATGACGGCCTGGGCCTTCTTGTTCAGGCCGACGGCCTTGGGCTCGGACAGCACGTAGGCGCCGCAGGCGATGTCGTCCAGCGCGTCTTCGGTCTTGGCTGCGTAGGCCAGGTTCTGGCGCGACAGCAGCAGGGCCGTGGGCTTGTTCTTCTGGCTCAGGGCCACGGTCCAGGCGACGGCGGTTTCCGTGGTGTCGGCAGGGCGCCAGACATCCAGGCCCGGGATCAGGCGCAGAGAGGCGGCGTGCTCGATGGACTGGTGGGTGGGGCCGTCTTCGCCCAGGCCGATGGAGTCGTGCGTGAAGACGTGGACCACGCGCTGCTTCATCAGCGCGGCCATGCGGATGGCGTTGCGGCTGTAGTCGCTGAAGGTCAGGAAGGTGCCTGCGTAGGGGATGTAGCCGCCATGCAGGGCGATGCCGTTCATGATGGCGGCCATGCCGAACTCGCGCACACCGTAGTTGATGTGGCGGCCGATCTTGCCGTCTTCGGTCAGGACCACGGCACCCTTGTCGTCCACGCGCAGCGAAGGCGTGCTCTTGGTGTTGGTCAGGTTGGAGCCGGTCAGGTCGGCCGAGCCGCCCAGCAGTTCGGGCAGGGCTGCGGTCAGGCCCTCCAGGGCCAGCTGGCTGGCCTTGCGGCTGGCCACGGTGGCGCCTGCGTCGTGCGCGTCGGAGGCGATCTGCGCGGCGATCTCGCCGAAGTTGGCGGGCAGGTCACCGGCCATGCGGCGCTTGAATTCGGCAGCCAGTTCGGGGAAGGCCTTGGCATAGGCGGCGAACTTCTTGTTCCAGGCCGCTTCGGCCTTGGCGCCGGCGGCCTTGGCATCCCAGTCGCCGTAGACGCTGGCGGGGATGTCGAAGGGACCGTGCTCCCAGCCCAGGGCCGCGCGGGTCAGCGCGATTTCCTCGGCGCCCAGGGGCTCGCCGTGGGCCTTGGCCGTGTCCTGGCGGTTGGGCGAGCCCTTGCCGATGCTGGTCTTGCAGCAGATCAGCGTGGGCTTGTCGCTGCTCTTCTTGGCGGTGGCGATGGCGGCATCGATGGCCTGCACGTTGTGGCCGTCCACGTCGCGCACCACGTTCCAGCCATAGGCTTCGAAGCGGGCGGGCGTGTTGTCGATGAACCAGGGGGCGACCTTGCCGTCGATGGAGATGCCGTTGTCGTCGTACAGCGCCACCAGCTTGCCCAGCTTCCAGGCGCCGGCCAGGGCCGCGGCCTCGTGGCTGATGCCTTCCATCAGGCAGCCGTCACCCAGGAACACGTAGGTGTGGTGGTCGACGATGGCGTGGCCTGCGCGGTTGAACTCGGCGGCCAGCAGCTTTTCGGCCAGCGCGAAGCCCACGGCATTGGTGATGCCCTGGCCCAGCGGGCCGGTGGTGGTTTCCACGCCGGGGGTGATGCCCACTTCGGGGTGGCCGGCCGTCTTGCTGTGCAGCTGGCGGAAGTTCTTGAGTTCGTCGATCGGCAGCGCGTAGCCCGTGAGGTGCAGCAGCGCGTAGATCAGCATGGAGCCGTGGCCGTTGGACAGGATGAAGCGGTCACGGTCAGCCCATTGCGGGTTGACGGGGTTGTGCTTGAGGTGACGGCTCCACAGTGCCACGGCCATGTCGGCCATGCCCATGGGGGCGCCGGGGTGGCCGGAGTTGGCTTGTTGAACGGCATCCATTGCGAGTGCGCGGATCGCATTCGCCATTTGTTGAGTGTTGGCCATCAGGGCGCTCCGTGAAGGAGGGGGTAATCAGAGTAAGCCGGCTATTTTAAAGGACGTGGGTTTTCGGCTCCCGCGCGCGGGGCAATGGCCGCTGGCAATGGTCTACAGTTGCGCTCCATGACCGCCTCGCCCATCCAGCCGTTCCCCGCCGCCAAGGCGCTTTTCCTCACCGAGCAGCCACCGGCCATGCTGCTGGCCGCAGGCCGTGGCGAGCGCATGCGGCCGCTGACCGACACCTGCCCCAAGCCGCTGCTGCAGGTGCAGGGCCGGCCACTGCTGCAGCACCACCTGCAGGCCCTTGCGCAGGCCGGCGTGCGCCGCGCCGTGGTCAACACGGGCTGGCTGGGCGAGCAGATTCCCGCGCGCTTCGGGGCGCGCTTCGCGCCCGACACAGGTGGCGAGCCGCTGCATCTGGCCTATTCCCCCGAGCCCGAGCAGGCGCTGGAGACCGCAGGAGGCATTGCGCGCGCGTTGCCGCTTCTGGACACGGTGTTCTGGCTGGCGGCCGGCGATGTCTACGCGCCCGACTTTGATTTCCCGTTCGAGGCGGCCCGCGAATTTGCCGCCAGCGGACGGCTGGCCCATCTGTGGCTGGTGCCCAACCCCGAGCACCATCGGCGTGGCGACTTCGGCGTGGACGAACTGGGCCTGGCCTGCGACTGGCCCGAGGGCGATGCCCGTCCGCGCCAGACCTACGGCACCATTGCGCTGCTGCGCGCCGAGCTGTTTGCCGCGCCCTGGTGCGACATCCCGCCCGGCAACCCCGACGGTTGGCGCGTGCCGCTGGTGGCGCTGCTGCGCCGGGCGATGGCCGCCGGCCAGGTGAGCGCCAGCCTGTATGCCGGGCGCTGGACCGACGTGGGCACGCCCGAGCGGCTGCAGCGGCTCAACACGCCAGCCGCCTGAGACGTCGGACTGACACGCCGGCCTGGCACGTTGGCCTGGGGCGCCCGCTGGTGACTGCGGCGCCCGGGCAGGCGAAGGCGCTCCGTGTTAGCGTCGCCGGTTCGGCGCAGCGGCGCGCCAGAAAGCGTTTCGATGAGTGTGATCCAGTATGTGATGTTCCTGGCCCTGGTGGGCCTGGCCACGTTTTGCCAGAACCTGACGGGCTTTGCCTTCGGGCTGATCTTCGTGGGCGTGGCCGGTGCCACGCACCTGATGGGCATTGGCGATGCGGCCAACGTGGCCTGCCTGCTGTCCGTGGTCAACGGCGTGGCCTACCTGCGCGCCCACCGCCAGGTGCCGCAGTGGTCCCTGCTCAAGCCCATGCTGATCAGCAGCGTCATCGGCGTGATCGGCGGCGTGCTGCTGCTGCAGTGGCTCAGCGGCAATGCGCTGAGCGGGCTGCGCATGCTGCTGGGCCTGGCCATCGTGGCCTGCGCGCTGTTGCTGTTGCTGCAAAAGCAGGTCAACGCGCAGGTGTCGGGGCCGGTGTCGCTGTGGGTGGCCGGTGTGGCCTCGGGGCTGCTGGGCGGGCTGTTTGCCACGCCGGGCCCGCCCATGGTCTACCACCTGTACCGCCAGCCGCTGGACCGCCTGGTGGTGCGCCAGTGCCTGTTTGCCATGTTCCTCACCTGCGCGCTGCTGCGCCTGGCGATGGTGGCCTGGGAGGGCGAGATCACCGCCAGCGTGCTGCTGGCGGCGGCCCTGGCCTTTCCCGTGGTGACGGTGGTGACCTGGCTGCACATGCGCCATCCGCCCGCCCTGCCCAAGCGGCTGGTCGAATGGATGGTCTGCCTGCTGCTGGTGCTGTCGGGCACCAGCCTGCTGGTGTCGGGCTGGAACGCCAGCCACCCCCAGCCCGTGGTGCCCGATGACGAGATGGCCATGGCCGTGCCCCAGCGGTCCCAGGCTGCGGCCCCCGCGCCGCGCTGACAACAAAAAAGCCCGCAGGCGGACCGGCGGGCTTTTTTGAAGGGGAAGGAACCGATCAGTTCACGACCTGCTGCAGCGAACCGGCAGCGTACTTGGCTGCCATCTGCTCCAGCGTGTAGCCCTTGATCTTGGCGCCCTGGCCTTCGCAGCCGAACTCGATGTAGCGGGCCTTGCAGATCTGCTTGGCGGCTTCGCGGGCGGGCTTGAGCCATTCGCGGGCGTCGAACTTCTCGGGATTCTCGGCCAGGAACTTGCGCACGGCGCCGGTCATCGCCAGGCGGATGTCGGTGTCGATATTGATCTTGCGCACGCCGTGCTTGATGGCTTCCTGGATTTCCTCGACGGGCACGCCGTAGGTTTCCTTCATGGCGCCGCCGTACTGGCGGATGATTTCCAGCAGTTCCTGGGGCACGGAGGAGGAGCCGTGCATGACCAGGTGGGTGTTGGGCAGGCGGGCGTGGATTTCCTTGACGCGCTGGATGGACAGGATGTCGCCCGTGGGCTTGCGCGTGAACTTGTAGGCGCCGTGGCTGGTGCCGATGGCAATGGCCAGCGCGTCCAGCTGCGTGGCCTTGACGAACTGGGCCGCTTCCTCGGGGTCGGTCAGCAGGGCCGAGTGGTCGAGCACGCCTTCGGCACCCACGCCGTCTTCCTCGCCGGCCATGCCGGTTTCCAGCGAGCCCAGGCAGCCGAGCTCACCTTCGACGGTGGCGCCCAGCTTGTGGGCCATTTCCACGACCTTGCGGGTCACGTCCACGTTGTATTCAAAGGAGGAAGGCGTCTTGCCGTCTTCCATCAGCGAGCCGTCCATCATCACCGAGCCGAAGCCCAGGTTCAGCGCGCCCTGGCAGATGGCGGGCGAGGTGCCGTGGTCCTGGTGCATGACCAGAGGGATGTGGGGATACTGCTCGGCGGCGGCCTGGATCAGGTGCTTGATGAAGGGCTCGCCGGCGTACTTGCGGGCGCCTGCGCTGGCCTGCAGGATGACGGGCGCGCCCACTTCGTCGGCGGCCGACATCACGGCTTGCACCTGCTCCAGGTTGTTGACGTTGAAGGCGGGAAGACCGTAGCCGTTTTCGGCAGCGTGGTCCAGCAGTTCGCGCATCGAAACGAGAGGCATGTGTAGGGTCCGTATCAAGTTGTTGAGAGGGGGATGCCCCTGCCGCATGGCGGCCGCCGCTGCGTCATGGGTTCGCTGCGGGGCTGCGGCCGGGGGATCGCGGCAGTAACCGCTTGGTAACTGGCGATTTTAACCAGCTGCCGCCAACCCTGTCCCGGGCATTCCCATGCGGTAGCAGGTCGTGAAGCCTTCGGGCGGCGCGGCCTCGCCAAAGCTTCCCTGGTGGGCGCGCAGCACGCGCGCCACGATCTCGTGGCCCAGGTGCAGGCTGTCCACGGGCGCTGCCGCGCGCTCTGCGCCGTCACGGCGGCCGTCGCTACGGCGGCCGTCATCGCAGACCTGCAGCCAGACCTCGCCATCCGGCCCCTGCCCGGCCTGCACCTCGATCTGCGTGCCGTGCGGCGTGTGCTTGAGGGCGTTTTCCACCAGGTTGCGCAGCGCCAGCTCCAGCAGCACGGCATTGCCCATCACGCCCAGTGCCTCAGGCGCCTGCACGGACAGGCTGCAGCCGCGCTGCCAGGCCGCCTGCGCATGGGCGGCCACCACCTGACGGGCCAGCGCGGCCAGGTCCACGGGCACGGGCGGGTCGGCCAGCATGGCGCGTCCTGCGCGCGCCAGTGCCAGCAGCTGGCTGAGCACATGGCCGGCGTGCAGCGCGTCCTGGCCTATGCGCGCCAGCGCGGCGCGCTGGGCCGGGGCATCCATGGCGCCGGCCGGCGCATCGCCCAGGGCACGCGCCTGCAAGGCGATGGAGGCCAGCGGCGTGCGCAGTTCATGGGCCACTTCGTTGGCCAGGCTGCGCTCGCGTTCCAGCGCCTCCTGCTGGCGGTCCAGCAAGGTGTTGATGGAGTTCACCACGGGCATGAATTCCCGCAGCGCGTGGCGGTGCGAGACGCGCTCGGCCTGGGCCAGGTCCAGGCGCTCCACCTCGCGCGAGAGTTCGTTGAGCGGCCGCATGCCCCGGCGAATGGCCAGCCCCAGCGCCAGCGCCACCACGGGCAGCAGCCACAGGCCGGGCTCGACCATCTGGCCCGCAATGTCGTCGGCCAGTTCGTCGCGCTCCTGCAGCTCGATCATCACGCTGACCTTGCGCGCATGGTCGCGGCTCCACTGGGTGAAGCTGCGCCAGGCGCGGCGCTCCGGGCCCAGGCGCAGCGTGGCAAAGCCCTGCTCGGTGTCGAAGGAGGGCTCAGGCGCATCGCCCGTGCGCGAGATGAGCCGGCCCGAGCCATCCCACAGGGCCACGCTCAGCGACTGCTGGTAGTCGTGGGCCATGAGGCCCGGCGGCTCGTGCACGGGCGTAGCCTCACCGTGGTCCACCGCGCCATCCACGTGGAGGTTGAGCACCAGTGCGGCCACACCGGCCAGGTGGCCGTCGGTGAGCTCGTCGGCCTCGTGCACGCCGGTCTGGTAGCCCAGCGCCACGAAGCTGGCCCAGACCACGACCAGCGCGCCCAGCATCCAGGCCATCAGATGCCAGATCAGCGAGGGGCGGCGGTCCGGCGCAGTGCTCATGTGTTCTCCACGGGCAGGAAGTAGCCCACGCCACGCATGGTGACGATGCTGGCATTGCCCAGCTTCTTGCGCAGGTGGTGGATGTGGACTTCGACGGCATTGCTTTCCACGGCCGTGCCCCAGCTGTAGAGGTGCTCTTCGATCTGCTGGCGCGAGAGCACGCGCCCGCGCGCCTGCAGCAGCACCCAGAGCACGGAGAACTCGCGCGGCGACATCTCCACCAGCTTTCCGTCGCGGCGCACGGTGCGCGCGGCCGGGTCGACCTCCAGCTCGCCATGGCGGATCACGGGTGCCGCCTGGCCTCCTGCGCGGCGCAGCATGGCGCGCAGCCGCGCCTCCAGCTCGTCGATGTCGAAGGGCTTGACCAGGTAGTCGTCGGCACCCAGGTCCAGCCCGGCGATGCGCTCGCGCACCTGGTCGCGCGCGGTCAGGATGAGCACGGGCGTGTTGGGGTCCGGCAGGGCCTGGCTGTCGCCACCCGGACGGCGCGGGCTCCGCAGGCGGCGCAGGATTTCGCTGCCATCGCCATCGGGCAGGCCCAGGTCCAGCAGCACGGCGTCGAACCGCTCCATCTCCAGCGCATGCCAGGCATCGGCCACGGTGGAGCAGACGTCGACCGCATAGCGGCGCTGTTGCAGATTGGCCTGCAGGCCTGCGGCAATGCCCGCGTTGTCTTCGACGACCAGTATTCGCATGCGCGCATTGTGCAATGACCGCTGCCGGCTGCGGCGCCAGACGATGGCCGCACTCCGGCGCATGCGTTAAGACGGGTTTAAGCCGCGCTTCTCATGCTGCCGGCCATGCCGACACCTGAACCCCGAGATTTCTCCGCCGCCCCCGCGCAGGGCCCCTCCTTCAAAAGCACCCTGCTGTGGACCCTGGCGGCCCTGGCCGTGGTCCTGGCCTGGGATGCCAGCGCCCTGGACCTGGCCATGGCCCGCTGGTTTGGCGACGCCGATGGCTTTGCGCTGCGTTCGGACTGGTTCTTCGTGAACATCGCCCACGAAAGCGCACGCCGCCTGGCCTGGCTGGTGGTGCTGGGCCTGACGCTGTGCGTCTGGCGGCCCGTGGGCCCGCTGCGCCTGCTGCCCCATGGGCGGCGCGTGCAGCTGGTGGCGGGCATCTTGCTGTCGCTGGCCCTGATATCGCTGCTCAAGTACACCAGCGCGACCAGCTGCCCCTGGGACCTGGCCGAGTTCGGCGGCGTGGCGCGCCATGTCTCGCACTGGTCGCTGGGACTGGCCGATGGCGGCCCGGGCCGCTGCTTTCCCGCAGGCCATGCCTCGGCGGGCTTTGCCTTTCTGGCCGGCTATTTCGCGCTGCGCCGCCATGCACCGCGCGCAGCCTGGATCTGGCTGGCCGTCTCGCTGGCCGCAGGTCTGCTGATGGGGTTGGCCCAGCAGATGCGCGGTGCCCATTTCATGAGCCACACGCTGTGGACCGGCTGGCTGTGCTGGACGGCGGGCTGGCTCTTCGACCTGGCGGTCACGCGTGCGCTGCGCACCCGGGACAGCGCGCCCGACTCCCTGTGGCCCGCCGCCAGCCTTCCGCCTTCCGCACCCTGATCGAGCATTGCCATGCTGCCCCTGGACCCCGCCCTGTTCACGCTGCTGAACGCCAACGCGCAAACGCCCGCCATCTCGATCGAGGCGGCGCGCGCCATCTCGTCCTGGCTTCCCTCGCTGTGCGCCCTTCCCGTGATGGCCGGGCTGCTGCGCGGCTCGCCCGCCCTGCGCCGCACCCTGGTGCTGGCCCTGCTGTCCATGCTGGCCGCCTGGGCCGTGGCGCGGCTGATCCGCTGGGGCTTCCCGGCGCCGCGTCCTGCCCAGCTGGGCATGGGCGTGCAATGGGTGGAACACGCGCTGCGGTCCAGCTTTCCGAGCATGCACGCCACGGGCGCCTTTGCCCTGGCCCAGGCGCTGACCCTGGGCTGCACGCGTCACCGCCGCTGGGTCATGGTGTCAGCCTGGTCGCTGGCCCTGGGCATGGCCTGGAGCCGCGTGCACCTGGGCGTGCACTTCCCGTCCGATGTGGTCGGCGGCGCCATCGTGGGCATCTGCAGCGCCACCCTGGTCTGGCATGCCGCGCTGTGGCGCCGCCGTGCAGGCGGGCCGCTGCTGGCACGCCTGGGCTCAGGCACGCTCTGAAACAAAGAACCCGGGAAGGCCTGTGGGCCTGTCCCGGGTGGGTTCAATCACTGACGCGCAGCAGATGCGTGCGCATCAGTTCACACGACATATCTTGAGCATGTTGGTGCCGCCGGGCTGGCCCATGGGCTCGCCGCAGGTGATGGCATAGACATCGCCGCTTTGCACGATGTTGCGCGCGCGCAGATGGCCTTCGGCCTGGTCCAGCGCGGTGTCGCGGTCGGCGCTGGTGTCCATGAGCAGGGGGCGCACGTTGCGGTACATGGCCATCTTGCGCTGCGTGGAGATCTTGGGCGTGAGCGCGTAGATGGGGATGTGGATGCGGTGGCGGCTCATCCACAGCGCGGTGGAGCCGCTGTCCGTCATGGCGACGATGGCCTTGGCGCCCAGGTGGTGGGCCGTGAACAGCGCGCCGATGGCGATCGACTGGTCGATGCGCGAGAACTGGCGGCCGGTGAACTCGGCATCGCTGTCCGGGTCTTCGGCCGCTTCCGCGGCGGCGCAGATCTTGGCCATTTCCTGCACGGTCTCCAGCGGGTACCTGCCGGCGGCGGTCTCGGCGCTGAGCATGACGGCGTCCGTGCCGTCCAGCACGGCGTTGGCCACGTCGCTGACCTCGGCGCGCGTGGGCACGGGGTTGGTGATCATGCTTTCCATCATCTGCGTGGCGGTGATCACGAACTTGTCCATGTCGCGCGCCATGCGGATCATCTTCTTTTGCAGCGCGGGCACGGCCGCGTTGCCCACTTCCACGGCCAGGTCGCCGCGCGCCACCATGATGCCGTCGGAGACATGCAGGATCTCTTCCAGGCGCGGAATGGCCTCGGCGCGCTCGATCTTGGCAATCAGGCCGGGCTTGTGGCCGTACTGGGCCGCAGCCACGTTGCACAGCTGGCGCGCCATCTCCATGTCGGTGGCGTTCTTGGGAAAGCTCACGGCCACGTAGTCGGCCTGGAAGCTCATGGCGGTCTTGATGTCCTCCATGTCCTTGGCCGTCAGCGCCGGGGCCGTCAGGCCGCCGCCCTGCTTGTTGATGCCCTTGTTGTTGGACAGTTCGCCGCCGAGCTTGACGGTGGTGTGCACCTCGTCGCCACGCACATGGTCCACGGTGAGCACGATCAGGCCGTCGTTGAGCAGCAGCACGTCGCCGGGCTTCACGTCGCGCGGCAGTTCCTTGTAGTCCAGGCCCACGCCGTTGATGTCGCCGGGCTCGGTGCGCGACGCGTCGAGCACGAAGCGCGCGCCGGGCTCCAGCATGACCTTGCCTTCGGCGAACTTGCCGACGCGGATCTTGGGGCCCTGCAGGTCGGCCATGATGGCCACCTCGCGGCCTGCGCGCTGGGCCGCCTCGCGCACCATGGTGGCGCGGTCGATGTGGTCCTGCGCCTTGCCGTGGCTGAAATTCAGGCGCACCACGTTGACGCCTTCGCGCACCATCTGTTCCAGCAGTTGCGGGTCGCTGGAAGCGGGGCCCAGGGTGGCGACGATCTTGGTGGCACGGCTCACTTGCATGGAATGTCTCTCGCTCAGGGTTTGTAATCGGGTTTCAATTCTCACACGAATGCGGTTACATGAAGGCAACATTCCGGCATGCGGTGCGGGCCTGAAGACCCCGCGTCCTGAGCCTGCGCAAGGGGGCGGCCGGATGCCGTTGCCATCGCCGAACACTGCGGTGCACTGCCTTTGCCGCTATTGCTTTTGATGCTGCACGGCAGCATTCCCGGCAAAGGCGCTGTGCCATGCCGGCCTCCTGTGAAAGCAGTTTTGCCCGCCGCGTTCGCAATGCTCACCGCGCCGCAGGACACCACAGAATCAGACTGGTCCACATTGACGCGGCCCGCCCCTGCTTCCTAGCATCGCCTTCATATTCCTGTGGTCCACCCGGCCCGCAGGCCGCAGCCAGAACATACGGTTCCCCTTGGTTTCGCATGCTCAGCCAGTCCATCCACAGCTTTGCCATGCCACCAGGAAATCCACCATGCTTGACCGCAGACGCTTTGTTCTGACCACCCTGGCCTCCCCGGCGCTGACCGCCTGCGGCGCGGGTGGCGATGTTGCCGCCAACCGCTATGTCCAGACTCCCCTGCTCGCCAGCCATGCGCGCTACGGCGCGCGCTTCACGCAGCCCGGCTTCGTCAACGGCTGGGGCATCGCCATCCGCCCGGCCGGCGCGGGAGGCCATTTCTGGATTGGCGGCGGGGGCACGTCCTGGCAGTTCATCGGTGACGTGGCTCGCTCGGCCGATCCCGGGATGCGCGCCCTGCACCAGGACGGCCTGCGCGAAGTGGCCGTTCCGCGCTCCGATGCCCTGACCGGCGATGACAGTGCCGGCAAAGTCACCGGCGTGGTCTACAACGGTGCGCCCCTGGACTCGCAGCTGCTGCGGGTCCGGCAGCAGCCTGCCGCCGGACGACTGCTCGAGGGCTCGGCCCGCTTCGTCTTCGTGACCGACAGCGGCAGCGTCAGCGCCTGGACGGAGCGCGATGCGCAGACGGGCGCCATCGTCCGGGTGGACGGCCCTGCGGTGGAAATGTTCAATGGCGCCGACCAGGGCATGGCTTTCTTCGGGGCCGCCATCCACACGGGCCGATGGGACCGCGTGTGGATGGCCGACTTCGGCGCCCGGCCCCAGATCCGCACGCTGGACGCGCAGTGGCAACTGGTGCCCACCCAGGGCTTCGCCAACCCGTTCGCATCAGGCGCGGCAGGCGAGGCCCGGCCCGGTGATCCGGTGCCCTTCAACATCCAGGTCGTCAACGACGGCCGCCGCGACCGCGTGTTCGTGCTCTATGCGATCAGCCAGCCCGACCCGGACGATCCCCTGGCGTTCCATGCCGGCGAGGAGGATGCGCTGGACGCAGCCGCAGAAGCGGCCAGCGGCAACCGGCCTGCGCGCGGCAGGCTGGCCGAGTTCGACCTCGACGGCCGCCTGCTGCGCATGTATGAGGACGATGGACGCCTGAATGCGCCCTGGGGCGTGGCCATCGCTCCTGACGGCTTCGGCGCACTGGCGGGGCACCTGCTGGTCGGCAACTTCGGGGGAGCAGGCCGCATCTGTGCCTTCGACCTGTCCACGGGCCGCTATGTGGACGATCTGCGCGACGCGCAGCACCGCCCCGTGGCCATCCCCGGCCTGTGGGCCCTGCAGTTCGGCAACGGCGTGGCCCTGGGCGACAGCGACGCGCTCTACTTCGCCGCCGGCCCCGAGGACGAGACCGAGGGCCTGTTCGGCTCGCTGAGGCTTCTGTGACGCTTCATCCTGGCGGTGTCATTGCGCAGACGCCAGGCCTCACACCAGCCCGTGCGAGAGCAGGTAGGTGATGGCATGGGCCACCATGGCCGCCTCCAGGCCATAGCGCCAGAACAGGAAGCCGCCCACGGCGCCGTGGACGACCTCGAACAGCAGCAACTGCAGCACCAGCGCGTCCGACAGGCCGCCCCAGGTGCTCCAGGCCAGGGCCAGCTGCAGCATGCCCCACAGCAGGGCCGACAGCATGACGGACCACCAGCCCAGCGTCCATCCCGGGCGGCGGTCTGTGCGCCCGCTCAGCCGCCACAGCAGCCACATCACCAGCGTCATGCCGCCCAGCCGCATCACCAGCTCGGCCGTGATGCCCGCGTACAGCATCTTGGCGCCCAGCGGCATGGCGTAGACGGGGTCGATCAGGGTCAGGTCGTCGGGCCAGGCCAGGGCCAGGGTCACCAGCCAGGCCGCGCCGACCACGCCGCCGGCCAGCCCCGGCAGCGTGAGGTAGCGCACGGCGCGCTGGGGCGAACGCCCGGCCACCCAGGTGGTCAGCAGCGGTGCGGACAGGCCCAGCCGCGGCCCCAGCCACACGCCCACGCCCACGGGCAGGGCCAGCAGCGCGGCCATCACGCCGATGCCGGTGAGCGGCGTGACCAGCGGCTCCACGGGCAGGCCCAGCATGCGCATCCAGTCGGGCAGCACGAACCAGGCCATGGCCGCCACGCCGGGCAGCCCCAGCAGCCAGAGCACCGTGAAGATGCGCCAGCTCAGCCGGGGCAGTGCGGGTGCGGCATAGGCCGATGGGGCGGGCATGAGAGTGGACACGGGGCCGGTGGTGGGCAGGCTGGCGTTGTCAGTCACGCATCAAGGCTTCTATCTCGTCGGGCTCCACGGGCACGCCGCGCGTGATCAGCTCGCAGCCGGTCTCGGTGACGATGGCATCGTCCTCGATGCGGATGCCGATGTTGTGGAACTGCTCGGGCACGCCGGCCGCAGGGCGCACGTAGATGCCCGGCTCGATGGTGGTGCACATTCCCGGACGCAGGATGCGGCTGGGGCGGTTGGTGATGGACTCGCCCGACAGCGGGTCCTTGCGCTCGTGCGACTGGCCCAGCTCCGAAGGCTCCACATAGCTGCCGCAGTCATGCACGTCCATGCCCAGCCAGTGGCCGGTGCGGTGCATGTAGAACTGGAAGAAGGCGCGCTGCTCGATCACGTCCTGGGCATTGCCATAGACCTTTTTGTCCAGCAGGCCCAGATCCAGCATGCCCTGCGCCAGCACGGCCACGGTGGCGTCGTGCGGATCGTTGAAGCGCGCGCCGGCCCGCGTGGCCGCCACGGCAGCCTTCTGGCTTTCCAGCACCAGCTCGTAGAGCGCGCGCTGCGGGCCGGTGAAGCGGCCATCGGCGGGGAAGGTGCGCGTGATGTCGCTGGCGTAGCCGTCGAGCTCGCAGCCGGCGTCGATCAGCACCAGTTCGCCCGCGCGCACGGGGGCCTTGTCGGCCTGGTAGTGCAGCACGCAGGCATTGGCGCCGGCGGCCACGATGGAGCCGTAGGCCACGTACTGCGAGCCCTGCTGGCGGAATTCATGCAGCAGCTCGGCATCCAGGTGGTATTCACGCACTTCCTGGCCTGCGCGCAGCATGCGCGCCGAGCGCTGCATGGCGCGGATATGGGCCTGGGCGCTGATGGCGGCGGCGCGGCGCATGATGTCCTGCTCGTGGGCGTCCTTGACCAGGCGCATCTCGTCCAGCAGCGTGCACAGGTCGCCCTGCTCGGACGGGCACAGCGCGCCAAAGCGCACCCGTGCGCGCACCTGGCCCAGCCAGCCTTCCACGCGCACGGCCAGCCCTTCATGCGTGGCGAACGGATACCAGAGGCGGCCCCGGTTCTCCAGCAGGCGCGGCAGGCGCGTATCGATCTCGGCGCTGGAGAACGCCTGGCTCACGCCCAGCGTGGCCACGGCAGCCTCGGGGCCCAGGCGGATGCCGTCCCAGATTTCGCGCTCCAGGTCCTTGGGCTGGCAAAACAGCACGCTGGTGCCATCGGCGGCCAGTACCAGGCAGGCATTGGGCTCGGCAAAGCCGGTCAGGTAATAGAAATAGCTGTCGTGGCGGTACAGATAGCCGGTGTCCCGGTTGCGCTGGCGCTCGGGAGCGGTGGGAATGATGGCGATGCCGCCGGCGCCCAACTGGGCGGCCAAGCGTGCGCGGCGTTGGGCATAAACAGATGTCATGCAGCTATCGTACTGCCGTCCGGGGTTCTCCACAGTCCCCGGAACAGGGGAAGGAGGGGGGGCAGCCGGCCGGCGTCAGGTGGACTTCAGCGCAGACACCGTCACTGCCCCAGGGCGCGCCGATTCCAGGGCGCCTTCATCAGCATGCGCGCCAGTCCGCAAAAGCCGGTGGCACCAGCCACGATCAGACCGCAGCCCACGAAGGCCGAAAGCAGGTGCCACCACGGTGAAACCGTGGCACCGAGCACGGCGCCCAGCAGAGCCAGCCCGCCCGCACCCAGTTGCACCTGGCGCTGCAGCTCCAGCGGCTGGCGGCTGTCTTGCAGCACGGGCAGGCCTTCGGCCTTCCAGGCGTCCAGGCCGCCGTCGAGCACATGGCCGGCACAGCCGGGCGGCAAGGCAGCCGCCAGGGCCTGGGCGTTGAGCCGCGTGCGGTTGCCGGAGCGGCAGTGAAAGACCACGGCGGCCGGCGCATCGCCCCAGGCCTGGGCGCCCAGGCGCTCCATGGGCATGCTGCGGGCGCCTGCCATGCGTTCGCGCGCATGTTCGTCGGGCGCGCGGATGTCGATGAGCCAGGCGCCTTGCGCCTGCAACTGGCGGGCGGCCTGGGCCGAGATGAGGGGAAGGGACATGGGACGACTCCTGGGGTGGGGGTTTTCAGGGACAGAAGATGCTCTTGAGTGCCGCCACCAGCTTTTGCGCATCGGGATCGGCGATGCGGTAGTACAGGGTCTGCGACTCGCGGCGGTAGGCGACCAGGCCCTCCTCGCGCATGCGCGCCAGATGCTGGGACAGGGCCGACTGGCTCAGCGGGATACGCTCCAGCAGCCCGCCCACCGACAGCTCGCCATGCTCGATCAGCAGGCACAGCACCAGCAGGCGCCTCTCGTTGCCCACGGCGCGCAGCAGGGCGGCGGCGCGCGCCGCACCCTGCTGCAAGAAAGCCTGTTCGGAGGAGAGGATGGGTTGGTTCATGATTAAGAAAAATCTAATTTAGCAAATTCTAATATACTTGCCGGCAGGCTGCACTGGAGCCATCGACAAAGGAGTGCTTTCATGACCTCGCCGCTGCGCATCGCGCCATTCTTCGACGAAGCCACCCATACCGTGACCTACCTGGTCTGGGATGCGAACACGGGCGAGGCCGCCGCCATCGACCCCGTGCTCGACTACGACCATGCCAGCGGCCAGGCCCACACCGGCTCGGCCGATGCCGTGCTGGCCGCCGCGCAGGCCCAGGGCCTGCGCCTGCGCTGGATCCTGGAAACCCATGCGCATGCCGACCACCTCAGCGCGGCCCCGTACCTGCGCGAGCGCACAGGCGCCCCGATCGCCGTGGGCGAGCACATCCGCGAGGTGCAGCGCATCTTCCGCCCCGTCTTCAACCTGCCCGCGCCCGCCGGGGAGCCGCCTTTCGACCGACTGCTGGCAGACGGCGACAGCCTGCCCCTGGGCGGGCTGCGCATCGAGGTGATGCACACGCCCGGCCATACGCCCGCCTGCGTGTCCTACCGCATCGAGGATGTGGTCTTCGTGGGCGATACGCTGTTCATGCCCGACTACGGCACGGCGCGCGCCGACTTTCCGGGCGGCGATGCGCGCACGCTGTTCCGCTCCATCCAGCGCCTGCTGGCCCTGCCGCCCGCAACACGCCTGTTCATGTGCCATGACTACAAGGCGCCGGGCCGCGACCGCCACGCCTGGGAAACCACCGTGGCCGACCAACGTGCCGGCAACGTGCATGTGCACGCGGGCGTGGACGAGGCCAGCTTCGTGGCCATGCGCAACCGGCGCGACGCCACGCTGTCGGCGCCCGCCCTGCTGCTGCCCGCCATCCAGGTCAACATGCACGCAGGCCATTGGCCCGAGGCCGAGGCCAACGGCGTGCACTACCTCAAAATTCCGCTGCGCATGAAGCATCGGCCCCAGGCAGCGGACGCGAAGCAGGCGTAGAGTCGTCCGTTGGCTCCCCCACCCCTCTTGCGACACCCCCAGGACAAAGGACCTTCCATGATCCACAGCGCCCATGCCACCAGCACGGACACCCCCTATCGCGTCACGCTTGGCGACCCCCAAGGCCACAGCTGGCATGTGGACGAGCCCGCGGACAAGGGCGGCGGCGACACGGCGCCCAACCCCCTGCAGCTGCTGCTGTCGGCCCTGGGCGCCTGCACCACGGTCACGCTGCAGATGTATGCGGCGCGCAAGCAGTGGAAGCTGGAGCAGGTGGATGTGCAATTGCGCCTGAACCCCGAAGGCACGCCGGCCAGCGGCAACCTGATCGAACGCCAGATCACGCTGCAAGGCGACCTGGACGACGAGCAGCGCCAGCGCCTGCTGCAGGTGGCCGAGGCCTGCCCCGTGCACAAGCTGCTGGCCGGCGAAGTGCGCATCCAGACCGCGCTGCAGTTGCCCGCCTGAGCGAAGGACTGGCCACCATGCAAAAGGCCCTGCGGCAGGTATGCCGCAGGGCCTTCGGAGTGGACGGGGACATGGCCGGCGTCAGGCTTCGCTGACCTCGATCTCCCCCGTATCGACATAGAGTTCGAACTCCCGCTTGGCCAGCGACACGGTGATCGGCTGATCCTCCTGGGTCCAGGACAGCACATAGCTTCCGATGGCCGTGGTTACCTGCACACGGGTGCCACGCGGAATGTCTTCCAATTGGCCATCGCCTACCCGGTGCTGCACATTGCCGGTGACCGTGGCTTCGAATTTCTCGGGGAATCGCTGGACTTCCACGGCGCTCTGGACCGCCTCTTCAGCGGCTTCGGCGTGCGTCTGTACGGATGTATTCATGGCGTTTTCTCCTGTAAGAGTGAGGCCGGCGCCCGCCAAAAGGACGGGCGCCGGGCCGTTCCTCGAATGTAAACAATGTTCCTGAGAATGCGCTGTCAGCGAACAGGCCCAATATCTGCGATCCTGGTTTGCCTGCTGCGCCGAGCTGCACGACACTGGTGGCCTCCCCCACGAACCAGGCCGATCCGCCCATGTCCGACACGTCCCCACCCAACTCCCAGCCCCAGCACCTTCCCACCCGCACCGCCGACGTGGGCGGCATTCCCATCCAGCGCGCCATTCCGCAGCGCGCCCTGCGCAAGGTCGGTGCCTGGTGCTTTCTCGACCACGCCGGCCCCGCCGATCCCGCGCCGCCCGGCATGCAGGTCGGCCCGCATCCCCATATCGGCCTGCAGACCTTCACCTGGATGATCCGCGGCGAAGTGCTGCACCGCGACAGCCTGGGCAACACCCAGATCATCCGGCCCGGACAGGTCAATCTGATGACGGCAGGCCACGGCATCGCCCATTCCGAGGAAAGCCAGACGCCCTCGCACATCCACGCCGCCCAGCTGTGGATTGCGCTGCCCGAATCGCACCGCAACGGTCCGCCTCGCTTCCAGCACTACCCCGAGCTGCCCAGGACCACGGTGGGGGACTTCACGGCCACGGTGCTGGCCGGCGAGGCGCTGGGCCTGACGTCGCCCGCCGAGGTGCACACGCCCCTGATGAGCGTGGACCTGCATGCGGACAGCGCACGCAGCGCCAATGCCGTCGCCACGTTGCCGCTGCGCGCCGATTTCGAGCATGCCGTGCTCAGCCTGGAAGGCGACGTGCGCGTGAACGGCCAGCCGCTGCCGGTGGAGGAATTGCTCTACCTGCCCCTGGGCACGCCCTCGGTCGCCATCGAAGCGGCGCCCGGCAGCCGCCTGCTGGTCATTGGCGGCGAGCCCATGGATGAAGCCATCTTGCTGTGGTGGAACTTCGTGGCGCGCACGGGAGAGGAAATCGCCGAGGCCCGCGCGCAGTGGGAGGCCGAGACCCGGCAGCCCGCCACTGCGGCGCGCCGCTTCGGACCGCCGCTGGCTTCGCCCCTGGCGCCGCTGCATGCGCCTTCGCTGGACGGCGTGGTGCTGCGCGCCTCGCGCTGAAACGCGCCGTACCGCAGTCTTCGCGGCGATCGCTGCCCCAGCAAAAAGGCGCCCCGAAAGGGGCGCCTTGCCGTTGATGTTGCGGGAGTTTCGAGGGTCAGGCCGGGCTGGCCGCATCCACCTCGGTGCCATCTTCCACGCCGCGCACGCTCTCGCGGCCATGCTTGTCCTTGAGCTTGCCCAGATCGGTTTCCACCGCCCGCTTCAGCTTATCGATGGCGGCGTTGAAGGCGTCCTTGACCTTCTCGGCCTCGGCGTTCACGGCGATCGGCGGGCGTCCGTTGGCCCGGGTCTCCAGAACGCAGCGCTTGCCGGGAGCCCCCGAGGTCTTGAGCGCATCGACACCCGTGAGGAACACCTCCACGCGCACCACATAGTCCTTCAATCTCGCCAGCTTGGCGTTGATTTCTTCCTGCGCCCATTGCGCCAAGGACTCGCCACCCTGGATCGAATCGTCGGCATGAACCTGAACTTGCATGCATATCCTCCTAGTCGCCAAAAGCCGCACCACCGGCGCGGCGGGGTTGTCGGGGCCATTGATGAACTGGCGAAACCATCGTAACGCCATGCGGGCTGCCTGCACAGCAAGTCGCACCCTGCGTCGTCAGGTTTTTCGCACTGCAGCATCCGCAGTCCCCACCCTGCCTACAGGCTACACCCAGAGGGGCGACGCCGGGTTCAGCGCGCTGAAGAAGCTTGAGATGCCTCAAGACAACTCTTGCATTCACCTACACCTATTTGCGGTGATGGCCCTGCGCCGGTCGCGGGCGTTCAACCCCTTCCTACAGGTCGCAGGCACGATTGGGCTTACAACGTGACCATCAGGACTTTCCCCTTGCCCACCACCCCATGAGCCCACTTGCCTCACGCCGCCTCAAGATCGGCCTTTCGGCCTGTTTCTCCCATGCGGACCCGCAGCGTCCGCTGTTCACGGGCAAGACGCTGCAGTACGTGGAGCAATCGATAGCGCACTGGATCATGTCGGCCGGCGCCATGGTGGTGATGGTGCCCTGCCCCACAGGCGAGACCGCGCGCGGCGATGTGACGCTGGAGCACTATGCCGAGTGGCTGGATGGCGTGGTCATGCATGGCGGCGCCGATGTCTGGCCCGGCAGCTATGGCGAGGAGCCCATGCGCCCCGAATGGCTGGGCGACCGCGTGCGCGACCTCTACGACCTGGCCGTGGTTGAGGCGTTTTCCCAGGCCGGCAAGCCCATCTTCGGCGTCTGCCGCGGTCTGCAGCTGATCAACGTGGCCTTCGGCGGAACGCTCTACCAGGACATCGAGACCCAGGTGCCCGGCTCGCAGCTGCACCGCAATCCCACCGAGTACGACCGCCACTACCACGACATCGCCATCGTGCCCGGCAGCCGGCTGGAGGCGCTGTACCCCACGCTGGACCGCGCACGCGTGAACAGCATCCACCACCAGGGCATCAAGGACGTGGCGCCCGAGTTCGATGTGGAGGCCTGGAGCCTGCCCGACCGCATTCCCGAGGCCATCTTCCGCAAGCCCGGCACGCTCAAGAGCTATATCGCCGCCACGCAGTGGCACCCCGAATTCCAGTTCCGCAACCCGGACACCAGCACGCTGGATGACAGCGTGCTGCTGCGCGACTTCCTGGCTGCCTGCTCACGCGCCCGCGTGAGCCCGGCCGTGAGCCACAGCCCCTTCCAGATCCGCAACCGCGCCGCGCGCCTGCTGCGGCGCGCCTTGCTTCGCAGGCATTGACGGCTCGGCGCCGCCAAGCGCCTGCGCCACCACCTGCTGCAACTGCCCGCGCAGCCACGCATGGGCGGGATCGGCCTGGTGGCGCGCGTGCCAGATCATGAACATGGGCAGCGGCGGGCAGTCCACGGGCACCGCAACGCTGGCCAGCGATGACAGGGCCGTGCGGCCCAGCAGCGACGGCGCCGTCGCCAGCAGCGGCGTGCCGCGCACAAAGGCGGCCAGCGCCGCAAAGCCCGGCACGCGCACGGCAAAGCAGCGCTCCAGCCCGCGCGCCTGCAGTTGCAGGTCCAGGTCCAGCGCCTGGCGGTCGGCATAGGCCACGGTGGCGTGGTCGGCGCGCAGATAGTCGGCCAGGCTGGCCGGCGGCTGTCGCACGGCGCTGTCATAGAAGACTGCGTACTCATCGCTGAACAGGCGCTTTTGCACGATGTCCGTGGCATCGGGCGGGCGCGGGCTGATGGCCAGCAGGCAGGCGTCCGAGCGCAGCAGTTCGGCATCCGGCGCGCCGCTGTCGATCACGCGCAGCACCGTCCCGGGCGCGGCTGAGCGCAGGCGCCGGGCCAGCGCTGGCAGCAGCAGCTCGCGCTGCAGGTCGTTGGCGGCAATGGTGATCTCGGCACGCCAGTGCGCGGGGTCAAAGCTGGGCCCTCGGCCGAACTGCTGCATCTGCCGCAGCAGCTCGCGCGCAGGGTCCTGCAGCGCCAGTGCATGGGCCGTGGGCGCAATGCCCCGCCCCTGCCGCACGAACAATCGGTCGCCCGTGATGGCGCGCAGCTTGTCCAGCAGATGGCTGACGGCCGATTGCGTCACGCCCAGGCGCTGCGCCGCCGCCGTGACGCTGCCGGTCTCCAGCACGGCCAGCAGCAGTTGCAGCAGCCTGCCATCGAGCTGCGATCCATCGATTTGTCTCATGCATTCCATGATTGGCCGCCGCTTTATCTTTGGCAACGCGCGCCGGACACTGCCGCTGATCCAACGCAAATACCGGAGACAAAACATGGCCGATCAGCCGCAGATTCCCGGCACCACCCTGTTCGACGGCAGGCAGGCCCGCAAGGGCTATGCGCTCAACAGCATGTGCTTTTCCTTCAACGAGCTGGCCAACCGCCAGGCCTTCCTGGCCGACGAAGAGGCCTATATGCGCAGCTACGGGCTGAACCAGGAGCAGGCCGAGGCCGTGCGCGCGCGCAACGTGCTGCAGATGATCGCGGCCGGCGGCAACGCCTACTACCTGGCCAAGCTGGCCGGCATCTTCCACCTGGACATGCAGGACATAGGCGCCCAGCAGACCGGCATGACCAAGGCCGAATTCCAGGCCCTGCTGCACTCGCACGCCTGAGCCCCGCCGCAGACCACACGCAAGACACAGTACAGGAGACACCCACCATGGCACATCTCATCGGCGGCCTCGGCACCTCGCACATTCCCGCCATCGGCAACGCCATCCACAAGGGCCTGCAGAACGAGCCGTACTGGAAGCCCTTCTTCGACGGCTTTCCGCCCATCCGCGAATGGCTGGCCGCCCAGCGCCCCGACGTGGTGGTGGTGTTCTACAACGACCACGGCCTGAACTTCTTCCTCGACAAGATGCCTACCTTCGCCGTGGGCGCGGCCGAGCGCTACTGCAACGCCGACGAAGGCTGGGGCATTCCCACGCTGGCACCGCTGCGCGGCCACGCGGAGCTGTCATGGCACCTGATCGAGTCCCTGGTGGGGGAGGACTTCGATGTGGTCAGCTGCCAGGAGATGCTGGTGGACCATGCCTGCACGCTGCCGCTCAAGCTGTTCTGGCCCGAGGGCGACTGCCCTGTGGCCGTCGTGCCGGTGTGCATCAATACCGTGCAGTTCCCGCTGCCCTCGGCGCGCCGCTGCTATGCGCTGGGCCAGGCCGTGGGCCGGGCGATTGCGCGCTGGAACAGCGACCAGCGCGTGGCCGTCATTGCCTCAGGGGGCCTGTCGCACCAGCTCGATGGCGAGCGCGCGGGCTTCATCAACAAGGCCTTCGACCTGCAATTCCTTGAAAGCATGGCCACCAATCCCGAATGGGCCACGCAGTTCAGCGTGCATGAACTCGTGGAAAAGACCGGCACCCAGGGCGTGGAACTGCTGATGTGGCTGGCCATGCGCGGCGCCCTGTCCGCGGCTGCGCCCGGCGTGCGCCGCGTGCACGGCAACTACCACATACCGATCTCCAACACCGCCACGGCGCTGCTGGCGCTGGAGGCGGTCTAGTCGCAAAGCACAAAGGCCGCCGGGCATGCCAGGCGGCCTTTGTGCTCTGCGTAGCCGTGCGGACCGGGTGTATCCCGGCCCTGCCTCTCAATGGTGGTGGCCGTGGCCGCCGTGCACGTGGCGGTGCTCGATTTCCTCGGGCTTGGCCGCGCGCACTTCGGTGACCTTGCAGGCAAAGTGCAGCGCCATGCCGGCCAGCGGGTGGTTGCCGTCCAGCAGCACCACGGGGCCCTTGATCTTGACCACGTGGTAGATCTGGGGCTGGCCCTGGTCATCCGTGCCGCGCAGCTGGCCGCCCACCTTCACGCCGGGCGGGAACTCGCCCTTGGGGATGGTGCGGGTCAGGCTCTCGTCGCGCGCGCCGAAGGCGTCTTCCACGGCCAGGTCCACGGTCAGCGTGTCGCCCACGGCCTTGCCGTCCAGGGCGGCTTCCACCTTGGCGAAGATGTTGTCGTAGCCGCCATGCAGATAGGCCACGTCGCCCTTGTCGAGCAGCTTGCCCAGCTTGTCGGTGATCTTGTAGTTGATGGTGACGGCGGTGTCTTTGGTGATGTTCATGGCAAAGGCCTTGGAAAACCGCAGCGCAAAAGGCGCGCCGCGCAAAGCCGTCATTGTCGGCGACCTGGGGCATTCCAGCGTCGGGACCGGGGGTTCACCGGCTGCCCAGCCTCAGCCCAGGCACTCGCGCGCGCATTCGAGCAGGCTGCGCGCCCAGCGCGCGCGGGCCGAGGTGTTCAGCCACAGCAGGCCGACCTTGCGCGCATCGGCAGGCCGGGGGCCTTCGCCGCCGGCCTGATCGGGCAGCGCCAGCACGCGCACGTCGCGGCCCTGGGAGAGCACGGGGCCGATGTCGGGCACCAGGCCCACGCCCAGCCCCTGGTCCACCATCATGGCCACGGCCAGCACCGAGTTCAGCTCCATGCGCTCCAGCGGCGCAATGCCCTGGGCGCGCAGGTAGCGGTCGGCCAGCCGGCCACCGGCCAGGGAGCGGTCGTAGCGCACCAGGGGCCTGGTGCGCAGCAGGGCCAGCGGATCCTGCTGCGCGTCGCGGGCGCGGCACAGCACGACCAATGGCTCCTGGCGCAGCTCGGCCCAGCACACGGTCTTGGGCAGGTCGAACGAGGGTTGCAGGCAGATCAGCACGTCCAGCTCGGACTGGACCAGGGCCGTGTACAGCTCGGGCGTAAGGCCGGCGCGCACGCTGATGCGCACCTCGGCGTGGCGCGCCACGAAGGCCCGCATCACGGCGGGCACAAAGCCGTGCAGCGCCGTGTTCACGGTGCCCAGCCGCAGCTCGCCGCCGTCCGCGTCCGAGGCCACCCATTCGCGCAGGCCCTCGAAGTCCTGCAGCAGCTGGCGGCCGCGCTCGAACAGCCGCTCGCCCGCCTCGGTGGCGCGCACGCTGCGGCCATGGCGCACCAGCAGCGGCGCACCCAGCTCGCCTTCCAGCACGCGCATCTGCTGGGCAATGGCCGAGGGGCTCAGATCCAGCTGGCGAGCGGCTTCGGACATGGAGCCGGTGTCCACTACTCTCAAGAAATTGTGTATGTATCTCACGTCCATTTCACACATTTTCTTGAATCACAACGCAGATGCAACTGCTGTTTTCCCAGGCTGCGCTGCACCACACTGCGTGACAACGACTATTTCCAGGAGACAGACGCATGGATTCCCGGCCCACCGCTCAAACCTCTCAAACCGCTCAAGCCTCTCAGACCTCTTTGCCGCGCCGGATGTGGCTGTCCGCCGCCGCTGCCGCGCTGGCCGCCTGTGCGCTGCCGGCCTGGGCCCAGAAGCGCGGCAGCCGCCTGGTGGTGCCGTTTGCGCCAGGCGGCGGCAACGATGTATTTGCGCGGCAGATGGCGCACGGCCTCAACGAGTCCTTCGGCTACGGGATGATCGTGGAGAACAAGGCCGGCGCGGGCGGCAACCTGGGCACGGAAGCCGTGGTGCGTGCAGCCGGCGACGGCGGCACCTGGCTGCTGGGCCATACGGGCACGGTGTCCATCAATCCCTCGCTGTACCCGGGCCTCAAGTTCAATGCGGCCACCGATCTGCAGCCGGTGGCCATGTTCGCATCGTCGGCCCTGCTGCTGGTGGTGCCGGCTTCCTCGCCCGTGCGCAGCGTGGCCGACCTGGCCGAGCAGATGCGCAAGCGCAGCGGCGAGATGAACTACGCCTCCAGCGGATCGGGCACGGGCGGCCACCTGACGGGCGAGATGTTCGCCCACGCGCTGGGCGCCAAGGCCATCCATGTGCCGTACAAAGGCACGGCCCCGTCGCTGACCGACCTGGTGGGCGGCAATGTGGACTTCAGCTTTGGCGTGATTCCCGCGGCCATGGCCCTGGTGAAGGCCGGCAAGCTGCGCGCCCTGGCCGTGACTGGCGCCAAACGCCAGCCCCAGCTGCCCGACGTGCCCACGGTGGCCGAGTCCGGCGTGCGTGCGCTGGCCGACTTCGAGAGCTCGCTGACCTACGGCATCCTCGCGCCCAAGGGCACGCCTGCCGAGACGGTGCGCGCGCTGGGGCGCGACGTCCTCAAGGTGGCGTCTGCCGAATCCTTCCAGTCGCGCCTGGGCATCGAGGGCGCCGTGCCGCTGCTGGGCGATGGCGCGCAGTACGCGGCCCGCATCCAGGTGGAGAGCGCCAAGTGGGCCGCCGTGATCAAGGCCTCGGGCGCCACGGCCTGAGACCGGCAAGGACAGCATGTCATTGGTGAAGGACTATCTGGGCCCGGCCGACAGCGGCCACTGGTTTGCAGACGCGCGCTGGCTGGACGCGCTGCTGCGCTTCGAGAGCGCGCTGGCCCAGGCCCAGGCCGACTGCGGCCTGGTGCCGCGCCCGGCCGCCGAGGCCATTGCGCGCGCCTGCGCGCAGGCGCCGCTCACGTGCGAAGGCGTGGTGGAGCAGGCGCGCGCCAGCGGCGCGCTGGGCCTGGCTGTGGTGCGGCCGCTGCAGCAGTGGCTGCAGGCCTACGCCCCGGAAGGCCTGCCCTGGCTGCACTGGGGTGCGACCACGCAGGACGCCGTGGACACGGCGCAGGCCCTGCTCACGCAGCAGGCCCTGCAGGCGCTGCTGGCCGAGCTGGGCGGGCTGCAGTCCGCGCTGCAGGCCCTGGCCCGCACGCACGCGGCCACGCCCATGCTGGCGCGCAGCCTGCTGCAGCCCGCGCAGATCACCAGCTTCGGCTTCAAGTGCGCGCAGTCGGCAGCCGCCGTGGGGCGCAGCATCGAACAGTTTGAAAGGCTTGCCACCGCTGCGCTGTGCGTGCAATTGGGCGGCGCCGTGGGCAATGGCGCCGTGCTGGGAAGCCACCGTGCCGAGGTGGAGCAGGCACTGGCCCGGCGCCTGGGCCTGTCGGCCTGCGGCCGCAGCTGGCATACGCAGCGCGACGACTGGATGCGCCTGGCCATGGAGGCCGCCGTATGCGGCGGCAGCCTGGCCAAGCTGGCCCGGGACTGGTCGCTGATGGCGCAGTACGAGGTGGGCGAGGTCAGCGAGGCGCCGCGCGGCAGCACCTCCAGCGCCATGCCGCACAAGCGCAATCCCGTGCACCTGATGCAGGCGGTGGCACAGGCCCAGGCCATCCCCCAACTCGCGGCCCTGCTGCTGGGCTGCATGGCCCAGGCCCATGAACGCGCGCTGGGCGAGTGGCAGGCCGAGGTCGCCCACTGGCCCGATCTGTGGCGCCATGTGCATGGCGCCGCCGCCGCATTGCGCCAGGCCGCCCAGTCGCTGCAGGTGCATCCGCAGCGCATGCTGGGCCATGTGCGGGGCCTGCAGGGACTGGTGTTTTCAGAGGCCTGCGTGCACGCCATGGCGCCCTGGACGGGCAAGCCCGAGGCCCTGGCCGCCGTGGAGCTGCTGGCCCCGCAGGCGCTGGAGCAGGGGCGCGAGCTGCGCCTGCTGCTGGCCGAATGGGCTGCGCCCCGGCTGGACGCAGCGGCCCTGCAGGCGCTGCAAGATGCGCTGGCCCGGGCCTGCGACCCGGCCCGCGCCGTGCAGGCATCGCATGATGCATGCCTGGCGCTGCTGGCAGCGCCGCAGACCCACGCCCACGCCAATGCCCATTCCGATGCTTGACACAGGAACCCCCGCCATGACCGAATCTTCCGCCGACGCCCTGCAGCGCGGCCTTGCCAACCGCCGCCGCGTGCTGGGCGATGAATGGGTGGACCAATCCGTGGCGCGCGCCAACGAACTGAATGTGGAGTTCCAGCGCATGATCACGGCCTATGCCTGGGACGGCATCTGGAGCCGCCCCGGCCTGGAGCGCCGCACGCGCCGCATCATGGTGCTGGCCATCACGGCATCCATGGGCCGCTGGGAAGAGTTCGAGCTGCACATCCGCACGGGGCTGCTGGCCGACCCGGCCGATGCCGAGGCCGCGCCGCTGGACCTGGACACCATCCGCGAAGTGCTGCTGCAGACCGCCGTCTATGCCGGCGTGCCCGCAGGCAACACCGGCATGGCCATCACGCTGAAGATCCTCAAGGAGCTGGGGCGCACGCCCGCGCCGGCCAGCTTTCACCCACCCGCAGACACGGCCTGACCGGACTCAGGCGGCCGGAGGCTGCTCCTCGGCCGCAGCGCCCGGGTAGCGCGCAAAGCGCCGGTTCTCTGCGCCATGCACCGGGTCCTGCTCGGCCCAGGGCCATCCGCCGAACTGGGTGCGCCGGTAGTCCTGCATGGCCTGCATGATTTCCTGCTGCGTGTTCATCACGAAGGGGCCGTACTGCGCCACGCTCTCGCCGATGGGGCGGCCCTGCAGCACCAGGCATTCCACGGCGTCGGCGCCGCTGTTGTGCAGTTCCCAGTCCTGCGTGGCATCCACATGCAGGGCCGCATGCTGGGCCAGCGCCGTGGGCCCGACCTGCAGTGCCTGGCCCGCAAAGAAATACAGCATGCGCTGCGTGTCCGCGCCGGCTGCGCGCGGCAGCGTCCAGCGTGCGCCGGGCTCCAGGCGCAGCGTCCAGATGGCCACGTCGCCCTCGGGTTGCGAGGCCCAGGATTCGGGCGGCGGAGGCAGGGCGGCCGCCGTGCCGGGCAGGCTGCCTGCGACCACGGTGACCACGGTCCTGCGGCCTGCGGCGTCCGCATGCTCCAGGCGCGGGATGCGTTCGTTCCAGAACATGGTGAAGTGCGGCTCCACCATCTTGGAGCGAGCAGGCAGGTTCAGCCAGATCTGGAACAGCTCCAGCGGATTGGGCGCGTCGCTGTTGAGCAGCGGGAACATCTCCGAATGCTGGATTCCCTTGCCGGCCGTCAGCCACTGCACGTCGCCGCCGCCAAAGCGCGCGGCTGCGCCCAGCGAATCGGAATGGTCGATCAGGCCCTTGCGCACCAGGGTCACGGTCTCGAAGCCGCGGTGCGGGTGGCCGGGAAAGCCCGGCACGCCATCGCCGTGGTACATGGAAAAGCCGTCCTTGCGGCTGAAGTCGCTGCCCATCTGGCGGCCTTCCAGGTCCACGGCCTGCACGCCCAGTCGGCCATCGCTGGGCGGATAGGCATCGTCATGGTGGGCACAGAACAGGAAGGGGTCCATGGTGGGCCACAGCGGGCCCAGCGGCTGGCTCTGGAGGACGGGGGTGGTGGCTGCGGTCATCGTGGCTCCTGTGAGGCTGCGCCCGCAAGAAAAGGGGGGCGCTGCATTCTCGGACAGATGCGGCCCCCGCGCCGGTTTTGAAAGCCACCATGGCTGGGACAGTGCGGCCCAGGAATGCAACGCCCGCCGGGTCAGTTGCGCGGCGGCGTCACCAGGCCCTTTTGCACGGCCGGGCGCGCCACGAAGGCGGCCAGCACGCGCTGCAGCTCGGGAAAGCGCTCCCAGCCCAGCAGTTCGGCCGCGTTGTAGCCCTGCTCCACCACCATGTTGCGTACCCAGGGCCACAGGGCGATGTCGGCAATGGTGAACTGCTCGCCCATCACCCAGGCGCGGCCGGCCAGGCGGCGCTCCAGCACACCCAGCAGGCGCACGGACTCGTTCACGTAGCGGTCGCGCGGACGCTTGTCCTCGAAGTCCTTGCCCGCGAATTTGTGGAAGAACCCCAGCTGGCCGAACATGGGGCCGACGCCACCCATCTGGAACATCAGCCACTGCAGCGTTTCATAGCGCGCGGCCGGGTCGGCGGGCAGCAGCGGGCTGCCGGACTTCTCGGCCAGGTAGACCAGGATGGCGCCCGACTCGAACAGCGCCAGCGGCTTTCCGCCCGGACCCTGCGGGTCCAGGATGGCCGGGATCTTGTTGTTGGGAAAGGTGTCCACGAACTCGGGCGAGAGCTGGTCATTGCTCTCGAAGCCCACGCGGTGCGCCTCATACGGCAGGCCCATCTCCTCCAGAGCGATCGACACCTTGACGCCGTTGGGCGTGGGCAGGGAATACAGCTGGATGCGGTCCGGCTGCATGGCCGGCCACTTGCGCGTGACGGAAAAGGCGGAAAGCGGATTCTGTGGAGTCATGGGGCACCTTGAAGGCTGGACGGGTTCGCCAAGAAATCGATGGCCGCTGCATCGTAGCGTTCGGCGCCCAGCCATGCTTGGCACGCCAAATAACGGCGGACCCGGCCCTGCCGCCGGGTCATGACAACCCACGCAGATTGCATGGCCAGTCTCCGCGCTCGCCGCCATGCACCGGCTACCGAGGCGCTCGGATGGAGGCGCACGGCTGAACCGTGCACCGCCCGCCCGGCGCAGCTCTCAGCGCGGCGCGACGGGCTTCTGGACCAGGGCCACGCTCAGGCCGTCCGGCGTCACCGTGATGGCGCCGGGCTCCATGTTCAGAGAGTCCATCAGGGCCAGGTCCTTGTCCTGCAGCTGGTAGAGCACGAGCTGGCCCAGCGCCTGCTCGGCCAGGGCGCTGGCGTAGGTGGTGATCATGTCGCTCATGGCGGGGGCCAGGTCGTTGATGACCAGGCTGTTGACCTTGATCTGGTGGGCGCGCAGCGTGCGGTCCGTGGGCTCGTAGCGCAGCGCGAAGTCCAGGTTCAGATGGCCGCCATAGGCTTGCTTGAGCACGGGTCCCGACAGATCGGCCTGCAACACCGCATTGAGCGCGTTGCGCTCGGGCAGCAATCCCAGCACCGGCGAATGCAGCTTGAGCTGCAGCATGCCGGCCACGGGGAATTGCCGTGGAAAGCGCTGGGCCACCACCTCCTGCAGCCTTTGCCGCGAAATCGAGACATTTCCAGGCCCGGACTTTCCCGAACATCCGGTCGCAGCCAGGCTGCAGCCCGCGGCCAGGACCATCAACAAAAAGCGGCGATTCATCACGACAGCACAAGCCCCAGAAAGCCCGACACGAAACCCTGAAGCGCCATGCATGCCATACGCATGGCGCTATGTTTTTTGAGATCGGCATTGTCCCGCCAGGGGCTATTCCCTGTCCCTGCAGTGGGTGTTGCCCGGCACCTGCGCGAAGGCGCTTCACAGCGAGTGCCCATCGGACATAGGCAGTACCGCCCTCCGTACGGAAACATCACCCAATCCTTCTGGCCGGCCCTCCCGCCCGCCCAGCTTTGCCGCGGCCTTGGGCACGGCCCTTCACCGGCGCATGAATCTATTCATATATTCATTCATTGATTTGCATAAATCATTGATTTTCAATAAATTACCCCTTATTTTTATTCATTCATCAATTGATTCCCATGGCCTTGGAAGACCTCTCCACCCAGGTACTGGCGGCACTGCGCCGCCAGGGCGGTGCGCTGGCGGCGCGCGAGCTGCAGCAGATGCTGGGCGTGAGCCAGCCCACCGTGTCGCGCGCGCTGGCGCCGCTGATCCGGTCGGGCCAGGTGCGCAAGGTGGGTGCGGCGCGCACGCAGCGCTATGTGCTGCCGCGCCAGGTGACGGGCGTGGGCGCCGAGGTGGCCATCATGCGCGTGGATACCGAAGGCCACGCATCGCCCTTCGGCCGCATGATCGCGCTGCACGGCGGCGGCTTCTGGGTGGACGAGGCCGATGGCCTCAGCGAGCAGCACGACGGCCTGCCCTGGTTCCTGGACGACATGCGGCCCCAGGGCTTCATCGGCCGCACGTTTGCGCACAGCCATCCCGAACTGCAGTTGGGCGGCGACCCGCGCCAATGGGGCGAGGACGACGTGCTGCGCGCCCTGGCCCGATTCGGCGAGGACCTGCCGGGCAACCTCATCGTGGGCGAAGCCGCGTTCGAGCGCTTCCACACCCTGCCCGCCCGCGCGCTGCGCGCCGAGTCGCCGGCCGAGTATCCGCGCCTGGCCATGCAGGCCATGCAGGGCACGCATCCGGGCTCGTCGGCGGGCGGCGAGCAGCCCAAGTTCTGCTGCACCACGGCCGGGCGCAGCGTCATCGTCAAGTTCTCCCCGGCAGGCGACGCGCCGGCCGAGCAGCGCATACGCGACCTGCTGGTCTGCGAGCATCTGGCGCTGCAGACCCTGGCCGAAGACGGCCTGCCCGCCGCGCGCACGCGGCTGTTCATGGATGGCGGCCGGGCCTTTCTCGAATCGGAGCGCTTCGATCGCAGCCAGCCCGAGCCGGGCTGCGCACCGCCGCCGGACCGCAACCCCGGACGCATAGGCATGGTCTCCCTGCAGGTGCTCAATGCCCAGTACGTGGGCGAGGTGGACAACTGGGCCGCCACGGCCAGCCGCCTGGCGGCGCGTGGCCTCATCACCGAGACCGATGCGCGCAGCCTGCGCCTGCTCGAGGCCTACGGCCAGCTCATCGCCAACACCGACCGGCACTACGGCAACATCTCCTTCGTGCTGCCGCAGCCGCAGGGCGACTGGGCGCTGTCGCCCACCTACGACATGCTGCCCATGCTCTACATGCCCATCAATGGCGAGATCGTGGAGCGCGACTTCAGCGCCCAGCCCCCGCGCCCCACGGCCGCCACGCTGGCCGAATGGCCGCGCGCCCAGGCACTGGCGCGGCGCTTCTGGCGGGCCGTGGCGCAGGATGCGCGCATCTCCGGGGAATTCCGCAGTATTGCCGAAAGCAATCTTGATGCCCTTGCCGCCTGATTTTCAATCACCTCCAATGGAATCAATGACACCACCTGTTGATAACCAATAGAAATCCTCTTGAAAAATCTGTGCATATTGGTTGGAAAAACCTCTGCACAAACTGTTATCCATCTGCGTAGAACCGGCCATCCACAGCCTCGGCCCGCCACCGCCTGCACAATCGAAGCTTTCCTCATCCGACCAGACACGGGCCCCCGATGACCAGCATTGCACCCCCCTCCGCCGCAGACCCCCGCATTGCCGACGTGCTCGGCTACTGGCTGGGCTCCACCCGCCCCGACAATGCAAGCGCCCTGGCCTGCAAGAACCTGTGGTTCATCAAGTCCGATGCCACCGACAACCAGATCCGCGAGCGCTTCGGCGCCCTGGTCGAAGACGCGCTGGCCGGCCGACTCGACGCCTGGGCCGGCACGGCGCTGGGCAGGCTGGCGCTGATCGTGCTGCTGGACCAGTTCACGCGCAACCTGTTCCGGGGCACGGCGCGCAGCTTTGCGGGCGACCCGCAGGCGCTGCAGCTGGCGCTGGACGGCATCGCCCAGGCCCATGACCGGCATGCCGACCTGCCCGCCGTGGCCCGCATCTTCTGCTACCTGCCGCTGGAGCATGCCGAGGACCTGGCCCTGCAGGACCGCAGCGTGGCCGCCTTCCAGGCCCTGGCCGACCAGGCCGGTGACGCTGTCGGCGAGGGCGTGCGCGAGTTCCTGGCCGGCACGCTGGACTACGCCCACCGGCACCGCGACGTCATCGTGCGCTATGGCCGCTTTCCGCACCGCAATGCCATCCTGGGCCGCACCAGCACGCCCGAGGAACTGCAGTACCTGTCCCAGCCCGGCGCAGGGTTCTGAGAGCGCAGCGGATCTCCTTCACCCACAAAAAAAGGGAACGTGCCAACGTTCCCTTTTTTGCTTTCGGCGCCCTGCCGGCATTCAGGCCGGCTGCGCCTGCGGCTGGCGCTCGCCGCCCTTGCGCTCGCCATCACGCATGCGCAGCGCCCAGCGCTCGATGGTGTAGAAGGACAGCGCCGACAGCACCACCGAGATCGCCAGGCCCAGCACCACGACCACGGGCCACGAGAAGTCGGCGCGCAGATAGCGCACCACCGGGTAGTGCCAGAGATAGACGCCATAGGACAGGCGTCCCAGCTTCACCAGCATGGGCGACGACAGCATGTCGTAGACCAGGCCCGAGCCCTGGCTCACCGCCACCAGCAGCACAACGGCCGCGCACTCCACCACGGTGATGCCCCAGACCATGGCGTCCTGGTTGTCCCATTGCAGCGCCATCAACAGCGGCACGGCCAGCGGCACCCACATGGCGTGGTGCATGCGCGCCTTCAGCGCAGCGATGAAGTCCGGGCGCTCGATCATCAGCGCCGCCAGCAGCGCACCGGCGAACAGGCCCGAGGCGCGGGTGTCGAAGCGGAAGAAGATCTCATAGAAGTGCTGACCCTGGTCCACCCAGTACACGCGCCACAGCCAGCTCAGCGCCCACAGCAGGGCAATGGGGCGCCACAGGCGGCCCGGCTTGGAAAAGCGCAGCAGCAGCACCAGCAGCGGCGGCCAGATCAGGTAGAAGTGCTCCTCCACCGACAGCGACCACATGTGCAGCAGCGTGTCCGGGCTGTCGAAGAAGGCGATGCCGTAGTCGGCCAGATAGAGGATGGAGACCAGCGCATCGGAGTAGATGTCGTTCAGGTCCGGCCACAGCATGGGCGCGAAGATGCAGTACGCGGCCAGAAACAGGGCCAGCGCCGGCATCAGGCGGAAGAAGCGGCGGCGGTAAAAGCGCCAGAAGCCGATGCGGCCCTCGGAATCGTTCTCCATCAGCAGCAGCGAAGTGATCAGATAGCCGCTGAGCACGAAAAACAGGTCGACCCCGAAGAACGCGCCATCAAACAGAGGCGCATGGGAGTGCGACAAGATCACCAACAGGATCGCCACGCCCCGCAGCCCGTCAAGGGCGGGGTTGTAGCGCAGTTTGAAATCCTTGACCACCAAAACCGGACACCTTTCCAACGCCGGAGCAATGGGCCCCGAGCCATGAACAAACCCCAAGAAAATGGAGCACGCGGCCATGGCGCAGCCGGCCCCGAAGGGTGCAACGCATGGTCCAGCGCGATAAGAGAGACGGCACGTCCCAAGGTTCCCGGCGGATGCGGTGAACAGCAATCCGCGTGCCGCGGTGCGGCGCGCCCTGAGGATGCGGGCCACCTCGACGGGCAGCCCTGCGTGCACGAACAAGCCCCGCTTGAGCGGGGCCAGGCCGATGAATTTCAGCGAAATCCGATTCTAGCCATCACCGCCCGGGGACGAGGTTCGATGGACATTCAGCCCGGGATCCTATGCCCCCGCCCTGCCGTCCACCCGCCTTTCTTCGCACGCCGCGAGTATGGGAGGCGCCCTGCAGCCAGAACGTAACAGGAGGTTTGTGCTGGCGCCGCTGCACCCTGGCCCATTCCACCCCGTGAAGCCACCGGCGCACACCGGGCCGGTGCGATGGATGTGCCGTCAACAATTTGGAACAAAACGACGCCAATCCCAATGAACACAAGCGTTTACCGCTATCGTTTTTTTTCTTCAGGCGTACAGCGGGATAAGACGGCGTCCTGCAGACCCCGGTGCGCGGCACTGTCTGCCTGCACCGGCTGCTGGTTCTTGGCGCGCAGATAGTGCTCGGTGAACAGCGCCAGGTAGCTCTCCAGCGCGCGGCCCGCGCGCCGGTCGCCCGCATCGCCCGTCAGCTCCAGGCACAGGGCGGCCACCTCGCTGGTGCAGAAGTGGTCTTCGCGCTGGGAGCGGCGCAGGCGGTACTGCGAGACCTGATCCGGGTGCAGGCTCAGCACCGGAAAGCGGTCCAGGTAAGGGCTCTTGCGGAACATCTTGCGCGCCTCGGGCCAGGTCGCATCCAGCAGGATGAACAGCGGGCGCCGCTCCTGGCCCGGCACGACCGCGGCCTGGGGCACCGGCAGCGTGTGCACCACGCGATGCGGCGGCTGTACGAACTCGCCCGGAAACACCACATAGGGCTGCCACTGCGGATCGGCCAGCAGCGCCAGCAGGCCCGCATCGGCCTCGGTGCGCGCCCAGCCGAAGGCGTGCGTCTGCTCCACCACATCGGCGATCAGCCAGCCCGTGTTGCTGGGCTTGAGCGGCTCTGCATCGTGCATCAGCAGGCAAAAACCCGCCCGCGTCGGCAGCATGGGCCGCAGCGCGCAGATGCAGTGCGAAGGCCGCAGCCGGCAACCCTCGCAGCGCTCGCCGCGCGGCCCGCCGCGCGACAGGAACGGCCGCGTGCTGCGCGCCAGCCGCTGCGTGCGCAGGCGCGACACCGCATGCGGTGCCACGCCCGAATCCACGCCACGCAAATAGGACAGGGGCACCGGAGACGCCGGAGCCTGGTCAGGCAGCTCCATGCTCATCCCACGCTTTCCAGCTCGAACAGCGGCAGCTCGGCGCGGCGGCTCAGCCACACGCCGCCGCCCAGTTCCTTGAAATGCTCGGCCAGCCCGCGCCGGTACAGATCGGCCCGGTGGCGGAACAGGCGCGGATCGGTCAGATCCTCATCGATCACGCCGCGTTCGTAATCCTCGCGCGCCACCGCCTCCACATACAGGCCGCCTCGGCTCAACCGCCCCAGATTGGCCAGCGCGCGCTTTAGATCCGGCGGGCTCAGATAGGGCAGCACGCCCTGGCAGATCACCAGATCGAAGGGCTCTGCAGGATCATGCGCCGCATAGTCCACCACCGAGCCGCGCTCCCAGCCGAAGCGTCCGCACAGGTACTCGCTGAACTCCACGCCGTGGTAGCTGGCACCGGGGAAGTGGCGCTGCACCGCCTCGCGCCACAGACCGATGCCGCAGCCCACATCCAGCACGCGGCGCACCGGCACCCGCACATAGTTCAGATAGGAACACACGAAAGCGCCCAGCCGGTTCACATGCTCGGTGTCGACCACGCTGGTCTTCTTGTCGAAGTAGTAGCGCTGGTAGTACGCCTCGTCGAACCACTGGTCACTTGCTGATTGCACGCATTCTCCTTGGGAGTGAGCGCCCGGTGGGCGCGTTCGGGCGGGAGTATGGCGCAGAGGGCAGTGGGTATGGGAACGCGTGTTTTTTGCCCCTGCCGGGTGATGCTTTTTTCCGAGGCCGGACCTGTCCGGTTGTCGACCAATTTCTTGATCGCCCGCATAAGCCAAGACAGTTGCTACTCCGCAAGACAGACTGATTTGCATATCAGATCACAACAACAGCCGCCCAAACATCTAAAAAACTGCGAGATATGACAAAAAGATCAGGATTGCATAATTTTACAAATTCAACCCAACCACTCAATACCCATCATGGCTAACATATCAACGGCAATTACGATATCCAGCAAAATACCAAATTAACACCCATGGGCCATCGGCAGGCCTACATCATTGGTACTAAAATGCTAATAATTGATAGAAATGGAATAGCAATCCACTCCCTTATAAAGCGAGCCATCGCACCCACCATTGAACGTGGTGAAATGAAGGAAATTCATGGCATCATTGTTCATCAAACTGGAGGATCGACAGCACAGTCTTCAATTGATAGTTACAAAAACCCATCAGCAAATGGAGCACATTTCCTGATAGAGAAAGATGGAACAATATATCAAACCGCTTCCCTTTACAAACAAACATGGCACATTGGCAAAATAAAAGCGCGTTGTTTACTGGAAAAGCGATGCACGCCAGTTGAATTAAAATCGTTACAACGCTTCAATCCAGCCCAAGAGAACAAGCGCGAGATGCTGAAAAAGGTTCCAGCACGATTTCCGGCCAACCAAGACAGCATTGGCATTGAATTGGTAGGTGAAGCACTTCCTCGTGGCGGGAACATACCAGACGAAAAGAAAACTTATCAGGCCGTTACAAGCGAGCAGAACAATGCACTACAGTGGCTTATCGCGGAATTAACGCTGACACTAAGAATATCTATGAGCGAAGTTTTCAGGCACCCAGAAGTCTCTAGAAAAAATCCTACGGAAGCGATTTCAGCAAAATGGTGAGATCACTATTAACCTTACCCCTGCTAGTTGTTATGGCTAGCACCGCCTCCGCCGCCAATCAATGCACAAAAGGCTCAGAGTTCGAGCCGCCACTGTGCCCACTGATACTTCCCAAGATCAGCCAGATCACCATCCAGGAAAACGCGGCCAAATCGCCCGTCGAAAAAGACCCAGCGATGAGTTGCGCCAACTTTGTCCTGACCATCTCCCAGGTGCGCCGTTATTTTCAACAGGCAAAAACCACCAACGAAAACGACGCACACTACACGCTAGACTGGTCGCCCTGCTATGCAAGCGGCGAAATCGCATTCAGCGATGGCAGCCGTGGAAGTTGGAGCATCAACCAGTTCCGGGGCGGTGCGCTGTTCCTGGAGGGCAGGGACAAGACGGTATTGCACTGCCCAAAATGCAAGTTCAAGCCATTTCAATGGTGATTGTTCTGGCGCGGCACCACGTTGGCCAATCGCAATAAAAACAGCCGAGTGCAGCTATGGCACATCGGCTATTTGCATTTTGGCGTTTCGACGTCAGGGCTCCAGCCCCGAAAAAACACCGTCCGGCACGGTCAGAAACTTAGGCCTTCGGCGGCCGATGCAACAGGCACAGCTTGTTGCCATCCAGATCCCGCACATAGGCCAGGTACAGCCGGCCACCGGGCGAAGCCTCGCGCCAGCCGGGCGGATCCTCGCAGGTCACGCCCCCGGCTGCCACGGCGGCGGCATGGGCCGCGTCGGCCTGCTCGGGCGACTGCGTCGCAAAGCCGATGGTCGCGCCATTGCCGTGGCAGGCGGCCTCGCCGTTGATCGGTGTGGAAATGGCAAACGTGCCGCCCGCGCTGCGGTAGAAATAGCGGTTCTTGTTGGCCATGCCCGGCGCAATGCCGAGCGCGCCCAGGAATGCGTCGTAGAACTGCTTGGATTTTTCGAGGTCGTTGACCCCGACCATGACGTGGCTGAACATGCCTGTGTCTCCTTGGTTGATGCGAACCGGGATGTTAGCTGCGGCAAGCCGTCCTGCTGTCACCCATGCGCGCCAGCGACCATACTGTCGCCCCCGCCAGAGCCGGCGGACATTGGACCGATACCGCGATACCGAAACCATGCGCCTTCTTCACACTTCCGACTGGCATCTGGGCCAGCACTTCATGGGCAAGAGCCGCCAGGCAGAGCACGCTGCGCTCATCGACTGGCTGCTGGAGCAGGTCGATGCCCAGGCGGTGGATGCCGTGCTCATCGCGGGCGATATCTTCGACACCGGCGCGCCGCCCAGCTATGCGCGCGAGCTGTACAGCCAGCTCGTGGTGCGCCTGCACGCGGCGGGCGTGGCCCTGCTGCTGCTGGGCGGCAACCATGACTCCGTGGCCACGCTGGCCGAAAGCCGCGAGCTGCTGGCCTGCCTGGACACCACCGTGGTGGCCGCCGTGGGCGAGACGGCCAGCCACGTGGTGGAGTTGCCGCTGCGGCGCCGGCCGGGCCAGCCTGCCATGCCTGGCTGCATCGTCTGCGCCCTGCCCTTCATGCGCCCGCGCGACGTGATGCTGAGCCAGGCGGGCCAAAGCGCCGAGCAAAAACAGCAGGCGCTGCAGGCCGCCATCGAGGCCTGCTACCGCAACGTGCACGACGCCGCCATCGCTCGCCGTGATGCGCTGGCCGCCACACGCGGCGAGCGCCTGCCCATCGTCGCCACGGGCCACCTCACCACCGTGGGCGCCAGCAGCAGCGAGTCCGTGCGCGAAATCTATGTGGGCTCGCTGGACGCGTTTCCCACTTCGGCCTTTCCGCCCGCCGACTACGTGGCCCTGGGCCACATCCACCAGCCGCAGAAAGTGGGCGGCCTGGAGCACATCCGCTACAGCGGCTCGCCCATTGCGCTGAGCTTTGACGAGGCCCGCCAGTCCAAGCAGATGCTGCTGGTGGACTTGGGCCCCGAAGGGCTGCAGGCCGTCACGCCGCTGCCCGTTCCCTGCTTTCAGCCCATGGCCTCGGTGGCAGGCAGCCTGACCGCCTTGCCGGATCTGATGCGCGCCGCCGCCCAGGCCGGCAGCCCTGCACGGCCCGTGTGGTTGGAGGTGGTGGTGGAGCAGGACGACTACCTGCCCCAGCTCACCGACCGCGTGCAGGCCTTGGCCGACGAGCTGCCCGTGGAACTGCTGCGCGTGCGGCGCCAGCGCGGCCGGGCGGTGGCCGGCATGGCCGCCGCCGCTGGCGAGTCGCTGCACGAGATCAGCCCCGCCGACGTCTTCGAGCGCCGCCTGGCGCTGGAAACACTGGAGCCTGGCTTGGCCCAGGCCCTCACCCGGCGCTACCAGGAGGTGGTGGCCGGGCTTGATGCGCCCCACCCAGGCGCCGGCGAACACGGCGAGGAGGCCCGCGCATGAAGATCCTTACGCTGCGGCTCAAGAACCTCAACTCGCTCAAGGGCGAATGGCGCATCGACTTCACGCAGGCACCGTTCGCGGGCAACGGCCTGTTCGCCATCACCGGGGCCACGGGCGCGGGCAAGTCCACCCTGCTCGATGCCATCTGCCTGGCGCTGTACCACGAGACACCGCGCCTGAAGACCATCTCGGCATCCGCCAACGACCTCATGACGCGCCACACGGCCGACTGTCTGGCCGAGGTCGAATTCGAGGTCAAGGGACAGGTCTACCGCGCCTTCTGGAGCCAGCGCCGCGCACGCGACAGGGTGGATGGCGCGCTGCAGGCGCCCAAGGTGGAACTGGCCCGGGGCGACGGCAGCATCCTCAGCAGCCAGACGCGCGACAAGCTGGAGCAGACCGCCGCCATCACGGGGCTGGACTTCGATCGCTTCACCAAGTCCATGCTGCTGGCCCAGGGCGGCTTTGCGGCCTTTCTCGAAGCCAATGCCAACGACCGCGCAGCCCTGCTCGAGGAGCTGACCGGCACGGAAATCTACGGCCTGATCTCGCAGAAAGTCTTCGAACGCGCCCGCGACGCCCGCCAGCGCCTGGACCAGCTCAAGGCCCAGGCCGATGGCGTGGAGCTGCTGACACCCGAAGCGCGCGATGCCCTGCAGGCCCAGGCCGACAGCCTGGTGACGGAGCAGGCCACGCTGCAGGCCGACTACCTGCGCACCCAGGCCCAGCACCAATGGCATCAGCAACTGGCCCAGGCCACCCAGACACTGCAGGCCGCCCGCACCGGCTGCGCAGACGCCGCACAGGCACTGGAGCAGGCCGCGCCAGAACTGGAAAGCCTGGCCCATGACGAGCCCGCGCAGGCGCTGCAGCCGCTGCACCAGGCCTGGCAGCGCAGCACCGCCGCCTGCGATGACAGCCGCCAGCAACTGCAGCAACTGCGCGAGCACGAACAGCAGACCCAGACCCGCCTGCTGCTGCAGCACCGCCATGCCCAGGCCCTGTCCGCCCGCCTGGCCCAGGCTGCGCAAGACACCCTGGCCCGCCAGCAGGCCGAGCACCAAACGCTGGAACAGTTCTGCACCCACCATGCAGCCCATGCCCTGCTGGGCGAGCGCCTGGGCAGCTGGCGCCAGCAGTTCAAGCTGCGCGCCAGCCAGCAACAGCAGGCTGCCCACCAGCAGCAGGCCCTGCGCAAGCTGGATGCCGAACAGGCCCGCATGGCGCAAAGCGTCGAAGCCGGCGCGGCCCAGGTCCAAGCCGCCACCGATGCCCAGGCCCGCGCCAGCGCCGCACTCCAGCACGCGCAGGACGAACAGGCGCAGCGCCTTCAAGGCAGCGGCGGCATGGCCGAGCTGCGCGCGCGCGAGCAGGCAGAGCAGGACCGCCTGCACCTGTGGCGCCAGGCAGAAACCCAGGCCGCGCAGCGCCGCGAACTTGCGCGCCAGCAACAGACACTGGCCCGGGAATTGCGCGAAGGAACAGCACTGGCGCAGCAGCAGACGGACACTTGGCAAGCCCTGCGCACGCGCTACATAGACGTGCGAGAACAGGTCCGTGACAAGCAAAAACTGCTGGCCCAGGAGCAGCGCATCCAAAGCCTGTCCGAGCACCGCCACGCCCTGCAGCCCGGCCAGCCCTGCCCGCTGTGCGGCGCGCAAGAGCACCCGGCCGTGGCCGCCTACGAAGCGCTGGACGCCTCGGCCACCGAAGCCGCGCTGCGCCGCAAGCAGGAGGAACTCGACGCCCTGCAAACCCAGGGCGAAACCGCCCGCGCCACGCTGGCCGCCACCACGGCCGCGCAGGCGGCGCGCCAGCGCCAGGCCGACGAACTGGAACAGGACATCGCACGCTGGCACGACACATGGAACGACACATGGCAGGGCCTCACGCAACCCCTGCAACTCGCGCCAGACAGTTGGCAACAGGCCGACACCCTCGCCGCATCGGCCCAGGCCTGCGCCCGCCAGCTGGACACGCTCAAGCGCGCCGTGCAGGCCGCCGAGCAAGGCGAGCAGGCCGTGCAACAGGCCAAGGACGCTGCCCAGCACAGCCGCCAGTCACTGCAGACCGCGCAAGGCCAGCTTGCGCTGCAGCAGCAGGCCCTGGCCGACCACAGCGCACGCCGCGAAGAACTGCAGCAATCCATCGCCAGCCTGCAGGCCGAAGCCCAGGCGCTGAACGCGCAGTTGCAGGCTTCACTCGGCGAGGCCGGCCACACCCTGCCCGACGACGCCCAGCCCTGGCTTGAAGCGCGCGAAGCCGAATGGCAGCACTGGCAGCAGGCCCGGCACGACCTGCAGCAACTGGCCCAATCGATGGCCTTGCAGCGCAAGGAATGCGAGGCGGCCGAGGCCGATGCGCAGCGCTGGAAAAAGCAGTCGGAAACACAGTGGGAGGCACAGTGCGAGGTGCAGAGAACGGCGCAGCACCATCCCGTCGATACGGCTGTGGCAGAGCCGCCTTCCCTGCCCTTGCCGCCCCTGGAACAGCTGCCGCAGGCCCTGGCCGAATGCGCCAGCGACATCGCCGCTCTCACGCGGCGTCAGGATGCCCTGCAAGGCCAGCAGCAACAGGCCCAGGCCACGCTGGCCCGCCAGCGCGAGGAAGCGGCCCAGGCCGAATCCGCATGGCAGGCCGCCCTGAGCACCAGCCCCTTTGCCGACGAACCCGCCTACCTGCAGGCCCTGCTGCCCGCACCCGAACGCCAGCGCCTGGTCGCGCTGCGCCAGCAACTGCAGGCGGCACAACAGCGCGCTGCCACCCTGCTCGAAGCCGCACAGCGCGAGCACGCGCAACTGCAGGCCCAGGCCCTGACCGAGGCGGCGCCCGAAGAAATCCAGGCCCGCCTGCAAACGCTGGAGGAACGCCGCAACGCACTCAGCGAACAACTGGGCGGCGTCCGCACCCAGCTGGCCGACGATCAGCGCCGCCGCCAGGGCCAGCAGGCCCTGTTCGAGCGCATTGCGGCCCAGGCCAGCGACAGCGAGCTGTGGCAGCACCTGGACGGCCTCATCGGCTCGGCCAAGGGGGACAAATACCGGCGCTTTGCCCAAGGCCTCACGCTGGACCACCTGCTGCACCTGGCCAACCTCCACCTGTCGCGCCTGCACGGCCGCTACCTGCTGCGCCGCAAGCCCGAGGGCGAGCTGGAACTGGACATCGTCGACAGCTGGCAGGGCGACACCCCGCGCGACACGCGCACGCTATCGGGCGGCGAGGCCTTCCTCGTCAGCCTGGCCCTGGCCCTGGCCCTGTCCGACCTGGTCAGCCACAAGACCTCCATCGACTCCCTGTTCCTCGACGAAGGCTTCGGCACGCTCGATGCCGACACGCTGGAGATCGCACTCACCGCGCTGGACCGGCTCAACGACAGCGGCAAGATGATCGGCATCATCAGCCACGTGGAGGCGCTCAAGGAACGCATCGCCGTGCAGGTGCGGGTGGAGAAAGGCGGTGGCGTGGGGCATTCGAGGCTGGTGGTTTCTTCGTGATGCGGAACTGTCACCAAACTGCCTCCCAACGCCTGCACCATCCTGCGGGCACGGCCTGCGTGGCCGCCGTTCACTCCTTTTCAAGGACCGTTCCATGCAAGTGCGCTTTCCCAATCCCTTCGGCCTGGCCCTGCCCGACGCCCAGGCGGTGCGCGAATACCAGGCCGAGCAAGGCTTCTCCGACGCCTACGCGCAGTTCCTGATCACGCAGAACGGCCTGGACTTCGACCGGCTCGAAGCGGCGCCCGACCGCGAGGACTACCTGCAGGCCGACGACGAGACCGGCGACAACCACGCCTGGCTGCGCACCCTGCACCACTTCCGCGCAGGCTCGGAGCACTGCGACGTGGAGGACCACCAGCGCGAGAACCTGTTTGCCGCGCACTTCATGGTCATTGGCCATGACCCCGGCGGCAACCCCTTCGTGGAAGTGCTGCACGGCGCCTTCAAGGGCCGCATCGGCAGCCTGGACCATGAGCTGTTTGCGGGCTGCGAGGACCTGGAGCAGTTCCTCGAAGAAATGGAACTGAACGGCTTTGCCGCCGCCAGCGTGGACGAACAGACCGACATGCTTTGCGACGAAGACCAGGGCCTGATCTGGTTCCACGCCAGCAGCATGGACAGCTTCTTGCAGCAATGCGTGTTCTGCGACGAGGACGGCTCGGGCTTCGTGGTGGACGAGCCGGGGCTGGACGAGGATTGAGCCACGGGGCGGGCCTTGCCCGCAACCTGGCAGACAGCCAGAAGGCGTTGAAGCAGGCCGAGGCACAAAAGGCCAGCGCGCTGGAGCAGTGCGATGTGGATATCAGTGGAACTTCACCGGCTGCACCCCCCGGTGCTTGGTCCTGACCACCACGGTGCCCGCAATCTTGTCGTGCCAGCCCTGCTTGCGCGGGTCAAAGGCCACCCAGATCAGCCCCAGGCACAGCGGGATGATGGACACGAAATAGGCCAGGTAGCGAATGACGGCCTGCTGTGTGCTCATGTCCGCGCCGGTCTGCGCGTCCACGATCCTGGCGGAGATGATCATCTTGCCCGGCGTGGCCTGTTTCTTGATCCAGAAGATGACGACGGCAATGGCAGGCAGCACCCAGGAGATGACGAAATCGGCCGGGCCGTGCAGCAGTTTTTCGGATTCCAGGTATTCCCAGCCATAGATGGAGATCAGGGCCGGAAGCATGAGCACGAGCAGGATCACGGTGTCGATCAGCGCGGCGCCGGTGCGGGCCCAGAAGCCCACGTATTCGAGATCGTCATCCTGCATGGTGCGCCCTGGTTGGCATATGGGGCTGCCAGTGTGCCACCTCGGTGCCCCGCCAGAAATGCCGCGCAAGGCCAGGGCCTGCGCGGCAGCGTTGCGGCGGCCTGTCGGTCGAACTATCGATCGAATACCGCCTGCAGGTCCTTCTGCCCCGTCACGCCGGACTGCAGCGCCAGCATCAGCAGGATCCGCGCCTTGGGCGCGCGCAGGTCGTCGGCCATGACGGCGCCGGCCTCGAACGAGGTCTTGCCGCCGCCCTCGAAGCCGTAGCTGGGCATGACGCGGCCGTTGTGCACGCGCGTGCTGACGACCACGGGCACGTTCTTGCCGATGGCGTACTTGGCGGCATCGAGCATGGCGACGTTCATGTTGCCCATGCCCAGGGCGTCGATGACGATGCCCTTGACGCCACGGTCCACCGCCTGGCGCACGGCCTGGCCGTTGGCGCCGCCGTACATGGGGAAGATTTCCACCTCGGGCATGGTCTGCGCCTGGATGGGCAGGTGCTGGCGGCGCGCGGGGGCGGAGGCGAAGTTCACGCGGTCCGGGTAGACCTCGCCCAGGAAGCCGAATTCACCCGAGCGGAAGGTCTCCACGTTGGCCGTGTGTGTCTTGGTAACGTAGCGCGCGGCGTTGATCTGGTTGTTCATGGCCAGCATGGCGCCCTTGTCGCGCGCCTTGGGGTCCACGGCGATGCGCACGGCGTTGAGCAGGTTGCGCGGGCCGTCGAAGTCGGACACCGAGGCATTGCGCTGCGCGCCGATGAGCACGACGGGCTTGGACGACTGCACGGTCAGGTCCAGCCAGAAGGCGGTTTCCTCCAGCGTGTCCGTGCCGTGCGAGACGATGGCGCCAGCCACCTCAGGGCGGGCCAGCGCGGCCTGTACGGCCTGGGTGAGCTGCACCCAGCGGGCCGGGTCCATGTAGTCGGAGGGCACGTTGGACAGGTTGTTGACCTGGATACGCGCGTACTTGCCCACGTCGGGCACGGTGGCCAGCAGGTCGTCGCCCGAGATCGCGGGCACGGGCGCGTTCTTGACCGGGTCGATCTTCATGGCGATGGTGCCGCCCGTGGCGATGAACTGGACCACGGGCTTGTCCTGGGCGGCGGCGCTGGTAGCAATCATGGGCAGGGTGCAGGCAGTGAGCAGGGCGAGGGCGGTGCGGCGGAAGGCTTTCACGGGTGTTGTCTCCTTGTTGTGATGTCAAGGAGCATGCTAACCATGGCGTGCGGCCGGCCCGCGCTGCCGGCCCTGCGTGAAACCCTGATGGACAGGCGCGGTCAGTGCATCAAAGCGCCAGCGCGGCCTCGATGTCCGTGGACAGCTTGGCCGGCGCATCCTGGGGCGCATAGCGGCGGATGACCTGGCCGTCGCGGCCGACGAGGAATTTGGTGAAGTTCCACTTGATGGCCTTGGTGCCGAGCACGCCCGGCGCCTCGGCCGTGAGCCAGCGGTACAGCGGGTGGGCGTTGGCGCCGTTGACGTCGATCTTGCCCATGAGCGGGAAGCGCACGCCAAAGTTCAGGTCGCAGAAACTGGCGATTTCCGATTCGCTGCCCTTTTCCTGGGAACCGAACTGGTTGCACGGAAAGCCCAGCACCACCAGGCCGCGCTCGCCGTACTGCTCATGCAGCGCCTGCAGTCCCGCGTACTGCGGCGTGAAGCCGCAGGCGCTGGCGGTGTTGACGATGAGCAGCACCTTGCCACGGTAGTCCGACAGGGGAACGGCCTGGCCCGTGATGGAGGTGGCCTCGAAGTCGTAGGCCGAGCGGGGCGCGGCGGCGGTGTCATTCATGCGGTGCTCCTGAAGTGGAGCATCCATGGTAGCGCCGGGACACCCGGGGGCGCGCTGGCCGGGCATGGGGATGCGGACTTGTCTCACAGACAGCAGGCGGCCAAAAACTTACCTTGGAAGGCAACAGGCGGGCACAGCGGCCCGCCTGGTCCCGTTTCGCTGGCAGGTGTTTACAAGCCGCATAGGCGCATGCCTGCCGTAGTTTCCGTCCCACGATGAAGAGACCACCTGTATGAACACCAACAGCACCCCCACGAAGCAAGCCAAATCCAACCCCGGCAACGGCCACCTGGCGCTGGACCCCAAGGCCCTGGAGGCTGCCAAGCGCAGCCTGGACGATGGCGCCGTGACCCCGCATTTCGGGCCCTGGCGCGAGGACATCATCAAGCTGCTCAATGACTCGCTGGCCACCGAGCTGGTGTGCGTGATGCGCTACAAGCGCCATCACTTCACCGCCGTGGGTCTGGCCTCGCCGGCCATCGCCGACGAGTTCCTGGTCCATGCCAACGAGGAAATGGCCCACGCCGACAAGCTGGCCCAGCGCATCGTGCAGCTGGGCGGCGAGCCCGACTTCAACCCCCAGACGCTGACCCAGCGCAGCCATGCCGACTACAACGGCGAGACGGACCTGAAGGCCATGATCCGCACCAACCTGATCGCCGAGCGCGTGGCCATCGAGGCCTACAGCCAGATGATCGACCTGATCGGCGACAAGGACCCCACTACGCGCCGGCTGATCGAATCCATCCTGGAGCAGGAGCAGGAACACGCGGACGAGCTGTCCGACTGGCTGGAGAAATAAGCACTTCCCGCCAGTACACGCCAGCCCGACAATACCGGGGCTTGGCCCATAGGCAAGGCACCCCGCGCGAGCGGGGTGCCGCTTTTTTGGGCATTCTCTAGCCTTCGCGGAATGGTCCCGCCCTATCGGCCCTGATGTCCTGTCATCAGGGCCGTCTTGCAATATGCGCTTTTCTTTCAATGACTTGAAGCTGCCCGACGCTGTGCTCGCAGCCTGGCAAAGGCTGCTGGCCAGCCGCATCGGCCAGCGCGTGGCGGCCCTGCCCTGGTGGCACCGCTGGCCCACGCGGCGCGAATGGCTGCTGTTCGCCGCTGCGCTGCCGCTGCTGTTCGCGCTGTATGTGCTGGCCCTGATCCCGTTCACGCCCGGCATCCGCGACATACGCAAGGCCAAGCTGGAGCAGCCCGCCCAGATCATGAGCGCGGATGGCAAGCAGCTCGCGCAGTTCAAGCGCAGCAACCGGCAGTGGGTGAAGCTCGACGAGATGTCGCCCTCGGTGATCAAGGCGCTGATCGCCACGGAGGACCACCGCTTCTACGAGCACCACGGCATGGACTGGCGCCGCACGCTGGGCTCGGTGGTGCACACGCTGCGCGGCGATCCGCAGGGCGGCTCCACCCTCACCCAGCAGCTCGCACGCAACCTGTACCCGACCGAGATCGGCCGCGCGCCCACGCTCAACCGCAAGCTCAAGGAGGCGATCACGGCCTTCAAGATCGAGGCGCTCTACACCAAGGACGAGATCCTCGAGACCTATCTGAACACCGTGCCCTTTCTCTACAACGCCTTCGGCATAGAGATAGCGGCGCGCACCTATTTCGACAAGCCGGCCGCGCGGCTGACGGTGCTGGAAAGCGCCACGCTGGTGGGCATGCTCAAGGGCACGAGCTACTACAACCCCGTGCTCAACCCCGACCGCGCGCTGTACCGCCGCAACACGGTGCTGTCGCAAATGGTCAAGCGCGGCGTGTTGCAGGAGGCCGAGTTTGCCCAGCTCAAGAAGCGCCCCATGCGCATCAATTTCGAGCGCCAGGAAGAGCCCCTGGGCATGGCGCCCCACTTCGCGCAGCAGCTGCGCAAGTGGCTGATCGACTGGGCCGACCGCAACGACTACAACATCTACACCGACGGCCTGGTGGTGCACACCACCATCGACTCGCGCCTGCAGAACTGGGCCAACCAGGCCGTGGCGCGCCAGACGCGCACGCTGCAGGGCGTGGCCAATGGCGCCTGGAGCCAGCGCGACGGCTGGAATGCCGCCAATCCGCTGGTGCAACAGCTGGTGCGAGAGACCCCCGCCTGGCGCGCGGCGCGCAAACGCGCGGACGGCCAAGGCAAGGACAAGGCAACGGACAAGGACAGCGAGGAAGACACCCTCAAGGCCCTGCTGGCCGACAAGGCCTTCATGAAGCAGCTGCGCGAGGACAAGACGCGCGTGCAGGCAGGCTTTGTGGCGCTGAACCCGGCCACCTCCGAAGTGCTGGCCTGGGTGGGCAGCCGCGACTTCACGCAGGACGCCTACGACCATGTGCAGCAGGCACGGCGACAGCCCGGATCCACCTTCAAGCCCTTTGTCTATGGCGCCGCGCTGCAGCAGGGCGCCACCCCCGACGACAAGCGCGTGGACGGCCCCGTGGAAATCAAGCTGCCCGGCGGCGAAGTCTGGCGCCCCACCGACGCCACGCCACCCACGGGCCGCGAGATGACGCTGCGCGACGCCCTGGCCTACTCCAAGAACACCATCACCGCCGAAGTCATGCAGTCCGTGGGCCCCGCCCGCGTGGCGCGCCTGGCGCGCGCCCTGGGTGTGCGCCAGAGCCCGCTGGACGAAGTGCCCGCCCTGGCCCTGGGCAGCAGCCCGGTGTCACTGCTGGAGATGGTCAACGCCTATGCCAGCCTGGCCCACGGTGGCCGCTGGCTGCCGCCCATGATGGTCACGCGCATCGAGGACGCCGAGGGCAAAGTCATTGCCGAATTCAGCCCGCCCAAGCCCGAGCGCGCGCTGGACGAAGACCACGCCTACGCCCTGGTGGACATGCTGCGCGCCGTGGTGGACAAAGGCACGGCCGTGGCCGTGCGCCAGCGCTACGGCATCCACGCCGACGTGGCCGGCAAGACCGGCACCACCCAGGGCAATGCCGACGGTTGGTTCATCCTTATGCACCCGGAAATCGTCACCGGCGCCTGGGCCGGCTTCAACGACCCGCGCATCACCCTGCGCAGCGACCGCTGGGGCCAGGGCTCGCGCAGCGCCCTGCCCATGGTGGGAGACTTCATGTCCCGCGCCCTGCGCAGCCCCGTCATCGACGCCAAGGCCCGCTTCGAGCCACCCGAACAAAGCCACTGGTGGTCCGACATGGTCGGCCGCCTGCGCGAACGCATGCAGGGCTGGTGGCCCGACCAGCAGCCGCCCGCACAGCCCGGCCAACCCGCCACCCCGGAGCCGGCGCCGACCCCTGAACCCGCACCCGAGCCCACGGAGCCACCCGGCCCGGGCCTGTCGCCCGGCGAGGAAATCATAGAAAGCACCCCCGCCCTGCCCGCCCCCAGCATCCCCCTCACCCAGGGCACGCTGGGCCCCACGGACCAGCGCGCAGTGCAGGAAGCCACCCCCGCCACACCCGCCCTGCCCGGCGGCGAAGACGCCCCCGCAGGCACCGGCGTGGTGATCACGCCGATCCAGCCCTGACCCGGCTGGCTGTTGGCTGTTCCCCAGCCTCTCCCTTCTGCCCACGCCTGCGTTGGGCGGGATGCGGGGTGGCAAGCCTGCCGAAGGACAGGCTTGCTTCGTTGTCTAGCTCGCCGTGATGTTTGAGTGAAGCGCGCAGCGCGCAACGAGTTTCACGGCGCACCCCGCATCCCGCACAACGCAGGTCGCCCGCAGCGAAGCGAAGGGTCGTGGGCAGTTCGGGGCGCGCTTCTTTGCTTCCTTTCTTATCGCGCGATAAGAAAGGGAGTCGGCCGCCGGGCCGAAACCCGGCTCCTGCCCGCCGCAAAGGCAAGCAGCAAAAATCAGTCCAGAAGATCAGCCCAGATCAGGCAAGACAACAAGTCACCGCGAAGTCCGCGTATGACTCACATTGGCATCCACAGTCCCAAACACCGTCACCCCACTGCCACTGGACGCCTGGCTCCCCGAAACATCCCCAGGCACCCCGCCCGCGCAACCAGCCAGCCCCACACTCAAGGCCACCAGCACCATCGCGGCCAGCCCACGCATGCCGTACTTCATCGCAATCTCCTTCATCTCCGGCGCAACCGACCGGCACAGCCCATGTTAGCCGCGCCACCCTGCCGCCCCGTGAGCGAAGGTAATCACCCTTCGAGGTAAAGCGCGGCCAGCCGCTCGCGTGCCGCACTGTCGATGCCCAGCGCATCCCGCAGATACCCTTCCATCCCCCCGAAGTCGGCCCGCACCATGTCGGTGGCGGCCGCAAGGTAGGAGGCCTGCACGCGCCACAGCACATCCATCACTTCGGCTGGCATGGGGGCGAAGGTGGTGGCGGGCCGCTGGTAGAGCTGGTTGGTCAGCAGGTAGTCCTGCATCACGGTGTCCTCGTCCACGCCCAGCGCGGTGAGCAGCAAGGCGGCAGCCCAGCCCGTGCGGTCCTTGCCGGCCGTGCAGTGGAAGACCAGCGGATCCTGGCTGTCCAGCAGCAGCTGGAACAACTGTGCAAAGCGCGGTGCGTAGGCGTGCACGAAGCTGCGGTAGGTGTCCTGCATCAGCTCCTCGGCATGGGCGGCCGTGAGGTCGTTGCCTGCGGCGATCAGGGCACTGGCGCGCTGCACCACGGTGGGCTCGACGATGAGCGCATGGCGGGCAATGCCCGGCCATTCGTAGGCCAGGTGGGCGCTTTCCATCTTGCCCCGGAAGTCCGCGCTGCGCGCGAGCTTCAGGCCCTGCAGCACGTCCAGGTCCGCTGGGCTGAGGCCGGCCAGGTGGTCGGCACGGAACAGCGTGCGCCAGCGCACGCGCCGGCCATCCAGGCCCGCGTAGCCACCGAGGTCTCGGAAGTTGGAGGCGCCGTCCAGGCGGATGGAGCGCGAGGGCGCCGGGGAGGAAGCAGCGGCGGCAGCCGCTGCCGGGGTGAGCATTTCGGTATCCATGCCCGCTAGATTAGCCCAAGCATGTGTTGCCCCCATGTCAGGCCGGCGACCCGCTGGTGTAGAGCTCAAACACTGCCCTCAAAACTGGCGCGCCCCAAAGCCAGGGACACCGAAGAAGGGCCTAAGCCGGCCGCGCCGCCCCGCACCGAGGGTGTCGTCCCCCTCCCTCGCGGAGCGAGTAGAGAGGGGGAAGGCGCGTAAGCGCCTCAGGGGGTGAGATGCTTGCCCACGATGCCGGCCAGCTCGAACATGTTCACGCTGTCCTTGCCGAAGACGGGCCGCAGCTTGTCATCGGCGCGGATGACGCGCTTGTCCTTGGGGTCCTGCAGGTTCTGGGCCTTGACGTATTCCCACAGCTTCTTGACCACTTCGGTACGCGCCACCGTGCCTTCGCCGATGACGGCGGCCAGGGCCGCGCTGGGCTGCAGCGTGCCGGCAGCCGGCTTGCGCGCAGTCTTGGTGGCGGTCTTTGCCGTGGTCTTGGCCGCGGCCTTCTTGGCAGGTGCCTTCTTGGCCGGCGCGCTCTTGGCGGCCGCCGTCTTGCGCGGCGGGTATTTGCTGCCGCGCTGCTCGAACTCGAAGTTCACCTTGCCGGCCGCGCCATCCCAGACCAGGAAGGCCTTGAAGCTGCGCCGCGTGCGGTTGGAGACGAACTTGTCCAGCAGGTCGGTCTTGCCGGTCTGCAGCAGCTTTTGCATCTGCTCGCGCTCTATGGGCTGCTGCAGGATGATCTGCCCGCTCTTGAAGTCGCAGCTGGGCGTGGCCTGGGCCAGCGTGGGCACGGCCTTGGCGCAGACGTAGTTGCTGCCGTGCTCGAAGACGGGCGCGCCGCACTTGGGGCAGGGGCCCAGCGATTGCTGGCTGGCGAAGTCCACCAACTCGCCCGTGTCTTCGGAAGCGGCGTCGTCGCCAAAGTCGAACTCGAGCTTGTAGTTGCCGCCTTCCTCGTCGCGCACGATGGTGACTTCGGCCACGAAGGGCCAGCCTGCCTTGGAGCGAAAGCCGTCCAGCGGGCCCAGGCGGCGGTCGCGCAGCAGTTGCTCGGCCTCGGCCGTCTCGAAGGTGCGTCCTGCAGGCGACTTGGTGAACGAGAAGCCGCAGCCCGCGCCCTGGCCGTCGCTGCCCGTGCAGCCGTAGCGGCGGTAGTTCTCCTTGACCACGCCGCCGCAGTTGGGGCAAGGCGTGGACAGGGTGGCGTAGTCGCCGGGCACGGTGTCTCGGTCGTATTCCTTGGCCTTCTTGACCAGCTTTTCCGTCATGGCCTGGATCTGCTGCATGAAGGCATCGCGCGAGAGCTGGCCCTTTTCCATCTGGGCCAGCTTGTATTCCCATTCACCGGTGAGGTCGGCGCGCGAGAGCTCTTCCACGCCCAGGCCGCGCAGCAGCGTCATGAGCTGGAAGGCCTTGGCCGTGGGAATCAGCTCGCGGCCTTCGCGCAGCATGTACTTTTCGGTCAGCAGGCCTTCGATGATGGCCGCGCGCGTGGCAGGCGTGCCCAGGCCCTTTTCCTGCATGGCCTCGCGCAGCTCGTCGTCCTCCACCTGCTTGCCCGCGCTTTCCATGGCGCCCAGCAGCGTGGCTTCGGAGTAGCGCGCGGGCGGCTTGGTCTTGAGGCCCTTGGGATCGACCTGGCCGGCGCGCGGCTGCTCGCCGGGCTGCACCGCGACCAGGGGCTGGCCCTTGTCGCCGTCCTTGCCGCCTTCGACCTCGTTGGCGGCCTCCTTGCCGTAGATGGCCAGCCAACCGGGCTTGACCAGGATCTTGCCTTCGGTCTTGAAGCTGTGCTGCTCGACCTTGCTGATGCGCGTGGTCACCTGGTGCTCGGCACTCGGGAAGAACACGGCCATGAAGCGGCGCACGACGAGGTCATAGAGCTTTTGCTCGGCCTCGGACAGGCCGCTGGGCGCCTGCGTGGTCGGGATGATGGCAAAGTGATCCGACACCTTGCTGTTGTCGAAGATGCGCTTGGTCGGGCGCACATAGTTCTCGTCCAGCGCCTGCTGGGCAAAGGGCGCCAGGTGGCGCATGCCGCTGCCGGCCAGCATGGCGAAGGTCTGGTGCGCCACGGGCACGTAGTCCTCGGGCAGGGCGCGCGAGTCGGTACGCGGGTAGGTCAGGGCCTTGTGGCGCTCGTACAGGCTTTGCGCCAGCGCCAGCGTGGTCTTGGCCGAGAAGCCGAACTTGCCGTTGGCCTCGCGCTGCAGGCTGGTCAGGTCGAACAGCAGCGGGCTGGCCTGGGACGTGGGCTTGGACTCCTCGGTGACCTGGGCCGGCTTGCCGCGCACGGCGTCGGCGATGGCCTGGGCGTCGCGCTGGTTCCAGATGCGGTCGGCGCGGGCTTCCGCATCCTCGCTCTTCTTCCATTGGGGATCGAACCACTTGCCCAGGTACTGGCCGGCCTGCGCGTCGAAGGCGGCATGCACTTCCCAGTAGTCGCGGCTGACGAACTTGCGGATCTTTTCCTCGCGCTCCACCACCAGGGACAGCGTGGGCGTCTGCACGCGGCCCACGGTGGTCAAGAAGAAGCCGCCGTCGCGCGAATTGAAGGCCGTCATGGCGCGCGTGCCGTTGATGCCCACCAGCCAGTCGGCCTCGGAGCGGCTGCGCGCCGCGCTGGCAAGGCCCTGCATCTGGCTGTCGCTGCGCAGGTTCTGGAAGCCGTCGCGGATGGCCTGCGGCGTCATGGACTGCAGCCACAGACGCTTGACCGGCTTGCCCAGGCCCTTGCCGTCCGGCTTGGCACCTGCAGCGTACTGCTCGATCAGGCGGAAGATCAGCTCACCCTCGCGGCCCGCGTCGCAGGCGTTGATGAGTTCGGTGACGTCCTTGCGCTTGGCCAGCTTGACCACGGCATTGAGCCGGCTCTTGGTCTTGTCCACGGGCTTGAGGTCGAAATACGGCGGAATCACCGGCAGGTTGGCAAAACTCCATTTGCCGCGCTTGACGTCGAATTCCTCGGGCGCCTGGATTTCCACCAGGTGGCCCACGGCGCTGGTCACGACGTAGTGCTCGCTCTCGAAGTATTCATCGTGCTTGTCGAATTTGCCCGCCACCGGAGTCAACGCGCGGACGATGTCCTGCGCGACCGAAGGCTTCTCAGCAATCACCAGGGTCTTTGTCATTGTGTGTACTCGTCATTCCCCGCAGGAGCTGCATGTCGCATGCCTGCGCTTCTACAATCCATGGCTCACGCGTGTACGTACGTGTACGCGCACGCGCATGTGTGCCTATTCAAGTTATCAGAGAAAACATGCCCCGCACAGCTTTGGCCCCTTCCGGCGGCCGCCGTATCCAGACCCGCCGCTCGGGTGTCCATGGCAAGGGCGTCTTCGCCGTGCAGGATCTTGCCGAAGGCGAGGTCCTTGTCGAGTACGTAGGGGAAATCGTCAGCTGGCAGGAAGCCCAGGACAGGCACCCGCACGACCCCAGCCAGCCCAACCATACCTTCTACTTCCACATCGACGAAGACCGCGTGATCGATGCCAACTACGGCGGCAATTCCTCGCGCTGGATCAACCACAGCTGCGCGCCCAACTGCTACACCGACGAGCGCGATGGCCGCATCTTCATCGTCGCACTGCGCAACATCGCCGCCGGCGAGGAGCTGAGCTACGACTACGGCCTGATCATCGACGAACCCTACACCAGGAAGCTGAAGGCCGAGTATCCCTGCTGGTGCGGTGCGGCCACCTGCCGCGGCACGCTGCTGGCGCCCAAGCGCGGCTGGCGCCCGCCCATGCCCGGCGATGCGTTGCCGGCCGGCGCAAAGCCGAAATCGGAAAAGTCTGAAAAGGCAAAGCGGCCCCAAAAACAGCAGGCCCAAGCGCCAAAGCCTTTGGGCAAACCCACCCAAGAGCCGAAGAAGAAATCCGGCACATCCTCGACAAAGGCGGGCGCATGATGGCTTCGTCCCCCATCCACTGGCCTGCGGAGTCGCTGTGGCAGGCCATCGAGCCGCAACTGCCGGGCTTTTCCGTGGAGATCGTGCCCAGCATCGGCTCGACCAACACCGAACTGATGGCACGCGCCCGCGATGGCCGCAACGAACCCGTGCTGCTGGTGACCGAAGTGCAGACCGCCGGCCGGGGCCGGCTGGGCCGCCAGTGGACCAGCGGCGTGGGCGATTCGCTGACCTTCTCGCTGGGCATGCCGCTGGCGCCTGCCGACTGGTCCGGCCTGTCGCTGGCCGTGGGCCTGAGCGTGGCGCAAAGCCTGCAGCCGCAATTGCCCGCCCCGGGCTCGCAGCGCCCGCGCATCGGCCTCAAATGGCCCAACGACCTGTGGATCGACGGCGACCGCAAGCTCGGCGGCATCCTGATCGAGACCGCCAGCTTTGTCGGCAGCGCCGCGCATGAGCCCGGCACGCCGCGCTACGTGGTCGTGGGCATCGGCCTGAATGTGCGCCCCCGCCCCGGCGACGGCATGCGCACGCCGCCGGCCAGCCTGCTGGAACTGGACGAGCGCCTGGACGCGCCCACCGCCCTGGCCTGCGTGCTGCCGGGACTGGTGTCCGACATCCAGGCCTTTGCCGCCCAGGGCTTTGCGCCGCTGGTGGACCGCTTTGCCCAGCGCGACCTGCTGCGCGGGCGCGCCGTCAATCTCAGCGACGGCGAAAGCGGCATGGCCGAAGGCGTGGGCCGCGATGGCGCGCTGCTGGTGCGCACGGCGCGCGGCCTGCAGGCCATCACCAGCTCGGAAATCAGCGTGCGGCCGGCTGCTGTAGGCTAGAGCGATTGATGCACTAGGCCCGCCGAGAAACGACATGCTGCGAATTGCCTTTCTGCTGCTGGTGCTGGCCAATGCCGGCTACTACCTCTGGAGCCACGGCCAGCTCCAGGCCCTGGGCCTGGCCCCCCCGTCCACGACCGAGCCCGAGCGCCTGGCCCAGCAGGTGCGCCCCGAGGCGCTGAGCCTGCTGAGCGTGGACAACGCATCCACCACGCCCTCGCCGGCCGCCGCCCCGTCCACGCCAGCGCCGGCCCCCACCCCAGCAGGCGGCGAGGAGCCCGCCCCTGCACCCAGGCCCGCCCAGGCTGCAGGCCAGCCCACCAGCTGCCTGGTGGCCACGGGCATCGAAGACCGCCATGCCGAGGCGCTGCGCCGCGGCCTCATCGCCCAGGTCGCCAGCGACCAATGGGACCTGAGCAGCACGCACCAGCCGGGCCGCTGGATGGTTTACATGGGCAAGTTCCCCGACGCCGAATTCCTGGAACGCAAGCGCGCCGAACTGCGCGCCCGCAAGATCGATTTCGACCGTGCGGGCGGCGCGCTGGAGCCGGGCCTGTCGCTGGGCCGCTTTTCCACCGAGGAAGCGGCCACGCGCGAGCTGACCAACTTCGCGCGCCAGGGCGTGCGCACGGCCCGCGTGGTGCAGGAGCGCCCCGACATCACGCTCTACACCCTGCGCCTGCCCCAGGCCACGGCCGCACTGCGCAGCCAGGTCGAGGCCATGGGCGGCAAGGCCTTCGAGGGCAAGCCGTTCAAACCCTGCTGAACCCGTTGGGCACGCTATGCAAAAAGGCCCGCGATCACAGGATCGCGGGCCTTTTTCATTTCAGCCGCCGCGGGTCAGAGCGCGCGCGGGTCGGTGGCCATGAGCTGCTCGACCAATACCTTCAGATCGGTGGTCAGGCGCAGGTAGCCGGCCTGGTCCAGTTCCAGGGTCTGCTCGTTCATGTAGAGCTTGCGGTTGATCTCGATCTGGATGCTGTGGCGGTGCTCGGCAGGCTTGCCGTAGCGGCGCACCAGCTCCACGCCCTTGTAGGGATGGTTGTAGTCCACGCTGTAGCCGCGCTCGCGCAGGAAGGCGCAGATGCGCTCGGACAGCGCGGGGCTGGCCGTGCTGCCGTCGCGGTCGCCGATGACGAAGTCGGCATGCACCAGGCCCGGGTGCAGCGTGGCATGGCTGGCGGCGATGGAAGGCATGGAATGGCAGTTGATGTGGATGCTGTAGCCATGGCGCGCATGGGCGGCGTCAATGGCGCGCTCCACGGCGGCGTGGTAGGGCTTCCAGCAGCGCTCGATGCGCTGCAGCAGCTCGGAGGCCGGCAACTGGCGGTCGTAGATGGGCACGCCCTCGTCGGTGAACTTCCAGATCAGGCCCTTGCCCAGGCGAACCTTCTGCAGCACGACCTGGTCGGTGGTGACGGGCAGCGGCCAGTCGCCTTCGATCATGGTGGTGTCGATCTCGGTGGTGTCGCGGTTGGCATCCAGGTAGATGCGCGGGAAATGCGCCTCCACCCAGCCCACGCCCATGCCTGGCGCAAAGGCATAGATCTTCTCCACATGCGTGTCCTCGGCCTGGCGCAGCGTGGCCAGCGGCAGGCAGGAGCCGAAGTCCTGCGGGTAGACCGTGCCGCTGTGCGGCGAGTCCAGCACCACGGCGCTGGTGCCGGCCACGCTGGTCACCATGGGCTGCGCGGCATCGGCCGCGCCGGAGCCTGCCGCACCGGGCAGGGATTGCAGGAAGTTCTGACTGATCAGTCGCAGGACGGGATGCATGAGGAAGTGGTCTATCTCGGTTACGCATTGCACCGCTGCGCTGCGGCCAGCCCGCCATGAAACTGGCGCGTCCCAGGCCAGGGACGCCGAGCAAGGGCCGCCCCGCAGCGAGGGCGTCGTCCCCCTCCCGCGAAGCGAGAGAGGGGGAAGGCGCGAAGCGCCTCAGGGGGAGCCTTTAATCCAGCTGGATCTGGGCCGTGGCGGCAATCTTCTTCATCTTGGCCACTTCGCTGGCGATCTGCTTGGTGAAAGCATCGCTGCTGGTGCCGGAGATGTACAGGCCCTGGGCAGCCATGCGCTTTTGCACGGCCGGGTCCTTGAGCGCGGCCGCGATGGCCTTTTGCACGCGGGCGATCTGCTCGGGCGGCGTGCTCTTGGGGGCCACGAGGCCGAACCAGGAAGGATCGTTCAGGTCGGCGTGGCCGGCTTCGGCGTAGGTCTGCACATCGGGCAGCACGTCCAGGCGCTCATGCCAGGATACGGCCAGGGCCTTGACCTTGCCGCCCTTGATGTGGGGCAGCGAGGACGCGACCTGGTCGAAGTACACGGGCACCTGGCCGCCGAGCACGTCGTTGATGGCCGGGCCTGCACCACGGTAGGGAATGTGCTGCATCTCGGTGCCCGTGCTCTTCATGAACTGGGCGCCCCACATGTGGCCGATGGTGCCGTTGCCGGGCGTGGCGAAACTGACCTTGCCGGGGTTGGCCTTCAGGTACTTCACGAACTCGGCAAAGTTGTTGGCAGGCACCAGCTTGGGGTTGATCACGATCACGCCGGGCGCCTTGACGATCTCGGTCACGCCGACAAAGTCGTTGATGGCGTCATAGGGCAGCTTCTTGAACACGGCAGGGTTCACGCCATGGGTGGACAGCGTGGCAATGCCGAAGGTCACGCCGTCGGTGGCACGTGCCACTTCGGCCATGCCGATGGAGCCGCCGGCGCCGGCCTTGTTCTCGATCACCACCGCCTGGCCGCCCAGCAACTTGGGCAGCACGTCCTGCATGTTGCGCGGGACCATGTCGGTGGAGCCACCAGCAGGGAACGGAACGACGATGCGCAGGGGACGGGTGGTTTCCTGGGCGAAGGACATTCCAGGAACGACAGAAGAAGCGGCGATGGAAGCAAGGAAATGGCGTCGTTGCATAGGATCTTTCTTACAAACAAGGTCAGATTAAAAGAAATCTGCTCACAAAAAAAGCAAATACTGTGCCTGTTAATATTCCGAACAGGAATAGTTTCATCATATCCCTGTCATGAGTTTGCGCCGCCTCAACCCGCCCATACATCTGCTGCGCGCCTTCTCCACCGTGGTGCGCTTCGGAGGTGTCTCGCGCGCGGCCGAAGCCTTGCACTTGACGCAAAGCGCAGTCAGCAAGCAGATCCAAGAGCTGGAGAAGTGGGTGGGCGTGCCGCTGTTCGAACGCGAGCGCAAGCGCTTGAGCCTGACGCCTGCGGGCGAACGCTACGAGCGCGCCGTGCGCGCCCTGCTGGGCCAGCTGGAGGCTGCCACCCTCGAACTCATCACCAGCGATGACAGCCGAGGCGCGCTGCACCTGTCATCGCTGCCGACTTTCGCGGCCAAGTGGCTGATCCCCAGGCTGCCCCAGTTTCAGCAGCGCTATCCACAGATCACGCTGCACTTTGTACCCTACGTACACAGCTACCAATTTGACAGTCCGGGTCTGGACTGCGCGATTTTGTTCGGGGACGGGCATTGGAGCGGCGCGCACGCCCACTATCTGGTGGGCCGCCAGGTGGCGCTGATCGCACCGCCACATGGCACGGGCCCCGAGGCGCGCATCACCACGCCCCAGGACGTGGCGCGCTGCACGCGGCTGCGCCACGTGACCATTGCCGACGCCTGGGCGCGCTGGAGCGAGGCCCACGGCATCCACGGCATCAGCCCGCTGGCGGGCCCGCAGTTCGACCAGTTCCAGACCATCATCCGCGCCGTGATGGCGGGCATGGGCATCGCACTGGTGCCACGCTGCCTGGTGCTTGACGAGCTTGCCGCCGGCCTGGTGAACGAGCCCCTGCCCCAGCACGGCTACCAGAGCGCCCTGGGCTACTGGCTGTGCTATCCGGCCGACCGTGCCAACCATGGCACGCTGGGCATCTTCCGCAACTGGTTGGTGGACCATGCGGCGCAGACACCGGGACGGGTGGCGATGGCCCCTGTAGCCCCCGATGCCCCTGCGGCAGCCGGTCAGGCGCCACCTATGCCGCAGGCTTAGGCGGCGGCGGCGAGCGCAGTGCCGTGAAGCGCACGCTGAAGCGTGCGCCCGGTGGCTGCTGGCCCGGATGCGCATCCTCCAGCACCACCTGCCCGCCATGCTGGCGCGCAATCTCCAGCACGATGGGCAGGCCCAGGCCCGAGCCATCGGCCTCCGAGCCCAGCACGCGGTAGAACGGCTGGAACACCAGCTCGCGTTCGGCCTCGGGCACGCCCGGCCCCGAATCCTCCACCTGCAGCAGCAGGACCTGACCAAAAGGATCGGCCAGCACACGCACGGTGACCATGCCCGGCCGGCTGCTGGTGGAAGGCGTGTAGTTGATGGCGTTGTCCACGAGGTTGCGCACCAGCTCGGTCAGCAGCGTGGCATTGCCCTGCAGCCAGACGCCGGCGGCCGAGGACTCGGCGCCGTCATAGCCCAGGTCCACATGCTTGTCCATGGCGCGCGGCAGGCAGTCGCGCACCACGTCGGTGACGATGCGCACCAGGTTGCACGGCTGCATGGCCAGGCCCCGCCCCAGGCCCGCGCTCTCGGCACGCGCCAGCGCCAGCAACTGGTTGACGGTGTGCGTGGCACGGATGCTGGAGCGCGCGATCTGGGCCAGGGACTGACGCAGCTCGCCCGTACTCACGCCTTCGCGCTGGGCCAGTTCGGCCTGCATGCGCAGCCCGGCCAGCGGCGTCTTGAGCTGGTGGGCCGCGTCGGCCAGGAAGCGCTTTTGCGTGGCCAGCGAGTCGCCCAGGCGGCCCAGCAGGTCATTGACCGAATCCACCAGCGGCACGACTTCCAGCGGCACGTCCTTGTGGTTGATGGGCGAAAGGTCCTCGGGCCGGCGCGCGCGGATGCGCTCCTCCAGCCGGTGCAGCGGCTTGATGCCGCGCGCCAGCGCCAGCCACACCAGCAAGGCGGCCAGCGGCAGGATGACGAACTGGGGCAGCATCACGCCCTTGATGATTTCCGTGGCCAGCACGCTGCGCTTTTCGCGCGTCTCGGCCACCTGAACCAGGGCCTGCGGTTCGCCCGGCAGGGGCATGCGCACCCAGACATGGGCCACGCGCAGATCGATGCCGCGAAATTCCGCATCGCGCAGCTGCACGGTGCCGCCGGACGGCAAGCCTGGAGGCGCCGCGCCAGTCAGAGCCTCGTCGGGCTCGGGCGGCGGCGGCAGGTCGCGCTCGCCGGCCAGGTATTCGCCCTTCACGCCCAGCACCTGGAAATACACGGTGTCCGACTCGTCGGCACGCAGGATCTCGCTGGCCGACTGCGGCAGGTTGAACAGCACCTTGCCGTGCTGCACCATCACCAGCTGGGCCAGCGCCTGGGCGTTGTATTCCAGCGCGCGGTCGAAGGGTTTGTTGGCCAGGCCCTGGGCCACCAGCCAGGTCAGCGCCAGGCTCACGGGCCACAGCAGCAGCAGCGGCGTGAGCATCCAGTCAAGGATCTCGCCGAACAGGGAGCGCTGTTCACGCTGGAAGATTTTCATCGGCGGGCAGCCCCTTACGACGGGTTCACGGCCCCGCGGCAACCACCACTATGCGCAGGCAAGCCAACCCGGGCCTGACAGCCACGGCAGCGGCCTCAAGACGCGATCTTCTCAAGGCAGTAGCCCAGGCCGCGCACGGTGGCGATGCGGATGGGGCCGCGCTCTATCTTCTTGCGCAGCCGGTGGATGTAGACCTCGATGGCGTTGTTGCTGACTTCGTCGCCCCACTCGCACAGGCGCTCGACCAACTGGTCCTTGCTGACCAGCCGGCCGGCCCGCTGCAGCAGCACTTCCAGCAGGCCCAGCTCGCGCGCCGACAGCTCGACCATCTTGCCGTCGATGGTGGCCACGCGGCCGGCCTGGTCGTAGACCAGCGGGCCGTGCTTGATGGTGCTGCTGGCGCCGCCCATGCCGCGCCGCGTGAGGGCGCGCACGCGCGCCTCCAGCTCGGACAGCGCAAACGGCTTGGCCATGTAGTCGTCGGCACCGTAGTCCAGCCCCTGCACGCGCTCCTCCACGCTGTCGGCCGCCGTGAGGATGAGCACCGGCAGCGCATCGCCGCGGCCGCGCAGCTTCTTGAGCACTTCGAGACCGTGCATCTTGGGCAGGCCCAGGTCCAGAATCAGCAAATCGAATTCGCTGCTGGTCATCAGCGCGGTGTCGGCCTCGCTGCCATTGGCCACATGGCTGACCACGGCGCCCGAGCCGCGCAGGCTGCGCAGCAGGCCATCGGCCAGGACCTGGTCGTCTTCGGCAATCAGAATGCGCATGGGGGATGTCTCCTGTAATGCAGGCGCGCTCTGGGAGTTGGAAATGCGCGCCTTTAATTCCCAGGATTCTAGGATGCGCCCCGCAGTGCGGGCAGGGACCTTACCCGAGTGAGCCGCCACCCGCGTAGGCCTCCAGCCCCAGCGCCACCACGGTGGCGATGTCGTCGCCGACTTCCTCGCGGAATTCGGCCTCGGCCTGGGAGACGGCGTCATGGAAAGCCTGCAGCCAGGCCAGGCCCGCTGGCGTGAAGCGGATGCGGCGCGCGCGCGCATCGCGCTCGTCGCTCTCGCGCGTGACCAGGCCCCAGGCCTCGCACTGGGCCACCAGGTCGCCCATGGACTGCTTGGTCATGCCTGCGCGCTCTGCCAGGTCCGTCAGCCGGTCGCCAGCCAGCGACAGATGCCGCGTGATGTGGATATGGGCCGCCCCCACCTTGTCGCGCGCAGCGAGGTTGGACAGTGCCAGCGGCACCTCCACATCGCGCGCCATGAGCTGCAGTACACGCGCGTCGAACCGCCGCATGGCATGGCCGAGCAGGCGGCCCAGGTGGGTCTGGCGCCAGGCGTCGGCGGGCGGCGTGACAGGGGAAAGCTCACTCATGGATGCATTGTGGAGGCAAATCCAACAAGTCAGGAAAACTGACCAAAAACACCAACAAATCAAGACAGCAAGCCCATAAACTACTGTTCAAGCATCCAGCCTGAATGCAAATACAGAGCTGAATCCATACCCAACCCAGGAGTCCGCATGAACACCGCCGTCACCACCGCCAACAGTGAAAAAGCCAAGGCCCTGCAGGCCGCACTCGCCCAGATCGAAAAGCAGTTCGGCAAGGGCACGATCATGCGCCTGGGTGAAGGCGAAGCCATCCAGGACATCCAGGTCGTCTCCACCGGCTCGCTGGGCCTGGACATCGCCCTGGGTGTGGGCGGCCTGCCCCGTGGCCGCGTGATCGAGATCTACGGCCCTGAATCCTCGGGCAAGACCACGCTGACGCTGCAGGTCATCGCCGAAATGCAAAAGCAGGGCGGCACCTGCGCCTTCATCGACGCAGAACACGCGCTGGACACCAGCTATGCCCAGAAGCTGGGCGTGAACCTCAACGAAGTGCTGATCAGCCAGCCCGACACCGGCGAGCAGGCCCTGGAAATCGTGGACAGCCTGGTGCGCTCGGGCGCCGTGGACATGATCGTCGTGGACTCGGTGGCCGCACTGACACCGCGCGCCGAAATCGAAGGCGAGATGGGCGACCAGCTGCCCGGCCTGCAGGCCCGCCTGATGAGCCAGGCGCTGCGCAAGCTGACCTCCACCATCAAGAAGACCAATTGCATGGTCATCTTCATCAACCAGATCCGCATGAAGATCGGCGTGATGTTCGGCAGCCCCGAAACCACCACGGGCGGCAATGCGCTGAAGTTCTACGCCTCGGTCCGCCTGGACATCCGCCGCACCGGCACCATCAAGAAGGGCGACGAAGCCATCGGCAACGAAACCAAGGTCAAGGTCGTCAAGAACAAGGTCTCGCCCCCGTTCAAGACCGCCGAGTTCGACATCCTCTTCGGCGAAGGCATCTCGCGCGAAGGTGAAATCCTGGACATGGGCGTCAACGCCAAGATCCTCGACAAGTCGGGGGCCTGGTACGCCTACAACGGCGAAAAGATCGGCCAGGGTCGCGACAACGCCCGCGAATTCCTGCGCGAGAACAGCGGCCTGGCCGTGGAGATCGAAAACAAGGTGCGCGACAGCCTGGGCATCGCCCTGCTGCCCACGGCCGGCGGCGATGCGCCCGAAGCCAAGGCCGCCAAGGGCGCCAAGGCCAAGGCCGACAAGGACGGCGTGATCGAAGCCTGAGCGCCCAGCCCCCTCACAGCAGGCGCCGCAGCGCCTGCACACACTGTGTTTGCCATCTTGGCGCAGGCTCACGTCTGCGCCTTTTTTATCGCCGGGACGCCCCAAGGCAAAAAAGCGGCCCCCTTGGGGGGCAGCGGACCTTGCGCAGCAAGGGGAGCGTGGGGGCCTTTTTTATTCGGGATGATTCAGGAGACATTGCCGCATGGGATTCGCCAAGCTGTCGCTCAAAGGCCGGGCGCTCAAGCTGCTGGGCCAGCGCGAACATTCACGGCTGGAGCTGGAACGCAAGCTCGCCCCCCATGTGGAGGAAGGCGAGGACCTGGGCGCCATGCTCGACGCGCTGGAGCAGCGCGGCTTCATCAGCGCCGAGCGCGTGGCCGAGTCCGTGCTGCATCGCAAGGCCGCGCGCTTTGGCACATCGCGCGTGGTGCAGGAGCTGCGCAGCAAGGGGCTGGACGATGGCCTGGTGCGCGCCGCCGCAGAACAGTTGCGCGCCACCGAATTGCAGCGCGCCCATGCCGTATGGCGCCAGCGCTTCGGCGCACCGCCGGCCACCCCGCAGGAACGCCTCAAGCAGATGCGCTTTCTGGCCGCGCGCGGCTTTGGCGGAGAAATAGCGAGCAAGGTGCTGCGCGGACGCAGCGAAGACTGGGATGACGGAGCTGCAGACGAAGGCAACTAATCCACGCGCCGGGTTGCGCCCCAGCACACCAGCGACCCCACGGTCACCAGCGCCACGCCCTGCCAGAAGCCCCAGCCCGGCTGCACCTGCAGCCAGGCACTGGCCAGCAAGGCAGAGAACACGGGCGTGAAGTACGAGGCCGCCGCCATCACGGCCAGATGCCCGTGCTGTATGCCGTGCTCCCAGCAGCTGTAGCCCATGGCCGTGAGCCCGCCCACGGCCAGCAGCTGCAGCACCACGGTGCCTGACCAGTGCATGCCGCCTTCGCCACCCAGCCACAACCACTTGATCCACAGCGCCAGCGCAGTCCAGATCAGGAACAACCCCACGGCATTGTGCCCCCCACCCCAGCGCCGAGCAGCCAGCGAATAGCAGGGCCACAGCAGGGCCGCGCCAAAGGCGAGTCCATAGGCCAGCGGATTGGCCAGCATGTGGTCCGCAATGCCCCGCAGTTGCAGCGAGTCGCCGCCCAGCACGCGCGTCAGCCCCCACAGGCACAGCAGCACGCCGGGCCACAGCCACCAGCGCGCATGCTGCTGGCGCAGCAGCACGGCCAAAACGATGGTCAGGCTGGGCCACAGGTAGTTGATCAGCCCCAGCTCCAGTGCCTGAGCACGGTCCTGCGCCAGACCGATCGCCAGCGACAGACAGATTTCATAGACCGCAAACAGCAGCCCGCAGCCCCAGAAATAGGCCGGGGGCATGGTTCGCCATTGCGAAGGCCTGGGCAGGCCGCGCACGGCGGCCACGCACAGGGCGCTGACCGTATAGAGCATGGCAGCGCCGCCCACGGCGCCCAGCGGCTCGGCCACTGAGCGCATCAGGCCCACGGTGCAGCTCCAGCACACCACGGCCAGCAGGCCGATGGCGGTGGCCCGGCCTGCGGCTGCAGGGGAACTGCTGTGCGCGGAAGACATGGAAAAGGCAGCGCGCGGCAGGTCAGTGCGGCTGCAGCACCTGGCGCAGCGAGCGGTAAAGCGCGTCCGAGCCGTGCGCGCGGTTGTCCGCATCGAAGGAGAACTCGTTGCTGGACTGCGTGCCGGTCGCGTCCTCGGGACGCGCCTCCATGAAGAAGGACAGGAAGCGCGCGCCCTGGCGGCGGTGCATGGTCAGCACTTTCTCCAGCCGCTGCGGCGACAGTGCCACCAGCGGATGGAACTCCGTCACGCCATAGGCGGTGTGGCCATAGCGGCGCAGCATCTGGCCGACCAGCGGCCCATAGGTGTCTTCGCCATACAGGCTGACACCCAGGGACAGCCCCGGCATGCGCTGCAGGCTGCGCTCCACGGCGTAGCGGCTGGCGTCCCAGCTCGGATTCGCATGGGGGTTGAGCTGGTGGGCAAAGCGAGGCACCCGGCCCAGGCAGCCGTGCCCGATGTGCTCGGAAAAGCCCTGGATGTAGTCGGCCACCTGCTGCTCGCGAAAATCGTTCCAGTCCGTCACCAGCGGGTTGTAGAACAGCGCCAGCCGGTCCTGCGGGCTGTCCACCCAGAATTCCACGCCGTCCGGCAGCTTGCCGAAGTCAGGCAAGGCCTCGGCGGCATGGGGCCTGGGCTCGCCCTGGTGGCGGTCCATCACGGCGATCTGGCGCGTGGCCAGCAGGCCCAGGCTGCGCCCGCCGGCCTGCAGCACCACGTCGATGCGGTGCAGGCCCTCGCCCAGCGCCGGATAGCGGATGTCGGCACGCCAGCCCACATCGGGCGTGAGGTAATCAGGCTTGGCCTGGGCCACATCCTGGCGGTGCATGTGCACGGGGGCGTGCGAGTAGGGGCGCCCGTCCACGAAGACGGCCACGGCCAGTTGCTTTTGCAGCTTCGCGTCGGGCGAGTGGACCCAGCCGGACACCGGGACCGTGCCAGCCGCATAGCTGTCGATGTGCTGGAAGAAGTTCTGCAGCGGCTCGCTGCGGATGTTGCGCGACGGAGGCTCCACCGCATCGAAGCTGGCGAACTCCGACTTCAGATGGGCATTGAGCCGCGCAATGTCGCCATAGCGCTGGCGCAGGAATGCATGGAAGCCCGCCACGGATGCAGGGCTGTAGTCGGTGACCGCATAGCCTTCGGCCGCGAACCCCATGCCGGCCTCGAAACCCGGGAACAGCTGGTGCGTCTCGCCCAGCACGGTGAGCGCACGCAGCGGATGCATGGCGGCATCGCCCGCAGCGCACATGCGCTCGGCCAGGGCATCGACCACCAGCTTGCGCACGCGCGTGATTTCATTGTCCTGCCGCGCAACCGACCACGGGAAGATGCGCGCGCCCAGATAGGTGTCCAGCGGCAGCGGTCCCTTGGGCGTCCAGGCCAGATTGGCGGGATCGGCGGCCAGGCGCTCCTCGGCCTGGGAGTGGACCTCGAAATGCGTGGCGAACAGGTAGAGCACCACGGGCCGCTGCGCCTGCGCCACCGTGCGCACCACGCGGTCCAGCGCCTCGCCCCGGACTTCCCAGGCCCGGCCGTTCCACTGCACATAGCGCAGCAGAGGCACGCTGAGCGTATAGCCCAGCTCCAGCCCCTCGCCCTGCGGCCGGCCCAAGCGCTGCAGCGTGGCTTTCACCATTTCCGCGGCCGAGCCCTGAGGGCCCAGGCAACTGGCAGGCACCTGCTGGAATTCCTTGGGAAAATCCTCGCGCAGCCCGTCCTGCACCAGGCAGGCTTCCATATTGCCCAGCAGCGGACTCAGCAGCAGGCGCGATGAGGAAGGCAATGCCGGCCGCAGCTTCCAGGCGAACACAACGATCAGCAGACACAGCATGGCCAGGGCCAGGACATGGCCCCAGACCGGACCGCGCCGGCCCGGCAAGGACGGGGGCGCGGGGGGCCTCACAGGCCCAGCATGATCTGCAGGTTCTGCACGGCGGCGCCGCTGGCGCCCTTGCCCAGGTTGTCCAGACGGGCGATCAGCACGGCCTGGCGGTACTGCTCATTGGCGAACACACGCAGCTCCAGCTTGTTCGTGTCGGTCAGCGTATCGGCAGCCAGCTTCATGTCTTCGGTGGGCGGCAGCACCGACACCCATTGCTCGGGCGTGTTGGTCGCCGCGTAGTGGGCGGCCAGCGCATCGTGCAGATCGGCGGCCTTGGGCGCGCCCGGCAGCAGGTCCAGATGCAGGGGCAGTTGCACCAGCATGCCCTGGCGGAAATTGCCCACGGCAGGAATGAAGACCGGGCGGCGCGTCATGCCCGTGTAGTGCAGGATTTCGGGAATGTGCTTGTGCGACAGGCCCAGCGCATAGGCCTCGTAAGGCGCGGCCGTGCCAGCCTCATAGGCTTCGATCATGCTGCGGCCGCCGCCCGAATAGCCGGACACCGAGGGCAGGCTCAGGCCGTGGTCGGCAGGGATGAGGCCCGCGGCAACCAGCGGGTGCAGCAGCGCGATGGCTCCCGTCGCATAGCAGCCGGGGTTGGACACGCGCTTGGCCGTCTTGACCGCCTCAAGCTGGCCGGCACGCAGCTCCGGAAAGCCATACACCCAGTCGGGCGCCACGCGGTGGGCCGTGGATGCATCGATGATCTTGATGGTGCGGCCGGTCTCGGCCTCGATGGAATCGACCATGGCCACGGTCTCGCGCGCGGCATCGTCATGCAGGCACAGGATGACCAGGTCCACGCCGGCGATCAGCGCACGCTTGGCAGCAGGATCCTTTCGCAGCTCGGGCGCAATGCTGACCAGCTCCACGCCGGACAGATCGACCAGACGCTCACGGATCTGCAGCCCTGTCGTGCCTGCTTCGCCATCGATAAAGACTTTTGCCATCGCTGTATTTCTCCTGCTGCGCGGCCCTCCTGGAGCCGCTGCGGCACCATTGCCGCGTTCCAGCTGCGGATTCTCACCGAAACCGGGTCCCCCTGCGCCCGTTGTCGCAAAACGGTTGGCAGCGGCGATCCAGGGCCGCTGACATGCGCCTGTTACAAACGGCGGGCAGGGCCGCCTGCAGATCCTCTATAAGACAAAAGAGCTGTGGCGCCTGAAAGAAATGTCGGGAAACCGTCTTTTCCCTGACATATCAATGCATTGCACAGTTCCTGGCATGCTGCTTGGCCCGCAGGAAATTGTGGATTCTGCGCATGGGGGCGTGTCGGATGGCGCAGTGCAGCATGGTACATTCGGCGATTGCCAGGTCACTCCGCCTTGAGGCAGCACCCCAGGGCTACCGGGTCAATCCCCCCCTATTTGTTTGAGAGAGACATCATGAAGATTCATGAATACCAAGGCAAGGACATCTTGCGTCAGTTTGGTGTGCCTGTACCTCGCGGTATCCCTGCGTTCACAGTGCAAGAGGCCGTCGAGGCCGCCCAGAAGCTCGGCGGCCCCGTGTGGGTCGTGAAGGCCCAGATCCACGCTGGTGGTCGCGGCAAGGGCGGCGGCGTGAAGGTTGCCAAGAGCATCGACGACGTCAAGGCACTGGCTGGCCAGATCCTGGGCATGCAGCTGGTCACGCACCAGACCGGCCCCGAAGGCCAGAAGGTCCGCCGCCTGTACATCGAAGACGGCGCCGACATCCAGAAGGAATACTACCTGTCGTGCGTGACCGACCGCGCCACGCAGAAGGTGGCCTTCATCGCTTCGAGCGAAGGCGGCATGGACATCGAGGAAGTGGCCCACTCCACGCCCGAGAAGATCATCACCATCTTCGTCGATCCCCTGGTCGGTCTGACCCAGGCCCAGGGCGAAGAGCTGGCCAAGGGCATCGGCATGCCTGCCGACTCCACTGCCCAGTTCATCGACATCTGCCAGAAGCTCTACAAGTGCTACATGGACACGGATGCCTCGCTGGTCGAGATCAACCCCCTGAACCGTGACAGCAAGGGCAATGTCATTGCCCTGGACGCCAAGTTCAACTTCGACGCCAACGCCCTGTTCCGCCTGCCCGAAATCGTGGCACTGCGCGACCTGGACGAAGAAGATCCCGCCGAAGTCGAAGCCTCCAAGTTCGATCTGGCCTACATCTCGCTGGACGGCAACATCGGCTGCCTGGTCAACGGTGCCGGCCTGGCCATGGCCACCATGGACACCATCAAGCTGTTCGGCGGCGAGCCGGCCAACTTCCTGGACGTGGGCGGCGGCGCCACCCCCGAGAAGGTCACCGAAGCCTTCAAGATCATGCTGAAGAACCCCAAGGTCGAAGGCATTCTGGTCAACATCTTCGGCGGCATCATGAAGTGCGACACCATCGCCACCGGCGTGATCACTGCCTGCAAGGCCGTGAACCTGCAAGTGCCCCTGGTCGTGCGCATGAAGGGCACGAACGAAGAACTGGGCAAGAAGATGCTGGCCGAGTCCGGCCTGCCCATCATCAGCGCCGACACCATGGCCGAAGCGGCCACGAAGATCGTCGAAGCCGTCAAGTAAGCAGGCCCGGAGAACACACCATGTCTATCTACATCAATAAAGACACCAAGGTCATCACCCAAGGCATCACGGGCAAGACGGGCCAGTTCCACACGGAAAAATGCATCGAGTACGCGAACGGCAAGAACTGCTTCGTGGCCGGTGTGAACCCCAAGAAGGCCGGCGAAAAGATCTTCGACGTGCCAATCTACGCCTCCGTCAAGGAAGCCGCACAAGGCACGGGCGCCACGGTCTCCGTGATCTACGTTCCCCCCGCAGGCGCTGCCGCCGCGATCTGGGAGGCCGTGGAAGCCGACCTGGACCTGGCCATCTGCATCACCGAAGGCATCCCCGTCCGTGACATGCTGGAAGTGCGCAACAAGATGCGCGCCAAGGAAGCTGCAGGCGGCAAGCGCACCCTGCTGCTGGGCCCCAACTGCCCCGGCCTGATCACGCCCGACGAGATCAAGATCGGCATCATGCCCGGCCACATCCACAAGAAGGGCCGCGTCGGCGTGGTCAGCCGCTCCGGCACGCTGACCTACGAAGCCGTGGCTCAGCTGACCGAACTGGGCATTGGCCAGTCGTCGGCCGTGGGCATCGGCGGTGACCCGATCAACGGCCTCAAGCACATCGACGTGATGAAGGCCTTCAACGACGATCCCGACACCGACGCCGTCATCATGATCGGCGAAATCGGCGGTCCCGACGAAGCCGAAGCTGCCCGCTGGTGCAAGGACAACATGAAAAAGCCCATCGTCGGCTTCATCGCTGGTGTCACCGCCCCTCCCGGCAAGCGCATGGGCCACGCCGGCGCGCTGATCTCCGGCGGTGCCGACACGGCCGACGCCAAGCTGGCCATCATGGAAGAGTGCGGTTTCGTCATCACCCGCAATCCCTCCGAAATGGGCCGCCTGCTCAAGGGCCTGATCTAAGCGGCACCGGTTCTGCGTGATATCCAGGGTTCGCTCCAGGAAGAAATTACGCAGAATTACGAATCGGTAAGGCGGCAAGTCCGCCCTACACTGACGACTCCAAAAAAGAAAAAGCGCCAGAGGCAACCGCCCTGGCGCTTTTCAACTCATAACAGCGGAGAAACCATGGAATACCTGCAAAGCGCCGATTTCTGGATCGGCCTGTTGAAGATCGTCTGGATCAACATCATCCTGTCTGGCGACAACGCCGTCGTCATCGCCCTCGCAGCACGCTCGCTGCCCCCCGCACAGCAAAAGAAAGCCGTCATGTTCGGCTCCGGCGCCGCCGTGGTGCTGCGGATCATCCTGACCGTGGTCGCGGCCAAGCTGCTGGAGCTGTCGTTCCTGCAGATCGTGGGCGGCTGCCTGCTGCTGTGGATCGGCCTGCAGCTGCTGACCGGCGAAGAAGATGATGAAGGCGAATCCAAGGGCCATGGCAGCATGATGGTCGCCATCCGCACCATCCTGATCGCCGACCTGGTGATGAGCCTGGACAACGTGATCGCCGTGGCCGCCACTGCGCAGGGCAACATGGTCCTGCTGATCCTGGGCCTGGCCATCAGCATCCCGCTGGTGATCTTCGGCTCCACGCTGATGATCAAGCTCATGGAGCGCTTCCCCGTCATCATCACGCTGGGCGCCGCCCTGATCGGCTGGGTCGGCGGAGAAACCATCGTCAACGACCGCCTGCTGCACGGCTACGCCATCAGCCACCCCTGGCTGCACTATGTGGCGGCCGCAGCCGGCGCCTTGCTGGTCGTGGGCATTGGCAAGTTCCTGCAGGCGCGCTCAGGCGCAAAGCACGCAGCCCAGGCCTGACGCTGCCGCAGGCAGCACCTTCGCCGCATCACGAACGCACTGCCCCGGCAGTGCGTTTTTGCTTTGCGAGGACCCTTCTTGATGTGGCGTCAAGCTGACGAGCCGTTGCGCCCGCGCATTCCGGGCACTTGCGCGCACTGTTTTCATTTACGCTGTGCACCGGTCTTCACCATTGCATCTGCACACCAGGGACTGATGGCACCACCGCCGAATCCGTCCTTTGCCACCATGCCCAGCGCCCCCAAAATCCCGGACCAACCCACCCGGCAGCAAGCTCCTGCCCAGTACTGCGCCATGGTTGCACGCACCGATGTGGGCCGGCGCCGTGACAACAACGAGGACGCCGTCACCATCCACCCCAGCGCCCAGCCCTGGCCCATTGCCGTGCTGGCCGATGGCATGGGCGGCTACAACGCCGGCGAAGTCGCCAGCGCCATGGCCATCAGCCTGGTATCCGTGGCGCTGCAAAGCACCACCACCGAGGCGCCCGTGGCCAACACGCCGCAGGCCCGCCAGGAATTGCAGCAGTCACTTGCCAATGCCCTGAACCTGGCCAACGCCGCCATCCTCACCGCCGCCCAGGAAACACCCGGCTGCCGCGGCATGGGCACCACCGTCATCGCAGCCGCTTTGCTGCCCGGCCTGCTGATGCTGGCCCACCTCGGCGACTCGCGGGCCTATGGATGGCGCGATGGCCAACTGCTGCGCCTGACCCGGGACCACACCTGGCTCCAGGAAGAAATCGATGCAGGCCGCATCCAGGACCACGAAGCCCGGCAATCCGGCCTGGGCCACCTGCTCACCCAGGCCCTGGGCGTGACCCAGGACGTCACACCCGACTTCAATGAATGGCCGCTGCAGCCTGGCGACCGCATCCTGCTGTGCTCCGACGGCCTAACCGACATGCTCGATGACGACGCCATTGCCGCACTGTTCAAGCAGTCCAGCCCGCTGCCCGTGCTGCTGACCTCGCTGCTCACGGCCGCCAATGAAGCAGGCGGAAACGACAACATCAGCGCAGCGCTCATCGAACTCCAGGCCAATCCGCCCTCTACCGCCTGCGCTGCCATCGATTGAGCCCAGACAGAGCGCAGGGATCGACGGCAGAACCCATCCGATGGACGCGCTTGCGTGCGCAGAAACCCCAGGTTCCAATTGTCAAAAATGATTGCGCACCCAACAATCGGTCAAAGACAAGCCATAGCCTGTATCAAATACGATGACGGACTCCGGCGTGCCCGGGCCGCAGACATAATAGTTGGATAGACCCCAGCTCCGGATCACCCAGTGCAGTGCAAGCCGGGCATAACAAAGGAATTTTGAGCATGCCGACCCTGGTCATCTCCATCGACGGCGCCGTCATCAAGGAAGTGCAGCTGACCAAGGAGCGCACCACGCTGGGACGCCGCCCCTACAACGACATCGTCATCGACAACCTCGCGGTCAGCGGGGAGCATGCCGTGCTCAGCATCGCCGACGGTGCCGTCATCATCGAAGACCTGCGCAGCACCAATGGCACCTATGTCAACGGCCAGCCCATACTGCGCCAGACCCTGAACCACGGCGACCTGCTGGACATCGGCAAGTACAAGATCCGCTTCGTGCAGCAGCAGGTCAGCGCCTCCTCGCGCTCGGCACTGGCGGCCATTGCCGCAGCAGTGGAGGCAACCCGCCCAGCCCCCTTGGCGGAAGACCTGCCATCGCAGTTCAGCACCCAGACCCCCTCAGGCTTCGACCACACCCTGCCGCCTTCGATGGCCGGCCTGGCCACGCGCCAGGCTGCCATCCGCATGCTCAACGGCAACGCCGCTGGCCGCGAAGTCCCGCTGGTCAAAGTCGTCACTACCCTGGGCAAGCCCGGCGTGGCCGTCGCATCCATCACCCAGAAGCACCACGGCTTCGTGCTCGCCCAGCTGGAAGGTGATGCCCTCAGCCTCAAGCTCAACGGCCAGGAAATCGGCCGCCGCCCCATGCCACTGCAGCACGGAGACACGGTGGAGCTGGCAGGCACGCAGATGCAGTTCCTGGTGGCGTGAGGAACCAGCTCGACCCCGCCGACAAGCTTCGCGTGACGTCTGTAGCAAGCGCACGATCTCTGACAAAAACGTCACAACAAGTGGATCAATTTGTCAGAGAATGGCGTCCAACCGTGTCAGTTGCAACCAAACCATACATAGACGTGGACCTTGGCCCCCTGGAGCGACTGGCACGGCTCTTGCTCAGTAGAGCATGCAATCAACCCCTATGAGGAGAAGTTCATGAAGCGTTCCATCCAGCAAGGTTTTACCTTGATCGAATTGATGATCGTTGTGGCGATCATCGGCATTTTGGCAGCCGTTGCGCTGCCGGCTTATCAGGATTACACAGTCCGCGCCAAGATTTCTGAAGCGGTAATTGCCGGCTCTTCGGTGAAATCCATGATGAGCGAAGCCTTTCAGACCGATAGTACTGGCGGCCTGACAGCCGCCGCCGTGGCATTCAATAACAAGCCGCAGAATGAAAAAACTTCCAAGTATGTCAAAAATATCACCGTAACAACCACCGACCCTTGGGACATCAAGGTGTACGTAGCAGCTAACGCCGGCAACGGCATTCCAACTGGAGTGGATGGAAAGTTCATCACCTTTACTCCCAATGTGCAAAGCTCTGCCCCGACGGCATCCTCCATGGGCGCAATTGACTGGGCGTGTGCTTCTGCTACCAAGGTGAGCGCAGGAAATCGCGGTCTGAAGTCTGCAGTTGCTGGCGATTTGCCGGAGAAGTATGCTCCGTCTGAGTGCCGCTAATAATCTCTAGAAAAATACCCGCCTTTACGGCGGGTATTTTTATTATTGGATCCATATGCAGACAAATCTCAGAAAAAAAATCCTTGTCTCTTATCCCATTATTTTGTGCACTCTATTAATATATGCATATTATCCCAGCATTACCAAACTTGATTACGTTTGGGATGATTTGCAGTTATTCATATTTAATCCGTATTTAAGAGATCCCGAGCTCATTTGGCAAGGAATATTTCGCCCAATACTCGAAGGAACAACCTATTTCAGACCTCTCCCTCTTCTTACTTTCTGCATAGAATTCTTGACTCAGAATAATGCAAATCCAACAGTATCACATATAGTAAATCTATTAATCCATTTGACTAACACAGCTTTGCTGTGTGCAATTTTGTTCGTTTATTCAAGAAAATCGAATAATAAGTCAATAATTATCATTACAGGAAGCATTGTATATAGCTTGCACCCTGCATTAGTAGAGCCAGTAGCATGGGCCGCAGGCCGCTTTGATCTTCTTGTCACAACATTTAGCTTGGCAGCAGTATACAGCTTCCTCAGGTATACAGGTTGGACTCAGGCTTTTCTTACTTCTTTATTCTTCTTCTTTGCTCTACTTTGCAAGGAAATGGCCATTACATTACCCATAGCCATTTTCCTGCTAAAATTTTCCCAGGATAGAGATTCTTTTTATTACTCAGTTAAAAAGGCTTTCAAGTCTGATGGCCTACCATTATGGGGCAGCCTGACTCTATCTTTGGCCGCATATATAGCGATTCGTATGCACTACATGCCCGAGATATTGCATACCGATGAAAATCTGGCCAGAAAATTTTACGATATACCACACCACATTTCTTATGTGGGGTGGGCTTTTATTTTCTATTTCAAAATGGTGTTCTGGCCATTTTCCAGCTTAAACCCTCAACATCCACTGGATCCATTGGATATGACAAAGCTGGACGTCATCCTAGGATGTTTGGCGTGCGTAGGGTTAATATTGCTGACAATCATCAGCCTTCGATTCAAAGCAAGAAGCCTGATACTTCTCTCATGCTTTGCCATCTCTTTACTCCCAGTCTCTCACATTTTACCATTAACTATTGGCGGCAATATTGGCCATGAAAGGTTTTTAGCATACCCACTGGTTTGGTTTTCCATATTTCTTGCTCAATTAATCTATTCAATATTCCTTTGGGGAGATAAAAAATCAAAAAAAGTGACAACGTTTACTTTTGCTACATTTATTTTCTCTTGGACAATATACTCATCTGCCGTCATTAAAATAACCACACCACTATGGCAGAGCGACCTAAGCTTGTGGTCATGGGTTCTGAAAGTTAACCCGGGATTGCCATATGCAGCGCTAAACTACAGCATTGCTGCAATCCGAGAGGGCGACTATGAATCGGCGGAAAAAATGCTGGAAAAGAACGAGAGCATTCAATACAGCCCCAAAGATGCCATATTTGTACTCTTAACCAAGGCAGATCTCCAAATAAGGAAAGGCAATGCAAAAATCGGAACCAAATTACTGGAGGAGTATCTACTGCAGCAAGGAATAAAATCCGCATCAGATTACTCAATAGATGAAAAAAGCAAGGATTCTTCAAAAATGAAGGGGCTCTATGCAATATTGGCAAGAGGATACATTTATCAAGAAGAATTCTCTAAAGCAGAAATGGTGAGTGACATGTTGATCCTATCTGATCCGCACAATGCCTCTGCACTACTATTTTCCTCATATGCCAAGTATGGGATGGACAAATGGTCGGAAGGCGAGCACCTTTACAAAGAATCAACAAGATACTTTGTACCAGCGGGAGTAGAGGAGGCGGCACAATCTAGATCTATATTTTTATCCAACCTCTGCAAGAATCCTGAAAATTCTACGCCACAGGTCTGTAGTCAATTTAGAGTCGACAACTCCGTCGATCTGAAAAGCGCGTACAGGTGATGACTGTCACATGCGGATGATTGGATAGCCTCCAAGCGCTATCCATATTTGGCTCGAGCCATTCTGCAAAAGTTGATGAGTCCCTGCGACAAAACCCGGTGCCAAGCCATGTTGGTTGCCCTGCAGAAGAACGCCTGCCGGGCGGCCGTGCGCGCTAAGACGCCGGACAGTCAGCGCACAGGTACCGCGACGGTCACAAATGGGAGAATGCGTGAGAGGTCTTCAAGGATACCCGCTCCCATAGGCTGTAGAGAGTACTCTAGCCAGCACAAGAGGCCATCGTGGGCCCCCTGCTTCTTCCTGTGGATGGCCTGCACCACCAGCTGCTGCAAGTGTTTACTTTTGGAACCTGGTCATCACGAAGGAAGTACGCCTGAACACCTCAAGCCCCACTAACCTGCTAAAAAGGCTGTCAGAGTTGCAAGCCTAGCTTTGTACTTGGATGTGATTTACAAGCACATGCTGATCGACTCATTTAGTCACGGAAGACACAACTTGGTCATTTTCGATTGGCAGCGCTTCGACCCAATTGAACTACTCCAAGAAATTAGCAAGAAAGGAAGTCCTAGCAAAATCATATATTGCAAATGCTCCCCCTGAAGGAACGCGAAATATATCAATAGATTGCAAGTTGTTGACGGCAGACCAAACAGGAAATCAACCATCAAAAGCGGAGCATCATATACTCATCTTATTAAAAATAAAATCAGGCATCCTTTCAATCACCCACATGATCAGCCTCCACTTGCGAGGCGTATAGATCACAGCGCGCCCATGGTGTATGCCATCTACAATATCCTTGGCCACATCCCCGACAGGTGCCAGCCGAGGGCCCTTACCTTTCATGCTTTCCGTCATGGGGGTATCTGTAGGGCCTGGCTTGACAAGTACGATTTTCAGCGCCTTCCCGGCAAATCGGTGACGTAGCCCTTGGGCATATCGATCAACCAGACCCTTTGCTGCGCCATACACATAGTTTGATCTGCGCCCTCTATCTCCTGCAACAGAGCCGATCAGGGCAATGGTGCCATGAGCTTGCCTCTCCATGTACTTTGCAAAAGCCTCCGCAAAAAGCACAGGAGATATTGCATTGATTTCCAGCATCCTCTCGCAAAGCATCAGATCCTCTTGACAATCACGCTGCAATGGCAATGCACCATGCGCAATCAACAAGATATCGACGTCACCATGATCCATTACTTTTCTTGCAACCTCAGCAATGCTCGCAACATCGGTGAAACTCGCCTGCTCAATCACAATGTGGACGCCGGTGTTCCTTACTTTGAAATCGGCCGCAATACTCTCAAGACGCTGCTGCTCCCGACCAATCAGTACGAGATCAACTTCAGAACCCTGAAGCCATAATCTGGCACAGTGCTGTGCAATAGCTGAGGTAGCACCGACAATTACAATTCTCTTTTTATTAGACAATTCAACCTCCCATCAGTCTGCGCGAGAGAACGGAACTTATGCCTGGATCTCGATATTTCAAAAATTCCTGGAGACGCGGGTATCCAACCTCGAAAAGTTCACGTGGCATACGCGCATCCTTTGCCATATAGATACGGCCACCAGCCTCTCTAACAATGTGATCAAGCCGTGTGAAAAGATCGGCAGTACGCTTTCCTTGATCTGGGAAATCCAATGCCAGAGTCGCTCCCTCACGCGGAAAACTCATCATACCCACAGCCTCTCTTTTGGTGAATGTTTTCAGCACCGCCAGAAATGATCCTCCACCAAAGGCCGTGATCTCCCTGAGCATGGCCTTGACTGAATCAAGCGCGACACTTCTGGGCACCACGCTTTGGTACTGAAAAAACCCACTCCGTCCATATATTCTGTTCCATTCCAGCAGGTTATCCAGCGGATAGAGGAATGGCTCATAGTGAACTACGTTACGACCAGCACGGATTTTCTTCAAATGGTAGTAAAGGTTGTTGAATAGCCTTAAAGAGCATTGATTGACCAGGGAAATTGGCGGCGTAACAGGCATTTTTATGCTGCGGGCCGCGTACTGTGCCTGATGAGATAACTGGGAATTCTGGAAGTTACCTCTCATGAACAAGCCCCTTCCTTGTACGCCAGACAAGCAATCAATCCATGAAACCGTATGCTCCCAATGGTCCTCAGAATCATCTGCAATACAGAAAAATTCATCCAGATGAGAATATGGAATTGTTTCAGCATCCACCCAGGGACCAGGTATGCGATGCAGCTGTATTTCCACTTGAGTGATCAATCCTGTAAGACCCATGCCACCAACCGTTGCAGCAAACCATTCCTTTCGTTCGAATGGTCCACAGTGGATGATTTCGCCATCGGTGCGCAGCAGCGTCATGGATAGTACATGATCACCAAAACTCCCATGTACATGATGATTCTTGCCATGGACATCATTGGCTACCGCACCGCCTACGGTCACCATCTGCGTTCCCGGTGTGACTGCCAGCATCCATCCGCGTGGAACCATCAGCCTTTGAATATCACGCAAGAGAACACCGGACTCACAGATCAAACGACCGCTCCCCTGATCAAAAGCGATAAAATGGTCCATTTTTCCCGTATTCCAAAGTGTTCCTCCAGAATTCAGACAAACATCGCCATAACTGCGCCCCATACCATAAGCCAGGCCGGGAAGCGGGCTATTCAGCACTGCGCCCCTCGCATGTTCCGCATTGTGTAGCTCCACTACATGGTGTGGAGATGCACTCAAACGCCCCCAGGAAGATACAGATTTCATAAAGCGTCCGAACGAAAAACAAATCTCTTGTCCAAATGGTATTTTACGAGATAGCCGATTGCTAATCCAACACACCCACCTAGATAGCGCATTTCCTTTGTCTCGAAAACTGCGTGAAATCCCAGTTCGGATGCCCAAAACAGGATGGTGGTAATCAATCCCATCCCGATGTAGAGCAGAAATACCTGGGCATCATGGACCACATCCTTCGGTCGAAATCGGAAAATGTAGTGCTTGTCAAGAAAATATTTGACCAAAAGCCCAACGCCTGTTCCGCCGATGATGGAAACCCACACATGGAATACACCATCATAGATTTGAACAATAATATCCTGGGCGCCAATGTTCGCCACAGTGGCTACTAGTGCGAAAATGCCGTAGCTAAGCGCCAGCTTGGTTGAGGAACGCATTGAACATATTACCGGCATTTGAAATGATCCATGATACCGTAGCATCCCGCTCGCCTCAGGCCCAACTGCTCGGACTGTTGAGACTGATGAGGCCCAAGCAGTGGATCAAGAACAGTTTTGTACTGGCCCCGCTGGTTTTCGTCGGAAAATTTCTGGAACCATACGCCATCCTCAGCGCGCTGCTTGCGGCAGCACTGTTCTGTCTGGCGTCTTCTGCCACCTACATCATCAACGACATCCATGACATCGAGCGTGATCGCCTTCACCCCTCGAAGTCGAAAACGCGCCCCTTGGCGGCTGGCATCGTGTCCGTACGCATGGCCCTGATGTTGCTTGCCACCCTTTATGCAGCGCTGCTCTATGGCCTGATCGTTGTACCGAAAGTTGGCTTGGTCATCGCTTCGTACTTGATTCTCAATCTGGCCTACACCTTCGCTCTCAAGCATCAGCCGGTAGTAGACATCTTCACCATTGCCATTGGTTTCGTGCTAAGGGTGTATGCAGGAGCCATGGCACTCGAAGTACCTGTATCTTCCTGGATGTTCATCACGACCCTGTGCTTGGCCCTCTACCTGGCTGCCATCAAACGGCGGCAGGAATTGAGCCACAGCGGCAGCAAGGGCCGGCAGGTTCTGGAGAAATACTCTGTTGCCCTGGTCGACCGCTACGCAGAGATGTCAGCCACTGGGGCACTACTGTTTTACAGTATGTTTGTCATATCAGAGAGACCTGAGCTCGTGATCACCATCCCGCTCGTGCTGTTTGGACTGTTCCGTTACTGGTTTGTGGTGGAGGCGCTGAACGGGGGCGAGTCTCCCACCGATGCACTGCTGGTTGACTGGCAACTGCTGCTGACTGTCTTGGTGTGGGTCTTTACGTGTGGATGGGCCCTTTGGCCTACGGCCGGCCTGTCATGAACTACGCCTACGTGCTAACCCCATTTCTCGCCTGGCTGGTGGCCGGTTCCATGAAGTTCATGATCAACAGCATCAAGGCTCGGCGACTCGCGTTCAGTCTCATCGGTTACGGCGGGCTTCCTAGCAACCATAGCGCCATCGTGAGCAGCATGGCGACCCTGATCGCCCTGAAGGAAGGCCTTGACCACCCAGCTTTCGGCGTAGCCTTCACGCTTGCTTGCATTGTCGTTCTGGATGCCAACAGTTTGCGCCGCCAGGTTGGCAATCATGCGCAGACTATCAACAGACTTGCTGCAAAAGATGCCTCCCATAAGCCCCTGCGGGAGCGTATGGGTCACACGCGGCTAGAGATTTCAGCGGGCATCCTGGTAGGGATCGTCATTGCAATTGCCGTAAAGAAATTGCTGGGTTGAGGTTTCAAAGCTGTTCACTGATCAGGGGCGTATGCAATAAAGCTCCCCGTCTTGCCTCCGTGCTTCTCCAGCACCCTGATTCCCTCCATCACCATGCCCTTGTCCACCGCCTTGCACATGTCATAGACCGTGAGCAAGGCCACCTGCACGGCTGTGAGCGCCTCCATCTCCACCCCGGTCGGGCCAACGGTCTCGACGGTGGCAAGACAGCGGACGGACAACGTTTCGGGCAACAGCTCGAAATCCACTGCCACCCGCGTCAACGCCAGCGGATGGCACAGCGGTATCAGGTCACTGGTCTTCTTCGCTGCCATGATGCCAGCAATGCGCGCGATGCCCAGCACGTCGCCCTTCTTGGCCGTGCCGCTCTGGATGATGGCCAGGGTTTCGGGCTGCATGGTGATGCGGCCCTCGGCGACCGCGATGCGGTGGGTTGCGGGCTTGGCGCCGACATCGACCATGTGGGCCTGGCCCTGGGCATCGAAGTGGGTGAGGGAAGACATGGAAACTCCTGAAAATGCACGGGCCGGTCTACGCCAGTCCCGACACGCTGGTCAGTCCTGCCATGAACGTTCGGCGAACCGAGGCATCATAGTGGGGTGTTCCACCGCCCCGTGACTATGCACGGGCCCGGCCCCTTGGTTCTTACCTGCCCATGCGCCCATCACGCCTGAAGACACGTATCGCCGTCGGCCTGCAGCTGCTGGCGGCCTCTCTCACCATCGCAACGCATGCACCCGCACAGGCCCAGTTGCGCCTGCCCACTCTGGGCGATGGCGCAGCCACGACGACCAGTGACGAGCGGCGCCTGGGTGACCGCATCATCCGCTCGCTGTACCGCGATCCGGACTACATCGACGATGCGGTACTGCAGGAGTATGTGGAAGGCATCTGGCAGCACCTGGTCGATGCGGCGCGCACGCGGGGCGAGCTGTCGGACGAGCTGGAAGAGCGCTTTGCCTGGGAGATCCTGCTGGGGCGGGACCGCTCGGTCAACGCCTTTGCGCTGCCCGGCGGCTATCTGGGAGTGCACCTGGGACTGATCGGAGTGGTCAGCACGCGCGACGAGCTGGCGTCGGTGCTGGCGCATGAGCTGAGCCACGTCACGCAGCGCCACATTGCGCGGCTCATTGCCCAGCAGGGCAAGCAGACGCCGCTGATGATCGGATCGATGATCCTGGGCGCCCTGGCCGCCAGCCGCAGCCCCGATGCCGCCATGGCGATGATGATGGGCGGCCAGGCGCTGGCCGTGCAGAACCAGCTGAACTTCTCTCGCGACATGGAGCGCGAGGCCGATCGCATGGGTTATGGCTTGATGGCGCCTGCGGGCTTTGCGCCGCAGGGCTTTGTCACCATGTTCGACAAGCTGCAGCAGGCCAATCGGCTCAATGACAACGGCAGCTGGCCCTATCTGCGCAGCCATCCGCTGACCACGGAGCGCATGGCCGACATGCATTCACGCCTGCCGCGCGGCGTTGCGCCCGCGCCCGCCCCTTCCCTGGAACACGTGATGATGGCCGCACGGGCCCGCGTGCTGTCGCGCCCGGGCGTGGACGTGCTGCGCCAGTGGGCCGAGCTGCCGCGCTCCACCAGCTTTGGCAGCCAAACCCCGACCCAGCAGGTGGCACAGTTGTATGCCGCCACGCTGAGCGCCGTGCAATTGCGCGATTGGGCCGAGGCGCGGGAAATGTCCGAGCGCCTTCAAGCGGCCACGGCCGCCGATCCCGGCGCCCTGCGGCAGGCCAAGCTGCTGCAGGCCGAACTGGAGCTGACAGCCGGCAAGCCCGGCGCCGCGTTGCAGGCGTTGCCACCGCTCTACCTGCCTGCAGCCGCACCTGCCCAGGCTAGTCCCACGGTATCCGTCCCCGCCAAGACAACGGAAAGCGGCCCCAGCCTGGCCACCGTCAATGTGGTCGAAAACCGCGCCGTGCGCAGGCCGGAATTGCTGATGCGCACGCAGATCCTGCTGCGCGAGCAGGGCGCCGCCAGCATGGCAGGCCCGCTGCAGACCTGGGTGACGGACCACCCGCGCGATGCCAGCGCCTGGCAACTGCTGGCCCAGGTTCAGCGCTCTCAGGGCCAGGAGCTGCGCGCGCTGCGCGCCGAGGCCGAGGCCCAGGTCGCGCACTACGACTATGCGGCCGCGGTGGATCGCTTCAAGGCAGCGCAGGAACTGGCCCGCAAGGGCGGGCCCAAGGTGGATTTCATCGAAGCCTCCATCGTGGACACGCGGCTGCGTGCCGTGGAGGAGCTGCTAAGGGAACAGGCGCGCGAGAAGTGACTCGATGGCCAGGCCCAGCAGCGAGTAGATGAGCGCGCCCAGCATGGCCGCCCAAAAGCCCGCGACATGAAAGCCGCTGAGCAGGCCCGAGGCTGCCCAGAACATCAGTCCGTTGACCACGAAGAGAAACAGCCCGACCGTCACGATGGTCACGGGCAGCGTCAGCACCACGAGGATGGGCCGCAGCACCGCGTTGAGCAGGCCGATGACCAGCGCCGCGATCATGGCCGAGCTGAAGCTGTTGACCTGCACGCCACCATAGAGATAGGCCACGACCAGCAGGGCACCGGCGCTGAGCAGCCATTTGATCAGGATTTTCATGCGGGCAGCATAGCAGCAGCCAGCAGATCCGGGTTGAGGCGGCGCACTGGGAACCGTGGACCGGAGAACTCCATGAAAAACGGCATCCCGTTTTCCGGGATGCCGTCCTGACAGTGATCGCCTGACCAGAGCAGCCAGGCAGATGCCAGCCTTTAGACCATCGCTTCCTCGAACACCAGGCCCATCAGCGCGCCGATGGCCGCCAGCGTTCCCGGAAGATTCCAGCGCCGGCCCAGCGGGGCTGCAGGCGCCACGGCTGGGGCCGTGGCTTCCTGCTTGGGGCGGCGCGCATCGACGATCTGGGCCGCGCCATGCTCCTGCTGGAGCTGGGCCACCAGTTCGGCCAGCGGCCCCTTGGCCAGCACCGGCGTGATTCGGCCTGCACTGTCACCGAACACCGGCAGCAACTGGGCAAACAGCTTGTCGGCCCACTTGCCGCGCCAGCTTTCGCGTGCGCTGTGGCTCACCCATTTGCTGACACGGTGGGTTATGCGCGGTGCGCAGGCCACCAGCAACCAGTGCGAGGACTGGGCCTGCGGCGAGGCGGCCAGGGCCTGGACCAGAGGCAGAGCGTAGGAAGCGTCATCCACGTAGACGATGATGGGGTTCAAAGCAAGTCCTTGTCGAACTGGGTTTGCGGGGTGGGACAGGCGGGCGGTCAAAGCCGCCCTTGCACTGGATTGTCGCGAATCGGCGCGGGAGGCCAGACAGGCCAACCCGGCGCCAACCTCAACTTTTCAGGAAATCAAGCTCCGTGGGCATCCGCCTTGGGAGCAGGACGGCGCGAAGCGATGTACTTGCCCAGTGCCAGCACCAGCAGGGCTCCGAACACGCTGGCACCGTACTTGAGCATGTCGGTCTGGGGCAGCTTGACCATCCAGTCCCACTTCTCCGTATTGGCGAAGACGGGGTCGGTGACCAGCATGCCGCCGGCAATCCAGCCCAGCAGCATGCCGCCGGCCACGATGATGATGGGGAAGCGTTCCATCAGCTTGATCACGAGCTGCGAGCCCCAGACGATGATGGGGATGGAGATCAACAGACCCAGCACGACCAGCAGCAGCTGGTGCTCGCCCGAGCTCTGTGCGGCGCCGGCGATGGCGATCACGTTGTCCACGCTCATCACCAGGTCGGCAACGATGATGGTCTTGATGGCCGCCAGCAGCTTGTCGCTGCCCTGGATGTTGTCATGGCCATCTTCATCAGGCGCAATCAGCTTGATACCGATCCACACCAGCAGCAGTGCGCCGACAAACTTCAGGAAGGGCAGCGCCAGCAGCGTCATCGCGAAGGCGATCAGGATGACGCGCAGGATGATGGCGCCAGCCGTGCCCCAGATGATGCCCTTCTTGCGCTGCGCGGGCGGCAGCTTGCGGCAGGCCAGCGCGATCACGACCGCGTTGTCCCCGCCCAGCAGGATGTCGATGATGATGATTTGGCCCAGGGCCACCCAGAACGGGGCGTGAGTCAGAAAGTCCAAGTCCATAAGGTCCTCGCTGTTGAGTACGGCCGGCGAGAACTCCTCCCTCCTGGAGAAACACCCACCAGCACAGAAAGACCGATGCGACGACACAGCGCCTACCCGGGCAAGGACATGCCTGGCTCAGGGGAGAACACCTTGATCGACCGTCATCAGGTCCATCAAAGGTCTTGCTCGGCTGCGGTATGCACCGCAGCCCGGAAGGCCGGAAGCTTGCGCTTCGTATTGACGACCATTCCGATGTCGGCGCGGTGGCTTTGCAACCACCCCTGCCGGCAGAGAGCTACTCCCCTTCGAACCTGCGGATTGCAACACAAAGCCGCTGCGGCGCGCAAGTGAAAAAACCCTTCAATTCCACGGAAAGCACAAGCAACATATCCCGCACTCCTTTTATACATCTGCCCCTAACGCTTCACTATTCATAGCAACCCTGAAGCTGATGGAGTGTTGCAGCAGTGCCCGGCCGAGGACTGGCATGCGCCTTATCATCGCTGTCCCTTCCCCTTGCCCGTCCATGACCGCACTGCACATCACCGATATCGAAGCCGCCATCAACTACTGGCGAGAGCGCCACCCGTCCCCGGATGGTGTGTTGCTGCAGCCCGAAGTACGGGCCCTGGCCGAGGTGTACGCGCTGATGATCTTCTGGCATGAGACCGAAGTGCAGGTTGAGGGCTTTCCCTCGCACGCCATGGCAGCCTGGCTGGCCTGGTACGACACGACCCCCGATACGCCCTGCATCGCCATCTGCTCCACCAGCCAGGGCGACGAGAAATGCAAGGGTTGTGGCCGCAGCTTCGACGAAGTGCAGATGTGGACCGCCATGGAGCCACCACAGAAGCGTGCCGTATGGCGCAGGATCACGACAGAAGGCGACTCCTGGCGCTTTACCCGCTATGCAGAGCGTGCGGCCGAGCGCGCGGACATATCGCGCAAACCCGGCTGATTGCCGTATATCGCACCGAACCAGTGCGATGTTGCAGGCGGCCTAACATCAGTCCCCATGCTGCAGACCGCCGCTTCCAGCCACCGCCGCCCCCGCCCCTGCATGCGCCTCACGGCAAGTGATGCGGGGAGCGCGCGCGTGCCGGCCGGCAAGGCCTGGCCTGCCACGGCCGCTCGCCTGCGCGAGCGCGATGCAGCGCGGCTGAACATCGGCCCCAGACAGGCCGCACGGTCTTGATGCGCTGCCCTGCGCGGAACCGGGCAGCGTCGCTTCACTGAATCCGCTCTTCTTGCGCCGCCTTCACCTTGAAACTGAAGGCGGTTGGGTTTTCACGCGTCTGCCGGGCCACAAGGCCTGCCGACAAAACGAGCTTTGCCGTGACCTGTCTAGCCTTTGCCCCAGCCGGGCCCTCGTTTTCCTCCCTCTGGCGCCATCTGCGTGATGCCGTGGCGCATCGCGCCTCGGCCCGCTTGCGGCCGCACCACGTCACCGAACTGCGCATCGACGTGATGCAGCCGCTGGTGGAGGGCGAGCTCGAAGCCATTCATGAGCGCCTGTACCAGCCCGGCAACAAGCTGCACGGCCTGGAGCGACGTCCGCTTCACGATCCGCAGTTCCAGCTGCACTGGCGGGAGGCCGACGGCGAATGGTTTGCCTACGTGGAGGATATGGAGCGGCGCTGCCTGGCCGGCTACACGGTGTTCAATCGCCTGGTCGAAGTGGACAAGCGCACCGACCGCCGCGTGCGCTCGCCCCATTCGCGCTTTGCGCCGGACTACCAGCGGCGCGGCATCGCCAGCGCCGTCTACCGCAGCGTGCTCGATACGGGCACCTGCCTCGTCAGCGGCGCACGCCAGTCGCCGGGTGCCCACGGCCTGTGGAACCATCTGGCGCGCAGCTATGACGGCCGCTATGTGGGCATCACGGAGAGCAAGTCGCTGATCCATCTGGGCTGCAATGTGCCCGACGATGTCATGGACCGGCTGTCCACTCGCCGCATGCTGCTGGGCGCGGGCTGGACGGTGGAGTCCTTCGCCCAGGCCGTCCGGATGCAGTTGCCTGACTGAGACAGTGGCTTGCTTGGGCCAGTGCCCGGCTACTTCCAGCGCAGCGGCTCGATGAAGACCGTGCCTAGATTGCTGCTGAGCGTCAATGCGCCTTCCTGGATGGTGGCCTGCAGTTGCATGCTGCGCTCGGCCAGCTCCGCCAGCGACTGGGAGGTTTCGGAGGGAATCCGCCAGACCTGCAGCTTGTTCAGTCGTGCCAGCTTGCCTTCCAGGCCTTTCCACCAGACTTCCGCCGCATGGTGGAAGGCGTAGAGCACTACGGCATCGGACTTGTTGCATGCCTTGGCGATGGGCTTTTCCTCGGGCTGGCCGACCTCGATCCACAGGCGCTTGGCTCCCGTGAAGTCGGTCAGCGAGACATCGGGGTCCTCGGGATCGGACAGGCCCGCGCCAAAGGCCAGCGTGCCGTCGCCGTTGCACATGTCGCTGAGCTGGTGGGCATTGAGGGCCAGGGCCACAAGGCGCACCATCATGCGCTCGTCCGTTTCGCTGGGATGGCGAGCCAGGGTCAGCGCATGGTCGGCGTAGTAGCCGTGGTCAATGTCGGCGATGGACAGGTTCGCCTTGAAGATGGTGGATTTGAGGGCCATGAGAAAACCAGGGACAGCGCATGGCCATCAGGAGGACAGATGCGCAGGAATATCGAGGGAGGATGAGACAGCCGGCTTGCGTGGCTTGAAGACCAGCGCCTTCTTTTCAACAAGGTGCCAGGACAGCATCGCCAATAGGCCAGCCCCCACAAGACTGCAGGCCAGCGCCGCTCCAAAACCGATCCGGCCTGAAAAGTACCAGACCACTGTCTGTTGAACGGGAAAGGCGTAAATGTACAGGCCGTAAGACAAATCACCAAAGCGACCAGCTTGTCGCAGCAGGGGTGTGCTGGCGGAGCCCAGTATCACCGCGAGCACGGCCATTGCCAGCAAAGGCGCTTGCAGCACCAGGATCAGAGGTCCTTTGGCATGCAGCAGCACGCAGCCGGCCAGCAATAAGGCAAGGGCCAGCATCCGCCGGGAGATCCAGAGATGGCGCCAGCACGCCAGCGTGGCGCCAAGCGAGAACACCATCGCATACTGCAGCGCGAACGACCATTCAGGAATGGGCTCGCCAGGCTCGATGCTGTAACGCCGCCACAGCGCCACCATCAATGCCACAAAGACCAAGGGTGCGGTATAGCGCCAACGCAGCAAGCCCAGAGCGCCCGCCACAGCCAGCATCACATAGCAGCCGACCTCCAGTGGAATGGTCCACAGCGGCCCGTTGACTGCGGCGCGGATCACATTCATCTCGAATACGCCAGGCAGCTCATATCGAATCTGCAGCCAGAGATTGCTGAAATATCCCCAGGTCAGCGGCTGCTCCAGATACACCCTCAAGGGGATCGAACTCACCAGCGGCCCCAGCACCAGGGCACACAGGGCCACAGCCACGGTCAGACCCGGCCATATACGCAGCACCCTGCGAGTAGCGAATCGACCCAGATGGGGATCTGCCAGCCAGGATAGCGTCACCAGATAGCCGCTGATGGCAAAAAAGATGACGACGCCCACGGCCCCAGGCTCGTCGTAAAGCAGCTTTGGGATCGGTAACCCAAGGACCGCGAACTGGTGGCTCCAGATGACCAGCAAGGCTGCCAGCAGCCTGAATGCGTCGAAATTATTGGAGCGCAGGGCAGTCCCAGCCCCTAGGGCCACTTGCACCAACTCAGACGCGGCGCGCCAGCTCAGCCGCCTTGCCCACATAGGAGGCAGGCGTCATGGCCAGCAGGCGGTCCTTGTCGGCCTGGGGGATTTCCAGGCCGTTGATCAGGCGGTGCAGGTCTTCGGCCTGCACGGTCTTGCCGCGCGTGACTTCCTTGAGCTTTTCGTAGGCGCCCTGCACGCCGTAGCGGCGCATGACGGTCTGGATGGGCTCGGCCAGGACTTCCCAGGCGTTGTCCAGGTCTTCCTGCAGGCGCTCTTCGTTGAGTTCGAGCTTGTTCAGGCCGGTCATCAGCGAGCTGTAGGCCAGCGTGGCATAGCCCATGGCCACGCCGATATTGCGCAGCACGGTCGAATCGGTCAGGTCACGCTGCCAGCGCGAGATGGGCAGCTTTTCGGCCAGGTGCTTGAGCAGGGCGTTGGCCAGGCCCAGGTTGCCTTCGGCATTCTCGAAGTCGATGGGGTTGACCTTGTGCGGCATGGTCGAGGAGCCGATCTCGCCGGCCTTCAGGCGCTGCTTGAAGTAGCCCAGGGACACATAGCCCCAGACATCGCGCGAGAAGTCGATGAGGATGGTGTTGGCGCGCGCGATGGCGTCGAACAGCTCGGCCATGTAGTCATGCGGTTCGATCTGGATCGAGTAGGGCTGGAAGCTCAGGCCCAGACCCTGGGGCTCGGGCGACTCGATCACGTTCTTGCTGAAGGCTTCCCAGTCGAACTCGGGCCAGGCGGAAAGGTGGGCGTTGTAGTTGCCGACGGCGCCGTTCATCTTGGCCAGGAGCTTGACCTCGGCGATGCGGGCAGAGGCCTTTTCCAGGCGCACCAGCACGTTGGCGATTTCCTTGCCCACGGTGGTGGGGCTGGCGGTCTGGCCGTGCGTGCGGCTGAGCATGGGCACGGCAGCATAGGCATGGGCCATCTCGCGCAGCTTGGCCGTGATGCCGGAGATTGCGGGCAGCAGCACGCTGTCGCGGCCGGCACGCAGTTGCAGCGCGTGGCTGGTGTTGTTGATGTCTTCGCTGGTGCATGCAAAGTGCACGAATTCGGCGGCCTTGAGCAGCTCGGGACGGCCGTCGAACTTGCCCTTGATCCAGTACTCCACGGCCTTGACGTCGTGGTTGGTGGTCTTTTCGATGTCCTTGATGGCCACGGCATCGGCCTCGGAGAAGTTCTTCACCAGGTCCTGCAGATAGACGCGCGCGCCTTCGGACAGGGGCTTGAACTCGGCAAAGCCGGCATCCGACAGGGCGATGAACCAGGTCACCTCCACCTGCACGCGGCGGTGCATGTATCCCATCTCGCTCATGATCGGGCGCAGAGGAGACAGTTTGGCGGCGTAGCGGCCGTCGAGCGGGGACAGGGCGGAGATGTGCGGCAGATTCATGGGCCGTGATTGTAGGTGCGCGCGGCAAAAACGGGGGCCGAGGGGGAGATCGTCGGGCAGCGCATAGAATCTGCTGCCCGCCCATGGGCCGCCTCTTCGCCACGGAAAATTGCCATGAAACTGATAGGTTCCTCCACCAGCGCCTACGTACGCAAGGTACGCGTCGTACTGGCAGAGAAAAGGCTCGACTATCAGTTCGTCGAGGAAAACCCCTGGAGCCGCGAGCTGTCGCCCGGCACCGGCAACCCGCTGGGCAAGGTGCCGCGCCTGGTCATGGACGGCAGCGATGCCATGTTCGACTCGCGCGTGATCGTCGAATATCTGGACACACTTTCCCCGGTAGGCAAGCTGATCCCCGGCACGGGGCGCGAGCGCGCCGAGATCAAGACCTGGGAAGCACTGGCCGATGGCCTGCTGGATGCCGGGGCGCTGGCCCGCCTCGAAGCCACCTGGGATGGCCGCAGCGAAGAACAGCGCTGCCAGGCCTGGATAGACCGCCAGCTTGCCAAGGTGCGGGCTGCACTGAACGTGATGTCCCAGGGGCTGGGCGACAAGCCGTATTGCTGCGGCATCCACTTCACCCTGGCCGACGTGTGCGTGGGCTGCGCCCTGGGCTGGCTGGACTTTCGCTTTCCCGAGCTGGACTGGCGCGCCGACCACCCCAATCTGGCCGCACTGCAGGCCAAGCTGGCCGAGCGTGCCAGTTTTGCAGCCACGCGCCCTCCCCAGCCCTGACGCCGCACCAGCCCGGGAATGCAAAAAGGCCACCCGATGGGTGGCCTTTTTGCTGGCATAAAAAAGTTGCGAAGCATCCCGAAACGAATAAAGAGAGGGAGGGAGGAGAAGCGCTTCGGGCGGAACAGTTCAGGACTGTGGCCCCAGAGGCTTCGCAACGTGAAATTCGGTCTGGGTACTCTCTCTCAACAAGCTGTTCAATAGATGAGCTACTTTTGCAGAAGTTCCAGGGGTCGTGGGCAGGAAAAATGTAACATTTTGAGGATGCCCGCGATCCTGCTGTAGGCCAATTTCCACGGATGCTGAAGTGAAGGCGTTCGCAGCCGCAAGCCGCCTTCTTTGCTTCACATCGTCAAGCCGCAACGGCGTTGGCGAAAACCGCATCCCACAAGGCCTTGACGGGCGCACTCAGCGGCTCGGCCTGCCCTGGCACCAGCTGTGCCGAGCGCTCATCCAGCCGTGCCACGTGCTGCAGGCGGCGCAGTTCGCGGTAGGCCCGGGCCGCCTGCTGGCCTACGCCGGCCGGGATCAATCCTGCCTGTTCGGCGCGCTGCAGCAACGCGATATTGCCGAGGTTGGCCATCAGTTCCGGGTGCGAGGCCGATTGCGAGAGCACGAGGTACTGGACCGCGAATTCCACATCGACCATGCCGCCCGGGCTGTGCTTGACATCGAACAGGCCGCCGCGCACCGGATGGGCGCCGCGCACGCGTTCGCGCATGGCGACGATTTCGTCGCGCAGCGCCGAGGGGTCGCGAGGCGCGGTGATCACAGCCTCGCGCACGGCATCGAAGCGGGCCTGCAGATCGTCACTGCCCAGCACGAAGCGCGCCCGCGTCATGGCCTGGTGCTCCCAGGTCCACGCCGTGTTGCTGCCGCGCTGCTGCTGGTAGTTGGCATAGGAGGCGAAGCTGGTCACCAGCAGGCCCGAGTTGCCGTTGGGGCGCAGCGCGGTGTCGATCTCGAACAGGTCGCCCTCGCCCGTCTTGACGGCCAGCCAGTTGATGAGCTTGCGCACAAAGGCGGCATAGATCTCGGAGGCGTGCTCGTCTTCGTCATCGAAGACGAAGACGATGTCCAGGTCGCTGCCGTAGCCCAGCTCCTTTCCGCCCAGCTTGCCGTAGCCGATGATGGCGAACTGCGGCGACTCGCGGTGGCGGTTCTTGAGCCGGCTCCAGCACCAGCTGGCCGTCACCCGCAGCACGCAGTCGGCCAGTGCGCTGAGATCGTCCGCCACCTGCTCGACCGTGATGCGGCCTTCGATATCGCGCGCCAGCGTGCGAAAGACCTCGGCATGGTGGGCGCGGCGCAGCAGGTTCAGCAGGGTTTCGTCATCGTCCTCGCCCGTGGCCTGCAGCGCGGCCAGGCGCAGGGCCAGCTCATGCTCGAAGTCCATGGGCGAGAAACGCTCGCCCAGCATGGCTTCGTTGGCCAGCTCGTCGATCACGCCCGGGTGCTGCTGCAGGTAGCGCGCGGGCCAGCGTGCCGCGCCCAGCAGGTCCAGCAGCCGCTCGTGCACGGCGGGGCGCTCCAGCAGCAGGGCCAGATAGCTTTCACGGCGCAGCAGCGGCTCCAGCCAGTTCAGAAAGCGCAGCGCGGCGTCTTCGGGCACGCTGCGCTCGGCCACCCATTGCGCCGTGCGCTGCACGAGTCGAAACAGCCGGCCGCGCGCCTCGTCGCGCAGGTTGGCGATGCGGGCGTTGCCGCGCCAGTCGGCCACATGGGCGGCCAGGGCTGGCGGCAACTGCTCCATGAGGCCGTCTATCTCGCGCGGCGTGCCCTGGGCGGGGCTGCGCGCGCCGTTGCAACGGCCCGAGCCGCACTGGGGCTGGGCCGAGCCGCCCAGCAGGGTGTCGAATTCCTCGGCCACCTTTTCGCGATGGGCATCGAGCTGGTGCAAAAAGGCGCAGGCATCGGCAAAGCCCATGGTGCGCGCAATCCATTCCAGGTCATCGTCGCGGGTGGGCAGCACATGGGTCTGCTGGTCGTCCAGGTACTGGATACGGTGCTCGACACGGCGCAAAAAGGTGTAGGCCGAGCCCAGGGCGTCGGCCACTTCCTGGCTCATGAGGCCGGCGCGCGCCAGGCGGCCCAGCGCCTCCAGCGTGGGGCGGCAGCGCAGTTCGGGGAACTGGCCGCCACGCACCACCTGCAGCAGCTGCACGGTGAATTCGATCTCGCGGATGCCGCCGCGCGAGAGCTTGACGTCATTGGAGCGGCCCGGATGGCCCGCGCTGCGCCGCGCCGCATGCTCGCGGATCTGGCGGTGCAGCGAGCGCAGCGCATCAAAGACCGCGTAGTCCAGGTAGCGGCGAAAGACAAAGGGCAGGACCACGGCACGCAGCGCCTGCACCTGCTGGGAGCGCACGCAGTCCATGGGCGCCACGACGCGGCTCTTGAGCCAGGCAAAGCGCTCCCACTCGCGTCCATGGGTCTGCAGATACTCCTCCAGCGAGGCCAGCGAGACGGCCGGAGGCCCCGAGTTCCCGTTGGGACGCAGCGCCAGGTCCACGCGGAAGACAAAGCCGTGCTCGGTGGTGTCGCCGATCAGGCCGTAGATGCCCTTGACCACGCGCGCGAAGTACTCGTGGTTGGAGATCACCCCGCGCCCATCGGGCAGGCCGGCGGTGTCGCCGTCCTGCTCGTAGACGTAGATCAGGTCGATGTCGCTGGAGACGTTGAGCTCGCGTGCGCCCAGCTTGCCCATGCCGATGATCCACAGCTGCACTGGCCGGCCGTCGGGGCCTTGAGGCGCGCCATGGCGCGCGTCGAGCTCGGTGCGCGCCTGGATGCAGGCGCGCTCCAGCGCCAGCTCGGCCAGTTCGGTCACGGCGCGCGTGACCACGGCCAGCGGCGCCTGCTGCTCGCAGTCGAGCACCATGGTGCGCTCCATGACCAGCTGGCGCAGCACACGCAGCGCAGCCGACAGGTCCAGGCCACGCTCCAGCAGTGCCACCAGGGCCTGCTCCATGGACGCGCGCTCGGGCGGACCCGGCGGCAAAAGGCTCAGCTCGTCGCCATAGCGACGGTGCAGCCGTTGGTGAAAACGGGAATAGGCGGCCTGTGCGGGGACATTCAAGGCCGTACCTGCCATTGCGTGAACTGAGGATTGCATACGGAACGCGAAAGAAGCGGCCACTCACGCGCAGAGGGATTGCAGCAACCCTTGGTTACCGCCCAGGCCCTGAGGGCGCCGGTCATAATTCCCGTCATAGCTGATGCCGCCGATGATCGAACCGAAACCGCACCCCACACGCCTGACCCGTTGGATGGCCGGCCTTGCGCGGTGGTCACTGGGGCTGGTCCTGGCCTTCTGGCTGGTCCTCGCCTCCGTGTGGGGGGTGCTCCATGGCTGGATTGTGCCGCGAATCGGCGAATGGCGTCCTCAGCTGGAATCCCTGGCCTCACGCACGCTGGGCCTACCGGTTCGCATAGGCAGCATCACGGCCCGCAGCGAGGGATTGGTCCCCCGCTTCGAGCTGGGCGACGTGGTGGTGCAAGACCCCGAACATTCGGCAGACGCCCTGCGCCTGCCCAGCGTGGTGGTCGCCGTTTCGGCACGCTCGCTGATGCGCCTGGGCGTGGAACAGATCTACATAGACCGTCCTGAACTCGTGGTGCGCCGCGCGGCCGATGGCCGAGTCTTCGTGGCCGGCATCGAGATCAGCCCTTCGGCCGGCGGGGACAATGCCGCCGCCGACTGGCTGTTTTCGCAGACCGAACTGGCGCTGCGCGGCGGCAGCCTGCTGTGGTTGGACGAACTGCGCCAGGCTCCGCCGCTGGCCTTGCGCGATGTGGACCTGGTGCTGCGCAACAAGGGCTGGGGCCACGGACTGCGCCTGGATGCCACGCCGCCCGAGGGCTGGGGCGAGCGCTTCATGCTGACCGGCCTGTTCCGCGAGCCGCTGCTGTCCACGCACGAGGGCAACTGGCGCCGCTGGAGCGGCCAGGCCCATGCGATGTTCACGCAGATCGACCTGTCCCAGCTTGGCCAGTACATAGACATCTCTGGCTTGCGCCTGCAGCAGGGCCGGGGCGCGCTGCGCGCCTGGATAGACCTGCGCCAGGGCCAGCCCGTGGGCGCCATGGCCGACGTGGCCGTGAACGCGCTGCAGCTGCAGTGGCGCGAAGACCTGCAGCCGCTGAAGCTGCAGGCCCTGACGGGCAGGCTGAGCGTGCAACACCAGGACGGCTGGCGCTTCGCTGCGCAGAACCTGGAATTTTCCACGGGCGACGGCCTGCACTGGCCGGCTGGCAATCTGCGCGCGCGCTACAACCCCGCCGGCGCCAGCACGCAGGGGGCGCTGGGTGAGCACGGCGAGTTCCAGGCCGATGGCATTGACTTGGCCATCCTCGCCCAGCTGGGCCAGCGCCTGCCGCTTCCAGAGCAGGTGCAGCAGCACCTGGCCGATCTGGCACCGGCCGGCCGTCTGCACCAGTTCCAGGGAAGCTGGCGCGGCCCGCTGGAGTCCTTGCAGCAGTACAAGGCCAGTGGCGAACTGCAGCAACTGTCGATCAACGGCGTGGCATCGTCCGAAGGCCCCGCGGCGCCGGGCATGCCCGGCCTCAAGGGCCTGAACGCGCGCTTCTCGCTGGACCAGGACGGCGGCCAGGCCCAGCTGGAGATGGAGGGCACAGAGCAGCGGCCGGCGTCGCTGTCGTTCCCCGGCGTGTTCGAGGAGCCCGAGATCCCGCTGCACCGCCTGCAGGCCAGCCTGCGCTGGCAACTGCGCGGCCAGGCCATCAGCGTGCAGGTGCCCAGCCTGCGCTTTGCCAACGACGACACCGAAGGCGAGGCCCGCGCGCAATGGCATACCGGCGACGGCAGCGACAGGCAGCCGCGCTTTCCCGGCGTGCTGGACCTGCAGGGCCAGTTGCGCAACGCAGACGGCACGCGCGTGCACCGCTACCTGCCGCTGGAGATTCCCGCCGACGCGCGCCACTATGTGCGCGAGGCCATACACGCCGGGCGCGCGAGCACGGTGAACTTCAAGGTGCGCGGCAACCTGGACCACGTACCGGCCGACAAGCCCAGCCAGGGCGAGTTCCACATCGCGGCCAAGCTGCATGACGTGCACTATGAATATGTGCCGCCCCATCTGCTCACGCATGGCGAGGCGCCCTGGCCGGCCCTGGTCGATCTGTCCGGCGAGCTGGTGTTTGACCGCTCCTCCATGGCCGTGCGCAATGCGCGCGGCCAGTTCGCCGGCTATCCGCAGCTGCAGATGCGCGACATCCAGGCCAGCATTCCCAACCTGGCCCACACCGAGGTGGCCGTCACCGCCAAGGGCCAGGGCCCGCTGGCCGACATGCTGGGGGTGGTGAAGACCTCGGCCCTGTCGGCGCTGACCGGGCACGTGCTGGACGGCAGCGAGGCCACGGGCGCCGCGCAACTGGCCCTGCAACTGCAATTGCCCATCGACCATCTGGACCGCAGCAAGGTGTCCGGGCAGGTCACGCTGGCGGGCAACTCGCTGCAGCTCGATGACGAGACACCGCACCTGAGCCAGCTGCGTGGCGCAGTCAAATTCTCCGACACCGGCTTCTCGCTGGTGGGCTTGCAGGCGCGGGCCCTGGGCGGTGAACTGCGTGCCGATGGCGGCATGCAGGCGCTGGCGCGCAATGCGCCAGCCACCGAATCGTCCGTCAAGGTGCGGGTGCAGGGCACGGCCACGGCACAGGGGCTGCGCGATGCCAGGGAACTGGGCTGGGTGGCCGACCTGGCCCGCCATGCCGAGGGCCAGTCGCCCTATTCCCTGCTGCTGAAGGTGCGCCGTGGCACGCCCGAAATCCAGGTCCAGTCCAGCCTGCAGGGCATGCGCATCAACCTGCCGGCTCCGCTGGGCAAGGCCGCCGAGTCCATCCAGCCGTTGGCCGTGAGCCACCAGCTCGCGCCTGCCAGCTTCGCCGCGCCCGATGCCCCGCTGCGCGACCAGATCAGCGTGCAACTGGGCGACACGGGCTCGGTCTTCTATGAGCGCGACATCAGTGGCAAGCACAGCCGCGTGCTGCACGGCAGCATCCTCATCGGCCAGGAAGCGGGCACCGCCCCCACTTCGGGCCAGGGCGTGCAGGCCCATGTGCAGTTGCCGCTCTTCAATATCGACGACTGGCTGGCGCTGGCGCCGCAGTCCAACGGCACCAGGCCAGAGCCCGCCGACGCCGCCACGGACCCTGCGCGCGAATACCTTCCCGATCGGCTGAGCCTGCGCGTCAAGCAACTGCAGGCCAAGGGGCGGCAGCTGCACGATGTGGTGGCGGGCATTTCGCGCGATGGCGGCTCGTGGCACAGCAACCTCACCTCCCAGGAGCTGGATGGCTATGTAGGCTTTCGCGAAGGCACGGACGCCCAGCCCGAAGGGCAACTGGTCGCCCGGCTGTCCCGCCTGACGGTGCCGGAGGCCAAGTCCGAACGCGTGGACGCCCTGTTCAACGAAGGGCCGCGCCAGCTGCCGGCGCTGCAGATCGTGGTGGACGACATGCACCTGTCGGGCCACGCGCTGGGCCGCCTGGAGGTCGAGGCCCGCAACCGCCCCGTGCCCGGCAACGCGGCGGCGCGCGAATGGCAGCTGTCGCGCTTCAACATTTCCACGCCCGAGGCCACGCTGACGGCCAACGGCCAGTGGCGCCTGCCCCAGGGGCAGTCCGAGCATCCGGGGCGCAGCCAGCTGCAGTTCCAGCTGGACCTGCGCGACGTGGGCAAGCTGCTCACGCGCTTTGACATGCCCGGCGTGGTGGGCAATGGCAAGGGGAGCCTGCAGGGCTCGGCGGGATGGACGGGCTCGCCCATCACGCCCGATTTCCGCAGCCTCTCGGGCTCCATGCACCTGGATGTGCAGACCGGCCAGTTCCTCAAGGCCGAACCGGGCCTGGCCAAGCTGCTGAGCGTGCTCAGCCTGCAGGCGCTGCCACGCCGGCTGACGCTGGATTTCCGCGATGTCTTCAGCAACGGCTTTGCCTTCGACTTCATGCGCGGCGACGTGCAGATCACCGATGGCGTGGCGCGCACCAACAACATGCAGATGAAGGGCGTCAACGCCGCCGTGCTGATGGAAGGCACGGCAGACCTGGTCCAGGAGACGCAGAATCTGCACGTGGTGGTGGTGCCCGAGATCAACGCGATGACCGCCTCCCTGGTGGCCACGGCCATCAACCCCGTGATCGGCCTGGGCAGCTTTCTGGCGCAAGTGCTGCTGCGGGGCCCGCTGATTGCGGCAGCCACCAAGGAATTCCGCATCGACGGCAGCTGGGATGATCCCCAGGTCACTGCCTTGCCGCGCCGCCGGGCCGCAACGCCCTCTGACACACCGTCGCGCACGCCCTCCACCGCCACCGAGTCAGCCCCTTCAGGAGAGAACCCATGAAAATCGCAGCCCTGCAAATGGTGTCGGAACCCGATGTGCGCGCCAACCTCGACCAGGCCATGGCCCTGCTGCGCCAGGCGCGCGAGCAGGGAGCCGAACTCGCGGCCCTGCCCGAATACTTCTGTGCCATGGGCCTGCGCGATACCGACAAGCTGGCCTACCGCGAGAGCTTCGGCCAAGGCCCCATCCAGGACTTCCTGGGCCGCGCCGCGCGCGAGCTGCAGCTGTGGATCGTCGGCGGCACCCTGCCCCTGGTGGCCGATGACGATGCCCACGTGCTCAACAGCTCGCTGGTGTTCTCGCCCCAGGGCGAATGCGTGGCGCGCTACGACAAGATCCACCTGTTCCACTACGACAACGGCCGCGAGCGCTACACAGAGGCCGCCGTGGTCCAGGCCGGCCACACGCCCGTGACCTGCGACATCACCTCGCGCGAGGGCGAGTCCTGGCGCCTGGGCCTGAGTGTGTGCTACGACCTGCGCTTTCCCGAGCTGTACCGCCGACTGGCCGAGCAGGGTGCCGACCTGCTGCTGGTGCCCGCCGCCTTCACCCACATCACGGGCCTGGCCCACTGGGAGGTGCTGCTGCGCGCCCGCGCCATCGAAAACCAGGCCTACCTGCTGGCGCCCGCCCAGGGCGGCCACCATGAGAACGGCCGCCGCACCTGGGGCCACAGCCTGCTGGCCGACCCCTGGGGCATGGTGCTGGCGCAGCAGGCCGAGGGTGCCGGCGTGGTGCTGGGCGAGATCAAGCGCGAGCGCCTGGCGCATGTGCGCCGCCAGTTGCCGGCCCTGGAGCACCGCGTCCTGTGAATCCGCTGCACCTGTCCACGCCCGCCCCTGCCGAAGGCCGCTGGCCCTGGCGCCGCTGGCGCACTGCCTGGCGGCGCTGGTCGCTGTGGAGCCTGCTGGTCGCTTTGGTGGCCAGCATGCTCATCACCATGGTCTGGCTGGCCGGACGCTATGAGGCCTCCCAGGTCCAGGACAAGCTGGAGCGCGACACCGCCAATGCCGTGGCAGACATACGCGCCGCCCTCAACCGCAACCTGCAGGACCTGCAGGCGCTGAACGCGCCCGACAACGACCCTGCCGAGTGGAAAACCCGCGCCGCCGAGCTGCTGCAGGTGCGCCGCGAGCTGATGCGCATCGAATGGCGCGATGCGGGCCTGCAGATCCGCTCCCATGCCGAGACGCCCTACCGCAACGTGCAGTGGGAAGACCAGCTGCGCACGCAAAACACCCATCCGGAGGCCGTGCTGACCTGCACCCACGCGCGCCGCCTCAACGGCCCGGCCTACTCGCCCAGCTACTTCCAGCTGCTGGCCGAAGGCCTGGGCACGGAGATGATGGAGGTCTGCCTGCCATTGACGCAAAGCGGCCACATCATCGGCTTTGTCATCGGCACCTACAGCCTGCAAAGCCTGCTGATCACCCAGGTCAGCAAGAACCTGCCGCGCACCCAGGAAGTGTCCTTCACCGAGCCGGACGGCACGCGCCTGGCCCTGCTGGGCGCCTCCTGGCGTGGCACGCGCATGTTCACGGCGCAGCAGCTGCTGGACCTGCCGGGCAGCACCCTGGTGCTGCGCATGGACAGTTGGCACCGCGCGCCCAGCGTATTCCCCAACGTGCTCACGGCCCTGGTGACGCTGATGTCCATCGCCCTGGTGTCCGTGGTCGCCGTGCTGGTGCGCGACAACCGCCGACGCCTGCGCGCCGAGCGCGATCTGGGCGATGCGCTGGCCTTTCGCAAGGCCATGGAGGACTCGCTGGTCACGGGCCTGCGCGCGCGCGATCTGCAGGGCCGCATCAGCTATGTGAACCCGGCCTTCTGCAGCATGGTGGGCTTCACGGCCGAGGAACTGCTGGGACTGAGCATTGCGCCCTACTGGCCGCCCGAGCGCGCCGAGATCTACGCGCGCCGGCGCGACAGCCGCCTGTCCGGCAACGCCCCGCCGCCGCGCGAGGGCCATGAAAGCATCTTCATGCGCAAGGACGGAACGCGCTTTCCGGTGTTGATCTTCGAGGCGCCGCTGATCAATGCCCAGGGCCAGCACACCGGCTGGATGAGTGCCTTCATCGACATCAGCGAGCAAAAGCGCATGGAAGAGATCTCACGCGCCTCGCAGGAGCGCCTGCAGGCCACGGCCCGCCTGGCCACGGTGGGCGAGATGGCCTCGCTGCTGAGCCATGAACTCACCCAGCCGCTGGTGGCCATCTCCAGCTACGCCACGGGATCGCTGAACATGCTGGGGAGCGACGATGGCACGGGCACGGGCACAGGTGCAGGTGCGGGTGCGGGCAGCGCCATCTCGGACCATGAAGCCCGGCTGCGCCAGCAACTGCAGGACCTGCGCATGGCCATGGAGCGCATCAGCTTCCAGGCCGACCGCGCAGGCCGCGTGATCAAGAGCGTGCGCGATTTCGTGCGGCGGCGCGACCAGTCCCGCGAAGTCATAGGCGCCGCCGAACTCATAGACGCCGTGCTGCCGCTGATCAGCCTGCAGGCACGCAACCTGGGCGTGCGCGTGACCACCGACATCGAGCCCGGCCTCCCGCCCGTGCTGTGCGATCCGACCATGATCGAGCAGGTGCTGCTCAACCTGGCGCGCAACGGCATGCAGGCCATGGACTCGCCCGAGACCATGGAGCGCGAGCTGCAGCTGCGCGTGCGCCGTGCGGCCGCCAGCACGCGCCGCAGCTGGGTGGAGTTCGCCGTCATCGACTGCGGCACCGGCATTCCCCAGCATGTGGCGGAGCAACTGTTCACGCCCTTTTTCACCACGCGCAACGAGGGCATGGGCCTGGGCCTGAGCCTGTGCCGTACCGTGGTCGAGCAGCATGGCGGCCACCTGCAGCACAGCCCCCACAGCCCGCGCGGGACCGTCTTCGCCTTCACGCTGCCGGCGCACAGCCCTGCGCAGGTGCAGGCATAGATGGCACCAATGGAACAAATGGAACAATAGGCCCATGGAACCTGTACCCGACGCCACCGTCTACATCGTCGACGACGACACCGATGTCCGCGAAGCGCTGGCCTGGCTGCTGCGCTCGCGCCGCCTGCTCAGCGAATGCTATGACAGCGCAGAGGCCTTCGACGCCATGCTGCAGTCGCGCCCACCGCCACGCAATCCCTGCTGCCTGCTGCTGGACATGCGCATGGGCGGCATGAGCGGGCTGGCGCTGTTCAACCTCATGCTGGAACGCAACCAGATCGCAGGCATGCCCGTGATCTTCCTGACCGGCCATGCCGACGTGCCCACGGCCGTGGACACCGTCAAGCGCGGCGCCTTCGACTTCTGCGAGAAGCCTTTCTCGGACAATGCCCTCGTGGACCGCATCGAACAGGCGCTGGAACTGTCGGCCCAGCACCAGGCCGAAACCCGTGCGCGCGAAGCCGTGCGTGCACGCTTCAACGAGCTGACGGAGCGCGAGCGTGACGTGATGCGCCTGGTGGTCGAGGGCATTCCCAACAAGCTCATCGCCGACCAGCTGGACATCAGCGTGCGCACCGTCGAGGTCCACCGCGCGCGCGTCTTCGACAAGATGCAGGTCAAGTCGGCCGTTGAACTGGCCAACCTGCTGCGCACACACGGCTGACCCCTTCAGAAATACGTGGCAATCACGTCCACCACGTCATAGCGGTCATTGACGACGGCCAACTGCCGCCATTTGTCAAAGGTCAGGCAGGGGTGGGAGATGTCGAAGGCCAGCATGTCGCCTATGCGCAGGCCATCGTCCTCGGCCACCTTCAGGAAAGCATGCTGGTCCATCATGGCCGTGACCTCCCAATGCGGTGGCGCCGCCACGGGCGCGGCATCACCGGGGCGGTAGCGCAGCGCGGGCCGGGGCGGCACGGCCTCGAAGGCGGTATCGCGCTTGCCCAGCGCCACGATGGCGCGGCCGGGCTCGGGCAGCGACTGCACATAGGCCCAGACCTGCAGCGCAGGCTGCAGGCTGGCACGCATCTGCTGCGCCACGGGATTGGTCTGGTCGATGCGCCGCTGCGCTGCCTGGTAGATGCCCGCGTCATGCGTGAGATAGCAGCCCGGGCGCAGCACCAGATCCAGCGGACCGCCGATGTCGGCCTTGCCGAACTCTTGGGCCACCACGTCATACCAGGCCGAGCCGGCGCCGGTGAGCACGGCCGGGCTGCGCTGCAGCCGGCCCTCGCCCGCCAGCCGCTGGAGCCAGTCCACGGCGCGCCGCAGCAGGGTGCGGATGGGCTCTTCTTCCTTGAGCACGCCCTCGTAGACCTCGATCCCGGCCAGTCGCACGCCGGCACCGGCCCGGGCCAGCGCGTCCAGCAGCGGCTGCATCTGCGCATCGGAGCGAACGCCCGTGCGCCCGCCGGGCGGGCCCAGTTCGATCAGCACCTGCACGGACCGGCCCGCTGCGCCAAAAAAGGCGGCCAGCTGCTCGACCTGCTCGGCACAATCGACCAGGCAGAAGAACTCGAAGCCGGGATCGGCCAGCAGCTCGGCCACGGCCGCCATGTTGCGCCGGCCGATCAACTGGTTGGCCATGAGCACGCGGCGCACGCCATGGGCATGGGCCACGCACGTCTGCTGAGCGGTGGCCAGCGTGATGCCCCAGGCGCCCGCGTCGATCTGCTGGCGGAACAGGCGGGGCGCCATGGTCGTCTTTCCGTGGGGCGCGAGCTGGGCGCCGTAGGCATCCACAAAGCGCTGCATCCAGGCCAGGTTGTGCGACAGGCGCGACTGCGACAGCACAGCCACAGGCAAACTCAAGTCTTCCCGCAGCAGATTCCAGCCCTGCGCGGCAGCGTCCTGCGGCGTGCAGGGGGCGGACAGCGCGCCCAGGCCCTTGTCGAGCGGGCTGACCACGTCGGCCGCGCCCGCTGTGCTTGCTTCACTCATACGACTCCCCATTGATGGATGGGAGCCAGCATAGGGCAATGCCGGTGCCCGCCCACGCAAAAACGCCCCGCGTTGCGGGGCGTTGCATCTGGCACAGAGCCCGGGTCAGCGGGGCTGCTGGTACTGGGGCTGGTATTGCGGCTGCTGGTACTGCGGCTGCTGTTGATACTGGGGCTGCTGCTGGTGCTGCTGCGGGATCTCGCCCACGAAGATTTCCACGCGGCGGTTCATGGCACGGCCGCTGGCCGAGTCGTTGGAAGCCACGGGCTGGTGCGAGCCACGGCCTTCGGTGGCGATGCGGGCGCCCGAGACGCCGCGCATGGTCAGGTAGTTGCGCGTGCTGTTGGCGCGGTCCAGCGACAGCGGATTGTTGATGGCGTCAGAGCCGGTGCTGTCCGTGTGGCCGATGATGCGCACCTCGGCATTGGGGTTGTTGCGCAGGCCCTCGGCGAAGCGGTCCAGGATGGGAGCGAAGTTGCCCTTGATGTCGGAACGGTTGGTATCGAACGAGATGTCGCTGGGAATGTCGAGCTTGAGCTGGTTGTCGGCCGTCTGGCTCACGTTCACGCCCGTACCCTGGGTGGCCTGCTCCATCTCGCGCTTTTGCTTTTCCATGTTCTGCGACCAGATGTAGGTACCCAGTGCACCCACGCCAGCGCCGATCACGGCACCCGTGCCGGCCCTGCCGCCGGTGACGGCGCCCAGCACGGCGCCGGCTGCAGCGCCCACGCCAGCGCCCGTGGCCGTGCGGCGCTGGGTGTCGCTCATGTTCGCGCAGCCGGAGATGAACAGTGCGGCCGCCGTTGCGGCGGCCAGAACGATGTGCTTGCGCATTGGAAACTCCTTTTGAATCTTGGGAACGCACCGTGCGGTAGCGCCAGGGTCCCCATTGTGGAAAGCAGGCTGCGCACAGCCTATCAGTGCGGGCAGGGCATACCCGTAGGACGGCGCCCGCTCCGCGAGGCTGCCTCCACGGCCGTCACGGGCCGCTGCGATCCTGCCCGGGAGAGGGTTTGTCTGGAGACGGATGCGAATCCCGTGGCGTGTCCACGGGCAACTCGCCCTTGCGGCGTCCGGAGAACATGGTCCACCACACAATAGCGACCAGAATCACCAAGGCCAGCAGTGCTTCGAGCAAAATCAACCCCATGAATTTCCACCTCCTGCGCCATGCCGCGATGGCGCTGATTGTAGGGACGCTGGTCGCCTGCACGACCACCACCAAGCCGGTCTACGACCCCTCGCCCGTACCCGATCTGCAGCCGGGCGGCTCTCCCGCCGTCACGCCCAGGCCCCCGCTGGTCACCAACACGCCCACCAAGAGCCGCTGGATCGCGGCCGACTGGAGCGAATTGCCCGGCCTGCAGGAGGACGCGCTGCACGAAGCCTGGAATGCTTGGCTCAAGAACTGCGAACGACCCAGTTCGGTCTTCGCAGGCCTGTGCCGCGATGTGCGCCAGCTGAGCATCGCCACGGGCGACGAGCAGCGCGCCTGGCTCATGGCCAATCTGCAACCCTACCGCATCGAGGCGCTGGGCGGCGGCCCGGACGGCATGCTGACCGCCTACTACGAGCCGCTGTTCGAGGCGCGGCGCCTGCCCGGCGACGGATTCAACGTGCCGCTGTACAAGACGCCGGCCGGCGCCGGCTTCGGCAGCCGCAAGCCCTGGTTCTCGCGCCAGCAGATCGAGACCCTGCCAGAGGCCCAGGCGGCCCTGGCAGGCCGCGCCATCGCCTGGCTGCGCGACCCCGTCGATGCGATGGTGCTGCACATCCAGGGATCGGGGCGCCTGAACATCACCGAGCCTACAGGCGCGCAACGCACGATCCGCGTCGCCTTTGCGGGCACCAATGACCAGCCCTACAAGAGCGTGGGCCGCTGGCTGCTGGACCAGGGACTGGTGCGCGACGCCACCTGGCCCGGCATCAGCGCCTGGGTGGCCGCCAACCCCGGCCGCGTCAATGAAATGCTGTGGAGCAACCCGCGCTACGTCTTCTTCCGTGAGGAGCCGCTGGAAGGCCTGGACCTGCAGTTCGGCCCCAAGGGCGCCCAGGGCGTGGCCCTGACGCCAGGCCGCTCCATCGCCGTGGACAAGCAGAGCATCCCCTACGGCACACCGGTCTGGCTGTCCACATCCGGGCCCACCGTGGCGCTGAACCGCCTGGTCTTCGCCCAGGACACGGGCAGCGCCATCGTCGGCGCCGTGCGCGCCGACTACTTCATGGGCTGGGGCCCCGAAGCCGGCGACCTGGCAGGCCGCATCAAGCAGAACCTGCGCCTGTGGGCCTTCTGGCCGCGCGCCCTGGCGAGCCAGGCACCGCACTTGAGGTGACCCCCTGAGCGGCTACGCCGCTTCCTCCTCTCTACTCGCTTCGCGAGGGAGGGAGAAGGCGCGCAGCGCCTCAGGGGGTATCGAAGTACCTCGTGACGCGCGGCGGTTCCTTGCCCTTGTGATACGCCAGCTTGCGGTCGCGCAGCGCCACGTCGGCGGCGGTGACGCGGTCGAAGCGGCGAAGGTGCTCGGTCCATGACTCGTCGATGATCTGCTCCACGTAGCGCTCCGGGTGGCTCATGCTGTGCAGCAGGCTCCAGCCCAGCGCGCCCTGGCGCATGCGGCTGCGGCGGCTTTCCTGCATGAGGGCGCGGAAGGCCTCGGCCTGGGTGGGGTCGATCTGGTACTCGATGGTGACGACCACGCGGCCGGCTTCGGGGATGTTGACCTCGGGGCGCTGGAAGGCCTTGGAGGGGCTCAGGTCCTCCTCGATCTGGCGGTCGCGCACCAGGCGCTGCACCAGCAGCATGCAGGCCACGCCGCTGGCGGCCGCCACCATGAGGCTGCCGCGCACGCCCACCATGCTGGCCACCTGTCCCCAGAGCGCGGCGCCTGCCGCCGTGCCGCCCATGATGGACATCTGGTAGATGGACATGCCGCGCGCCCGCACCCAGTTGGGCAGGGCCATCTGGGCCGAAACGCCCAGCACGTTGGCCGTGGAGATCAGCGCCATGCCGGCCAGCATCATGGCCGGCACCGCCATGTAGACATTGGGCGACAGGGCCACGGCCAGCGTGGCCAGCGCATGCACGGCAGAGCCCGACCGGATCAGCCTTTCCTTGGACATGGCCTGGCGCAGGCGCGGCAGGAACATGGCGCCCACGATGGCGCCCGCCCCCATGGAGGCCAGCAGCAGCGTGAAGGTCTCGGCGCCGCCCCCGCCCTCGGTCGGGCCGTGCAGGCGCTGTGCCACCAGGGGCAGCAGGGCCATCACCGCCGTGCACTGCAGGAAGAAACACACCGTGCGCGCCAGCACCGCATGCATGCGCGGCGACTCGCGCACGAACTGCAGGCCCACGCGCATGGCCGAGGGCAGGCGCTCGCGGCCCAGCGGGTTGGCCACGTGGCGGCGCTTCCAGCGGATCAGCACGATGCCCGAGATGACGGACAGCACGGCATTGAGCACGAACACCCAGGCACTGCCCAGGCTGGCGATGATGGCGCCTGCCACCAGGGGGCCGATGATGCGCGAGGCGTTCATGGCCACGGCATTGAGCGCCATGGCCGAGGGCAGGTGGTGCTTGGGCACGAGTTCGGGAATCAATGCCGAGAACACGGGCCAGCGCATGGCCAGGCCGATGCCGTTGGCAAAGGTCAGCACCAGCAGCCAGTGCGCCGTCATCCGGCCCGAGAGCACGAACAGGCACAGCACCAGGGCCACGGCCGCCACCCAGAACTGGGTGACGATGAAGTAGCGGCGCCGGTCCAGGATGTCGGCCAGCGCACCGCTGGGCAGGCCCAGCAGGAAGACGGGCAGCGTGGAGGCCGATTGCACCAGGGCCACGAGCACGGGCGAGGTGGTCAGCGAGGTCATGAGCCAGGCCGCCGCCACATCGTTCATCCACATGCAGGTATTGGCCGCCATCCAGATCAGCCAGAGCATGCGGAAGGTGGGGCCGGACAGCGGCGCCCAGACGCCCTGCTGGGCCTGGGCCGTCTTCTGGCCTTCGGCCTCGGCGGCCGCCCTGTCGGCAGCGGCCATGCCGGACGGGTCCTCGAGCAGGGTGCCCGGCGCCCCCGCGCCCGAGGGCTCGGCCGGGGGCTGGGTGGAAGGCTCGGTTTCTGAGGCGGGTGACTGGGCGGGGTCTGGTGTTGATTGTTCTACGGCCATGTGTCCCGATTCTCGGGCCAAACGCGGGGTGGCGCCAGAAATGGTTGCCTTACTAATAACCACGATCACCGCCTTGTACGACAACCGTTTTTCGCTCCTGTTACAGGAGCACACTGTCGCTTCGGCGCGACCTTCATAGGCCAGTCCGCCGGCCTGCGGCTACTGGCCCGGCAGTCCCTGGCCCGCCATGGGTCCCAGCTGGGACAGCGGCAGCGCATGGCTGGACTTGATCTCGCCCAGCGAGAAACTGGTCTGCATGTCCTTCACGTTGGGCAGGTTCAGCAGCGTGTTGCGCGCGAACTGCGCAAAGCTGTCCAGGTCGCGCGCCACCACCTGCAGCTCGAAGGTGCCGGTGCCGCTGATGTAGTGGCAGGTGACCACCTCGGGCAGCTTGCGGATGGCGTCCTCCATCTCCAGCGTCAGCGTGCCGGCCGTGCGCACGGCATCGAGCCGCACGAAGGCCAGCACGCCCAGGCCGATCTTGTGGCGGTCGATGTCGGCGTGGTAGCCGCGGATGAAGCCCGCTTCTTCCAGCGCCCGCACGCGGCGCCAGCACGGCGCGGCCGACAGGCCCACGCGCTGGGCCAGCTCGGCATTGGTCAAGCGTGCGTCGGCCTGCAGGTGGCCGAGGATGGCAATGTCGAATTTGTCCAAAGTTTGCACAAAACACCGTTTTCAAGAAAGATCCTTGCTCAGGATACTTGAAACAGCGCAAAGAAAGCAAAGACCTATCAGACGAGCACGAATACACTGAAAAAAGGCGATTTGGTTCAGACAACGAGTGCCGTGCATGCCTCTTTCCCGTTCCGGGCAGGACATGACAGGGCGCCGACCATCGATGGAGACAAGCCATGAATGCCCCACTGCCCGAAGACGTGCGCCGCGCCCTGGAGACGGTCACCCTCGACGACAAATACGCTCTGCAGCACGGCCGTGCGTTCATGAGCGGAGTACAGGCCCTTGTGCGCCTGCCCATGCTGCAGCGCCAGCGCGACGCTGCAGCGGGCCTGAATACCGCAGGCTTCATCAGCGGCTACCGGGGCTCCCCGCTGGGCGGCTATGACCAGGCGCTATGGGCGGCGAAAAAGCACCTCGAATCCAACAACATCGTCTTCCAGCCCGGCGTCAATGAAGAGCTGGGCGCCACGGCAGTCTGGGGCACGCAGCAACTGGATCTCTATCCCGAGACCAAGAAGTTCGACGGCGTCTTCGGCCTGTGGTACGGCAAGGGCCCGGGCGTGGACCGATGCTCCGACGTATTCAAGCACGCCAACATGGCGGGCACGGCCCGGCATGGCGGCGTGATCGCGCTGGCCGGCGACGACCACATCAGCAAGAGCAGCACCGCCGCCCACCAGAGCGACCACATCTTCAAGGCCTGCGGCACGCCGGTGTTCTTTCCCAGCAATGTGCAGGACATCCTGGACATGGGCCTGCATGCCTTTGCCATGAGCCGCTTCTCGGGCCTGTGGTCGGGCATGAAGACCATCCAGGAGGTGGTCGAGTCCTCGGCCAGCGTGTCGGTGGAGCCGGACCGCGTGAACATCATCCTGCCCGAGGACTTCCAGATGCCGCCCGGCGGCCTGCACATCCGCTGGCCCGATGCGCCGCTGGAGCAGGAGCAGCGGCTGATGAACTACAAGTGGTATGCGGCCCTGGCCTATGTGCGCGCCAACCGGCTCAACCACAACGTGATCGAGGGCCCCAACGACCGCTTCGGCCTGATCGCCAGCGGAAAGGCCTACAACGACATGCGCCAGGCCCTGGCCGACCTGGGCCTGGACGACGACACCTGCCGCCAGCTGGGCATACGCGTGCACAAGGTCAACGTGGTCTGGCCGCTGGAGGCCACCATCACGCGCGACTTCGCGCGCGGCCTGCAGGAAATCCTGGTGGTGGAGGAAAAGCGCCAGGTCATCGAATACCAGATCAAGGAAGAGCTGTACAACTGGCGCTCCGACGTGCGGCCCAACGTGGTCGGCAAGTTCAGCGACGAACACGGCGGCGAATGGTCGGTGCCCAATCCCAGCCAGGATTGGCTGCTGCGCCCCAATGCGGACCTGACGCCGGCCCTCATCGCGCGCGCCATCGTCCAGCGCCTGACCAAGATCGGCGTGCCCGAACACATCGCCCAGCGCATGCACGAGCGCATTGCCGTGCTGGACGCCCGCGAGGCCGCGCTCAAGGTGGCCCAGAGCCAGCCCACGGGCGACCGCGTGCCATGGTTTTGCAGCGGCTGCCCGCACAACACCAGCACCCGCGTGCCCGAGGGCAGCCGCGCCGTGGCCGGCATCGGCTGCCACTACATGACGGTGTGGATGGACCGCTCCACCAGCACCTTCACGCAGATGGGCGGCGAGGGCGTGACCTGGGTGGGCCAGGCGCCCTTCACCAAGGACGCCCATGTCTTCGCCAACCTGGGCGACGGCACCTACTTCCACAGCGGCCTGCTGGCGATACGCCAGAGCATCGCGGCCGGCGTGAACATCACCTACAAGCTGCTGTACAACGACGCCGTGGCCATGACGGGCGGCCAGCGCGTGGGCGAGCGGCCCGAGGGCCATTCGGTGCTGCAGATCATGAACAGCCTCAAGTCCGAGGGCGTGGCCAAACTGGTCATCGTCACCGACGAACCCGCCAAGTACGACGGCGTGCCGCTGGCCGAGGGCGTGACCGTGCACCACCGCGACGAGCTGGACCGCATCCAGCGCGAGTTCCGCACCCTCAAGGGCTGCACGGCCATCATCTACGACCAGACCTGCGCCACCGAAAAGCGCCGCCGCCGCAAACGCGGCACGCTGGCCACGCCCGACAAGTCCGTGGTCATCAACGAGCTGGTCTGCGAGGGCTGCGGCGACTGCTCGGTGCAGTCCAACTGCCTGTCGGTCGAGCCGGTGGAGACCGAGTTCGGCCGCAAGCGCCGCATCAACCAGAACACCTGCAACAAGGACTACTCCTGCGTGAAGGGCTTTTGTCCCAGCTTCGTCACCATCGAAGGCGGCCAGCTCAAGAAGCCCAAGAAGGAGAAGAAGGGCGACCTGTCCGTGCTGCCGGGCATCCCCGAGCCCGTGCTGCCCGTGGCCGAGCAGGCCTGGGGCATCGTCGTGGCCGGTGTCGGCGGCACGGGCGTGATCACCATCGGCTCGCTGCTGGGCATGGCCGCCCACCTGGAGGGCAAGGGCGTGATCACCCAGGATGCGGCCGGCCTGGCGCAAAAGGGCGGCTCCACCTGGAGCCACATCCAGATCGCCAATCGCCCCGAGGCCATCTACACCACCAAGGTGGACATGGCCAAGGCCGACCTGGTGATCGGCTGCGACCCCATCGTCACGGCCACGCCGACCACCATGTCGGTGATGCAGCCGGGCCGCACCTTCGTGGCGCTCAACAGCCATGGCTCGCCCACGGCAGCCTTCGTCACCAACCCTGACTGGCAGGCACCGGACGACCGCTGCGCCAGCGCACTGGCCCAGGCCGTGGGCCCCGAGCTGCTGGGCAGCTTCGACGCCGAGCAGGTGGCCGTGCAGCTGCTGGGCGACAGCATCTACACCAACCCGCTGATCCTGGGCTACGCCTGGCAAAAGGGCCGCGTGCCGCTGTCGCATGCGGCGCTGATGCGCGCCATCGAACTCAACGGCGTGCAGGCCGACAACAACAAGGCCGCCTTCGAGTGGGGCCGCCGCTGCGCCCATGACCTGGCTGCCGTGCGCGCCCTGTTCCAGACGGCCCAGGTGATCCAGTTCGTCAAGAAGCCTTCGCTGACCGAGATGGTGGCCAAGCGCGTGGACTTCCTCACGGCCTACCAGAACGCCGCCTATGCGGCCGAGTACCAGGCCTTCGTGGACAAGGTCCATGCCGCCGAGCGCGCCGTGGCGGGCTCGGGCACGCGCCTGTCGCAAGCCGTGGCCCGCTATCTGTTCAAACTCATGGCCTACAAGGATGAGTACGAGGTCGCGCGCCTGCACACCGATGCGGCCTTCAGCCAGCGCATCGCCAGCATGTTCGAGGGCGACTACCGCGTGGTCCACCATCTGGCGCCGCCGTCGTCGGCCGCCAAGGACGAGCAGGGCCATCTGGTCAAGAAGTCCTACGGTCCCTGGATGCGCAAGGCCATGGAAGTGCTGGCGAAGATGAAGGGCCTGCGCGGCACGGCGCTGGACCCCTTCGGCCGCACGCAGGAACGCCGCACCGAGCGCGCCCTGATCCAGGAATACCGCCAGTGCATCGAAGGACTGCTGTCCGAGCTCACGCCCGAGCGCCTGGCGCTGGCCGTGGAGATCGCCAGCATTCCCGAGGACATCCGCGGCTACGGCCACGTCAAGGAGCGCAACCTGGCTGCGGCCCGCACCAAGTGGAAGGCGCTGATGGCACGCTGGAACGCCCCGTCACGGGGCGCGGGCAGCACGGGACAGCCCGCAGTCGGCGTGGCCTGAAACCACACGGACCGCCCCGCCACAGGGGCGTCCTGTAAGATCGCGGCCGCCGCCCGTACCGTCAGGTGCGGGCGGCGCGGTTGCCTCCGGGGCCGCTTCAAGTGCCGTCACGCCGGGCGCAAAAACCACGAAAAACCGCGCTCCGCCCCTTTAAAAACGGCAGATGGCCGCCAGTTGCAGCCATCGTCGCCGAAAAACCCGCAGCAGCCAGATCCTGGCAGCCCATGTGGGTCAGGGCTGACGCATACAATGCTCCGTTCTCCTGCGCGGGCCCGTGCATATCGGCGTGCGCAGCGACCCTTTTTCGACCTTCCAATCCTGGAGTCTTGCCCGTGTTTATTTCTTCCGCTTTTGCCCAGACCGCACCCGCAGCAGCAGCCTCCGGTGGCGACTTCATGTCGCAGTTGATGGGCATGGCGCCTCTGGCGCTGATGTTCGTGGTGCTGTACTTCGTGATGATCCGTCCGCAGATGAAGCGCCAGAAGGAGCATCGCTCCATGATCGAGGCACTGGCCAAGGGTGACGAAGTGGCAACGGCCGGCGGCATCATCGGCCGCGTGACGCGCATGTCCGAGCAATTCCTGCACATCGAGATCGCCTCGGGTGTGGAAGTCCAGATCCAGCGCAGCGCCGTCGTCCAGGTGTTGCCCAAGGACACGCTGAAGTAAGCGCTGTCCCTGTCTTGCGGGTGTGCGGACCGCGCAGGCGGCAGCACACCCTTTTGTGCGTTGCTGTCTACAAAGAGCGAAGAGCGCGATCATGAACCGATATCCGGTCTGGAAGTACGCGATCATCGTGATCGCGCTGCTGGTAGGGGTGCTCTACACCCTGCCCAATTTTTTCGGTGAGGCGCCTGCGGTGCAGGTCTCCTCGGCCAAGGCCACCATCAAGGTGGACAACGCCGTGCTGCAGAAAGTCGAAGAGGCCTTGAAGGCTGCCGATGTCAAGCCCGACGTCCTGTCCATCGAAGGCACCTCGGTGCGCGCGCGCTTCAACACGCCCGACGAGCAGCTCAAGGCCAAGGACGTGATCCAGAAGGCCCTGATCCCCGATGCCAACGACCCGGCCTACATCGTGGCCCTGAACCTGGTGTCGCGCTCGCCGCAATGGCTCACGGCCGTCGGCGCCAAGCCCATGTACCTGGGGCTGGATCTGCGCGGTGGCGTGCACTTCATGCTGCAGGTGGACATGGCCGCCGCCCTGACCAAGAAGGCAGACTCCTTTGCCGGCGACCTGCGCAGCTCGCTGCGCGACAAGAACATCCGCCACGGCGGCGTCTCGCGCAACGGCAACACCGTCGAGATCCGCGTGCGCGACGAAGCCATGCTCACGGCCGCGCGCAACCTGGTCTCCGACCAGTTCCCCGATCTGGCAGCCACCTCCGAGCCGGATGGCGCAGGCTTCAAGCTGCTGGCCTCCATCAAGCCCGAAGCCCTGCGCAAGGTGCAGGAGCAGGCGCTCAAGCAGAACATCGTCACCCTGCACAACCGTATCAACGAGCTGGGCGTGGCCGAGCCCGTGATCCAGCAGCAGGGCCTGGACCGCATCATCGTGCAACTGCCCGGCGTGCAGGACACGGCCAAGGCCAAGGACATCCTGGGCCGCACGGCCACGCTGGAAGTGCGCCTGGTCGACGAATCCTCCGAGGCGCGCGGCGCCGAACTGGGTTCGGGCCCCGTGCCCTTCGGCTCCGAGCGCTACCTGGACCGCAACGCCCAGGCCGTGATCGTGCAAAAGCAGGTCGTGCTGACCGGCGAGAACCTCACCGACGCACAGCCCGGCTTCGACAGCCAGACCCAGGAGCCCACGGTCAACCTGGTGCTGGATGCCAAGGGCGCACGCATCTTCAAGGACATCACGCGCGAGAACGTGGGCAAGCGCATGGCCATCATCCTGTTCGAAAAGGGCAAGGGCGAGGTCGTGACGGCTCCCGTGATCCGCACCGAGATCGGCGGCGGACGCGTGCAGATCTCGGGCCGCATGACCACGGCGGAAGCCAACGACACGGCCCTGCTGCTGCGCGCCGGCTCGCTGGCCGCGCCCATGGAGATCATCGAGGAATACACCATCGGCCCCAGCCTGGGCGCCGACAACATCAACCGCGGCATCCACTCCGTGGTCTGGGGCCTGGTGGCCATCGCGGCCTTCATGTGCGTGTACTACCTGCTGTTCGGCGTGATCTCCACGGTGGCCCTGTCGGTCAACGTGCTGCTGCTGCTGGCCATCCTGTCCATGCTGCAGGCCACGCTGACCCTGCCCGGCATCGCCGCCATGGCGCTGGCGCTGGGCGTGGCCATCGACTCCAACGTGCTGATCAACGAGCGCATCCGCGAGGAACTGCGCGGCGGCGCCTCGCCGCAGGCGGCCATCCATGCGGGCTACGAGAACGCCTGGCACACCATCCTGGACTCGAACGTGACCACGCTGATCGCGGGCCTGGCGCTGCTGGCCTTCGGCTCCGGCCCGGTGCGCGGCTTCGCCGTGGTGCACTGCATCGGCATCCTGACCAGCATGTTCTCGGCCGTGTTCTTCTCGCGCGGCCTGGTCAACCTCTGGTACGGCCGCCGCAAGAAGCTCAAGAGCATTTCCATCGGCCAGGTCTGGAAGCCTGAAGACACCAGCCAGCTGCGCTCGGTGACGGCCAAGGGATCCAGCGTCGCCGATTCCGGCGCCAACAACTGAAAGGGGGAAGACCATGGAGTTCTTCCGCATCCGCAAAGACATCCCCTTCATGAAGTACGCGTTGATCCTCAACGCGGTGTCCTTCATCACCTTCGCGCTGGCCGTGTTCTTCCTGCTCACCCGCGGCCTGCACCTGTCCGTGGAATTCACGGGCGGCACCGTGATGGAGGTGGCCTATACCCAGCCCGCCAACATCGCCAAGGTGCGCGACACGGTCGCCGGCCTCGGCTACGCCGATGTCACGGTGCAGAACTTCGGCACATCGCGCGACGTGATGATCCGCCTGCCCGTGCAAAAGGACGTGACCTCGGCCCAGCAAAGCGAGCAAGTACTCACGGCACTCAAGAAGGAAGACGCCGAAGTCACGCTGCGCCGCACCGAGTTCGTGGGCCCGCAGGTGGGTGACGAGCTCATGCACAACGGCCTGATGGCCCTGGGCTTCGTGGTGCTGGGCATCGTGATCTACCTGGCCATGCGCTTCGAGTGGAAGTTCGGCGTGGCCGCCGTGATCGCCAACCTGCACGACGTGATCATCATCCTGGGCTTCTTCGCGTTCTTCCAATGGGAGTTCTCGCTGTCGGTGCTGGCCGGCGTGCTGGCCGTGCTGGGCTACTCGGTCAACGAGTCGGTCGTGATCTTCGACCGTATCCGCGAAGCCTTCCGCAAGTTCCGCAAGCTCAGCACCACCGAGGTGATCGACCACGCCATCACCAGCACCATGAGCCGCACCATCATCACCCACGCCTCCACCGAGGCCATGGTGCTGTCCATGTTCTTCTTCGGCGGTCCCAGCCTGCACTACTTCGCGCTGGCGCTGACCATCGGCATCCTGTTCGGCATCTATTCCTCGGTCTTCGTGGCCGCCGCCATCGCCATGTGGCTGGGCGTCAAGCGCGAGGATCTGATCAAGGCGCCCAAGGCTTCCACGGACCCCAACGACCCCAACGCCGGCGCCACCGTGTAAGCGGATGTTTTAGCCCTGGACCGGCTTACACTCCCGGGCATGCCCTCCCTGCCCCACCCTTCCAACGCGCCTGCTGGCCCCCAGTCCTCCCTGGGCCAGCAGGCGCGTTTGCATTGGGTGCGAGGACTGTGCAAGGGCCTGCCCGGCGTGGCCCAGCAGCTGCTGGCGCAGATGGAGCAACAGGCCCAGGCCGTGGGCACGCAGCGCGAAATGCAGGAGCGGCGTGAAGCCTGGGGCAACTACCGCCAGCACCAGAGCGCCTGGCTGAACGCCAGCATGCAGGCCCTGCAAGGCGCGCTGCAGCCGGCCAAAGCCGCGCCTGCCGCCGTGCCGCAGCGCGGCGCGCTGCAGTTCGAGTTGCTCAGCGACGATGTGGTGGAGAACAAGATCCTGGCCTCCCGCATGGCCCTGGCCATGGGAGAGACCGCAGCGCCGGCCTTCGACACGCTGCGTCTGCGCATGCAGTTCATCGAGGGCCGCGAGCTGCCCTCGGACGATATCCTGCGCACCGAAACCGTGTGCCGGCACCTGGTCGAGCAATGGCTGGCCACGGGCCTGCAGCGCGGTGATCTGCAGCGCGTGCTGGACCTGCTGCAGACGGCCCTGGCGCCCGTGCTGGTGACCGAGTACCAGGCAGCCCATGTGCTGCTGGACGGCCAGGGCGTCACCCGCTCGCAGGACGTGGCCATGCGCGTGCGGCGCACCGAGGCGGGCAACTCCACGCGCGCCATGGGCCTGGGCCAGAACGCCGCGCCACCTGCTGCGGCCTCGCAGCATGCCACTGCATCACAGCATTCCTCGGCCTATGCGCCCACGCAGATGGGCGGCGTGCCCGGCGCTGCCGCCTACCCGCCCGACACTGCGGTACCCCCCCATGGCCAGATGCCGGCGATGCCCGCCATGCCCGTAGGCCTGACAACCCTTTCGCGCGCACGCCACCGCGCCCAGGAAGTCGTGGGCCAGTTGCGCCGCCTGCTCATGCAGCCGGGCGTGGGCGTGCAGGGCCTGGTGCCCGGTGTGGGCGCAGGCATGCCCCAGGCGCCCGCATCGGCCGCGCTGACCCAGGCCTTGCTGGAGCAGCGCGTGGTGGCCCAGACGCAGTACCAGCAGATGCTGGCCCAGGGCCTGACCACGCTGCACATCGATGTCAGTCCGGCTGCCATCGGCCAGCTGGTCGGGCAGGTGCGCGAACGTTCGGCCGACCTCAAGCGCAAGGCCACCACCTCGGGCGAAAAGGCCACCATCGAGATCGTGGCCCTGATGTTCCAGGCCATCCTGACCGAGGACCGCATTCCGCCCTCGGTGCGGGTCTGGTTTGCCCGGCTGCAGGTGCCGGTGCTGCGCGTGGCACTGGCCGAGCCGGAATTCTTCAGCAACCTGCGCCATCCGGCCCGGCTGCTGATCGACCGCCTGGGCTCCTGCGTGATGGGATTCGACGCTTCCAGCATCAGCGGCAGCGCGCTGGAGTCCGAGATCCGGCGCATCGTCCAGGTCATCGAGCAATACCCCGAAACGGGCCAGAAAGTGTTCGTGCTGGTGCTGCGCGAGTTCGAGGATTTCCTGGCGCGCTACCTGACCCAGTCGCAGGACAAGGCCAAGATCGTCACCGTGGCCCAGCAGGTGGAGCAAAAGGAAACCCTGGCCATCCAATACACGATCGAGCTGCGCCACCTGCTCACCGACATGCCGGTGCGCAAGGAGATCCGCGAGTTCCTGTTCAAGACCTGGACCGAGGTGCTGGCCCTGGCCGCCGTGCGCCACGGCGCCAAGGACGCGCGCACCATGCGCTTCAAGCAGGCCGCCAGCGAACTGGTCTGGGCCGCCAGCGCCAAGCCCACGCGCCAGGAACGCTCGCGCGTGATCCAGACGCTGCCGACGCTTTTGCAGACCCTGCGCGAAGGACTGGCCCTGATCGGTGTCACGGGCGACGCCCAGTCCACGCGCATCAAGCTGGTCACCGACACGCTGGCCGAGGCCTTTGTCTCCAAGACCGCGACCATCGCCCCGGCCCGCATCGAGGCCATGGCGCAGCGGCTGGCCCATCTGGAGCAGTACATCAATGAAGACGGCATGCTCGACGAGGACATGCCGCTGTCGCCCGAGAACATCGAGATGATCCTGGGCGTGGATACGGCCGGCCTCAACGTCATCCCGAGCACGAACACGGCCGTGGAGCCGGTGATGCTGGAATGGGCGGCCTCTCTGGAGACGGGCCGCTGGTTCACCCTGGACCACAACGGCGCGCGCATCCAGGTGCAATACACCTGGCGCAGCCGCCGCAAGCAACTGCACCTGTTCGCCGCGCTCGATGGCACCTGCCACCTGCTGCAGCTGCGGCGCATGGCCTCCTACCTGCAGTCCGGACTGCTGGCCGTGCATGACGAGGAGGCGCTCACCGTGCGCGCGACGCGGGATGCGCTGCAGAAGATTCAGGCGAACCCTGAAAGGCTAAGCTCCCCCTGAGGCGCTACGCGCCTTCCCCCCGGGGCACGGCGCCTCTCTACCCGCTTCGCGGGGGAGGGGGACGATGCCCTCGGCTAGGCGCCCCCACCGCGAGGCGGCTCTTGCTCGGCATCTCCCGCTTGGGGACGCGCCAGTTTTTGAGATCAGGCCTGGGCCAGGCGCTGGAACAGGCCGCCGGGCAGGCGTTCCACGCGGCCTTCCAGTTCCAGCTCCAGCAGGTGGGCCTGCAGGGCTGCGGCGTCCATGCCTGTGCGGTCCATGAGCTCGTCCAGCGACAGCGGGTCGTGGGCCAGGGCGCGCAGGGTGGCGTCGCTCTCAGGGTCCTGGGCGGACTGGACAGCTGCCGCTGCCGATACAGGCTTGGGAAGCGGCAGGCGCGCGGCCGTGCCCTGCAGCTCATCGAGCACGTCCTGCGCCGTTTCCACGAGCTTGGCGCCCTGGCGCAACAGCGCATGGCAGCCGCGCGACTGGGGCGCGTGGATGGAGCCAGGAATGGCAAAGACTTCGCGGCCCTGTTCGCTGGCCAGCCTGGCCGTGATCAGCGAGCCCGACTGCAGGGCCGCCTCAACCACCAACGTGCCCTGGGACAGGCCCGCGATGATGCGATTGCGCTGTGGAAAGTGCGCGGCCATGGGGCCGGTGCCCAGCGGATATTCGCTGACGATCAGCCCGTGGCTGGCCACTTCGCGGGCCAGGGCGGCATGGCGCCGCGGGTAGACCTGGTCCAGGCCCGTGCCGACGACGGCAATGGTGACGGGAGCACCCAGCCCGCCCAGGCGTGGCGCCGCGCGCAGCGCGCCTTCATGGGCCGCGCCATCCACGCCCTGCGCCAGTCCGGAGACGATGCACAGGCCGGCCTCGGCCAGCGCCTGCGCCATGGCACGCGCGTTGGCCGCGCCCTGGACCGTCGGCCCGCGGCTGCCCACCATGGCCAGGGATTGGGGATAGGGGAACCAGGGCCCCGGCCCTGCCATGCAGCGCTCGCTGCCCTGCACATGCAGCAGCAGTGGCGGATCTTCCGTCTGCAGCAGCGCCTGCGGATATTGGGGGTGGCCCAGCACGAGCACGGCGTGCAATTGACCGGAAGCGGGCTTGTCCAGCCATTGCGCCGTGGCCGCTACAAGCTGGTCCAGGCGCTGGGGCACGGTCTGCAGGGCATGGGCCTGAGCGGCGGTCACCAGTCCGTGCCAGGCGGACGGCGGGCCGCTCCAGATGTCCTGCGCACCACCGCAGGCCGCCAACAGACGCCGGGCCGTGGTGCGGCCCACGCCGGGCGTCAGCAGCAGCCGGAGCCAGGCAGAGAGTTCGTCAGGAGCCAACCGGTCCGTGGACTGCAGGGCGGCCGCCATGGCGCTGCCGGCAGGCCGTGGTGGCTCAAGGAGCCGGCGAGGTCAGGCTGTCGCCGACCTCGACACCGCGCCGCGCCTCCAGGATCAGCGCGTAGGAGACGCGATCGAAGGTCCGGAACACCATGGCATGGCCGTTGTGTTCGTCGGGCAGTTGCACCTCTTCCTTTTTCTCGCCCGTCTTGTCCACGATGCGTGCGCCGCGGCGTATCAGCTCCAGCACCGTGCCCACGTCCATGCCGTCCTGCGTGCCCTTGTTGATGGCAATGACCTGGTTGTTGGCCGCCCAGCGCACGGCCTGATCACCGTACAGGGAAACCACATGGGCCTTCACTGCCTGTTGCGGCGCGTGGGGCGCGTAGTTCATGTAGGTGCGCTCGGGCGCGGGCAGCAGGCGGTCGCCGGCGCGCATTTCGGTCTTGGAACGCGACAGGTCCACCGTGGCGGGAGAGTTCTGCTGGTGCTTTTCGCCCTTGCTGTCGACGATCTCCAGCGTGGTCTCGCCCTCGATGAGATCGGCCAGGCCCAGGTACTTGGCCTCATAGCCCAGCACCTCGCCGGAGATGGGATCCTTGAGCGCCACGGCATCGCGGAAGACGCGGTACTGGCGCGGCAGGCCGTCGCCCTTGCGCAGCGGCGCCTCGGCCATGCCGCGGGCATAGGCGCGGTCACCGCTGGCCATGAGCACGCGCTCGTCCGTGGTGGCGATCAGGCGTGGCGCGCGCAGCAGCGTTTCGGCATCGACGACCAGGGGCTCGGCAAGAAAGGGCTCGATCAGATGGGGCTGCAGCGTGGGCAGGGCCGCCTGGGCCAGGGATTCGCTGCGCGTGCTCGGAGTGATGCGGACCACGCCGGGCTCTCCGCCATCGCCCATGGGGCGGGCCGTGCTCAGGCGGGCGTAGCCGTCACGCTTGTCCAGGTACAGCACCTGGCCCGGATAGATGAGATGGGGGTTGGCGATGGCCTGCATGTTCATGCCCCACAGCTCGGGCCAGCGCCAGGGACGGCGCAGGAACATGCCGGAGATGCCCCACAGCGTGTCGCCGCGCTTGACGGTGTAGCTGTCGGGCGCATCGGGCGCCAGCTCACCCACGGGAACGCCCTGCTGCGCCACCTGCTGGGCTGCCGAGCGCTGCGATGGCGTCACCGGATACTGCTGCGCGTGGGCCGCCGCACACGCGGCGATCAGGGCCGAGGCAACAGTCCAGGTACGAGCTGTGGCGAATGCAGTCATGGAATTCCTCTTCTTGTGTCTGACACAGCGTCCCTCCTAGGCACTGCGGCACGGCCGATCTTGTCATGAACGGCCATACAGGTCTTACAAATCAGCAAAGATTCTGCGTGCAAGGCCATGAGAGGGCAACGCTTATTGCGTCGTCCCGCTGCGCCCAGGCAGAAAAGTGGCGAAAATAACGACATTCACCGACCACGCCATGTCCATTCTGCCCATTCTTTGCTATCCCGACCCCCGCCTGCACACCGTCGCCAAGCCGGTCGCCAAGGTCGATGACCGCATTCGCCAACTGGTCCAGGACATGTACGCCACCATGTATGACGCCCAGGGCGTGGGACTGGCCGCCACCCAGGTGAATGTGCATGAACGCGTGGTCGTGGTCGATGTCTCCGAAGGCCGCGACGAGCCCTTTGCGCTGATCAACCCCGAGCTGCTCTGGGCCAGCGACGAGAAGCAATTGGGCGAGGAAGGCTGTCTGTCCGTGCCCGGCATCTACGACGGTGTCGAGCGCTCCACGGCCATCAAGGTCAAGGCGCTGGACGAGAACGGCAACGAACGCATCATCGAGGCCGAAGGCTTCAAGGCCATCTGCATCCAGCACGAGATGGACCACCTGATGGGCAAGGTCTTCGTCGAATACCTGTCGCCGCTCAAGCGCAACCGCATCAAGACCAAGCTGCTCAAGCAGCAGAAACAGGCAGAACGCGCATGACCCGCCTGCCAGCGCCTCGCTTCATGCCGCGCTGGAAGATGGACGGCGCGGGCCTCGTTGCCTGGGCGCTGCTGGCCCTGTCCCTGTTGCTGGCCGGCTGCACCGTACCCGAGTGGCAAAAGCCCGGCACGCCACGGGCCGACATCGAGCGATCCATGGGCCGCCCGACCCTGAGCCTGCCGCTGGACGGCGGCGGCACGCGCCTGGTCTACAGCTGGCAGCCTGCAGGCCAGCAGGTCTATCACATGGATTTCGACGCCAGCCAGCGCCTGGTGCGCGTGGAGCAGGCACTCACCATCGAACGCTTCCACGCCCTGCGCAATGGCGAGGACACCCGCGAAAGCGTGCGCCAGCTCTTCGGCCCGCCTGCGCTGATCGAGAGGGTCTACAGTTTCAACGGCGACATCTGGACCTACCGTATCCTGGAAAATGGCATTCGCCGCCAGGCCCATGTGCATATCGACCCCGCCGGCGTGGTGCGCCGCGTGATGTTCACCGACGAAGTGTTCAATGACGACGATCGGCGTTGAGCCTGCACACCGTCCCCACCGTCCCTACTGGATTGCATGAGAGTCATTTTTGCCGGCACGCCCGAGTTCGCGCGCGTTGCCCTTGAACGCCTGCTCGCCGCGGGCTTCACCGTCCCCCTGGTGCTGACCCAGCCCGACCGTCCTGCCGGGCGCGGCATGAAGCTGCAGGCCTCGCCCGTCAAGCAGTGCGCGCTGGAGCATGGCATTGCCGTGGCCCAGCCGCGCAGCCTGCGCCTGGACGGCAAATACCCCGAAGAGGCCGCCGCCGCCCGCGCCGCCATCGAAGCGGCCCAGGCCGATGTCATGGTCGTGGCCGCCTACGGGCTGATCCTGCCGCAGTGGGTGCTCGATACGCCCCCGCGCGGCTGCCTGAACATCCACGCCAGCCTGCTGCCGCGCTGGCGCGGCGCCGCCCCCATCCACCGCGCCATCGAGGCCGGCGATGCCGAGACCGGCGTCACCATCATGCAGATGGACGCGGGCCTGGACACGGGCGACATGTGCCTGGTCGAGCGCCTGCCCATCACCGCCGACGACACCACGGCCAGCCTGCACGACAAGCTGGCCGACCTGGGCGGACGCCTTATCGTCGAGGCGCTGGAGATGAGCGCCTGCGGCGGCCTGCCGCGCACGCCCCAGCCTGCCGAGGGCGTGAACTACGCGCACAAGATCGAAAAGGCCGAAAGCCAGATCGACTGGCGCCAGGATGCCGAGGCCATTGCCCGGCGCCTGCGCGCCTTCAATCCCTTCCCGGGCGGCGCCACGCAGTACGGCGATGAATCCATCAAGGTCTGGGAGGCTCACGCCGACCCCGCCGCCGCCGCCGTGGCGGCGGCAGTGCCCGGCACCGTGCTGTCCGCAGGCGCCGACGGCGTGCGCGTGGCCTGCGGCCAGGGCGTGCTGTGCATGACGCTGCTGCAGCGCGCGGGCGGCAAGCGGCTGGCGGCAGGCGATTTCCTGCGCGGCTTCGATCTGCCTGAAGGAGCCATCCTGGACGGTGCTGCCAGCGGCGGCACGCCATGAACCTGCAGCCCCTGGTGGAACGCGCACGCGGCATTGCGCGCGATCCCGCCTTCATGACCGGCGTGCGCGACATGTCGGGCACGGCGCTGGGCATCGGCGCCTGGGGCCTGGTCACGGGCGTGGCCATGATCAAGAGCGGCATGTCCCTGCCCCTGGCGCTGTTCATGGGCCTGCTGGTCTATGCCGGCAGTGCCCAGCTGGCCGTGCTGCCGCTGATGGCCGTGGGCGCGCCCATGTGGGTGGTCTGGTTCACGGCCATCTGCGTGAACCTGCGCTTCGTCATCCTCAGCAGCATGTGGCGCAGCTACTTTGCCCACCTGCGCCTGCGCCACCGCCTGGCCATCGCCTATTTCAGCGGCGACGTGATCTTCGTGGGCTTCATGAAACGCTACCCCGATGCCCGGCCCCAGCCCGAGCAGCTGCCCTATTTCTGGGGTGCCGCATCGACCAACTGGCTGGCCTGGCAGATCCCGTCCACGTTGGGCATCCTGCTGGCCGACCAGGTGCCCCTGTCCTGGGGCCTGGGCTTTGCGGGCGTGCTGGCCCTGATGGGCGTGCTGCTGTCCATGCTCAACGACCGTGCCACCTGGGTGGCAGGCGTGGTTGCAGCCAGCGCGGCCGTGGCGGCCTTTGCGCTGCCGCTCAAGCTCAATATCCTCGTGGCCATCGCGGCAGCCGTGGCCGCAGGCCTGCTGGCGGAATCGCTGCAGCAGCGCCTGCGCGCACTGCAGGCGCCTGAAAAAGAGGAGCCAGGCCCGGTGATTCTCCCGCCCGATACAGCATATGGCGAGCGCCATGCCCGGCTGCCGCTGGACGAAGACGCCCGGCCCGTGCAAACCAAGGAAAAGGAAACGCTCTGATGGATCTGTCCTGGCTGTGGCCCTGGCTGGCCTGCGTGGGCCTGGCGGCCATCACGCTGTTCACACGCGCCTTCTTCCTGATTCCCGAGCGCGAGGTGCCCTTGCCGCAATGGCTCAAGCGCGGCCTCAAGTATGCGCCGCTGGCGGCCCTGGCGGCCGTGATTGCGCCCGAGATCGTGATGACCAACGGCCGGCTGATCTCCACCGTGGTCGATGCGCGCCTGCCGGCCCTGGCTTGCGCGGTCATGTATTTTTTTTACAAGCGCAGCATCATGGGAACGATCGCGCTTGGCATGGCGGTCTATCTGCCACTGCATATCGGCCTGGGCTGGTAGGCGCAGCGCGGCCCAGAGCGACCGAGAGCGCCCGGCTGCCCGGCTGAAACCGGATTACAGGCGCTCCCGATGCCCCGGATCGCCGGTGCGCCCGCCCGCTGCCGGGGCGGGCACGCCGCCTACAATGGCCGCGCTTTACCTCTTTTTCGTTTCAATTCCATGGCGATCGCCACCGATCGCAACGCCGCCGTCATGAACATTCTCCGCTTCTCCGATCTGTGCGCCCAGGGCAAGGCCCAGGGCCAGCGCGTCTTCATCCGCGCCGACCTCAACGTGCCCCTGAACGATGCTGGCGAGATCACCGAGGACACGCGCGTGCGCGCCTCCGTGCCCGCCATCGAGATGGCACTGAAGGCCGGCGCCGCCGTGATGGTGACCAGCCACCTGGGCCGTCCCACCGAAGGCGAGTTCAAGCCCGCCGATTCGCTGGCGCCCGTCGCCCGCCGCCTGGGCGAGCTGCTGGGCCGCGAAGTGCCCCTGGTCGCCGACTGGGTGGACGGCGTGCAGGTGGCGCCCGGCCAGGTCGTGCTGCTGGAGAACTGCCGCGTGAACGTGGGCGAGAAGAAGAACAAGGAAGAACTGGCCCGCAAGCTGGCCGCGCTGTGCGACATCTTCGTGCACGACGCCTTCGGCACTGCCCACCGTGCCGAGGGAACCACCTACGGCATCGCCCAGTTCGCGCCCATTGCCTGCGCGGGACCGCTGCTGTCGGCCGAGATCGACGCCATCACCAAGGCCCTGGCCAACCCGCGCCGCCCGCTGGCCGCCATCGTGGCAGGCTCCAAGGTCTCGACCAAGCTGACCATCCTGCAGTCGCTGGCCAAGAACGTGGACCAGCTCATCGTGGGCGGCGGCATTGCCAACACCTTCATGCTGGCGGCGGGCCTGAAGATCGGCAAGAGCCTGGCCGAGGCCGACCTGGTCGGCGAGGCCCGCGCCGTGATCGACGCCATGGCCGCACGCGGCGCCGAGGTGCCGATTCCCACCGACGTGGTGGTCTCCAAGACCTTCGCGGCCGACGCGCCCGCCACCGTCAAGAAGGCCACCGAAGTGGCTGACGACGACATGATCCTGGACATCGGCCCCGAGACCGCCGCCCGCCTGGCCGAGCAACTGCGCAAGGCCGGCACCATCGTCTGGAACGGCCCCATGGGCGTGTTCGAGTTCGACCAGTTCGCCAACGGCACCAAGGTCGTGGCCCAGGCGATTGCCGAGTCCGACGCCTTCAGCATCGCCGGTGGCGGCGATACCCTGGCCGCCATCGCCAAGTACGGCATCGAGGACAAGGTCGGCTACATCTCCACGGGCGGCGGCGCCTTCCTGGAGGTGCTGGAAGGCAAGACCCTGCCTGCCTTCGAGATCCTGCAAAAGCGCGCCAACGGCTGAGCACGGCAACATCCGGATACGGGGCACTTTCTTGTCAGTGCCTCGCGGCGAAGCCACAATCGACACTTTGCGCAGCTGCAGCAATCCGCCGCAGCGCGCCCCCGCACCGAGGAGAAATCCATGCGATCGTTCAAATCCGCCGGCGGCCTGGCCCTGGCGGGCCTCTGCCTGGCCCTGGCGGGCTGCGTCAATGCACCGATGACCAGCTACTTCGAAGCCACGGCCCAGCCCAAGATCGGCGCTGCCGGCCACTGGGACTCCGTGGCCAACGATGTCGTCGCCAAGACGCTGGAGACACTGCAAAAGACCGGCATCGAGCGCACCACGCCGGTCCACGTGGCCCTGCCGGCCGAGCCCAGCCCGTTCGACAAGGGTTTTCGTGAGCTGATCATCACCAAGCTCGTGCAAAGCGGCGTGACCGTCATGCTGCAGCCGGCCCAGGCCCAGCTGCAGGTGAGCTACGGCACCCAGGTCGTGCGCCACGGCAAGCGCCTGCCCAACCCCGAACTCGTGCTGACGACGACGGTGGTGCGCAACAACCAGTACCTGGCGCGCAAGACCGACGTCTACTACCTCGAAAAGAGCGACGCCGTGCTGTTCACGGCCGAGGACGAGCGCCCCGAATTCCCCGCCAAGAACCTGAAGGTGGTGGGCCAATGACGCTGCGCACGCCCCTCCTGCCGGCCGCGCTGGCTGCGGCGGCCCTGCTGTCCGCCTGCGCCGTGCCCGCCCCCGCGCCTTCGCCCGAGTTCTCGGCCGCACGCCGTGGCGAGCCCACCTACCAGTCGGCCGCAGCCAACCCCTTCATCGCCAGCAGCCGCGCTGCCGTGGACGAGCTGGTCAAGGGCCTGAACACCGAGGAACTGGGCGAGGCGCCCGTGCTCGTGGCCACCGTGGTCAACGTCAACGACCTGACGCGCTCGGCCCCGCTGGGCCGCACGCTCAGCGAGCTGTACGCCTCCCAGCTGTCCGCCAAGGGCTACAACGTCAAGGAGCTGAAGCTGCGCGGCGATGTGTACGTCAAGGAAGGCACGGGCGAGCTGCTGCTGTCGCGCGAGATCAAGGACATCGCCCGCAACCACAATGCGGCCCTGGTCCTGGTGGGCACGTACTCGGCGGCTGCCAAGTACACCTATGTGAGCCTGAAGCTGGTTCGCACCGACGACAGCCGCATCGTGCGCAGCCACGACTACGCGCTGCCCAACAACATCGACATCCAGCGCCTGCTGGGCGCCCCGGCCACGGCGCAACGCTGAGGCCCTGCAGCCTGACTGCGCCCGTGTGCGCAGTCAGGCTGCATCTTCTTCTCCCGACCTTCTCCTGCTTGCCCTCAGCGGCCGCGCGCCGGCCACAGCACCGAGGCAATGGCCACCACCATCAGCGCCACGGCCGTCCAGTCCTGCCAGTGCAGCACCTCGCCCAGCCACCAGGCGCCGCTGAACACGCCCAGCACGGGGATCATCATCACGCTCAGCGTGGACGCCACGGGCGGCAGGCTGCGCGCCAGGAAGAACCAGACCGTCTGGCCAAAGCCCAGCACCAGCACGCCGTTGAAGACGATGGCGCCCGTGGCCTGGGCATCGGGCCAGTGCCACAGGTGGCGCTCGAAGACGAAGGCCAGCACCGTGAGCGTCAGCGCGGTCAGCGCCACCATCCACAGCGTCATCGTCAGCAGGGGCACGGGCACCTCGGCGCGGCGCAGCTTCTGCGTGCCGAAGGCCCAGCTCAGCGCGGCGGCCAGCATCAGGCCCACGCCGATGGGGCGGCTGCCCAGGGCGCCGACCTCGTGCCACAGCAGCAGGAGCACGCCCGCCAAGGCCGCCGCCACACCCGCCCAGGCACGCGGCGCCAGCCGGTCATGGAAGAACAGGCTGCCCAGCACGGCCGAAAAGATGGGCATGGTGTAGCCCAGGATGGCCGCCCGCCCGCTGGACAGCATGGGGATGGCAATGATGATCAGGCTGTTCCACAGCACCATGTTGAACAGCGTCAGCTGCGCCAGCCGGGGCCAACAGGCGCGCGGCACGGCCAGCGGCAGGCGGCGCCAGACCACGAAGGCCGCCAGGATGGGCAGCCCCACCCACATCGAGGCCATGCGGAAACTCAGCGGCGGGAAATGCTGCACGCCCAGCTTCATCACCGGCCAATTGATGCCCCAGATCAGGGTCAGCGCGATCAGCAAAAGGATTTGTCGGGCGGTGAAGGCAGGCATAGGCCGCCGATTGTGCCCATGGGCCGCCAAACCCGCTGGATGCCCGGCGACAGGCCCCGGGAAGGGCCGATCGCTAAAATCGCGCCCCATGACCTTTCTCGACATGCTGCGCAATGCCACCGCCCAGAACCAATCCATGCTGTGCGTGGGCCTGGACCCCGAACCCAGCCGCTTTCCTGCGGCCATGCGCGGCGATGCAAGCAAAATCTACGAATTCTGCGCCGCCATCGTCGAGGCCACGGCCGACCTGGTGAACTCCTTCAAGCCCCAGATCGCCTACTTCGCGGCCCACCGCGCCGAAGACCAGCTGGAAAAGCTCATGGCCCACATGCGCGCCGTCGCGCCCCATGTACCCATCATCCTGGACGCCAAGCGCGGCGACATCGGCTCCACCGCCGAGCAGTACGCCAAGGAAGCCTTCGAGCGCTATGGCGCCGACGCCGTGACCCTGTCGCCCTTCATGGGCTTCGACTCCATCACGCCCTACCTGCAGTACGAGGGCAAGGGCGCCTTCCTGCTGTGCCGCACCTCCAACCCCGGCGGTGACGACCTGCAGGCCCAGCGCCTGGCCGACCTGCCGGGCCAGCCCCACCTGTTCGAGCATGTGGCGCGCCTGGCGCAAGGCCCCTGGAACACCAACGGCCAGCTCGGCCTGGTGGTGGGCGCCACGCGCCCGCAGGAGATCGAACGCGTGCGTGAATTCGCGCCCTCGCTGCCGCTGCTGATTCCCGGCGTGGGTGCCCAGGGGGGCGATGCCGTGGCCACGGTCAAGGCGGCGCGCATCGGCGGCGGCCCCATCATCATCAATTCCTCGCGTGCGGTGCTCTATGCATCGCAGGGCGACGACTTCGCTGCCGCCGCGCGCACCGCCGCCCAGGCCACGCGCCAGACGCTGCAAGACGCAGCCGCTGCCTGAGACGGCAGGGAAGCCCGGCCATGCAAGGCAAATGGCTGGAAGACTTCCTGCTGCTGGCCCAGGAGCGCAGCTTCACGCGCGCGGCCGAGCTGCGCCATGTCACCCATCCGGCCTTCGGGCGGCGCATCCGCGCGCTGGAGGCCTGGGCCGGCACGCCCCTGGTCGAGCCCGGCGGCGGCCCCGTGCGGCTGACGCCGGCCGGCGAAGCCTTCCGCGATACGGCCGAGCAACTGGTGCGCACGCTGGCCCAGTCGCATGATGAACTGCAGGCCGTGGCCGGGCGCCAGGCCCGCGTGATCACCCTGGCCACGGGGCGCACGCTGGCGCGCACCATCGTGGCCGACTGGCTGACCCGCCACGGCAGCGTGCTGCAGACGGCTGAGCTGCGCGTGGTCACGCGCACGCTGGACGAGACCGTGGCCATGCTGCAGCGCGGCGAAGTCAGCTTCACGCTGGTCTACCACCACGCCGCCATTGGCGTGCGCCTGGACGGCCGCCAGTTCAGCTACCTGACGGTGATGCAGGACAGGCTGGTGCCCGTGGCCCGCGCCGATGCCCAGGGCCGCCCGCTGTACGAGCTGTCGGCCAGCCACCAGCCCGTCGCTCCCGTGCCCTACCTCGCCTTCTCCCACAGCATGGCCCTGGGCCGGCTGGTGGAAGACCACCTGGCCCGGCATCCGCTGGCGCCGCGCCTGCGCCGCTGCGTGGACTGCGACTCGGCCGACGCCCACTACGAATACGTGCTGCGCGGCCTGGGCCTGGCCTGGATGCCGTGGTCCATGGTGCGCGGCGACTGCCAGGCCGGCCGCCTGGCCGTGGCCGGCGACCCGGGCCTGGAAGTGCACTTCGACGTGCGCCTGTACCGTCCCAAGCGCCACCTGGGCCCCGCGGCCGAGCAGTTCTGGAGCGACATCACGGGCGCCTGACGGGTGCATGCATGCGCCCTCCTGGTGCAAACCCGCACCGCGCTGTGGAACAAGCGGGTTTTGGTGCTGCAATGGCTCCGCCTCGTGCCGAATCAGCACCAAATGCCTGGGTAGTCCTTCGCACAATCAATCCCATACATTTCAGGAATAACCCCATGCCCAGCAACTCCCTCCTGCGCCGCACCGCCCTGGCCTGCGGCCTGCTGATCGCCGCCACCGGCAGCGCCTTCGCCGACGACGCCGCCAGCTACCCCAACCGCGCCATCACCATGATCGTGGGCTACCCCGCTGGCGGCAGCACCGACCTGGTGGGCCGCTTCGTGGCCGATGGCCTGGCCTCGCGCCTGGGCCAGCCCGTGGTGGTGGAAAACCTGGGCGGCGCAGGCGGCGCCATCGGCGCACAAAAGGCCGTCAAGGCCACGCCCGACGGCTACACGCTGTTCGTGGGCGCCAACAACGAGCTGGCCATCGCGCGGCTGATCAACAAGAGCATCAAGTACTCCATCGGCGACTTCACGCCCATCGGCATGATCGGCTCCCAGCCCATGGTGCTGGTGGCCTCGCAGAAGGCCGGCGTCAAGACCGCCGCCGAGTTCAGCGCCCTGGTGGCCAAGAACCCGGGCAAGTTCAGCTACGGCAGCTCGGGCGTGGGCACGGCACTGCACCTGGCCGGTGAAATGATCAAGGAGCAGGGCAAGCTGCACATGACCCACATCCCCTACCGCGGCGTGGCGCCCCTGACCACGGACCTGGTGGGCAACAACATCGAGTTCGGCATGTTCGTGCTGTCCTCGGGCCTGCCCCAGATCCGCGCGGGCAAGGTCATCGCCCTGGGCACGACGGAGGCCAAGCGCTCGGCCATCACGCCCGACATCCCGGCCCTGTCCGAGCTGCCCCAGTACAAGAACGTGGACATCAACGTCTGGTTCGCGCTGATGGCGCCCAAGGGCCTGCCCGCACCCGTGGCCGCCAAGGTCAAGAAGGCGCTGGACGAGACCATGGCCTCGCCCGAGTTCCGCAAGAAGATGGAAGAGTCGGGCTCGGTCGTGGCCGATCCCAAGACGGATGCCGGCAAGTACATCAACGCCGAGATCGCCAAGTACACAAAAATCGTCCAGTTTGCCCACATCGAGAACTGAGCCAGCCATGGACGCTTTGCGATTTGACCTTCCCCTGCCCGACCTGAGCGCCTGGCGCGCGGGCAATACCGGTACCGAGGGCGTGTGGCAATTCGACTCGGGACGCCCGGGCCGCCACGTGATGATTTCCGCGCTGGTGCACGGCAACGAGATCTGCGGCGCCTGGGCCGTGTCCGGGCTGCTTCAGGCCCTGCACAACGGCCTGGCGCTGGACAACGGCCGCCTGACCCTGGTGCTGGCCAACCTCGATGCCTTCGACCGCTTCGACGCGGCCAGCCACGATGCCTCGCGCTTCGTGGACGAGGACATGAACCGCCAGTGGATAGACGCACGCATCGACGAGGGCAATACCCGCGAGCGCCGCCGCGCCGCCGCGCTGCGCCCCTTCGTGCAGCAGGCCGACTGGCTGCTGGACCTGCACTCCATGCACGAGCCCTCGGCCCCGCTGCTGCTGACCGGCATGCAGCCGCGCAACCGCGATCTGGCACGCCAGATGGGCGCGCCGGCGAACATCGTCGTGGATGCCGGTCACAAGGACGGCACGCGGCTGCGCGACTACGGGCGCTTCGGCCTGCCCGACGCCGAGGCCGGCGACTCGCGCTCGCTGCTGATCGAATGCGGCTTCCACGGCGATCTGGCCAGCCGCGACGTGGCGCACGACCAATGCCTGCGTTTCCTCGAAGTGGCCGCCATCTTCGACAACGGCGCGCTGCACGCCGCCCTGCCCGGCTGGAAGCAGGCCGACGCACCGGCCCAGTGGGCTCTGGAAGTCACGGCGCCCGTGGTGGCCAAGAGCAGCGGCTTTCGCTTCACGGCGCCGTTCACGGGGCTGGAGCGCTTCGAGAAGGCCGGCACGGTGATCGGCGACAACGATGGCGAGCCGGTGATCACGCCCTATGGCGACTGCGTGCTGGTCATGCCCTCGGTGCGCCAGGCGCGCGCGGGCGTGACCGTGGTGCGCTTTGCGCGGCGCTCGCCGCTCTGAGCGGCACGCTTCAACCGAACCTCAGCCGCGCTGGCAGCGCGCAGGCGACAGCCGTTCAGGCTGCACGCCCTGCGCGGCCAGGCGCGCATCCGGCGGCTCGCCGCGCAGCAGGTTGCGCGCCAGCAGGCTGTAGCCGAAGGCGCTCTGTATGCCGTAGCCGCCCTGGGCGGCCACCCAGAAAAAGCCCGGCAGCGGCGCAGGCGAGGCATCCCAGCCAATGGCCATCTCGCCGTCGGCCACGAAGCTGCGCAGCCCGGCCCAGGTGTGGGAGGGGCGGCGAATCTGCAGCGTGGTCACTTCCTCGATGCGCCAGATGCCCGTGGCCACGTCCAGTTCCTCGGGCGCCACGTCCTGCGGCGCCACGGGGTCGGCGTTGGCGGGCGAGCCCAGCAGCTGGCCTGCATCGGGCTTGAAGTAAAAGCCCTCGTCGGCGCTGATCACGGCGGGCCAGTGCGCGGCGTCCATGCCTTCGGGCACGGCAAAGGTGAAGGCACTGCGCCGCTTGGGCACCAGGCCGATGGGCGCTGCGCCCGCCAGTGCGCCCAGCGCATCGGCCCAGGCGCCGGCCGCGTTGACCACGCAGCGCGCGCGCACCTGGCTGCCGTCGGCCAGGTCCACGGTCCAGACACCGCCGTCCTGCGCCAGCGCGCGGACCTCGGCGCTGCAGCGCAGCTCGCCGCCGCACTGGCGCAGGCCGCGCAGGAATCCCTGGTGCAGGCCATGCACGTCGATGTCGCGCGCGCCGTCGTCCGCAAAGCCATCGACCAGCAGCGCGGTGTTCAGGCAGGGCACCAGGGCCTTGAGTTCATCGGGGCCCAGGCGCCGCGCCTGGGGCGAGTGCAGGAGCGCCTCGGCATGGGCGGCATCGAGCAGGTCCTTCTGCGCGGCCGTGCCCACATAGAGCACGCCGCGCGGCGCCAGGATGGGCGCCTGCACAAAGCCTTGCGGCGGCTGCTCGTAGAAGGCGCGGCTGGCGCGCGTCAGCGCCTGGACCTGCAGCGGGCCATAGTGCTCCTCATACAGCGCGGCCGAGCGGCCCGTGCTGTGGTAGCCGGGCTGGGATTCGCGCTCCAGCACCAGCACCGAGGCGCCGCCATCGCGCGCCAGCTGCCAGGCCACCGAGGCACCGGCCATGCCCGCGCCCACCACCACGAAATCAAGGATGCTGCTGTCCATGGCCGGCCTCACTGTGCTTTCCGGCGACCAGCCTTGGCCGCTGCAGGAGCCGACACCGACGCTGCCTCCAGATAGGGCCGCAGGTAGCGCCCCGTATGGCTGGCCGGGTTGGCCGCCACGTCCTCGGGCGTGCCCGTGGCCACCACCTGGCCGCCGCCCGAGCCGCCTTCGGGGCCCATGTCGATGATCCAGTCGGCCGTCTTGATCACGTCCAGGTTGTGTTCGATGACCACGATGGTGTTGCCCGCATCGCGCAGCTGCTGCAGCACCTTGAGCAGCAGGGCGATGTCGGCGAAGTGCAGGCCCGTCGTGGGCTCGTCCAGGATGTAGAGCGTGCGCCCCGTGTCGCGCTTGGACAGCTCCTGGGCCAGCTTGACGCGCTGCGCCTCGCCGCCCGACAGCGTGGTCGCGCTCTGGCCCAGCCGGATATAGGACAGGCCCACATCCAGCAGGGTCTGCAGCTTGCGGGCGATGGTGGGCACGTCCTTGAAGAAGGCATGGGCGTCCTCCACCGTCATCTCCAGGATCTGGGAGATGTTGCGGCCCTTCCACTGCACCTCCAGCGTCTCGCGGTTGTAGCGCTGGCCGTTGCAGATGTCGCAGGGCACGTAGACATCGGGCAGGAAGTGCATCTCCACCTTGACCACGCCGTCGCCCTGGCAGGCCTCGCAGCGGCCGCCGGCCACGTTGAAGGAGAAGCGCCCGGGGCCGTAGCCGCGCTCCTTGGCGGTGTTGGTCTCGGCCATCAGGTCGCGGATGGGCGTGAACAGGCCCGTGTAGGTGGCCGGGTTGCTGCGCGGCGTGCGGCCTATGGGCGACTGGTCCACATTGATGACCTTGTCGAAATAGCCCATGCCGATGATGTCGTCGTGCGGCGCGGCCTCGCCGCCGGCACGGTGGATCTGGCGCGCGGCCTCGGTATAGAGCGTGTCGTTGACCAGGGTGCTCTTGCCCGAGCCCGAGACGCCGGTCACGCAGGTCAGCAGGCCCACGGGAAAATCCGCCGTCACGCCCTTGAGGTTGTGGCCGCGTGCACCCACCACGCGCAGGGCCTGCAGTTGCGGCGCAGCCGCACCGGCCTCGGCCGGATGCTGGCCCGTGCGTGCGGGGAAGCCCTTGGCAGGAGACCGGACCTCGCCCTCGGCCGGCGCCTCGACCACGGGCTGCCAGGGCGTGCGCCGCGCAGGCACTTCGATGCGCTGGGTGCCCGCCAGGTAGCGGCCCGTGGGCGAATCGGGGTTGGCGCGCACCTCTTCGTAGCTGCCCTGGGCCATGACGCGGCCGCCATGCACGCCCGCGCCCGGCCCCAGGTCGATGATCTGGTCGGCCGCGCGCATCATGTCCTCGTCGTGCTCGACCACGATGACGCTGTTGCCGATGTCGCGCAGATGCTGCAGCGTGCCGATGAGCTTGTCGTTGTCGCGCTGGTGCAGTCCGATGCTGGGCTCGTCCAGCACATACATCACGCCCGTCAGGCCGCTGCCGATCTGGCTGGCCAGGCGGATGCGCTGGGCCTCGCCGCCGGACAGTGTGTCGGCCCCGCGCTCCAGGCTCAGGTAGCTCAGGCCCACGTCGTTGAGGAACAGCAGGCGCGAGGCGATCTCGCGCACCACCTTGCCCGCGATCTCGGCCTTGGCGCCCGACAGCTGCAGGGACGCGCACCAGGCATGGGCCTCGGCCAGCGTGGCATGGCCCACCTCGTAGATGGCGCGGGCCTGCTCGCCCTCGCCGATGCGCACGAAGCGCGCCTCGCGGCGCAGCCGCGTGCCGCCGCAGTCGGGGCAGACGGCGACGCTGCGCAGCCGCGCCAGGTCGTCGCGCACCACGCTGGACTCGGTCTCGCGCCAGCGCCGCGTGATGTTGGGGATGATGCCCTCGAAGGGATGGCTCTTGACCAGGGTCTCGCCCTTGCGCGCACCGCTGTCGAAGACATAGGTGAAGGGCATTTCCTCCTCGCCCGAGCCCCACAGCATCACGTTGCGCACCTTCTCGGGCAGCTCCTCGAAGGGCAGCTCCACATCGACGCCATAGTGGCGCGCCACGCTCTCCAGCATGGAGAAGTAGTAGCCGTTGCGCCGGTCCCAGCCCTTGACGGCGCCGCTGGCCAGGCTCAGCGTGGGAAAGGCCACCACGCGCTCGGGATCGAAGGACTCCGTGCAGCCCAGGCCGTCGCAGCCCGGGCAGGCGCCCATGGGCGAGTTGAACGAGAACAGGCGCGGCTCCAGCTCGGGCAGCGAATAGCTGCACAGCGGGCAGGCGAACTTGGCGCTGAAGAGGTGCTCCTTGCCGCTGTCCATCTCCAGGGCGATCACGCGGCCGCCGGCGTCGGCGCCGCCCGCGCGCAGGGCGGCCTCGAAGCTCTCGGCCAGGCGCTGCTGGGCGTCGGCACGCACCTTGAGGCGGTCGATCACCACGTCGATGTCGTGGCGCTCGTTCTTCTCCAGCGCGGGCAGGGAATGGGACTCGTGGATCTTGCCGTCGATGCGAAAGCGCACATAGCCCTGGGCCTGCATCTGCGCGAACAGCTCGGCGAACTCGCCCTTCTTGTTGCGCGCCAGCGGCCCCAGCACCATGAGGCGCGTGTCCTCGGGCAGGGCCAGGGCCGCATCCACCATCTGGCTGATGGTCTGGGACTGCAGCGGCAGGTTGTGGTCGGGGCAGTAGGGCGTGCCGGCGCGTGCGAACAGCAGGCGCAGGTAGTCGTTGATCTCGGTCACCGTGCCCACGGTGGAACGCGGGTTGTGGCTGGTGGCCTTCTGCTCGATGCTGATGGCGGGCGACAGGCCCTCGATCAGGTCCACATCGGGCTTGTCCAGCCGCCCCAGGAACTGGCGCGCATAGGCCGACAGGCTCTCCACATAGCGGCGCTGGCCCTCGGCGTACAGGGTGTCGAAGGCCAGGCTGGACTTGCCCGAGCCCGACAGCCCGGTGATCACCACCAGCCGGTTGCGCGGAATATCCAGGTCGATGTTCTTGAGGTTGTGCGTGCGCGCACCGCGGATGGCGATGCGTGACTGCGCCAGCGCCAGGCCAAGGTAGCGGCCGTCGGGCTGGGAGCGGGAGTCGGCGGCCCGGTCCAGGCCGCCGTCTTCGGAAATCGTGTGGGAACCAGGCATCGGGAAAACCCCTGCGAAGGCGAACCCGCCATGATAGGTCAGAACCCGTGCCACCGCATGGCGGCTCGGTCTGCGGGGCGGCAGGGTCTGCCGCGGCGCCCCTTCACAAAACTGTCTTGCACTGCCTTGCATAACCCAGCCACCCCGCAGCGCCGGCCTATGGGCGAGAATGGCGGATTGCTTGCCCCCACAACAGTGCACCCCGTGCTCGATTCCCCCACACCCGTCCACGGCGCCCAGGCGCCAGCCCCCTCCTCGGCCGCATCGGGCCGCATGACCTCGCAGGAACGCCGATCCAGCGCCAGCCTGGCGCTGATCTTTGCGCTGCGCATGCTGGGCCTGTTCCTGGTGCTGCCGGTGTTCGCGCTGGAGGCGCGCAAATACCCGGGCGGGGATGATCCGGCCATGATCGGCCTGGCCATGGGCCTGTACGGGCTCACCCAGGCCGTGTTCCAGCTGCCCCTGGGCCTGGCTTCGGACCGGTTCGGGCGCAAGCGCGTCATCGTCGCCGGGCTGCTGGTCTTTGCCGCGGGCAGCCTGCTGGCGGCCACGGCCGACTCGCTGCTGGGCCTGATGTGGGGCCGGGGCCTGCAGGGCGCGGGCGCCGTCTCGGCCGCCGTGACCGCGCTGCTGGCCGACCTCACGCGCGACAGCGTGCGCACCAAGGCCATGGCCATGGTGGGCGGCAGCATCGGCCTCATGTTTGCGCTGGCCCTGGTGCTCAGCCCCCTGCTGGCGGCCTGGGGCGGGCTGCCCGGCATCTTCGGCCTGACCTGCGCCCTGGCGCTGGCGGGCATTGCCGTCGTGCTCTGGGTCGTCCCTCCCGAGCCCGCGCGCCACGCCGACCAGCCGCGCGGCCGCATGGCCGAGCTGTGGCGCCATGGCGACCTGGTGCGCCTGAACCTGGGTGTCTTCGTGCTGCACACCGTGCAGATGTCCATGTGGGTGGCCGTGCCCGCCATGCTGGTGCAGGCAGGCCTGGACAAGCAGGCGCACTGGCATGTCTACCTGCCGGCCGTGGTGCTGTCCTTCGCCGCCATGGGCGGCCTGTTCGCCATGGAGCGGCGCGGGCGCCTGCGCGCGGCCCTGCTGGGCGCCATCGCCCTGATCACCCTCGTGCAGATCGGCCTGGGCCTGCTGGCGGCCGGCGGCGCGCAGCCGCCGCTGTGGGCCATGGCCGTGCTGATGTTCGTGTTCTTCTGCGGCTTCAACGCGCTGGAGGCCACCCAGCCCAGCCTGGTCTCTCGCATGGCCCCGGCCCCGCTGCGCGGCGCGGCGCTGGGCGCCTACAACACGCTGCAATCGCTGGGCCTGTTCGCAGGCGGCGCGCTGGGCGGCGCCGTCGCCAAATGGGCCGGCATGCCGGGCCTGTTCACCCTGACGAGCGTCCTGGCCGTGCTGTGGCTGGTCGTCACCTGGCCGCTGCGCCCCGTGGGCCGCCACGGCTGAACGGCAGTTTTCCGACGGTTACAAACTGCTGCAGCCAGCCGCTGCACCGGCATATCCGCCCCCTGCCAACGGCGGACGGCTTGCGGCACAATGGCGCGTCTGGCCCGGGATCCATCCTTCTATGCCCGGGCCACTTCTCTCTGTAAAGGTATTTCACTCATGGCATCCGTCAACAAGGTCATCATCGTCGGCAACCTCGGGCGCGACCCCGAAATGCGCACCTTCCCGAGTGGCGATCAGGTGGCCAACGTGACCATCGCCACCACCGACCGCTGGCGCGACAAGAACACGGGCGAGAACAAGGAAGCCACCGAGTGGCACCGCGTGGTCTTCAACGGCCGCCTGGCCGAAATCGTGGGCCAGTACCTGCGCAAGGGCAGCCAGGTCTATGTCGAAGGCAGCCTGCGCACGCGCAAGTGGACCGACCAGGCCTCCGGCCAGGAACGCTACGCCACCGAAATCCGCGCCGACACCATGCAGATGCTGGGCAGCCGCCAAGGCGGCGGCGGTGGCCAGCAAGGCGGCGGCTATGGCGATGAAGGCTATGGCGACAGCGGCTACGACGCCCCTCCCCAGCAGCAACAGCGCCGCCCGGCCCCTGCCCCCATGGCAGCGCCCGCACCGCGCCAGGCCCCTGCCCAGCGCCCCGCTCCCGCACCCATGGCACCCCCGCCGCAGCGCGCGGCCTCGGGCTTTGACGACATGGATGACGACATTCCGTTCTGATTCGGACCATCAAGGTTCTTGAGCATCCAGACCCGCTTTCCCCGGAAAGCGGGTTTTGTTTTTCCAGGCGCCCGACGACAAATCCCATGCTCCTGCCGCGTGCCAGAACCCTGTTGTGGAGTCTTGTCCTGTGCCTGCCGCTAGCCGTGTTCGGCTGGCTGGCTGCAACCCTATGCCTGATCTCGCAGGAGGACTACACGCCCGAGCCCGGCAGCTTCACCTACTACATCGGCATCTCGTCCCTGGTGCGCCATGCGCCGCTGGTGGGCGCGCTGGGCAAGGCGGAGTACTTCGGCACCGTGGGCGACGGCAACAAGCCGCCACACGGCCTGGTGTCCTATGACGTGGAGTTCGCAAGCATTGGCCCCGCCACGCACGCCTTCGATGCCTACCTGCTCGGCAAAGGCTATTCCCGGACTGCGGACGACGAAACGCCCGGCCCCTCCTACGGCATGGGGCGGCGCGTTCGCCATGCCAGGTACACGGCGTCTTCGGGCCAAGTCGTCTACGTGGAAGTGGTGCAGGCCTCGTCGGCCGAGCAAGGCCCTGTGCGCTACCGCGCCACCATGGCGCACTACGACTGATTGCGGCCAGGGGCCCATCCCGCGGCAGGCAGCACCCCCTCGTACAATCGCGCCCGTGATTTCAGTCCACCGGCACCGTCAACCCGGGGCTCGCCATGCGCGCAGCCGCGATGCCGCACGCCTTCACAGCTTCACGCTGGCCCGCATCGCGCGCGGCTCGCAGAGCCGGCGCTCGGGCTGCACCCGCCTGGCGCCGCCGTAGCACGGCCGAACCGTACAAGCCGCCAGGTTGTTTCGGGCATCGCCCGACGCCCGGCATGTTCATTCCCGTCTACAAAATCCTGCCCCGCCTTGTCACACCCAGCGCGGCGGGGTCGGCCATTTCCATGTCGAAACACCCCCATCCCTTTCGCGCCGAGTGGGCGCCCAGCATTCCGCGCGAGCTCATGGCCGGCGCCGTGGCCACCTTTGCGCTGATCCCCGAGGTCATCGCCTTCTCCTTCGTGGCCGGGGTCGATCCCGCCGTCGGCCTGTTCGCCTCCTTCATCATCAGCATCGTCATCGCCTTCACGGGCGCGCGCCCGGCCATGGTGTCGGCGGCTGCGGGCTCGGTCGCCCTGGTGGCCGCTCCGCTGGTGCATGCGCATGGCGTGCAGTACCTTTTTGCGGCCGGCATTCTTGCGGGAGCCGTGCAGATCCTGTTCGGCCTGCTGCGCCTGGGCGTGCTGATGCGCTATGTGTCCGGCTCGGTGCGCACGGGCTTCGTCAATGCGCTGGCCATCCTGATCTTCTCGGCCCAGATGCCGCACCTGATCGGCGCCAATGCCGCCACCTGGGCCATGGTGGGCGCCGGCCTGCTGATCATCTACGGCCTGCCCCGGCTGACCACGGCGGTGCCTTCGCCCCTGGTCTGCATCGTGGTGCTGACGGTGGCGGCGAATTGGCTGGACCTGCCCCTGAAGACGGTCGCCGACCTGGGCCTGCTGCCGGACGGCCTGCCCAGCTTCGGGATGCCGCAGGTGCCGTGGTCGCTGGAGACGCTGCGCCTGATCGCCCTGCCCGCGCTGGCGATCGCCATGGTGGGATTGCTGGAGTCCATGATGACGGCCAGCGTGGTCGATGAACTCACGGACACGCCCAGCTCCAAGAACCGCGAGTGCAGCGGCATCGGCGTGGCCAACATCGCGGCCAGCCTGTTCGGCGGCATTGCCGGCTGCGCCATGATCGGCCAGACCGTGGGCAATGTGCGCTACGGCGGCCGCGGCCGGCTGTCCACGCTGTTCGCGGGCGCCTTCCTGCTCATCCTGATGGTGCTGCTCAAGCCCTGGGTATCCCAGGTGCCGGTGGCGGCGCTGGTGGCCATCATGGTGATGGTGTCGGCCTCCACGCTGGACTGGGGATCGGCGCGCGCCCTGCTCAGGCACCCCAAGCTGTCCAGCGCCGTGATGCTGGCCACCGTGGTGGTCACCGTGGCCACGGACAACCTGGCCGCCGGCGTGGGCGTCGGCGTGCTGCTCAGCGGGGTGTTCTTCACCTTCAAGGTCTCAAGGCTGCTGTCCGTCGAGAAGACGCAGGACGGCGCAGGCCTGACCTACCGCGTCTCGGGCCAGGTCTTCTTTGCCTCGGCCGACCTGCTGGTCGATGCCTTCGACGTGCGGGACATCGAAGGCCGGCCGGTGCGCATCGAACTGACCAACGCCCATTTCTGGGACATCACGGCCGTCAATGCGCTGGACAAGGTCTGCCAGCGCCTGCGCAAGCACGGCAGCACGGTCGAGGTGACGGGCCTGAACGAACACGGCCGGGCACTGGTGTCACGGCTGGATATCGGCATCGAGTAGGAAACCTGCCCCGGGCATGGTTTTCCAGCGCTGGCAGACCGCTTGCTTTCCTGAGGCAGACGCGGTCTGCTCTTTCGCAAAGAGAAATCCGCCAAATATCGAATGGGTCATTCAGTAAATTCTCTATTTCAAAGAGTTACTCTTTTGAAATAAAGATTTCAGCCCGCTCATTTAGGATCTGGACCGCCGTCACCTCCCCGAACCCGTTCCATCTCTTCCATGCGACTCAGATCCGTTATCTTGGGCCTTGTCCTCCTGGTCTTTGCCGCATCCGCATCCTGGTTGGCCGTGTATGGGTTTCTCATCTCCCAGGAGGACTACTCGCCTGAGCGGGGATCGCTCAGATATTACGTAGGCATCTCTTCCCTGATACGCAATGCGCCAGCGACAGGGACGATGGCGCAGCCCACCTACTTCGGCTCCGTCGGTGATGGCAACAAGCCACCGCAGTCCGAGATGACCTTCGAGACCAGCGCCAAGGACATCACCGAGGCCACTGCGGCCCTCACCAGCTACCTGCGCCAGAAGGATTTCCACCAGAGATCCATCGATGCCGGAAATGCCGCCGCATCGTTTGTCCCCGAGGGAGAGCGCCTTGTCCAATACGCGCAATACGCGTCATCGGCCGGCGAAGTTGCCGTACTGGCGGTCACCCAGGCAATCGCAACAGGCCTGTGCAAGGTCACGCTCACCCATTACGACTGAACATGTCCAGCAGATCCCACATACCCCGAAGACTCATCTATACCTGCAACTGCGGATGGATTGACCTGGGCCACCTCCAATCGGTCGAGAGCCACCGCAATCGCTACGCCAGTGCGGCCTATCTCTGGAAAGACATACTGCATGAGCGCGGCATCGGGATTCCCGGTCACTCCGACAGCCATCTGATTCAATACAAGCAATCCATGGGGCGCTTTGGCCTGACCCAGGAATTTGCCAAGTTCTATCTCGTCAAGAAAGGCCTGTCTCTTTCAGCGAAGCGCTCCGTGGCCCTGGCCATATTCATGGAGGTTTCCATGGGCTTCGAGAGCCTGCAGGCATCCATGTCGCTCCTCACAGACAGTGGATTCAGCCAGGAAGACCTGGTTTCCAACCTGATTGGCTTCTACATGGTCGTGCACGGGGCACTGGACTGGAAGAACCTGTGCAAGCCGGTTTCCACCGAGGCATCGCTGGCCGTCTGGGATGCCAACGGTCCCGTGGGAAGCCATAAAAACAAAGTCTTCCAGCCGCAGTTCCACGCCTGCGAGGAATGCAAGAGCAAGCACCATGTGCAGCTGCCGCGCTTTCCTTCCGCGTTTCAGTCCATACAGCCCGCATCCAAGGGTCTGCATTTCATCGAAGCATCTGATGGGCTGCCAGTGCCAAAGCACATGCTTTCGACACTGTTTCCCTGAGTCTTCCTGCCCTGCGCCAGAACGCAGGCGCCCTCAACGCTCATCGAACGACAGCACCACGCGCTCGGTCAGCGGATGCGCCTGGCAGGTCAGGACAAAGCCGCAGGCGACCTCGTTCTTGTCGAGGGCGAAGTTGCGCTCCATGCGCACCTCGCCCTCGACCACCTTGGCGCGGCAGGTGCCGCAGACGCCCGAGGTGCAGGAATAGGGCACTTCCAGCCCGGCCGAGGAGGCCGCGTCCAGGATGCTGGCCTGGCCGCGCGTGAAGGGGATCTCGCGCGAGAGGCCGTCGCGCACCAGGGTGATGCGGGCGGTGGCGGCGTCGCCGGGCTGGGCCTCGTGCACCACGGCGCCCACCGTGCCCTGGCCTGCGGCCGGCAGGGCCACGCCGAAGCGCTCGATGTGGATGCGCTCCTCGGGCACGCCGGCGGCCAGCAGGGCGGCCTCGGCCTCGTCGTTCATCTGGAAGGGTCCGCAGATGTAGACATGGTCGATGTGCGCGGCCGGCACCACGCCCTGCAGGAATTCGGCGATCTTGGCTCGGTCCATCACACCCATGTTCAGCGGCAGGTCGGTGTGCTCGTCCGAGAACACATGCTGCAGCGACAGCCGCGACATGTAGCGGTTCTTGAGGTCCTCGATCTCCTCCTTGAACATGGTGGACTGCAGCTGGCGGTTGCCGTAGATCAGCGTGAAGCGGCTGGCGGGCTCGCGCGCCAGCACGGTCTTCATGATGGACAGGATGGGCGTGATGCCGCTGCCGCCGGCGATGCCCACATGGTGGCGCGCGGCCCCGGGCTCGATGGGCACGAAGAAGCGGCCCTGGGGCGCCATGACCTGCAGCGTGTCGCCGGGGCGCAGATGCTCGTTGATCCAGTTGGAGAACTGGCCGCCGCGCACCTTGCGCACGCCCACGCGCAGCTCGCCGTCATCCACGCCTGCGCAGATGGAGTAGCTGCGGCGCAGGTCCTGGCCGTCGATCTGGTGGCGCAGCGTCAGGTACTGGCCCTGGGTGAAGCCGAAGACCTCGCGCAGCGCGGGCGGCACGTCGAAGGAGACGACCACGGCCTCGGCCGTGTCGGGCGCAATGCTGCGCACGCGCAGCGGGTGGAACATCGTGGTCGTGGTCATATCGGCTTGAAGTGTTCGAAGGGTTCGCGGCAGTCCAGGCAGCGGTGCAGGGCCTTGCAGGCCGTGGCGCCGAAGGCCGACAGCCGCTCGGTGTGCACGCTGCCGCAGTGCGGGCAGGCAACGGGCTCGGGCGCGGCAATGCCCTGGCGGCGGCGCACCAGGCGGATGGGCGAAGTGCCCTCCGGCAGGCCGGCGTCGCCACAGCGCCCGGGCGGCGCGATGCCGTATTCGCGCAGCTTGCGCCGGCCGTCGTCGCTGATCCAGTCCGTGGTCCAGGCCGGGGCGCGGCGCAGCACGGCACGCGCAGGGCCCAGGCCGGCGGCCTCGATGGCCTCGAGCACGCTGCGCTCTATGACCTCGGTGGCCGGGCAGCCCGAGTAGGTGGGCGTGAGCACGATCTCCATGCCCTGGCCTTCGGGCAGGGCATGGACCTCGCGCACGATGCCCAGCTCGCAGACCGAGATCACGGGCACCTCGGGGTCGGGCACGTCCTGCAGCGCGGCCCAGGCCAGGCGCTCGCGCTCGGCCGAGGCGGATGTGACGGCCACAAGCCGTGCGGCAGCCATCACCACACCCCGCCCGGATAGGCGCGCTGCAGATGCTGCATCTCGGCCAGGATGAAGCCCATGTGCTCGCTGTGAACGCCGTTGCGGCCCGTACTGCGGAAGGCGGATTCAGCCGGCATGTCCAGCGTGGCCTCCTGCAGCAGGGCGGCCATTTCGGCCTGCCAGGGCTCGCGCAGTTCGGACCAGGCCGGGCCCAGGCCGCTGGCGCGTGCGGCGGCGTCCGTGGCGTCGTCGGTGAACAGCTCGGCCGCATAGCGCCACAGCTGGGCCAGCGCCGCCTCCATGCGCTGGCGCGATTCCTCGGTGCCGTCGCCCAGACGCACCACCCAGTCGCCCGCGTGCTGCTCGTGGTAGCGCGCCTCCTTGAGCGCCTTGGCGGCGATGGCGGCCAGCTCGGCGTCGCTGGAGTGCACCAGGCGTTCCCACATCAGGCGCAGCCAGGTGGCGGCCATGGCGTTGCGCAGCACGGTGAAGGCGAAGTCGCCGCGCGGCAGCTCGGCCAGCGTGGCGTTGAAGTAGTCGCGCTCGTCGCGCAGAAAGGCGAGCTGGTCCTCGTCGTGCGCGCGGCCTTCGAGCTGGCCGGCGCGCGTGAGCAGCGCACGCGCCTGGCCGACCAGGTCCAGCGCCATGTTGGTCATGGCGATGTCCTCTTCGAGGATGGGCGCGTGGCCGCACCACTGGCCCAGGCGCTGGGCCAGGATCAGGCAGGTATCGCCCAGGCGCAGCAGGTACTGCACCTCGGGGCGGGCGTCGATGGCGATGGAGGAGGCGGAGGCGTTCATGGCAGCTCCCCGCTCACATGTGGTCCACCGAGGGCGGCAGCTGGTAGAAGGTCGGATGGCGGTAGACCTTGTCCTGGGCCGGGTCGAAGAACATGTCCTTGTCGCCGGGGTCGCTGGCCACGATCTGGTCCGAGCGCACCACCCAGACGCTCACGCCCTCCTGGCGCCGCGTGTAGACATCGCGCGCCATCTGCAGCGCCATCTGCGGGTCGGCCGCATGCAGGCTGCCGCAGTGCTTGTGGTCCAGGCCGGCCTTGCTGCGGACGAAGACTTCCCACAGCGGCCATTCGTTGGTGATGTTCTGTTCGGCGGTGGTCATGCGGCCTCCTTGCGGGTCTGGTTTCTCTGTGTCTGCTTGCGGGCATGGGCCAGCGCGGCTTCGCGCACCCAGGCGCCTTCGTCCCAGGCCTTGACGCGTGCGCCCAGGCGCTCGCGGTTGCAGGGGCCGTCTCCGGCGATCACGCGCCAGAACTCGTCCCAGTCGATGGGGCCATGGTCATGGGCCTGGCGGGCCTCGTTCCATTTCAGGTCGGGGTCGGGCAGGGTGACGCCCAGCACCTTGGCCTGGTCCACCGTGGCGTCGATGAACTTCTGGCGCAGCGCGTCGTTGGAGATGCGCTTGATGCCCCAGCGCATGGACTGCGCGCTGTTGGGCGACTGGTCGTCGGGCGGGCCGAACATCATGATGGACGGCCACCACCAGCGGTTGACGGCGTCCTGCACCATGGCCTTCTGCGCCTCGGTGCCCTGCTGCATCATGGTCAGCAGCGCCTCGTAGCCCTGGCGCTGGTGAAAGCTCTCCTCGCGGCAGATACGCACCATGGCACGCGCATAGGGTGCATAGGAGCAGCGGCAGATGGGCACCTGGTTCATGATGGCCGCGCCATCCACCAGCCAGCCGATGGTGCCCATGTCGGCCCAGGTCAGCGTGGGGTAGTTGAAGATGGAGCTGTACTTGGCCTTGCCCGTGTGCAGCGCGTGCAGCATCTGGTCGCGGCTGCTGCCCAGCGTCTCGGCGGCGGCGTAGAGGTACAGGCCATGGCCGCCCTCGTCCTGCACCTTGGCCAGCAGGATGGCCTTGCGCTTGAGCGTGGGCGCGCGGCTGATCCAGTTGCCCTCGGGCAGCATGCCGACGATCTCGCTGTGCGCGTGCTGGCTGATCTGGCGCAGCAGCGTCTTGCGGTAGTTGTCGGGCATCCAGTCCTTGGCCTCGATGAATTCGCCGGCATCGATGCGCTCGTCAAAGCGCTGCTGCAGGCGCATTTCGTCGGCCGAGCGCACGGCCTTGCCGCCATCGCCCGCTTCCTTGCCCATGGTGTCCATGGCCTGGGTGTACATGTGCGATCTCCTTCAATGAAATGGTTGACGACGGCCGGCGGTGCCTCAGCGCGGCCGCCTGTCGTACACGCGCCGGGCCTTGCCGGTCTGCGTGCGCTCGATGGTGTCGGGATCGAAGACGCGCACCGCCGTGGAAATGCCCACCAGGGTCTTGATGCGCTGCTGCACCCACTGCGCGATCTCGCCGCGCTCGGCATCGCCCAGGCCGCGCCGCTGCGGCTGCAGCTCGCAGTGCACCTCGACGGTGTCCAGCAGGCCTTCACGGCTGATGTGCATCTGGTACAGGCCCGTGAGGCTGGCATTGGCCAGCACGATTTCCTCGATCTGAGTCGGAAAGACGTTGACGCCGCGGATGATCATCATGTCGTCGCTGCGCCCCACGATCTTGCCCATGCGCCGGAAGCTGCGCGAGGTCGGCGCCAGCAGCCGCGTCAGGTCCCGCGTGCGGTAACGAATGATGGGCATGGCTTCCTTGGACAGCGACGTGAAGACCAGCTCCCCCTCGCTGCCGTCGGGCAGCACCTCGCCCGTGTCCGGGTCGATGATCTCGGGATAGAAATGGTCTTCCCA